>JBNKTL010000029.1:0-65561 GCA_050298055.1 Spirochaetota bacterium
TTATTTCTATTACCTAAGTATTTAAAAGATAAAGGTAAAAAATTTTGGTATATTCAAATAGGGCTTTTTATTAGCTTTTTATTTATTTTTATAATGTTTTACTCAAAATTTTAATTTTAGTAAATAATGATAGTAATCAAATTATAATTTACAGGGCGATTTATTAGATTCAAGAATATTTCTTATGCCCTAAAATTTAAAATTCCAAAGCCAGAAAAAATTCCCTTTCCAGCCCTGGCCACTTTCGATAAGATGAATTATGTCGACGGGCTTGCCCGTGAACATTGCGAACCCTGAGGCTTTGCGAAGAGGTGAGCAATGCGGCATAATTGCCTCTTATCGTCGAAGTGGCTTCATGGATGAGGGAGGTTCCGGGTTAGCCTTCTTTGATTTTGTTCTTTTCCGCCAGGGAGTTTATGAGTCTGAAGATTGCTTTCTGATTTTCAAAAGGTAAAAAATTTCTTAACTAAGGAAAGGGAGCGCGCCAGGGAGGGCAAGCGACATGGTGCCGATGTCGTGCATGACGCGCGTACAGCGGTACACTATAAAAAGTTCTTAGCAAATGAAGTCCCTAGCCCCTCCGGCGACTGAGGAGCGGCTTTGGTCACTTTGGCCGTTAAGTTATCAGGATGTAACGCATGCAGGCGGAACCAGGAGGGTGGCAGCTTGCCAAAGTGACGAGCCAGCGCGGAGCGTTCCCGGGAAGTTCAGGATACGGAAGATAGAATCCTCCCCGGCCCCCTTTAGTAAAGGGGGGCAAGAGAATGATGGCATAAGGGAGTTTGTCACCGAAGTTGGGGATGCGGGGGGAGGGTTCCGGTTAAAGGAGAGTTTATGGGTTGTGTGGTTTGTCGTTTTTTCCCGGTTGGGGCGTTGTTATTTCAACCTGATTTTAACAGCCTCTTCCAGATCGCGTTTCGCGTGAATGACGGCAACAATTTCAACGTCTTTTCTTTTCCGGTTAACAATCCGGTAAGATTCATGAATAATTTCTCTGATGCTTTCATTGTTAAACTCTGGAACGATCCTGCCACTAAGAGGAAATTTTTTCAGTTGTTTAATATGATGTAATATTGATTGAATCACTTCCTGAGCATAATACAATGAGTCCCGTGCAAAATACTCATGGATTTGTTTCAGGTCATTTCTTGCAGGCTTTGATATTTTTACCACGTTTCAACTTCACGTTCGAGTTCTTCAAGAGAAATTGTTTCTCCATTATCAATAGCCTTCAGTCCTCTGTTGATTTTATCGATAACGTAAAGCCTGTACATAATATCTTCCATAGAGGCTGTGTCCGGAAGAGATGTAATGGCGTTTATTGCTGCCTGTTTATTAGTGTGCATAGTTCACTTTCCTTATTATTTTAAATAATAGTTTAGGAGTTTAATTAAGAAACCTGTCATTGACCTTGTTTTAGTAAAAAGTAGTAAAATTGGTCCTATAAGTAAAGAAATTTTTACCTCATGTGCCATGGCCTAAAAAAACATTTTCCAAAAATTCACCCGGTGAAATAATTTTCATTACACATAAGAGTAAAAAATTCTCTTGAATTATTCCCGGCTATCATTTTAACTTCCCGTAACTCTGATTAACGGGACCTGCTGAATAACTATGCACAATCTCATCTCAATCACCGGGAGATCAAACTCCGGGAAAACGACCCTTATCCTCAAAATAATAGAGGAGTTAAAAAAGAGGGGCTACCGGGCCTCGGTGATCAAGCATACCTTCCACCACCTGGAGGCTGATCCCGAAGGAAAGGACAGCTGGAGATTCAGGAACTCCGGCGCGGAGACTGTTCTGCTTACCAACGACAGTGAACTGGCACTCTTTACCCGGCTTGATGGCCCTCTTTCACCGGAAGAGCTGGCGGAAAGGTATGTGGAGCAGGGTTCCCATATCGTTATCCTGGAGGGGTTCAAGTCGGCGTCTTTTCCGAAGATGGAGGTTATTGGCGGTTCCCCTGAAGCTCCCCTCTATGAGTCGGGTATCATGAACATCCGGGCGGTCATATCAGACAAAAAAAGAGACACGGACCTCCCTTTTTTCAGAAGGGATGATGTGGAGGGAATAACGGATTTTATTATTGATAATTTTATCAAGGGAAAATGATACCGCTGCTGCCACCGGGGTGAGATTTATTCTCATTTTGCTCAACGGCAGTTGTGATATTTACGAAAAATCACAATAACGGATAGGTTTGCGAGACAAAAAGAGAGAGGATGTTTAAAAAAAATTGTGTTTTCCTACTTATTTCTTGACTTTCTTTCCATTATCTTATGGTTTTTCCAATGTTAGATTCAAAATATATAACTTACGGCTGTCCCGGAACAGTTTTAACCGGAGCAGAAGTGAGCGGATAATCATATCTATTTTATTTTATTTAAGGAGGAAAACATGAAGCTTAAGAGACTTCTGACTCTGGCACTCTGCCTGAGTGTTGTAACGGCCGTCGTTTCATGTAAGAAAGGATCGGACAATACGATTAAAATCGGAGCAATTTTTGCTGTAACGGGACCTGCATCATTTCTGGGCGCCCCCGAATCAAAAACAGCCAACATGCTTGTTGATGAAATTAATGCCGCTGGCGGTATTAATGGGAAAAAACTGCAGCTTATCGTCAAGGACTCGGGAGCAAATCCTGAAAAGGCAATATCCTTTACCAAGCAGCTCATAGAAGAGGAGAAGGTTTTCGCCATCATAGGACCTTCAACAAGCGGCGAAACAATGAAGATCAAGAACATCTGCGAAAAAGCCGGGACAATTCTTCTTTCCTGCGCCGCGGCCGAAGTTATCGTCAACCCTGTGGCGAAGTATGTTTTCAAGACCCCCCAAAAGGACAGCCATGCTGTTATGAAGATCTACGAGACAATGAAGGGGCTGGGTATCAGCAAGATCGGCGTGATCTGCGGAAACACCGGGTTCGGCAAGGCCGGGAAAAAACAGCTTGAGTCCATTGCCCCCAAGTACGGGATAAAGATCGCCATAAGCGAAGTTTACGATAAAAAATCAACGGACCTCACCGGTGTTTTGACAAAGGTAAAGGCAAAGAAGGTCCAGGCTGTTGTGAACTGGTCTATTGTTCCCGCCCAGTCAATTGTGGCAAAGAACATGAAACAGCTTAACATGAACGTTCCCCTGTTCCAGAGCCACGGGTTCGGCAACATCAAGTATGCCAAGCAGGCGGGTAAAGCGGGCGAAGGGATCATCTTTCCCGCGGGAAGGCTCCTTATTGCGGATAAACTTGCTGACCGTAACAAGCAGAAGAAACTTCTTCTCAAGTATAAGAAGGACTACGAGTCAAAGTACAAGGAAGATGTGAGCACATTCGGCGGGCATGCCTATGATGCCATTCTCATCCTTACCGAAGGAATGAAGAAGGGCGGTACAGACAAGGAGAAGGTCAGGGCCGCCATTGAAAATATTACGGGGCTTGCCGGTACCGCGGGGATTTTCAACTTCTCTCCCGCAGACCATAACGGTCTGGGACTGGATGCCTTTGAAATGATGACCGTTAAGGACGGAAAGTTTGTTCCCTATAAAAAATAAGGGGGACCTCGAAAAATAAATATTTTGGCCTGCCGGGTCATCATCGTTGACCTTTACGGAAACAACACTGTCCCCCTTTTCATTGAGTGAGAAGGGGGACAGATATCTCTGAAGAGGGAAATTTACGGAGAGGAGACCGCCGGGCCGGAGCAATTTTACGATTTTTATCTATGGGATTTGAACAGGTATTACAATATATATTTTCAGGGGTTACCATCGGGAGCATCTACGCTATTACGGCCATCGGGTATAATATCATTTACAACACCACGGGGATCATCAACTTTGCCCAGGGAGAATTTCTCATGCTGGGGGGAATGTCCGCTGTGACCTTTTATCACTACATGCCTCTTCCCCTGGCCATACTCCTGGCGGTCCTGCTGACTTCCCTTATCGGGGCGCTTATTGATTTTATCTTTATCCGCAACCTGAAAAAGCCCACGGTCCTGAACATGATAATCGTCACCATCGGTCTCTCCATTCTCATACGGGAGATCGCCCTTCACGTCTGGGATGAAAAGGTGAGGTCGCTCCCCTATTTCACCGGGAACGAATCCACATCCATCAGGATCCTGGGAGCGTATATTTCTCCCCAGGTACTCTGGGTCCTGGGGATTTCATCTGTCATCGTTGTTCTCCTGGGGCTCTTCTTTAAGTTCACCGTTCCCGGCCGGTCCATGCGGGCCTGTTCCGCCAACATGAAGGCGGCGCGGCTTTGCGGTATCAATACCCGGAACATGGTCACCCTCTCCTTTATGCTCTCCGCGGCAATCGGGGCGCTGGCGGGGACCGTTGTGTCTCCCATTACCATGACCCAGTATGACGGCGGAACATCCCTGGCCATCAAGGGGTTCGCGGTGGCCATCCTGGGCGGCCTGGGAAGCAGCAGCGGCGCGGTCCTGGGGGGACTGATCGTGGGGCTCCTTGAGGCCTTCAGTATCAGCATCCTCCCCCTGGCCTACAAGGACGCCATTGCCATCGCGCTCCTTCTCCTGATCCTTTTTGTTAAACCCAGCGGTCTCATGGGCAGGAGTGATGTCTCCGCCCTGAAGGAGTTTTGATGTCCATTAAAAAATATTATCCCATCACGGGTTTACTGGGATTCATTGTTCTGTTCCAGATTGTATCCACCCTCTCGGGCTCCGAGTACTATCTCACGCAGCTGACCATGTCCGCGTACTATGTGATCGTGGTCCTGGGGCTCTGTGCCCTCATGGGGTACGCGGGGCAGATCTCCCTGGGACACGCGGCATTTTTTGCCATGGGGGGATATACTACGTCCGTGCTCACCACCCTTAATCTTAAAAAGTTCGCGGGCAGCGGATTTGTTGACCTGATAACGTCTATCGGCTTTACCACGGTGAGTGTGGACCCCTACGGGGAGAAGATACTCCATGTCTCCCCCTGGGTTTCGCTTTTTACGGCGGTTTTCATCACCTTTGTCATATCCTTCCTCATCGGTATCCCCATACTGAAGCTTAAGGGACACTACCTGGCCATGGCCACCCTGGGTTTCGGGATCATCATCTACCGGACCCTTCTGGGGAGCAGTATTTTCGGGGAGGCGGACGGGATATCGGACATTCCGGGGTTCAACCTTCTCCCGGGACTCAGGATAAAAGGAGCGTCGGATATGAGGGTGATGAACTACTACATCGCGTGGTTCTTTGTCCTGGTCTGCCTGGTCCTCCTGGTAAACCTCATCAACTCCCGGGTGGGGAGGGCGCTCCGTTCCATCCATGGAAGCGAAGAGGCGGCAAATTCAATGGGGGTCAACCCCGCGAAATATAAGCTGGCAATATTTGTCTTCAGCGCCATCCTTGCCTCTGTTGCCGGGGTCTTTATGGCCCACTATAACGGGGGAATAGGGCCGTCGGAGTCCGGCGTGATAAAATCCGTGAGGTACGTGGCCATTGTGGCTGTCGGGGGAATGGCGAATATCTGGGGCGCCCTTACCATGGGGATTGTTTTGAATTTTCTCTCCCTCAGGGGGGTTTTCGGCAGCTATGATGACGCGGTTTTCGGCATCATTCTCATTGTCGTGATGATCTTTGCCCCCGACGGGATTTTCAAGGGGGATAATTTCAGGCTGATAAAGGAAAAACTAAAAGGTTTGGGATAAGAGCTTTGACGGAATCATCGGAAATGTTTTTGGAGATAAGGGAACTCAACAGGGCCTTCGGCGGCCTCCGGGCCGTTGACAATGTGAGCTTCGATGTGGGGAAGAACCAGATCAAGGCCATCATCGGTCCCAACGGTGCCGGGAAGACCACCCTCTTTAACCTGATCTCCGGCACCCTCAAGGCGGACTCGGGGAGCGTGAGGTTCAAAGGGGACTTTATCCAGGGGCTCCCTCCCTACAGGATCGCCGAAAAGGGGATTTCCCGGACCTTCCAGAACATCAAGCTCTTCAGGCACATGAGCGTGCTGGAGAATGTCATGATCGGGAGGCACGTGAGGAGCAGGTCCGGTTTCTTCTCCGGGATGTTCAGTCTTCCCCGGTCCCGGGAGGAGGAGAGGAAGATCCATGAGAAGTCCCGGGAGGTCATTGAGCTTCTGGGGATTTCGGAACTTGCCGACCATGACGCGGAGAGCCTTCCCTTCGGCAAGCAGAGGACCGTGGAGTTTGCCCGGGCCCTGGCCATGGAGCCGGAGCTCCTGATCCTCGACGAGCCCGCGGCGGGGCTCAACATCCATGAAACCGAAGAGATGGCGGAGATGATCACCCGGATAAGGGAGTGGGGGATAACGGTGCTTATCATTGAACACGATATGTCCCTGATCATGGACATATCCGACCATATTGTGGTCCTCAGTTCCGGTACAAAGATTGCCGAGGGGAAACCCGCTGACATCCAGAAGAACAGGGATGTCATAAGGGTCTACCTGGGAGAGGACGATGCTTAAGATCAGGAACCTTGAAGCGGGTTACGGGAAGCTGAGGGTCCTCCAGGGGATCTCCCTGCACATAAACCCCGGTGAGATCGTGACCATTATCGGGGGAAACGGCGCCGGGAAATCCACCCTCCTGAACACCATATCGGGGATATTAAAGCCCCGGTCGGGTGAGATCAGTTTCGGGGGCATGGACATCGCGGGCATGCCTGCGGAAAAGATCGTGAAGGGGGGATGTTCCCTTGTTCCCGAAGGGAGGCAGATCTTTGATACACTGACGGTAAAGGAGAACCTCCTCATCGGGGGATATGCCGTGAGGCAGGAGAGGATGGACCGTGAGAAGAAGCTGGAGGAGATTTACGGCCACTTCCCGAGATTAAAGGAGAGGGAAAACCAGCTGGGGGGGACCCTTTCCGGCGGGGAACAGCAGATGCTGGCCATCGGGCGGTCACTCATGTCAGGTCCCCGGCTCATGATGCTCGACGAACCCTCCATGGGACTGGCCCCCATTATTGTGAAGGACATCTTTGCCATTATAAAAAACCTGAGGGACCGGGGCGAGACCATACTCCTCGTGGAACAGAACGCCAAAGCGGCCCTGGGGATTGCCGACAGGGGATATGTTCTTGAGACCGGTCAGATTGTCCTTGAAGAGTCCGCGGAGGAGCTTCTGAACAACAACGATGTCCAGAGGGCGTACCTGGGCAAGGACTACAAAAGCATAAGCGAATAGGAGGCGGGTGATGACTTCAGCGGAGAGCAGGATCTATTCAAAAAACGAGACCATGCCCAGGGAAGACCTGGAACAGCTCCAGATCGAGAGGCTCCAGAGCACCCTGAACAGGGTCTGCCGGAACGTTGCCTTTTACAAACATAAGTTTGATGAGCTTGCCGTTGATATGGGGGAGATCAGGAGCATCGGCGACATGAGAAAACTCCCCTTCACCACAAAGGACGACCTGAGGAACAGCTATCCCTATGACATGTTCGCGGTGCCTCTTCGCGATATCGTGAGGATCCATTCATCCACAGGGAGGACCGGGAGGCCCATCGGTATCGGGTATACGAAAAACGATATAAAGAACTGGTCAGAGATGGTGGCCCGGCTTCTCTTTGCCGCGGGGATCACGGACCATGACTTCGTTCAGATCGCCCTGGGCTACAGTATGTACACCGGCGGTTTCGGGATACACTACGGCGCGGAGAGTCTCGGGGCTTCGGTGATCCCCTCTTCCCAGTGGAGGAACATCGAGGAGCAGATCATGATCATGAAGGACTACAAGACATCCGCCCTCCTGAGCACGCCCAGCTACGCGGTGAGCGTGGCGGCGACCCTGGAAAAGATGGGAATCCACCCGGAAGAGCTTAATCTCCGGATCGGCATATTCGGCGCCGAGCCGTGGGGTGAGAAGATCAGGGGCCGGATAGAGGAGGGCCTCCGGATATCGGCCTTCAATACCTACGGGATCAATGAGATCATGGGCCCCGGGGCTTCGGGGGAGTGCGGCGAAAAGAAGGGGCTCCATATCAACGAGGACCACTACATCGCTGAGATAATCGATCCGGACACACTGGAACCGGTAAAAGCCGGAGAGGAAGGCGAACTTGTTTTTACCACGATAACCCGTGAAGGGTTTCCCCTTATCAGGTACAGGACGGGGGACATCTCTTCGTTCATTGAAGGGGAGTGCCCCTGCGGAAGGAGCTTTCTCCGGATGAACAGGGTCTCCTCCCGGGTGGATGACATGATATCCATCAAGGGGATAAATATCTTCCCCTTCCAGATCGAGGAAATACTCAAGAAGGCACGGGGAGAAGTCCCGGTCTTCCAGCTTGTTGTGGAGAACGAGGACGGTTTTGACAGTATGGAGCTTAAAATAGAGGTGTCGGAGAACTTCTTCAATGACGAGATCAAGAAGATGGTCGAGCTCAAGAACAGGCTAGCGGCCCTCATTAAGGACGAAACCGGCGCCCCCGCAAAGATCACCCTTGTTGAGCCCGAGGCCCTGGAGAGGGTCGAGGGGAGCGTGATCAAGATCGTTGATAAGAGGTACCAGTAAGAACTTTTTTTCAACAAGTCACATATAGATAACTTACGCTCTCATTTTATGCTGCATGAAATTTTAATACTTCAATTTCTACATCTTTGTTTCTGGCGATATGTGCCATTTCCTCAATAGTGCGGACAGTCTTGATATCTATAGATTCGTATCCACAGTGATCACAAATTCTGGCAGGTACGTCTTTGATAACAAGGATTCCCGGCTTCAGATCGGCGGTAAAAATGACATAACCATCGTGAAATTCAGCATTACAAAGTGGGCATGTATCTGTTTTCATAAATTTATCTCCTCGTTTTGAAATCATCTTCATAATAATCCAGTGTCGGCTCATAATTGGTTATAACATGAACCTTGTCAGCAATATGATTATAGGCACAGACTACATGAATTGGTCTTTGTTCAATATATCCAAGAATTAAAACACTGGGGAATGGCCTGTCTTCATGATAATGCCTGATTATTTCGCCCTGAATTATAGTATTAATTATTTCTTCAGATGTCAAACGCTCTTCAACCATTCTTTTAAGAGCGTGTTTTTGGAATTCAATTTTCTCTTTTTTAACGGCCTCAATTGTTTTCCAATGATAGTCCATAAGGAGAATATTATTGACATGCTTTTCACAAATCAAGCCATTTTAATATTTTTGTCTGATACAAATATATACTCTATTTACAATAATAATTATATTTGCAATCTTTTTTTATTGCATATAATTTCTTCTTCCCTTACTATCGCCCTTTGCGCAACTGATTGAGATAATTCCCGGAGGGAGATGTCTAATGATGAAATATTTCTCTGCAATAATTCTTCTGCTTATTTCACTATTCACCCCCCGGCTGAACGCCGCGGTCTTTAAATGGGACATCCCGGTGAACGACCGCCTTGAGATGGTCAGGACCGCCGAGGTCAGTTACCTGGTCAATTCCCGGCTGAACAGGGTCTACCAGGAGCGGAACATCATCGACCTCACCTGCTATAAAAGGTCCCCGGAATCGAGCAGCGTGAAGGGGATCTTTTCCGTGTACAGCAGGGACTCCGCGGATCAGGTCTTCCGGCTCAGGGAGCAGTACAGTACGGACTTTTCCATCAACAGGCAGGGTTACATGGATGTGGACAAGCGCTATATCATGCCCAACCTGAGACATGTCCCCTATTTCCCCAAAGAAGACGTCAAACCGGGAGATACATGGAAGGGGCCGGTGAACCTTCTCTTTAAGAATTTTTCCATCCCCCTGAACCTCGTCCTTGAGGCCGAGTACCGGCTTGTTTCCGTTGAAAAGAACGGCGGCAGGAGCATGGCCACTATTAATTACCGGTTTATCATTGACAAGGACCTCACAAAGCGGAGGTTTCCCCGGGACTACCCGGTAAAGATCTACGGGCAGAACTCCGGTACGATTCTCTGGGACATGGATAAAAATATTCCCGAGGACATCAGGGACAAATACAGGGTCATGCTGGTGTTCCGGGACGGCAGGACGGGGTACGGCAGCATCGGGTTTAGGATGAACATGCACAGCAGGGGGAAACTCTATTCCCCTGTCCCGGAGAAGGAGAAGGAGAAGGCCAAAGAGGAACTGAAAAAAGAGCTTGAGAAGGACAAAAATATTGAGGTGGATACCGATAAGCGGGGGCTGGTGCTCCGCCTGGGGGAGGTCCTCTTCGACTTCGATTCCGCCCGGCTCAAGAAGGACTCGGTGGACACCCTGGAGAGGGTCGCCGAAGTGATCAGGAAAAAGTATCCCGACAGGGAGATCATTGTTGAGGGGCATACCGACAGTGTGGGTGAACGGGACTACAACATGGGGCTCTCCCTCCGCAGGGCCCTCTCGGTTGCCGGCCACCTGAAGAAAAGGGGGAGCGGGGACAAGCTCTCCTACAGGGGAATGGGCCCCGACAAACCCATCGCGGACAACAAGTCAAAGGAAGGCCGGCAGAAGAACAGGCGGGTTGAGGTGATCATCAAGCTGCAGTAGGGATATAAAAAACAGTTGCAATTTCTCTCCTGCCTGATATTTTCTTTTCATGGCGGAATACCCTGGTCCCTGCATCGAGGTATTTTAATTTTTTATCAAATGATACGGTTTTATTCTACCCCGGCTGAGAGGATTTTATGGAGCTTTTAGAAAGCAGTAACAGAGAAAACCCCTTTTTCAGGATGACCCTCCTTGCTTTAATTCTTATTCTTTTTGTTCTTCCTGAAAACCATGCAATGGCCTGGCCCGGGAGAAGAAGCACACCTTCGAGGCGTCCGCTTCCGCCGGTTCCCAAGGAACAGCCGTGGACCGTAAAGGTCCTGAAACAGAAGGTCCTTGTGGAGTTTGACCTCATTGATAACGCGGAGCTGACCAAATACATGAAGGCACGAAAAACTTCCCGGGGAAGTGAAATGAAAAATGTGGACAGGGCGCATTCCGCACGGACAGGAAAAAACCAGGAGAACATTGTCCGGGGATTGAGCACCGTTTTGGGCGGGATAAAAAGGCTCACCATGCCCCCGGGGACGGGGCTCCTGAAATTCTATCATTTTGGAGAAGAGGTCCTGAAAGATTACCTTGTGGCAAAACTTTCACAGAAGTGCGGCAGTAAATGCAATACGGACGCGCGGACACTCTATAAACCCCTGAGCTACGATATTACCCCGGAAGACTGGGGTAAGGAACTTATTGAATTCGAGACCAACAAGTCCACAACCCCCGGCCAGAGAGCCGATGACCCCTTTGTTGATACCGCCAACCCCGCAAACAGCGATGATCCTCTCTACTATGCTTTTCTCAGATGTAAGAAAAAAGTCACATTCGAGGTCATGAAATACAAGGCATGCATTGAAAATAAATTTGTGAACAACACTGATCTTCGCGCGAACCAGACCGGGTGCATGCAGAAACTTAATGCAAACTATAAAAAATACAGGGAGGAGTTCTTCTTCAGGTACGGGGCATTTAAGGATGAATATAAAAATCCCGATGTACAGGCAACCCGCGACGTTTTGCAGAAGATGCAGATATCGGAACAGGGGGCGAAGAGGCTCCAGGTGCAGTATAAGAACCTGAAGAATGAATTGCAAACGGTTATCGGGGACGAAATAAACGCCTTTGAAACCTGTTTCCAGGCCATCGAGGACAGCGTAACAACAGGCACCACGGATACCGGCGCGGCC
Organism: Spirochaetota bacterium; assembly: GCA_050298055.1. Lineage (GTDB taxonomy): Bacteria > Spirochaetota > UBA4802 > UBA4802 > UBA5550 > JBNKTL01. The sequence continues at coordinate 11,672 of JBNKTL010000029.1, forward strand.
CTTACAACATGCATAAATAAGTATAAGGACGGGCTGAAGCAGAAATTGATCGGTACGGCACCCGGGTCCGGAACGGGAGGCCCGGGGGCGTCTCTTATCGGGACCTTTATTGAATCCACTGCTGCAGACCTTGAAGCCTACTCCAATAACAAGCTGAAGTTCGCCAAAGCGGAGATTGCCGAAGAGGCGGGCCTCTCGCCGGCAGAGAAGATCAAGCGTGATGCCGTCAAGCGGAGAATGCTCTACAAGACCCACAAGGGATCAAAGAAAGCGCACCTTCGTGAAAACCGGGAATTTATCAAGATCATGGCCGGGGATGTCTTTGCCATGGCGACAAGCGGCGCGAAGGCAGGGGGGTCGGGAAGCCCGGCAGATATCATAAAGTCGGTTACGGCGGTGGCGAAAACAGGTCTTCACATAGCGCAGTTCGTCCGAAAAAAGGTGGGAGCGAAAAGGGACCTGAAAAAGGCCCTTATTGACGCAAAGATCGCCATCGCGTCCCTTGATATGCTGAGCCCCGAGGACCCCGAGGAGAAAGAGCGCTTTGATGAGCTCTTTGAAAATGCCAAGCTGGCGCTGACCATGTGGAACAAGTGGAGCAAGCAGTTTATCCTCCCCCTTGAAAAACAGACAAAGGACCTGAAACAGGTGATGAACGGGATCATCGCATCACAGGCCATGATAGATGAAAAATCCAATGATACCACGCTGACAACCCAGGAGAGGGACGCCCTGCAGATGGCGCATGTAAGGCTCCAGGAATACAAAGACCGTCTTGATCTGCTTTACCGGGAAAACAGCGCGGTCCTCAGGGAAGTTAAGGATTTTGAAGTTACATTCATTGAACTCGATCTCAAGATGAAAAAGTACAAAAGAATGTTCCATGTTGACCAGACCGAAGAGGAGACCCGGGAGGAGCTCCAGCTGGCATACAGGAGTACAGGCCGGAGGATCAGTGACTTCTTTAAAAGAGGGACCGCAAGCATCAAGGCGCGGTTTACCCGGGAGGGTGTGGCCCAGACCAAGAGAGACCTTCTGAATCTCATGGACAGGGCCCTTGAAGGCGGTCCCGAATGGGTGGACAAGGTAAACTCGGGTCTGGATTTACTGGAGAGTGTAAAGGACCAGGATGAGTCCTGGCGTAATATTGCCGGTGATTCGGATTCATGGGACAATTCAAGAGAAAAGGTGTTTTTTGATAAGATATTTGGAGATTAAAGATTATCCGGACCCGGGAATTATCACAATATATACGGATAATAAAAAAACGCGGCATTGACCGCGTTTTTTAATTGTTATGGCTGTTAAAACTATTCAGCTTCAGGTTTCTTCTCTTCTGTCTTTTCTTCCTTGGCTTTTGCAGCAGCCGCTTCACCGGCCTTCTTTTCCTCACTGCCGATGTTCTTTATCTCCTCTTCCAGCTTGCTGCACTCATTCTCCACTTCATTGATCTTCTCCATGATATCCTTGACCTTCTCATCCGCATAGATATCCTTCTTCCCTTTATAGAGTTCCCGGGTGGCCTCTCCCAGATCGGTGAGGTGATCATGAAGCTTCCTCTGCTTGATAATAAGGTCCTTTTTCAGCTGAAGGTAGGAGAGTCCCTCCTTGCCCTTCACCTTTGCTATTTCGGCGCCGTCCTTAATGTTCTCAAGGGCCAGATCAACTCCCTTTGAAACGATCTCTTTGAATTCACTCCAGTATCCCATAATAATTCTCCTTAATTATTTTTATTTCATCGATAAATACATCCTCAGCTATGTATAAAAACCGGTATGTTAAGAAAAATATAACTGATGTGTCCCCGCCGCGGTCGGCGGCGGGGACACATTCTTGATGTTTTTCTTACATATACATATTTTTAATCATATAGCTGAGTATCATATTCTTTTTAAAAACAAATCTGGTATGTCCCGCCGCCCAGGCGGGACATATTGTTTATATTTATATCAATAGATTTATTCATAAGCATAGAGCTGAGTCGTTGCAAATAAAAGTGCTTTTGCAACAGTCCGCTATGGTTTGACCGTATCTATCAGCTTCAGGTTGTCCCTGTTAAGGACTATTATCTTTCTGTCCTTCCTGTTGACATAGATGGTGTTGCCGAAGAAGGTGATAAATGAATCCTGGTGAATCTCCTCGGCTGATTTGTTGACCAGCTTGAGAGTGCTGTCAAACTTGCCCAGGTAGTACCTGCTGTTCTCAATGACTATTGCGTAGATAAACCTTTCCCTTATCTGTACAAAGCTTCTGAAAAAGATATTATCTGACCCGTGGACTTTAGCCTCCAGTGTGTCCCTGTTGATCAGAGTAAGGCGGTGGGCGGCCTCAAAGTTCCCCTTATGGGTGATGATAACCACCCCGTCTGAAAAAATGTCATATTTTCTTCCTGCAATATTCTCCACGGGAGATTTTTTTATTATCTTTCGGGTGGCCGCATTGATGAGAAAAAGGTCGTTATCGTAGTGGCCGTTTTTCAACCACTGGTTGGTGCGCATATAGTAGAGCTTGTCCCCGACGATATTATCGCTTACTTTCTTCTCCTTCAGGTCTTTCTCCCGGGCCGCGATCTCCTTCTCCTTCTCCTCAAGCTGCTTCTCCTTCTCATCAAGGACCTTCTTGGCTTCTTCCGGGTTTTCCTTTATCTTTTTGTCTAACTCGTCCTTCTTGATCTCCTTCTCTTCCTCTTTTATCTTTTCCTCTTTCTTCGCAATGACCTCTTCCTTCTTCTCAATTTTTTTCTCTTCGTCTTTTACTCTCTTTTCTTCCTCTTTCAGTTTCTTCTCTTCTTTTTTTATCTCTTTTTCCTTTTTAGCGATTTCCTTTTCCTCTCTCTTCCTCTTTTGAGGGTCCGTAATTTTTTTACTTTCCCTCTTCTCTTTCCTTATATCTTCTTTTTTCTCTTTAATTTTTTCCCTCTTTCTTTCAACGGTTTTCTTCTCCCGGGCGACTTCCTTTTTCTCCTTTTCGATTTCTTTCCTGTCCCTTTTAATGATATCTTTTTTAAGATCTACGAGGTTCTTCCTCTCCGGGATGTTTTTATCGTCCTTTCGCATTCTTTCCCTGATTTTTTTTCCCGAAATAATATCAGGGTCTATGGAATCGAGTTTTACCCGGACAGGTTTCTCCGTAAGGGGAAGGAGTATCCTGGTCTTTCCGGGCCAGTCATAGTATTTTGTGGAGATCCCGGCATTTCGCCTGCTGAGATGCTTCATGACCACTTTCTTGTATTTCGTACCGAAGTATTTTGTGTCTCCCCTGTACACGGCATTGTAGTAGGTAAGAAACACGGCAAGTGTCCCCGCGTTTTTTGCGGAATACCCATACATCTTCTCAAGGTAGCCTGAGAGGATAAGTCTTATTGCGTTTATATGGCCTACCCGTGCCTTTCGGTCTATGGAGAAGACATCGGCTGAAAGCTTCTCAGGCTCATTTTTTGATACGGCGTGAATCAGGGAATATTTTGTACGGAAACTCACACGCCTGTTACTCCCTTTCCTGCTTACACCTGCGGCCAGTCTCCTTCCGATCATTTTTATGGTAGTTTTGCTGTCCTGTGTTCTGTACTTTCCCCTGTAGTTCTGAAATTTTATCGGTCTGGATTTTACTACTTCGTCCACATCCACCTCAAGGGCGTTCAGTGCAGCGGGTGACGAAAGGATTACGAGCAGTATAAGAATAGATGGAATGAGCTTTATAACGATTTTCATATTTTCACCTGATGTTTTTTATATGGAGTCAAACAGTGAATAGACTTTTGTTAAATTAATCGCAACTACTCAGCTATATGACTAAAATATTCATATTTAAAAAAAATACCAAGAATGTGTCCCCGCCGCCTTCGGCGGCGGGGACACATCAGTTTTGTTTTATTCATTAAAATGTCAATTTTTATACATAGCTGAGTAGTTACAATTAATCAAGTAAAAATACTTAATTTGTTGAAATTTGTAAAGAAATGATTAAAATTTCGGATTGGAAAATCATAATATAAGAACCGTATACGCATGTTATACTCTCTTTTTTAAAAGAACAACTCCCCGCTTAACACCGTAGAAAATCAATATGAGACCCGCGACAATGTTTAACAGCCTGAACATCAGAAGGGGTATTACTCTGTTTGCAAATGAAAAGAGAATAACAGAGGCACCCAGGAAAACAAGGGTTGACAAACCCGCAGATAAGCCGAATATCCATAATTCATTTTTGTTAAATGAATATTCTATGGATTTGCCGGTAAAGATTCCCGTCCAGAATATGATTGTTAATGGATTTGAGAGAGTTAATATAAATGCCGCGGTGAAACTCGTTATCCCGCTTTGAGTGTCGGCAATTATTGAGTTCTGCAAAGAATCAGAATTAATTCCTTTGAGCACAATCAACAATCCAAAGAGAAATAAGATAAGGGAACTCACTGCGGTTAAGAGACTGTAAAGATTTTTTCTTTTCAAAAACCTGCCGGCACCAAGAATTGCCAGAATAATATAAATGTAATCAACCACGGTTACGGCAATAACTGCTGAGATCCCGTTTCTCAAACCGGAGTGTAATGCGATATTTATGATAAAGATAAAGACGGGACCCAGAGCAAGCTGGAGTATCAGGCCGGTGGAAAATCCCTGTGTAAACGGATTGATGGTCATGGAACAGTACTCATTTTTTATTGCTGTCTTTTTGTCCGGGCAATTGCTCTTTGCTAGTAGACTTTATCGGCTGGTATTCTGACAGCTATCCCGGACCAGGCAGCCCAGCCCCGGTCACCGTCATCAAAACGAATAAAGAGAGCTCTTCCGGTAATTTTTTCAATTATTCCGGGAGATATTCCTCCGTTATCTCTTTTTGCTAATACCTTTGAGCCAATCCCCAGTGAAAGGGAATGGACCTTGTGGGAAGGGACGATGCCCAGATCTCCATCTTCAAAAACAATATGATAAACAATCCCTTTAGCAGTCATATCCCGGTGAACAATGGTTCCCACATAATAGAGACCATTGAACTTCCAGAATGCCAGGACACTCTGGCCAATTTCTCTCTCTTTCGCTTCAAGAACATTAACTGCAAAACAGATAATTGCACTCAAAAGGAGAATTTTGTATTTTTGTTTCAATAAATTCATAGTTATCATTGGAAAACTCATTCTCATTTGTGGCTGTGTGGAGTCGGCTGATTCTTTTTTAACCGGCTTACCAGGGCATTGTATAGACTGCATGTATTTCGAAGAAGTCCGATTCGGTACTGCCAAAAAAACGGCTGAAGACCCCGCCCAGAGAAATACTGTTACCGGCAGCCCTGTTGGTGACAATGGCAATATCAAAACCTAAATATGTTTCCAGGCCCGTAATACTTCCGGATGATCCTGTATCTTCTGCAAGCTGTCCGTTCTGGACGGAACTTTCATCAATATAGTCTTCTTCGTTCCACCAGTACCAGCTGCTGGCAGTAACCATTGTCCCTACACCCAGATAGGGCACAAGAGTAACAGAATCGGAGACCTTGATCTTAGGCTGCAGTGCGATTACCGGTCTCAGGAATATGCCCCATTCCTCTTCAGAGTACTCCTCCCTGTAATCTCCCAGGGATGTTCCGGGGATAGTCTGTGATACCACATTGTTCTCCATGTAAAAAACAGCGGCATGAAGACTTAATGCATAGTACCATTGGATGAATGATGAACTCTGTTCCTTAAATAGTTTTCCGCTCCTCAGGATTCGCACTCCCGCATCGTAACCTGATCCTTTGAATGTTGCATCGTTCAGCGGTTCTTCACCTGCAGCAGCCATATCCCCGGAATAATATCTTTCATCTCCCGTGGACTTTATGATCCCCACAAGGATGCTAAAATCGCTTGATAACTTTCCGGCAGAGTTGTCGTACCAGCTGATAGCTAAATTGTGTACCTCGGAAGTGATGGTTCCTATCTCCTCATCACCTTCAAATTTGTAGAAGTCATCAGTCCATGTTGTATTCAACCTGAGATAATTATAGCCGATCCCCCATGTCTCACCGCTGTAACCCGTGGTTTCAACATTTACAGGGACAGGTGCGGGAATGACCTTTTTAGTTCCTGCCGCAGGTGCTGCAGGTTTAAATGAGATAAATACAATAAATATGAGTATTACTATTAATGATTTTTTCATAATGCCCTTAATAGTTTGAAGAAAAAATAAAAAATAAAATTTTCATTTGGACCTGAAACGGCACAGCAATCTATAGACATACACAGGCATCTTCCCCGTCAACACAAATTTCAGTTCTTCATCCTCATATTGTTTGAAATATATATTTTGTAACTACTCAGTTGTATAGCCAAAATATACATATTAAATATAATAACAGCCATGTGTCCCCGCCGCGATCGGCGGCGGGGACATCCGGTATCTTCTATTCATTAACATATCTTTTTATGTACATGGCTGAGTAGTAAGAATATTTTTATCTATCCATTTTCAAGCTGTTTTATACTTTTCTGAATATGTTTATATTCCCGGGAATTCTTTTTAAAGCCTTTCATGTAACTCTTGAAATATCCCAGCTGTTCATCTCTCCATTTTTTCATCTCACTTTTTTTATGTATCATCATAATGGCCCCACCTCCCTTTAAGTGTTTACAGGTGCCCAAAATAATTTAATTTTCTTTCTTAGAATAGGCGTACCTGCAGGAGAACATTAAAAATATTATTAAAATGAGAAGTTTCCTTCTTATAACAATTATCGGATAAAACCGATGCTCTTTAATAAATATATTTTGACTGATAAATAATTCGCGCCCGGTTTGCTTCCTGATATTTTTTTCTGAAAAATTATTGTAATAGAAAACAGGTAATTTAATATATACAAGAGATGTAATATTTCACTTTTCATGAAGGAAAAGGGAGTAAATAATGAAAAGACTCGGACAACTGCTTCTGCATGACAATGTCATTACCATTGAGGACCTGAACGAGGCCCTGGAATATCAGAAAAATAAGAAAGTCAAAATCGGTGTGGCTCTCCTTGACTGCGGCTGCATTTCCGATGACATCTTATCAGAGTACCTTGAAACACAGAAAAAACTGGAGAGAAACTGAGAGACCGGTTTTATCCGCACATAATTTTTAATAAATTTTGCAGTATCAACCTCCGGGCGTGCGGTGAAGTATATTCTAACCGGGGATCTTAATTATGAAACGGGTACCCCTCTTCTCTTTTGTGACAATACCTATCTGTCCTCCCAGTGTGTCAACGGAGTCCTTTACGGCATCGAGGCCCACGCCCCTTCCGGAAAGATCTGATATCTTCTCACTGGTGCTGAAATCCGGTGTGAACATAAGGCTCAGGAGTTTTGATTTTTTGAGTCTTGTTTCGTTATGGCTGATAAGTTTTTTCTCCAGGGCCTTTTTCATTACCCTCTGTAAATCAACTCCTCTTCCGTCATCTTCAACGGCAAGGATATAGGTCCCGTTTTCGCGGCTGATATCAATATGTATTTTTCCGGTTTCCGCTTTACCGCTTCCCAGTCTTTCAAACTTGTCCTCTATGCCATGGTCGATTGAGTTTCGGACAAGATGAATAATCGCTGACCGTATCTCTTTGAAAAACGGCAGTTCTCCCGCGCTGTTCTTTATTTCCAGCTTAATATCCTTGTCAAGATCGGAGGATATGCTCAACACCATCTCGTGAAGTGAATCGAAAAACCTCTTGAGCTGATCAGACCCGGATTCATGCTCTGCCCGGTGAGTGATATCCGAAAAGTTCTTGATCTTAACCATAAGGTCTTCCACAAACCTGAATTCATCCAGGATGTTCTGGATATGTGTGCCTGTCTCTTCGTTAAGCCGCGCGGGCTCGGTTTCAGTCTTATACTGGTCCAGCTTGTCTTCAATTAAGTGGGCTGTTTTTACAATGTGGTTGAGTTCAAGGTATTTTGCGGTCCCCTTCAGCGAATGGACCTTTCTGAAAATCTTTCTGTTTGTCTCCGGGTCATGAAGTTCATGGATACTCATTACCAGGTCATCGAGCATATCGTATGATTCCCTGAAAAAGTCCCTGAAGGAGTCGGGGCCCATTTTAAGAATGGCAGAAAGCGATTCAAGCTCTGCCTGGTGCCTGTTTCTCTGCTCGGTAAGCTCCGCCTGGTATTTTACAATGTCAGTAAGGTCTTCAAAAATGATCATTAAATGTTCAACATCTTCCTCTTTCATGATCCTGATAAAACCCGCATTGACAATAATCTCATCAACCCGGTTTCCGTTACTGAAGATGGTTATTTTTTTCTCCTTGAGAGGATTAATATCCATTATCATATCCATATCAGCATGCCTGTTGTGAAAAAGGACGTTGAGAAACTTATCCAGTTCCGTCCTCTCTTCTTTGTGGAGAAGAACATCCGGATAGATGAAGTCTACGAAGTTTACTCCGCTAATACTCTCTGTTTTAAAAAGCTGTCCCACGTAATCGGAATACTGGTCAAGGATAGAGTAATCTTTATCGATCAGGATCAATCCCTCCTTGATGTTATCCAGATATTTCTGGTTCATGTTGAATGCTCTTTCTACTTCATTTCTCAGGAGAAAGTTTTTTCTGAGGTAGTACTCAATTGTGAAGCTGGCAAACATCCCTATGACATTGGCTGAAAGGAAGAAGAAGTTATTGTTAATAAAGACCGTGATATTTTCCGGTGTTGCCAGCATATTGTTCAGGAAGACGGCTACGATTTCATATGTGAATGTTATCAGCCAGCTTGTTATTGTCGCGTAGATGAATTTCAGTCGGACAAGCGCGTAGGTCCACATGATAACCAGCATAAGTCCGGCGTAGTAGTACTTGTAGCCCAGTTCCGAGATATCCGCTATCCCTATCATGAAGACAATGCCCAGGCCGCTTAAAAAAGCAATAAAGCTCAGGGAGGGCTGCATGATCTTTTTGAAGATCCCGAAATAAGAAATAATAAATAATGTTATAAGGGCAGGGCAGACAATTGCGTACCGGATGAACCAGACCTGAACTTTGTTCAGGGGGACGATCCATATATCGAGAATTCCGAAAAGTGAATAGAGGAGGATCCCCAGGAAAAGTGCTACCCTGACAACAGGGAGTGATATTTTGAAAAAGTCGTCATAGTAGAGCTTCTCGGTTTCCTCATCAAAACGTCCTGCCGCGTTTTTCAGCTCACTGACTAATGATTTTATAGAGTTCAACATCATGGAGTCCCGGAAGCACTGCTTTAATGTTCCTTCATGGATACGTTTACGGAAAAATCACCTACTTCACTTGAGAAGGGGATTGTTATTACGGGTACTCCTTTGGGCCAGTTTATTTTATAGTCTTTGCCTACGATGACACCGGGAAGGGAAATTTCAATCCTTACTTCTTCGAGGCCCTTTTTTGCGTTTCCCGCCACAATGTTTACCAGTTCGCCCACACCGTCAATAACATCCTTTGAGAGCGCGTTAAATGTGCTTCCGCTGAAAGCAGAGACTATTTTAATGGCGGTTTCCCGGGTAAAACTGAGAACAACCGCCCCTGTGGTTTCACCGGCGAGACCGATAATTGCCGATACCTCGTGGAGGTTCTGGGGGTCGTTATTTATATAAGGCTGTTTGTAGGTGAGCTTAAAGTTAAGAAAGTCCTTGAAAAGGCCGACAGACGCATTGAGGAAGGGGTTGACATACTTTGCTTTCATGGGACTTCTCCTTTATGTGGTTTTAATATACTTTGAGATCTTTTCCCAAAGAATATTTCCCTGGATAGGTTTAACGATATAGTTGGTAACACCGGCATCTATTGCTTCTATGACATTGTACTTTGCGGCTTCAGAGGTGATCATAATAATAGGGGTTTCGGCATAATTATCCATTCCCCTGATCTCTTTAACGAGCTCGAGGCCGTTAAGCCCCGGCATGTTCCAGTCTATGAAAAAGAGAGATATCTCTTCATCCTTCGCAAGAACCAATGCCGCATCTCCATTATCTGCTTCAAGCATGCAGTCTTTCCCAATAGAGTGCTCCATCAGCGTGTTCTTGTGAATATTTCTCATTGTCTGTGAATCGTCAACGATGAGTATTTTCATTACAACACTCCTTATGATGTTACAGTGTCATTACTCAGCTATATAAAAGAGATAAATATATGAACAAAACAGATTGTTGACATTTTAGTAAATACATTTACTCCTGCCATATGGCCAAGTAGTTCTGTTGCTCTTTAATTTATGTTATCGACTGAAAAAAGGGATTATATATATTTTGATTTATTTTTATGTTAATTAATATAACAAAATTATCATAAAGGGCAAGTATATTTTTTTATTTATGATCCCGCCAGCAGGAAAGAACTATTTTACAATGTCATCTCTTTCTCTGACTTCTCCATCTCGGTGATCGGAAGGACCAGCTTTCCCCTTCCTACGATCAGGTCCACTCTCTTCTGCGGTGCGCTCCTGTAGAGGAGCCTTACCAGGACCCGGACTTTTTTCCCGGCCGATTCCCTTACAGAGATGGTCTCTGTGAGGGATTGTTTCGGCAGGATCCTCCTGTCAAAGATGATTTCCTTTGCCTTTGCGAGATTGAAGACCGGTTTTCCGTTCCCGTCACCGAAGACTGTGTTATATAATATTGTGCCCCCGGGGAGGTACCCGTTCTTATCAACAACCCCTGATGAGTAGAGTGTTTTACCCTGTAAATTTTTTACAATAATCTCAAGCCACATCTGCCTTATGTTGGCGAGACCGGTGGGAAGCTTATGCCCCGCTCCGCTGTTTGTCACGGTTATGGTAAAATTTCCCGTACCCGCTTTGTTCTTCAGAGTGAGCTTTGCGGCATGCTGAAGCCGTGACAGGGCCATCTTGTCCCTTATCCTGTCGCCGAAAAGGGACGGGATGCTCCTGTTCGCCCCCACAAAGTAGTGGGTGGAAACATGGCCTCGCACGGGGCCGTCATCCGCGGCCTGTCCCGGATTTTTTGGATTTCCCGTCTCCCCGGTTGAAACGACTCCGGGTTTCTGTCTCATATGACATTTCTGGCAGGGCACTCTCTTTGCCGGGTTTTTTGAATTATAGGGGCTTTTTTTCCATTCGTCAAATGTTGTCTCCAGGAGTGTCCCGTATACCACATGTTTCACATCATGGCATGATCCGCAGAAATATGCAGAAGTGTGAAACTGTGAATATGCTGATTTATGAAAATCGGATTCCGAATCCTTATACGGCCCTCTTTTTGTGCCTGGATTATCTTCACCGTAACCGGGATCCATGGTATGGCCGTTATTATACTGCTGGTATGCTCCTGTTGACGAATGGCAAAAATCACACTGGACCCCCTGTGTGGCAAGCTCCGGGGTCTTTTCGTGATCATCCGAAGTTTTTGTGGGAAAACCGCTGTAAACACCCAGAGGCGTATGGCATTTAGGGCATGATTCGGCTTCTGCAATTTCATTCACGTCTGTCAGGCCCTTGGCAAGGTGCGCGGAAAACTTCCTGTAGAGGGGATCTTTATGAGCGAGGTTATGCATGGAGTTTTTCCACTGGTTAAAGAGTGTTTCGTGACAGTTGCTGCAGGTGTCCGGTTTAATGAACCGGGAGAGTTTAAAGAACTGTTTTTTTGATTGGGCATAAACATAAATAAACAGAAGAAAAAAAACAATGAAAAGAGTCTTTGTGATCTTCATCCGGACACCCTCCTGTTATTCACTTAATAAGAGAATGTAATTGAAATAATGAAAAAATCAAGATAAAATTTAGTCCTGTTTGACAATAAATAAAAATATTTGTAACTACTCAGCTATATAAAGATAACTCATAAGTCTGTCATCCCGGCCGAAGCGAAGCGAAGAGCCGGGATCTACTATTGTCCCAAAAGTATAGATTCCCGCTTCCGCGGGAATGACATTACAATAACAATTTTTAGCCACAGAGCTGGGTAGTTATAAAAAATCATTGAAATTTAGGTGCCCAAATTCTAATTTAAGTAAAAGAGTGGTGCGAGTTACAAAATATCTGTAATTAATGATACAAATTGCTCGATAAGTCGTTTGTGATATTTACAGATTATTTTCAGGAGATTGTCATGGAAAATATTCTGGACATAAGTATGGTATCCGATTGGGATAAAATTGAAGGGATAAGAGAAAAGGGTGAGGATTTTTTCAGGTCGCATAACATTTCTCATGATGATATGCAGGCCCTTATCATGGTCCTGAATGAGCTTATTGAAAATGCTGTCAAGTATGGGAGCGATGAAGGCGGGGAAAAAAAGATCCGGCTCCGGATAGAGTTTTCTGATAAAATGGTTACCATTGAGGTGATGAACCATGTTAACGGCACTTCGGAAGTTCACCTTGAAAGGCTGGATCACATGATACAGTGGATAAGGGGACACCAGAACTCCTTTGAGTCATATATTGAAAGAATCAGGGAAGTGTCCACAAAACCAATTGATGACGAGGAAAGCGGTCTTGGCCTGGTGAGGATCGCCTATGAAGGCAGGTCAATTATTGATTTTTTTGTGGATAAGAACAGACTCTTAACAGTATCAGCAATATACTATCTCTAAACCAGAGGAGGCGGAAGTTAATTATGAGTGAGACATTAAAAAGCGGAAAATTGACACTTGAAATTGAGAAAGGAAACAGTGAAATAAATATAAAGTGGATTGGAAAAAGTGATGACAGGAATCCCGGCAACTTTATCTACCCGATACTTCTCGAGAACCTGAAAGAAGGAAAAGAATCAAATATGAATCTCGTTCTTGACTTCCAGAACCTGGAATTCATGAACTCGTCCACCATTACTCCCATTGTGAAAATTCTTCAGGAAGCAAAAAACAGCAGCAACAGTGTAAAGATACTTTATTCAAATTCATTGAAATGGCAGGAGCTCAGTTTTTCAGCACTTGAAATTTTTGAAACAAATGATAAGAGGATTGAAATAACAGGAGTTTAAAAGATGGTGGATACGAAAAATATATATGAAGGGCAGTTAATAAAGGATGATGAAACTTATACTGTTACGCTTTTAAATTTTTCCCGGTTTGCCCTCCTGGTGAAATTTCAGTCCGGTGATCTTGTAGAAGATAATTACAGCTTTAACAGCCTGAAATTAAAGATTAATGATGAATCTTTTGAACTTGGCAGGTGTAAATTTATTTCAGATGTCAATATTAATGGGTACTCGGGAAAGATCGTTTTTACCGGGGATATCTATGACCTGTCGCTGCTTTTCTCAAAGCAGAAGGTTGTGAACCTTCTGTCGACCTTTAACAATCTGCCCCTTGTCATCGGGTACAAGGACAACATAACCGAAGATTTTAAAAACTTTACCGCGGCGGTAAATTACGACTGCAATGTCTATAAACACTTTTTCGATGACATGGATAAAAGGTTCAGGGACGAGCCGGATGATATAAAAAATGAAATTGAAGAATCGATTATTAAATCTGAAGGCAGGAAGTTTTACAGTTATCTGGATAAGGTCCTCCTGGAGCTTGACGGAATAGTTTCCGGTTTCAGCAGGGATGAACATGAAAAACATGGATACTATTTCAGAAGACAGCTCTGGAATATTCTCATGTGTTCGCAGTTCATGAAAAGAGCAAATGTCAAACCCAGGGGATACGCGGGAGACTCCGAGATGATGAACATGCTCTACAGGAGAGAATACGAGGGCAATTCAACTTTTGAAAAGCTCCTGCACCGTCATCCCATAGAAAGGCCCGCGGCACAGGCTGTGAGGAATAGGAGAAAGATAATAGCGGATAGCCTTAATCATATTCATGAGAAAACAGGTGATTCCCTGGATGGCAGAATGAAGGTGCTTTCCGTTGCATGCGGGCCGGCCTTTGAATTACATGACATCATTAAGAATAAAAAAGATGCGGACAAGTACAGTTTTTTCCTTCTTGACCAGGACAGAGATGCCCTGAATGAAGCGGCAGGATCAATAAACGAAATACAAAAACAGTTGAAAAGTAAGCTTGATGTTGATTTTATCATTGAATCCGTAAGGACCCTCCTGATGTCTCCGAAATTTGTTAAAACCACCGGGCAGTTCCATTTTATCTATTCAATGGGACTTTTTGACTATCTTACGCCTCCTACAGCCAGGGCCGTCTTCAGCAAACTCTACGAGATGCTTATGCCCGGAGGCGAAATTGTCATTGGGAATTATCATGTTGGCAATCAGGACAAATGGTATATGGAGTACTGGCTTGACTGGGTCCTCTATTACAGAACGGAAGCTGATATGCTGGGTCTCGTTCATGATAACAGGAGTGAGAAGGAGATCCTGTTTGACGGGACAAAAGCTCAGATGTTCCTGAAAGTGAAAAAATCATAGAATTAATGTTACTACTCAACTCCATGAATAAAATATCAACAATATGTCTCCGCCGCAGTGGACGGCCGGGATATCAGTTAAGTTTTTCATTAATTTGCACAATTTTCCTTTAAAGAGAGCTATTCTTATATCAGTATGAGTAGTTACAGTTAATTATCTCTCTTTTTCTCAATGGTTGAGTCAGTTCTTTCCGATAATGAAAGAGAGATGGTCCCCCCGGAGGAAAGGGATATTATTGATCAGTGAATCGGAGATATTGAATGAGCCTGCTTGACATAAGCGAAGAAGTACCTGACATTGTCCCGGGACATGAAGAGTACCTGGTCAGGCTGATACATGATTGGTCCAAGGCCATGTATATGGTCGGGTTTATTCTTGTTCCGATGTTTTTAGTCCTGGATTATTTCACAATGCCCGAGGGACTCCTTGTGTATTTTTTCTACTGGAGGGTTGGAGTTACCATAACCCTCGTCCTGCAGTATTTTGTGATAAGGATAACCCGGCCCACAAAATTTTCATATTTTCACGGATATTTTTTCACCATTGTCGTTGGTCTTATGATAGCCAAGATGACGGTTGACCTGGGGGGGTTCGATTCCCGGTATTACGCGGGTCTTAACCTTGTTATAATCGGAGTTGCAATCTTTCTCCCCTGGCAGGCATACCACTCAGCGATAAATGGTTCAATATTAATTGTCATGTACCTTCTTTTAAATGTAAGTGCAGGCAAGGATTTCCAGGCAAATAATCTGATAAACAACCTCTTTTTTCTTTTTGCGACCCTGATAATAAGTGTCAGCGGGAACTATATCAGGAACAGGCTGATTATGCGGGAGTTCTCCCTGAGGATCCAGCTGGAAAAGGCCTGGGACTCAATCTGGAGTGAAATGGAGATCGCAAAAAGGATACAGACCGCACTTCTGCCCAGTGTACAGAACCTTGACAACTATGAAATTGCGGCATCAATGCACCCGGCTGAAGAGGTTGGAGGGGATTACTATGATATTTTAAAGGACTCCCGGGGAAAATACTGGATCAATATCGGTGATGTTTCCGGACATGGTGTGGAATCGGGACTTATTATGATGATGACACAGACCAGCGCATTTTCCATGATCAATATGAACCCGGACAGTAATCCTTCCGATGTGTTGAATTCCGTTAACCGTGTTATCAATGAAAACATTAAAAGGCTTGGATCCGAGAGATATATGACCATATCCATTATCAGGCTTGATGAAAAGGAGATGATTGTATCGGGTAAACACCAGGACATTCTTGTCTACCGGGCAAAGGAGAAGAAAACCGAAGCTGTAAAAACCGAGGGGACCTGGATTGGAATAATCGACAATATCAAGGAATATCTCACGGATAAAAGGATAAAAGTTGAAATTGGTGATATTGTTCTTTTATTTACAGATGGAATTGTGGAGGCTTTTAATACCGCAAACGAAATGTTTTCCCAGACACGGCTGGAACTCCTGCTGACAAAATATGCCCACCTGACCGCAGAGGAGATAGTAAAAAAGATAATAAATGATGTACTTGACTACCAGGACCGGCAGGAGGATGATATAACCGTTGTGGTTCTTAAGAGAATTAACTAAAAACTTTGGTCCGGGGATTTTTTTCTGATATACCTGTTCAGCTCATTTTTTTTTGAATCATCCATGTCCAGAAACTCCGCCCCGATATCATAGCTGTTATCACTGTTTTTTTCAATCCGCGCAACCTCAGCCATTGCTTCAATAAATTCGAATGAGCCCGGACGGAGAAATCTCAGCTTGATTGTTGTATGCTTCTGTAATTTTTTGCTGTATTTAAAAAGGACCCCGCAGGCGCTGAGGTTTATCCCTTTACCCGTTACTATTGAAAAGACGTTTTCGTCATCACCAATATTGTTGATCTTAATATCCGAAACCAGTTCAACCCTCTGAAACTTTCTTTTTATTTCTTTGCTTCCCATCCTGCACATTTTCTCCGGAGTAAAATAAGTGAACTTTAATAAAATCATTATTGATATTTTACCCATAGAGCTGAGTAATTATTCATTATCTTCATATACCCTGTTACAGACAAAAAAAAACATATAATACGTCAGAATTACATGCCGGTTATAAGGATACAACAAAAAGTATATGAGATCAAATAAAAAAAAATATATTTATTGGTAGATTATAGTATAGTTTTTTATTCTGAAGGATTAAGAATTATATTGTTTTGTTATTGACTATTTTATGAGCCTGTTTATGGCTTCAATAAGTGATTCAAGCCTGTAGGGTTTGGTTATAACATCGTCAAATCCGAATTTTTTATGGTCTGATATGACTTCATCATTTATATACCCGCTTGAAACAATAGTTTTTACATTTGGATCTATTTCCTTAAGGACCTGTACGGTCTCCTTCCCGCCAAGTCCTCCGGGAATGGTGAGGTCCATAATAACAACATCATAACACTTTCCTTCCTTCTTCTCTGTCCGTAAAAAGTCAATTGCTTCTATTCCATCTCTGGCGGTTGAGACTTCAAAACCGACATTCCGGAGCAGCTTACCTGTGGATTTAAGTATCTCTTGGTTGTCATCCATGATAAGTATGCGTCCGCTGCATGAGTATGATACAGCTTTAAGATTGTCATCTGCTGTCACTTCAGCTCCGGACGCGGGCAGGTAGAAAAAGAAGAGTGTGCCGTTATCCGGTTCTGATTCAACACCGATTTCTCCGTCATGGCCTTTGATAATGGAATAGCTTGTTGTCAATCCAAGGCCGTTTCCCTGTTCCTTTGTTGTATAGTATGGATCAAAGATCTTATTAATCTCATCTTCCGGTATTCCTGTGCCATAATCCCTTATGCTTATCTGGACATATTCACCGCTTTTGATATTGTTGTCGTTATCAATAATTATATTTTCCGCGAAGACATCAATATACCCGCCCCCCGGCATTGCCTGGCTTGCGTTTATCACAAGGTTATTGATCACCTGGCCGATCTGTCCTTCGTCTACTTCCACTGTCCAGATGTCAGGGGGAATTTTGTACCTGCACTTGATGTTCGTTCCCCTGAGTGTAAACTCGATGTTGTCTTTCAGGAGCTGTGTAACAGATACAGCTTTTTTTACAGGTGCTCCGCCCCGGGAAAAAGTCAGAAGCTGAGATGTGAGGTTTTTTGCTTTCAGTGCGGCATTCTCCGCGTCGTTGAGGGCATGAAGGGCGGAAGAGAGTCCATCGATCTCCATCTTCGCAATGGAAATGTTCCCCACTATTGCGGTCAGGAAGTTGTTGAAGTCATGGGCAATTCCTCCCGCCAGTATTCCGATAGAGTTGAGCTTCTGGATATTTTGAAGTTTTTCATCGGTCTTGACTCTGTCTGTAACATCCCTTATGACGCCCACTGTACCGAGAAAACAATCTCCTTCAGGTCCATCAGCTTCATAGTGCCCCGTACAGACTATTTCACCGCATGAAAAAACAGAACCGTACATTATCCCGTTCCCGTTGTTCTCTTTCCAGTCTTTCGGTATGATTCGAAGCTGAAGGCACCGTGTGATCCTTTCCCCGGTCCTCCTTTCATCGAACAGTTTGGGGGACCTTTTCAACCCGGTTGTTTTTCCCGTAAGTTTCGGAAGGACCAGCTCCCTGCTGACGGCAGGAATGTCATTGGGATGAATAATCTCGGAAAAATGTTTGCCTGTGAGTTCTTTGGGGTCGTAACCCAGGTGGGCTATGGAGTCGCTTATAAAGGTGAAATTCCCCTCGGGGCTTATCCTGTATATTGTGTCGGGAACAACCTTTAAGAGATTTTTGTATCGTTTTTCGCTTTCGGTAAGCTTCTTTTCCTGTTTTTTGCCGGTTGAGAGAGCTTTATTGAGTTTTCTAATCTCATTCCTGCACTTTTCAAGTTCTTCCTTGAGTTTTTCAACTTTGTTTTGGTTTTCCATAAGAAATAATATCGTAATTAATCAACTCTTTACACTAAATAAACCTGTTTGCAAAAAATTAACAATGAGTCTTTGCCGCAGAACATAAGTATTGTTTTGCTTTATTAATCGGTCCGGACAGGATGATAATTTAGCAGTTGAGAGAGAGTGAGAGAGAAATAATCTAATTTTAATGCATTTATTTTCATATATGCATGAGTGAGGGGCCCTTCCCGGAAATTATTTCAGAAAGGTCCTCCTATTTTTGTTATCTCACCTGATATGACTTGATGCCGTGTCCCTGTTCCGCTTTCCATGAGCAGGTATCCATTATTGTCAATACCGGTTACCTCTCCTTTAATGATTTTATCTGCCGTTGTAATTTCAACATATTTTCCCCGTAAACCTGAATAATTTATCCATGCATCCAGGATGGCCTGAAATTTTCCCCCTGTAAAGAGCATATACTTTTCCTCAAAGGATTCAAGAAAAGCCCTGAGGACCTTTACCCGCGGGCATCTTTTACCCGATTCATGAGAAAGGGATGTGGCAATGTCCCTGATCTCCCCGGGCATTGAGGAAATATTGTTGTTTACATTGATCCCGATACCCACAATAATATGGCTTACTCTTTCTCCGCCGGAGTCCATTGAGGTGAGTATTCCCGCGATTTTTTTGCCATTAATGAGGAGGTCGTTTGGCCATTTGATAAAGAGGGGAAGATCATAAAGGCCCATAAGCGCTTCATAAGCTGCAACGGCGGTCATAAGGGTCACGCCCTGTACTTTTACCGGTGGCAGTTCCGGTCTCAGAATTATCGAGAGGTATATCCCGTCCCTGCTTTCAGAGAACCATTTTCTCCCGGCCCGTCCCCTGCCTGCTGTCTGTTTCCCGGCAATGACAATGGTCCCTTCCGGCGCGCCGGCCTCTGCATGTTTTTCCGCCCTTATATTTGTGGAGTCTGTTTCCGGGAGGGAGTATATCTCTCTCCTGCCGAATATTTTCGTTTTAAGCCCTTCCCTGATAGATTTTGGAAGGAGAAGGTCCCCGTTTTTGTTTTCCTTTTTTCGCATGTTGAAGCTCTTCCGGTAATTTCTCAGAGGGACCGCAGGTGTCAAATTATTTATGGGTCTTTTCTCTCTCATACATGAACTTCAAAAAATTGAATTTTTCTAATAATTTCTTGAAATGTCCTTTAATATGATATAAGATATTATATCAAAAAAAATAGTAACTACTTAGCTGTATTGCTAAAAATACATATTTTAATTAAATAACAGCTATATGTCCCCGCCGCGGTCGGCGGCGGGGACATATCAGTTATCTCTTATTCATTAACATATCTATTTTTATATATTGCTGAGTCGTAACAAAAAATATATCAAAAAAAAGGATGGGGAATAATGGAACATATATTCAGTATACCGGATAAACTTGATGTTCACTGGATTAAAGAAGTAAGGGCAATTGTAGATACCTGGACAACCTATTTCATTACACTGGATGAGTTCAGGGAAGCGGTCCTGGAAAAAGGACTAAAGCATGCAAAAGCAAATAACGGCCAGGCATATATTGTTGATTCAAGCAAAGCGGTGCCTGATTTTATTTCTTAGAATAAGCTTTCAACGTAAAGGGACGCTTTTCCGGGAAGCGAAAGAGCGTCCTGAATACGCGCCCTTTACATTGGGTTTATTACCGGTCGGTATGGCAGACCTGTAATCCGGAAATTCAGCTTACTTGGTTTTTTCTTTGGATTCTTCCCTGGCTTCCTCTTTAGCCTCTTCTTTTACTTCACCCTTTGATTCTTCAGCTGATTCCACTTTTTTCTCTTCCGCTTTTACCGGCTCGGCCGGTTGCTTTTTCCCTCCGCAGCCTGAAACGCCGAAGCATACCACAACTGTGAAAATGACAATAAGCATTTTCGAAATTACATTTCTGTTCATAGCAGTATTGCACTCCTTTAAAATTTAATTTAGTGAAATGAAAGCAATAAGAACTTTTATTTCTTTCTGTCAATACAAATTTATCATACTCTTTTGATTTTATTCCTAAACTACTCCGCTGTATGGTTCGCGCAGTTATCATGCCTGATTCTTTTCAATTTCAGGCGCTGTTTCGTTGCCATAAGAATTGCTTCAAGCATTTCACCGTAGTTGTATCCGTGAAGGCCGGCCATTTTTGCCAGGTGCCCGTCCCAGCACCATCCCGGGTTGGGATTGACCTCAAGAAGTTTTGGATTTCCTTTCCCGTCAAGGCGCCAGTCAAACCTCATGTAGTCCCTGCATTCGAGCCGTTCGGCCAGTTTCAGGCAGCATTCAATGATAAATTTTTCAACCGATTCATCCAGTTCGGCGGGAACGGATTTTATCTTCCAGTAGGGTGATGAAGGGTCCCATTTTGCCTCATACCCGCATATTCTCGGAAGTTCGTCAGGAACAAGTGAATAATCTTCTTCGATTATCGGAAACACCGTATATGAATCCGGAATGTTCCCTATGATACCGACACTGAGGTCCTTCCCCGGAAGGAATTCTTCAATAAGGATAGGTTTTTCATATCCCAGCTTTTCCCTGATTTCCGAAACGGAAAAAATCACTTCCTGGATGGAGTTCGCGTAGCTTTTTTGCGTTATCCCGAAGCTTGAATCGCCGAAATTCGGCTTGATGAGGACCGGGAACAACAGGGGTATTTCAAATATTGTGTCCTCCTTCTCAATGAGAACGGCTTCAGGAACAGGTATTCCCATTTCTTTCGCTATACCCCTGACAAGTGATTTGTCATAACAGAAGGCAAGGCACTGCGGACCTGACCCGGTATAATCCATCCCCAGCACCTCAAGGATTGACGGAATATGGAGTTCCAGCCGCGGGTTGTTGCCGTATCCCTCATCGCACAGGTTAAAAATAAAATCTGTGGTAGGTTTATATTTGTTGAGGTCATTAATAAGAGTGTCATGGTTATCGATAAAAGTGAAATTGTAGCCATTCAGCTGAATCAGGGCGTTCTTCATCCGGTCAATGGTATAGTAATCATCATCATCAAAAACAGAAGATGGTTTCAGCGGGTCCTCTTTTGAAGGATCACCAAGCACAACGACGATATTGCTCACTGCGGTTTTTTTGCATTTTACGGGCGCCCAGTCCTTTCTCACCAGGGCCGTATAGATTATCCTCTGTTCCATCATTCCCAGGTCCTGGTTTCTGTAAGATTCCGTATTGAGAGTACCGTGGTTCGTCATGCTGGAATAGCCCGCGGATTTAAGGAGCTGATAGAGGTTTTCCTGGGAATAGAGACGCTCAGCGTAAAACTGGTCGGCGATGACTCCCTTTGCAACATGGGTTACAACTTCCCGGGATATCAGGCTCTGCCCGTCCAGGGATAAAGTCCTTTCCCTGCAGACGAAGAGGTTTTTGTTTATCCATTCCCATGACCTTGGCTGAAACTGTTTTCGGGTATAGTCCCCGTCGGTAATGTCCACCATGAGCCGTCCCCATGGTTTCAGGACCCTGAATACCTCTTTGAGGACCTTGAGGTCATCCATGATTGATTCGAAATATCCGAAACTGTTTCCCAGGATTAATACCACATCGAACGTATCGGGAGGATAGGGCAGGGAGCGTGCTTCACCTTCTTTGAACCGGATGGAAAGCCCTTCCCTGTTGGCGCGGGATTTTGCCTTTTGAATGAGATAACGGGACCTGTCCAGGCCTTCGACCTTGTGAAATCCTTTTCTTTCCAGTTCTATGGAGTGCCTGCCCTGGCCGCAGCAGAGGTCCAGTATCCTGTCTTCTTTTGAAAGGTTCAGGATCTCAATGATCCGGTTAACTTCCTTTGACGTTACCTTCCGGTCGTCAACAACGTCAGAATCTGTTTTCAGGTAGAGTGAATTGAAGATCTTGTTCCACCAGTCCTGCTGAACAAAATCTTCAAGATTTGGCACAGGGCCCAGGGACCTTAATGCGGCGCCTGTATTTTTTGTTTGTAAAGTGTGATTTTTTTTACTCAGTGTTTTCATGTTATCCTTTTCAGTGTTCATATTTATTGCCGGCACTTAATAGTCCTACCGGTTATTGTGAAAAATTTATCTAACAGACACCTTCGGGCAATGTCCCGGCAGTGCCTGTTCCCCGGAATAATTTTTTGAAAACACCTGCTCGTCTTTCTCACACCTCCCCTGCCGCCCCGAAGAAAAGGGCAGGCTTCCGATAATATATTAAAATAATGTAAATGTAACCATTAAACAAATATTTATCCGGTATTTGCTACCGGATAAAAGCTGAGAAGTGCCATAATGAATCATGGAATTAATGTCAATACAAATATTATTTTATTTTGATTTCAGTAAAATTTATGGTAGTATTTTTCAGGCAGAGAGTTGTATCTTTACTCTGAATCTTAACATTAAAATTTAAGGTGCGGGGAATGAAGCAGAAGAAGTACGGCCCGGTAAAAGTCCGGTATTCATTTATCCGTATAATGTCCGGTTCGGACCTTTCCCGGCGGCAGCTCCCTTTTATGCGGGCTGAAAGTTCTGTTCCGGGCCCTGTCCTCTGGCTGACCGGGTGCGTACACGGAGATGAAGTGGGCGGGATTGTTGTTATCCAGGAGATTTTTAAGAGGATACGGGCCACGGGACTCGTCAGGGGAAAGGTCCTTGCCTTCCCTCTCATGAATCCCCTGGGCTTTGAAACCGCTTCCCGGGACATCATCCACAGCAGTGAAGATCTCAACAGGTCGTTTCCCGGGACATCCTCGGGAACACTGGCGCAGAGGATCGCGGACAGGGTTTTCACAACCATAACCGGAACCGGGGCGGACCTTGTTGTGGACCTTCACAATGACTGGATAAAATCTATCCCCTACTGCCTGATCGACCCCGCAAACGAGTCATTCGGCAGCGGTATCTATGAAAAAATAACGGGCATAGCGGAAAAAACCGGGTTCCTGACTGTGTGTGATTCGGAGACAATTCCCGGGAGTTTTACCTATAACCTGATCAAAAACGGTATCCCGTCAATTACCATGGAGCTCGGAGAATCATACGTGGTTAATGAAAGAAACATCGAGCTGGGAGTGGGGGCGATCCTGAATCTCATGAAATACCTGGGGATGGTCGGTCCCGATTATGAACCGGTCCCCTTTCCCCTTACCGAACAGTACCTGGGAACGGTCTATCATTATACCACAGAGCCCTTGAGCTCAACCAGCGGTATCATACGGTTTATTGAAAAGCCGGGAAACAGGGTCCGGAGCGGGCAGACCGTGGCAAGGATTTACAATACCTTCGGGAAACTCCAGGAAACTGTCATCGCGAAAAACCACAGCATTATCCTGGGGCATTCCGATCTTTCCGCCGTTTTCCCCGGTCTCCCGGTGATCGCGTCGGCGGTTTAATTCTTCCGTGCTGTTGCGGATATGAAGTGAAAATTTTTCAAAACAAGAATGTTCTTCTGCTGGGTCTGATCAACTTCCTTCTGGAACTCTATTTTATCAGCCCCGTGATCGTGTTTTTTTTCAACCAGAGGGGACTGGAACTTTCACAGATACTGCTCCTTGAATCCATTCAGGTCATGGTGGCAATCTCACTTGAAATACCGGCGGGAGTGATTGCCGACAAATACGGCAAGAAAAGGGCTCTCATTGCAGGACCGCTTGCCTATATCTGTGCCTATGCAATTATGATGAATGCCGGATCATTCACCGAATTTGCCCTCTCCTTTGCACTCTTCGGCATGGGGCTTGCCTTTCTTTCCGGTACAATGGAAACGCTGATCTATGAGGACCTGAAGCGTAAGGGGATTGAAAGGATCATGAACCGCGCCATGGGTGACTTCGGTTTTATCTCCGTTTTCGCCCTCATCATCGCGCCCCCCGTGGGCAGTTATATGGCCAGTGACATGCTTCCCCGGCAGTTCACTTTTCTCCTGATGCTCTCTCTTGTCTTTACGGTACTGGCTTTAATAACCGCGTTCTTTGTAAAGGAATTTCCTGTAACTCATTTTGATGACAGAAGAGCTTTCCGTATTGCCCGGGAGGGGATAAAAACCCTGGTAAAAAACAGGAAACTGTTACGGATTACGGCGCTCTGCATTCTGACAAATCCCTTTCTTGTTATCATTCTCTACCTCTTCCAGCCTTATTTGAGGTCTTCCGGTATCGCCGTATCATCCTTCGGTTTTATTATGTCCGTGGCGTTTCTGTTTTCCGCCTTTTCACAAAAATATTCATACGGATTTGAAAGGCTGATCGGTATCCGGAAGGCCGCGTTCCTTATGACGGTACTGCCCGGAATTATCTATATTTGTATGGCTTTCGTCCGGTGCGGTTTCCTGTCGGTAACGCTGTTTGTCCTGCTCATGTCTGCCATGTCAATCAGGGACCCTCTTTTCGCAGCTTACAGGAATGTTCATATCGAAGATCAGATCAGGACGTCGGTCCTTTCAATAATTAACCTTCTGAATCTTTTCTACCTGGTTTTTATGAGGATTGTGGTGGGTATTATCGCCGATTACAGCATCATGTACGCGTTCATTTTCATGGGAACGGTGATCATCCTGTCGGCCCTCCTGTTCCGGATCTCTCTCAAAGATGTTACCGGGACTGGCGGTGCGGGGTAGGGGTTTATGCAAAAAATAAAAATTATAACTTCACCCTGTAATATACTTGCAGATTATCGCGGACCTGCGATTATGTCACCTTGATTTCAGGGTAAAAAAAATAATATTAAATATCCCCCGGAAAAGGGAACCAGCAGGGTAACAGGACAAATGGATACTGCCGTAACAGTTATGCCGGAATATAAAAATGAGATCTCCGGAAATAATACACCTTTTATTGAAAACCAGGACTTTATTGTTGAACAGCTGAAAAAGGGCATCTTCTCCCCCGGTAAAAGATTTGACCTTAAGCTTGAAGCCCACATCCTTAAGCATGCCTACAGCCAGAACAAGTTCCTTTCGCTCTCCAATTCCCGGACGCAGATCCTTGCCCACCAGGTCGATTCCACTCACAGGATCATTAATGCGGTAAATAACCGTTTTATGATAGCCGATGAAGTTGGACTGGGGAAAACAATTGAAGCGGGGCTGGTGATAAAGGAGTTGATCATAAGAAAAGGGTATTCACGGGTACTGGTTGTGTCCCCCGCTTCTCTGCTCAAGCAGTGGCAGAATGAGATGAGAGTCAAGTTTAACGAACACTTTACTCTTATGGACAGGAGAGTGTTCACAACAAGCCGCAGAAAGAACAAAGGGGGGGGCCACAACCCGTGGTTTGAATATGACAAAGTCGTCTGCTCAATTGATTTTATTAAAAGCAAATCCCAGTATGAATATGTGTGTAAAACAGAGTGGGACATTATTATCTTTGATGAGGCCCACAGGCTCAGAAGAGACTCCGTAAAATCCACCCTTTCATATAACCTTGCGCGCATACTCTCGGATAAAACCGACGCTCTTCTGCTTCTCACGGCAACGCCCTTCAGGGGGAAGCTCGAAGAGCTCTACTACCTGGTCTCCCTGCTGGACAAAAACCTCCTGGGGCCTTTCCAGACTTTTTACAACAGTTATTGTCTCAATGATTCCGACCTCCAGCCTTTAAAAAGCAGGCTCTCAAAGATAATTATCAGGAGAACAAAAAAAGAGGTGGGGGGATACACAAAGCGGGTCGCGAAGACTATAAAATTTGAACTGTTTCCCGAAGAGAGGGAATTGTATGACGCCACAACCAGTTACGTTATTGAGGAGTTTAACAGGGCGCTGGAGAAGGAGAACAGGGCCACCGGTTTCGTGATGACGGTCTTTCAAAAACTGCTTGATTCATCATGCGCGGCGCTCACATCCGCGCTGAAAAGGCGAAAACTCCGTCTTGAACAGTCTCTCAGGATGGTCATTGAAAAGGAGTTGAAAGGTCCGTCAATCGTGGGAAGCAGGATGATAAATAACAATGATGATCTCCTGTGGTCGGAGACATTAGAGCTCGCGGAAGACCATCCGGGAAAAAATCCCCGGGAAACAAGGATGGAGATTGAGACCCTGGAGAGGCTTGTCCGCCTGGGCGAGAAGGTCGACCGGACAAAAAAGGGAGAAAAACTCCTGGCCCTGGTTAAAAAGGTCTGCACATCAAAAAAAACAAAAATACTGATATTTACCGAATTCAGGACAACCCAGGATTATCTCCGGGATTTACTTTCGGAGTTTGACGTGGAAATATTCAACGGGTCCATGGAGAGGGACCAGAAGGAAGACGCAATAGACCGCTTTAAGAATTCATCACAGGTCCTCATCTCAACTGAGGCCGGGGGTGAAGGGAGAAACCTCCAGTTCTGCAATATCCTCATCAACTATGACCTCCCCTGGTCCCCCCTTAAGATTGAACAGAGGGTGGGGCGCCTTCATCGTTTCGGCCAGGAAAAGGACGTATTCATCTATAACTTCTCCACCCGGGACACCGTTGCCGAAAAAGTGCTTACCATTCTCACGAGAAAACTGAAGCTCTTCGAAGAATCCATCGGCACTCCCGACATCCTGCTGGGCCAGATAGAGGAGGAACTGAACCTGAACATGCTGTTCATGGAGATGGCAAGGGGGAAAAGCACGCGGAAGATATATTCGCAGCTGGACAATAAGATAGAAGCGGCAAAAAAAAGTTATGAAAAACTCGCGGATCTCGCGGTACTTCAGAAAATTGATTTTAACTATGATGAATACTACAGGGTCACAAAGAGTGAGAGGGAGTACTCCAATAAAAGAATCGAGGACTTTGTGGGACACCTGAGGAAGGTTGATGATATTGTGGATTCATACCTGGGGAAGAAGCATGGAATCAACCGTCTCTACCCCATAAGGAAAATCCCCGGCGAAGAGAGCCC
Source organism: Spirochaetota bacterium (assembly GCA_050298055.1). Lineage (GTDB taxonomy): Bacteria > Spirochaetota > UBA4802 > UBA4802 > UBA5550 > JBNKTL01. Next base: position 38,765 of record JBNKTL010000029.1, read on the forward strand.
TTCGGCAAAATACGGGACCTTCAGGAGCAAAAGGGCCCTGGAAAATGAGAAGCTTGAATTCCTTGCGTTCGGAAACCCGATAATTGACAGGCTTTTCCGGTACTGCCGGGACAGTTCTTTCGGAGGAGAGACCTGCATCAAGACGGCGGAACTGGGGAAGAAGTTAACGGCCCTTTACTGCAGTTACCTGGTGACCTATAAATCTGCCACCGAATCGGAGAAGCTCATCCATGTGCTCTCCGAACCGGGAAACAGGATGACCCCTGAAAGGAAAACCGGACTTGAAAATGATTACTCCGTCTTTTGTAAAATGACCGGCGAGTACAGGAGTAAAAACACCGCTGTGATAAAGAAATTTACGGATAATATTGAAGCATATTTCAAAGAGGCAGGCAACAGGCTAAAGGACAAAATTGAGAAAGACTGTTCCGGTATCCGGGCGGGATTTGATTCGTCGGTCATGCCGGAGATCGATAAGATATCCGAATCATACGAAAAGAGAATAAAGGAATGCGAGGAGCAGCTGGAGAGGCAGATCTGCCAGATGAAATGGTTCGAGCGGGACATGAAAAGCGCCATCACCCGCACAAAGAGCCGGTTGAATACCTTAAAGACGGAAAAACAGGAGCTCCTTAACCGGCACTGGGGTTACCTGGATATCGATGTAAGGATAGAACTTATCAGCGCCTGTGTGCTTGTGTCAGAATAATAATTTTACAGACTCAACAACCGGTAATCCTGCGTCCTGTTGAACTCTTCCAGTTTTTTCACCCGTTCACTCTCTCCATCCCTGATAAAACTGCCCCCCTCTACCGCAAGGCCCTCATCATTGAGCCCTATGAAAATCCTGATTCTTTTGCCCTCGCCCCGGGAAAGGGCCTCGCACACACTGGTAAGCCGAGGCGGTGAGTAGTCACCCCTGTTAAAAGACCTTTCCAGCTCTGTTCCGGATGCCACATAGGTGGGATTGAGGTGCATGTTGATTTCAATTCCATACTCTCCCGAAATCCTGTCAAGGTAGTCGACGGCATTTACGATATCTTCAATCCCTTCCCTTTCGGAAATGCCCGGTACGGGTTTCATCATAAAATATGTTTTCAGTTTATAATGATATTTTGCAAGTTTTTCAACCATCTTTTCGAATACATCCAGGGCCATTCCCTTATGAAAGTACTCGTTTCGTATCCTCTCGTCAAAGGCCTCAAATCCGATGGCAATTTCCAGGTCAGTAGGTGTCTCTCCCTCTTTCAATGCCCGGGAGAGTACTTCAAGCTCCTCCCAGTCAATATATTCCGGCCGTGTTTCAATGCAGAGGGACGCAATATTGGGGCAATTGAGGTTCATTTTCGCAATGAAGTAGATCAGGGCTGTAGTGGAAAAAGTTTCTTCATCCAGGATAGATCCGTTATTTGACAAAATGATCTTTTTCAGTTCTCTTTTCTGTTCATCTGAAATGACCGTATCAAAGAGATGGTCCACCTGCGCCATAATGCTGCTAAACGGGACGTGATACTGTGATACCTTTGAGGGAAGGTTGCATCCAAGGCACCGGGACCACCTGCATGCCTGTGTGTAGAGAACCAGGAAAAGAATCAATCCTTCGTGTGAGTTCTGGAACCAGAACTGCGCGGGTTTATTGGGATCATGGTTATCATTAAAAACATATGTCTTCCCCGCACCAAGAGTTATATCTTTTATTTCCATAGGAATAGAACTAAAGCCTCATCAGTGCCGGTATTTGATAGAGATAAACAAGGAGAAGAAGAAGCGTTATTATGTTAAGAAGAGACGAAATACCATGAACTCTGCCAAAACTTTTTCTGAGTACCTCTGCCTTTGCTTCATCACCTGTCTCCCGTATCTCCTTTTTTATGGATGCGGCTTTCTTCCCGACTACAAGTCCATGGGAAAAGGAAAGCGGTATCAGAAGGAGAAGAACAATAAGCGCCGGTTTCATAACCGTCATATGGTCCCGGGCAATCAAAAAGAAAGTGCAAAAGAGGATAAGGGAACCTGCGTAACCCAGAATCCAGTATTTCGGAAAGATAGCTCCCACCACCTGCCCGGCAAGATCCCGTGAAAGCGTATTGAAGATTGCCGGGGCGCCGATGAAAGAAAAAAAGATAATGCCCCCGAGCCATGTGATCAGCATGAGAAGATTAATATATTTAAGTGCCAATATCATTTACTTTGTTCCTGTGTGGAGTGTATTTTTTTAAAGTCGTGAAGATATATGAAAAGGTGAATCAGTCAATACTTTTTTTATCTGGAATTTTCACTGCGGGAGTGTAAGGGGGGGAGTAATGGATACTTTTTATCTATCCGTAAAATCATTTACAAACACAAGCGCGCCGGATTTCCCCGACCTTATTGATCCTGACTTGTTGGGTAAGCGATGTTGGTTTTTAAATAGATTTAAAGTTAATTACTTTTCCCTTGACATATCCCCTTTAATGTCCTATAAAAAGAGTATGGTGTGATGTTATAGTTTAATCTGTCAGGTGGTATAGATATCTATGACAATCAATTCAAATAAAAATCCTCCACACATTTTTATTAATGTAATTTTATCTTATTTTCGGATAATCCCCGGAAAAAATAGAAGATAGCAAAAAGATTGTATTAATCACTTATAAGTATCAAAAGAGGGTTATTCTCGTTGAGGTGAATGGATATGAAACAAAAAAAATTCTTAATATTACCGGTATTAATTTATTGTATTATAAATTGTATTTCAGATAATAAAATATTTGCCCGTGAATGCAGGGAAGGTTACGGCGCGTTTATTGTTTACGACAAAAATCATCCCGAGGCGCCGGTTATAAATAAAAGGCATTTTAAAGAAAATATTTACCCGGTGTTGGTTGCAGCGACTTTTCCCGTGAACACTGATCCCGTAATTTCAAATATCTACTACAGCAGTTACAATCCGGAATTAAGTGATACAATAAATCTTGAAAGAGCTTTCATGAGATCGCCTTATCGACTGGTATTTCTTCCAAGAACTCTTTACGAGTTAATGTATTTTTATTTCGTAAGAAAAGTCGAACATATTGATCTTGAAGTATCAATGGATTTTCACGCGGGTTTAAGGTGGGATGTGTATAACGGCAGTGAGTTAAATAGCGGACGAGTGAATGTTATCCGTGAGACAATTAATCGCGAACCCCTGAAAGATGCATATTATAAATTTAATAACTGGGCCCTGGGATACCTTCGGGAAAAAGTTTTTGAAGAGGGTGATTTGAGAAAAGGTGTGACGATTTATCTGACCAGTGAAAAGATTGAATCAATCGTCCGGACTTTATACGGAAAATGTTTATCTGAATTTTCTATCGGGAAGGAATATTTTTTCCTCCAGGCAGTTGAACAGGAATGCAAAGTGTCATCTTCAACCTATATCCTTTACCAGGCTATGAGTGAGGGAACAAAGGCCAAAACAATTTCCATGCTTTATGGTGATGCCGGGCACACTACGTGTGATCCATACTCGGGATCGTATAACAGCGGATTGTTTGGCGGATGGCTGGGAGGAGACTCGCATGCGTCTACAGGCGCCCGTTTTTTAATAATGGATGAAAAAATAAAAATTCCCGGATTTATGCTGCCGTTAAACAGAAGTTCGCTGAGAGAAAAGAAAGGTCTGGGTAACTCCTTTCATGTTCCGCCGATCCCCATTATCGCGACTCTTCACTCGAAGGGAGAATTATGGCACCCGAGAGGCAAGGTGATGGTCCCGGAAACAGACGATAAAAGATGTAGAGAAGAAGATCCCGTTGTCCGCGGGATCGCCAATCTTGGAGGGACTGCGGTCCGGATCAGTAAATTACCCTGGCTCCAGTTGAACCGGGGAACTAAGTGGCCGTTTTCCGAGATCTTATTGAGTTCCCTGGTATATGAACAAATGATCCGTACTATTGGTATTAATTTTGTAAGACCGGAAGATTAATAGGAGGATGAAGCTTTTGATAATAGGTGGAAGCAAACCACATAACGCAGTGTTTTCAATATACCAATCATTTTTTATCATTAATGTATAATTAACCTGCTTTTTCCTTGACATTATTTAAATAATGTCTTATCAACACAACATGGTGTGATGTTATAGTTTTAATCTGTTAGAGGGGATTGATAACTATGACGGTCAATATTAATAAGAATTTCCCGCACATCCCCATAAAAATTAGTATAAAACAAAATCATTTTTTATTTTTTTCTATTCTTATGTTATTTGGATAAGGTTCTTGGAAAACATAAATGAAAAAAGTAATATAGAATTTTCTTAAAACAGCAGATGAAGACTTGTTTGAATGCTGGAGATATTTTTTCATATATTTATTAATGCATGCATGTATTAATATCTTTATAAATTACTTAATCAATGACTTTTCCCTACAAAAGCTTTTGCTCTAAGAAAATGGCGTGGATATAAAATAATTTTTAATTGGATGTTTATATGAAAAAAATAATTATCACGTTTATTTTAATGAGTTATTTAGGATACATTTCAGTATTGAATGCAGGTTTTCTTGATGTTGTTAGAAAACCATTTCGTGTTGCTAAATGTTCTGTCATGTTGGCTAGCCCGATTGGTATTCAAACTGTAGCTGCTATTAGAGTTGCAAAAGGAAAATTGATAGATAAAGAGAGATGTAAAGCTATGACAGATTTAGCTAATAATATTGCTGTATTTGCGGGATTATACGCGACTGTTGTAACTTCCGGAAGGGATGTTGTGAACTGTGCCTGAGATGCAAAAGTACCGCATTTCTCATCAAGACCAAGTTTCAATACTTCATTTCAAGCGGAACGGAAAGGCAAACTAAGCCTTGAAATAAATATTGATTTTGTAAATGCATATCTTTATGCCCGGGGGAGCAATGATTATACTAATCCTGATGATTTCGGATGGGCAGGCGCGTATGTTTGGATAGGTGTATATCGTACGAGAGGAAATATTTCTTCTGAAGTTATTTATAATACATACAACAATGTTAGTAGTAGCCTATATTTTGGGACGCCCTGGGAAGTTATACTTGAAATCGAGCAAAACTCAAGTATCAATGCACAGGGTTGGCCTGGTGGTGTAGACGCCTGCTGGTTTTATCCAATTTATAATGTGAGAAAAATCATTACAGCACGTAATAATAGCAGCATTATTGATATGTTGCCTGGCGATATCTTTCACATCACCTTCGCATTTCTTTTTGATGCTCAAGCATATGGTGATGAAAAGGCGCACGGTGGAGTAAATATCTATAACGCTTACGGCAATGAGGGATATTTTGAGATTAATCCTGTAAAGCTATATCTTGAGGAATGTCCAGATAAGTAATTCTAACCATGCTTTTTTCTCTATATTAGGGGCTTCAACTGCATATGCTTCAGAAAAAAAAATGTAATTTAATATCCCCTTATGTACACAACTACTAAAAAAAGTAGTTATAATATTTTGTAATTCGATAACTACTGGTTTTTAGAACCAATAAATAATTATGAAGTCGAATAAATGAGTTTATTATAAACTCAATTGACAAGAACCCCCTCCTGTGAAACCTGATACCTGTGGAGAACAGAATTTTATATTTAATCAAAAAACAGTGGTTCATGATACTGCTTCTGGGCATCTTCACCGCCAACCTTGCCGACCCTACGGGGAGCATCTCCGCCGCGGGGAGTTTCCTCAGGGAGAACCCGGGGCCAACTCTGCCGATCTTTATCATCTTTATCTGTTCGGGACTTCTCCTGGACCTGGAACGGATCAGGGAAGGGGTAAAGGACTACAGGGGGATCATCCTCTCTCTCCTCATCATCTTTGTTGCCGCCCCGGTTGTGGCCTCTGTCTTCGGCAGGTTCCGGATCGACCGGGGGATTTTAATCGGGATCTTTCTTGTCTCTTCCATGCCCACTACCCTGAGCAGCGGTGTTGTCATGACCGGGGCCGCGGGAGGGAACATCGCCCATGCCCTTCTCATAACCGTTACTGCCAGCAGTCTCGCGGTCTTTTCGGTACCTTTTACCCTCTCTCTCCTGCTGGGGGGAAACGGGACTCCTCTTAATATTGAAATCGATAAAGCGGCGCTGATGATGAAGATCGTCAGGGTGGTCATTGTTCCCCTCTTTATCGGCCTCTTTATCAAGCACTTTACGGGGAAGCGCGCCCATATGTTTTTTAACAGGAAGTCCCGGGTCATCAATACTCTTAATCTCGGCCTTGTGGGTTTTATCGTATGGATGGGTGTTGCCGCGTCAAGGAGTGTCATCCTTGAAAACCGCGGTTCGCTCTGGATGGTCTTCGCGGTGGTGACGGTTTTTCATCTTGTGATGATAGCCCTGGCCTTTTCCGCGGTGGGTTTCTTCCGTCTCGGGCGGGGAAGAGGGGAGAGTGTTTTCTTCATGAGCATACAGAAGACCCTGGCCCTCTCCATAGCTATCCAGATCACGGTTTTCCCTCAATTCGGACTGGCACTGGTTGTCTGTGTCACGCACCATATCGTTCATCTAATCATGGACAGCTATCTGGCGGGGGTTATGGCTTCCCGGAGATACGAAGAAGGATAATTAAGCCGCAAAGGCGCAAAGGGCGCAAAGTTTTTATTTCTTTTTTTTACACCCTTTGAATCTTAATAAGTAGTGTATCATTATTTATCTTAATAATGAAATTTTAAAAATTATTTCTTCTTCTTTCTTCCCTTTGCGATCTTCGCGTCTTGGCGGTTCAAAACTCTTTTTTTCTTTATTATTCGAAGTTTTCCAAAATACCGGGGGAAGTCGGCCCATTAGACGGATTGTTATCCGAATCAAAAACCGCGGAGGTATCTCTCTTCAAGTTCCGAAACATGATTAAAGATTTTCCACCTTACGGGAAAGTCCCCGGGAAAGATTTTTTGTAACCGGGGGGAATTTGCTTTCAGGTTCCCGGCGTTGCGTATGAGAATGAAAAGAATCTTTTCCGGGAATTTACGGGCTATTCCCGAATAGACTTCCGGGTCTTTTTCGCCGGAATCACCCACCAGGATGAACTTTCTTCCGGGAAAGTCCCTGATGATCCCTTCAATGACCTCTGTCTTATAGATCAGTTGATCTGCCTTAATAAATTCGTAGACCCGGGATGGGGTGAGCCTGAAGGGCTTCAGGGAGAAAACTCCCCGGGGAAAACTCTGTTTTTCTAAAAACCGAAGGACCGGGAGGTAGAGCTGCCAGGGACTACCCGATACATAGTGAAAGAGAGCGCCTTTCTTTTCCCACCTGTTATAGAGAGGGGACATTCCGCTCACAGCCTGGAAATCCCTGAGGAAGGTGTTTTTGATAAGGTCTTTTTTATCATGGACATTGCTGATCTTTATTGTATCATCAATGTCGGATATGACAGACACGCCTTTATGAGGGATAAAGGTGATAAAACCGGAAAATTTTCCTGTCTCTTTTTTGCGAAGCTTTATCTTATAGGACACTCTCTTTTTGTTGACCAGGTTTCGTATTATTTCCCTGTCATCAATGACAAGCTCAGAGTAAAGGTGCCCGTCAGGCTTTGTTTTCCCCAGGGCATAAACTCTGCCCAGAAGGGAGATGCTTATCTCCTTGTTCCTTTCGTTGTCCACAAGAAATTGTTTAATGCGGCGGGTAAAGAGTGCTTTTTCCTTTTTGGTAATGTCCGATTTAATGACCTTTTCAAGGCCCTCCTCCATGAGTTTCCTCTTGACCCTGTTTTCTCCCGGTTCATAGACCCAGAAATGGAAGTTTATTTTTACCCTGTTTTTCCCCTGCAGATAAGCATAAGAAGGGAAAAGGATGATTTCTTCATCCGCCTTTATCTTTGAAGGGTAGGTCTGCCCGGGGAGCAGCAGGAGAATTAAAGGTATGAGGAAAAGTTTTTTCATAGAGGAGAAGCATCATATCCCCATGCAGAAAAAACAAGGATATTTTAAAAAAAAGGCTGCTCCTTACTGGAGACAGCCTTTTTTCATTTAATATAAAATCTTTTATCAGTGTACAAGACGCGACCAGAGGACCCCTGCCGCGATGGCGGAACCGATGACCCCTGCCACATTGGGCCCCATGGCATGCATGAGCAGAAAGTTGTGGGGATCTTCCTCATGTCCCACATGCTGGGCGACCCTTGCGGAATCCGGTACGGCGGACACCCCGGCGGCCCCGATAAGGGGATTGATCTTATTGTCCTTTGACATAAAGAGGTTCATGATCTTCGCGAAAATAACACCGGCGGCAGTGGCAATCCCGAAGGAAACGGCCCCCAGCACGAAAATCTTAATAGACCCGGGAGTAAGAAATCCCTTGTTGACCATCTCCCCGTTCACTTCGATATACCTTACTGCCTGGGTGGAGGCGCCCACTGAGAAACCGAGAACAATGGTCACTATATCGATAAGAGCTGTTCGCGCGGTCTGTGCCAGCCTTTCGGTTACCATGGACTCTTTTAAGAGGTTGCCGAAGAAGAGCATCCCCAGGAGCACCAGGGCGCCGGGGGCAACAAAACAGCATATGATTGTCCCGATAATCGGAAAAAGGACCTTTTCTCTTTTAGAGACTTCCCGTGAAGGCTTCATCCTTATAAGCCTCTCTTCCCTGGTGGTGAGAAGCTTCATGATGGGAGGCTGTATCACCGGTACAAGGGCCATGTATGAATAGGCCGCGATGGCAATGGCACCCAGAAGGTGGGGGGCCAGCTTGGAGCTTAAGAAAATAGCCGTAGGCCCGTCCGCTCCTCCGATGATACCTATTGCTCCCGCTTCTGCCGGTGTAAACCCGAGCATCAAGGCGCCGGTGAGCGTTACGAAAATCCCGAACTGTGCCGCTGCCCCCAGGAGCAGAAGCTTCGGGTTTGAAAGCAGGGCGCTGAAATCGGTCATTGCTCCTATTCCCAGGAATATAAGGGAGGGATAAACACCTGTTGTAACACCGAAATAGAGGTAGTTCAGGATACTTCCCGGTTCATAGATCCCCAGGCGCATTCCCTCCACAAAGGGGATATTCCCTACAATGATCCCAAATCCTATGGGTACCAGGAGCAGGGGCTCATATTTTTTGCTGATCCCCAGGTAGAGGAAGAAAAATGCCACGCATATCATTATCAGGTGCCCGGGTGTTGCATTGGCGAACCCTGAAAACTTGAAGACTGTCATGAAATCATTCAGCATGATCAACCTCCGAGAGAAACCAGGGGAGCGCCTTCGGCAACTACGTCGCCTTCGCTCACAAGGACAGTGGAAACAGTCCCTTCCATTGTCGCCCGTATCTGGTTTTCCATTTTCATAGCTTCTATTGTTACCACAATATCACCGACTTTTACACTGTCGCCCGGGGCCACAAGGATTTTCTGGACCTGACCCGGCATTGGCGAAACAATGGAGTTTGCTCCTGCAGTCGGTGCGGCAGCCTGAGCCGGAGCAGGTGCCGCGGTTGATGCAGGTGCCGCGGCCTGGGGCCGGGGAGCAGCCTGCTGCGGTTTCGGTGCGGCAGTGGGAATTACCAGGTCCCCGATATCCGATATATCCACGTCGAATGCCACTCCGTTGACCTCAACAACCGCAAGTGTTCCTTTGATCGAAACGATCTTCACTTCATAGGGATCGTTGTTTATATTAAAATTATATATTTCCATGTTTAACCTCTGAGATTATAATCTTTCCATTGCCCGGGCCCGCTGGGTTTCCTTCCATGAAGACCGGGAGAGACGTTTTATGGTCATCTTTTTCGGGCTGCTTCTCAGGACATGGAGGTTCAGCGCAAGTCCGATAACGGCGGCAACTTCATCCATATCCATCTCTTCTTCTTCCATTGCAGCATCGGTTTCTGTTGCTGCTGCTGCGGCTTTCTTTTTTTCTGACCTGCCGGTGGTTGTAGATTTGAGTATCAGCATTGTTATTAAGAGTGTAATAAGCCCGCTGAAAACAACCGTCATCCCCACAAGTGACAGGGCAAAGCCGTTCGCATCGTAGACCTTCTGTAAGAGTTCATTTATCAGTTCCATGACTCACCATCCCTACAGCGGAATATTCCCGTGTTTCTTCGGAGGATTTTTATCATTTTTTGTCTGCAGCATCTCCAGCGCCCTTATGAGCCGGAACCGGGTATTGCTCGGAATGATAACATCATCCACGTATCCCTGGGCTGCCGCCCTGTAGGGATTTGCAAACTTATCGGTATAATCGTTGATCTTATCTTCCTTGATTTTATCCTTCTCATTGTCGGGGGCCGCTTCAATATCTTTCCTGAAGACAATTTCAATGGCGCCGCTTGGTCCCATGACCGAAATTTCAGAAGAAGGCCACGCATAGTTGATATCTCCCCTCATATGCTTGGAGCTCATAACACAATAGGCCCCGCCGTATGCTTTCCTGGTTATAACCGTGAGCTTGGGTACTGTCGCTTCCGCATACGCGTAGATGAGCTTTGCTCCGTGCCTGATGATACCGTTGTACTCCTGGACTGTTCCCGGCATGAAACCGGGTACATCAACAAAAGTTACGAGAGGGATATTGAAGGCATCGCAGAACCGCACAAACCGGGCGCTCTTGACAGAAGCATCGATATCGATAACACCTGCCATAACATTGGGCTGGTTTGCCACAATCCCCACTGTCCTTCCATGGAGCCGTCCGAATCCCACGATCATGTTCTGTGCATAACCCTGGTGTACCTCCATGAAGTCCCCATGATCGAGCACAGAGCTGATGACTTCTTTCATGTCGTAAGGCTGGTTCGGGCTGTCAGGAATTATCTGGTCCAGTTCAGGGACCTTCCTTTCCACGGGATCATCTGATTCAAAAACAGGAGGGTCTTCCATGTTGTTTGAGGGAAGAAAAGAGAGGAGTCTCTTTATCAGGTCCAGGGCGTCCTGGTCTGACTCAGCGGCGAAGTGCGCAACTCCTGATTTTATGTTATGGATATCGGAACCGCCCAGGTTATTGGGAGTTACGTCTTCTCCGGTTACCGATTTAACAACCTTTGGGCCGGTGATGAACATGTAGCTCTTTTCCCTGACCATAATATTAAAATCGGTGAGTGCCGGAGAGTATACAGCGCCTCCGGCGCAGGGTCCGAACATACCTGATATCTGGGGGACAACTCCCGAGTACATGACGTTCCTGAGAAAGATGTCAGCGTATCCCGCAAGTGATTCAATACCTTCCTGTATTCGCGCTCCGCCGGAATCATTAAGGCCCACAACCGGCGCGCCGATCTTGGATGCCAGCTCCATGACCTTGCAGATTTTTTCGGCAAGCGTTTTGGAAAGAGAACCTCCCAGTACCGTTGAGTCGTACGCGAAAACATAGACCACACGGCCCTCTACTGTGCCGTATCCCGCAACGACACCGTCTCCATAGGTCTTTTTGTCTTCCATGCCAAAATCGATACACCTGTGAAGTTTCAGCATATCGAATTCTTCGAAGCTGCCCTTGTCAAGAAAGTACTCGACTCTTTCCCGCGCGGTCAAACGGCCCTGGGAGTGAATTTTTTCAATTCTCTCCTTTCCCCCTCCCAGCATGGCCTCTTTTCTTTTTTCAGTTAGCTCCTTGATTTTGTCTTTGATCATAATTTATCACTCCAATTGTTAATTACCATTTCTTCTGATATATTGATGGAATCCGGGACTAGAGAGAAGAGTCTGTACCCTCCGGAAGTCCCATTTATTGACATTTTTTTAAAAATGATGATTATATAAACAGGTCTATATGGTCAATAAAAAAAAGTGCGTCAATAATTAATCTGTTAAGTGGCATACTGAAATATTTTTCAATTGGTTTTTCAGGTTGTGAAAACAGTTCTCGTGCTGAGCACGCGTGATTTTGCACAAATAAGATTCTCATAATAGTTGGATATATCAACAGTTAACCAATCATGATGAGTAAAAAAATCACGCAGTCGAAGTACTAATTGTCTATTTGTATCAACAATAATACAAATTATTATATTAAGTGTTGCTGTCAATGAAAAAACAGGGACGGGAAAAAGAGTTGCAATAAGGATGAAGATAAAAGAGAGTAGAGTTGTTCTCATATCATCTATCCTCTCGTAGTAAAATGCAGGAAGAGAGTCATTCTTCCCAAAGATTAATACGACTCCCGATCGGGATTAATTAAAAACTTTTTTAGAAAAAGTACATTGATACCATAATTTCCCGGAATTAAATTCACGCCCTTCTTTATCGATAAAAAATATTGACAAACGAACGGACCAATGCGTATATTGAAAATAAGCATACGTATATTTTGAGGCGCTTATGAAAGCTAAATTGAACTTAACAATTGAAGAAGAACTCATTCCATTAAGTAAAAAATACGCCAGGTCTCAGGGTTTGTCTGTTTCACAGCTCGTGGAAAAACTTTTAAGACAACTCACTATGAAGGAGAAACCTGCTTTTTCGAGTCGATGGCGCGGTAAATTTAAAACTATTGAAAAGAATGATACCCGGTATGAGAAGCTTAAAGAGCGTTTCCTGAGATGAGAGTATTGCTGGATACGGATATTTTGATAGATGTTGCGCTGGACAGACAACCCTTTGCTGAATTTTCGGCTAAGGTTTTGGATGCGGCAGAACGAAGAGTTTTTGAAGCGTATATTGCATGGCACAGTATTGCAAATTTTTATTACATTGTGAATAGTACTTCTCTTAAAGCTCAAACGAAAGACTTTATTGTTGAATTGTTAACATTTGCTGAAGTTGCGCCAACGAGAACGAAAGATGCTGTTTTTGCAACCGGCTTAAAAGTTACTGATTTTGAAGATGCATTACAAATTGCTGCCGCTAAAGCAAGTAACGCGGAAATTATACTTACACGTAATGTTAAACATTACACAAAAAGCCCAATAAAAGCCCAGCTTCCTCAAGAATTTCTTGAATTGCTTAAGTAACTCCCAACTCCCCTCCCCAACAGGAATTATTAATGAGTTGACATCATTCTCTCTTCTGAATTACTTGTATCATTGTTGATACAAATAGACAAATCTTCCCGGAACTCTTTCCGGCTTGCCTGCGGGGAGAATATCCCAGATTTTTTATTGAGAGAGGGGTTTAATCATCGAGATGGAGAATGAATATGAAAATACTGAAAATTGACCACCTGGGCATCGCGGTAAACAGCATTGAAGAGGGAAAGAATTTCTGGACAGACGTCCTTGGACTTCATTTTCAGGGGACCGAAACCGTTGAAGAACAGAAGGTCACAACGGCCTTTTTCCCCGTAGGGGAGAGTGAAGTTGAACTTCTGGAGTCAACGTCCCCTGAAGGTCCCGTGGCAAAATATATTGAAAAGAGGGGCGAGGGGATCCAGCACATTGCCTTTCGCGTTGAAAACATCGAAGAGGCCCTGAAGGAACTCAGGGAGAAAAATATCAGGCTCATCGACGAAACACCCAGAAAAGGGGCCGGGGGAGGAAAAATAGCATTCCTTCATCCCAAGTCCACAAACGGGGTTCTGGTAGAACTCTGTGAGAGAGAAGGAGATTGATCATGCCCGGTAAAAAGAAAAGTCAATGGACCGAAGCGGCGGAGAAGGAACTCAAGGGTAAGCCCCTGGATTCCCTGGATTGGAAGACCCCGGAAGGGATAACCGTCAAATCCCTCTATACATCGGATGACATTAAGGATATCGATTTCAAGGACTCCCTGCCGGGATTTGATCCCTATGTGAGGGGCCCCCGGGCCACAATGTACGCGGGAAGGCCCTGGACAATACGGCAGTACGCGGGATTTTCCACCGCCCGGGAATCAAACGATTTTTACCGGAAAAACCTCGCGGCGGGGCAGAAAGGCCTCTCCGTGGCCTTTGACCTGGCAACGCACCGGGGCTACGATTCCGACCACCCCCGGGTTTCCGGGGACATCGGCAAGGCGGGGGTGGCGGTGGACTCCGTTGAGGACATGAAGATCCTCTTTGACCGGATACCCCTGGACAAAATGTCCGTATCCATGACAATGAACGGAGCGGTTCTTCCCATTCTCTCCATGTATATCGTTGCCGCGGAGGAGCAGGGCGTCAGGCAGGAGGAGCTCACCGGGACCATTCAGAACGACATCCTCAAGGAGTACCTCACCCGGAACACCTATATCTATCCCCCGGGGCCTTCCATGAGGATCGTGTCGGATATTATCGCCTACTGCTCAAAGAAGATCCCCAGGTACAACACGGTGAGTATCAGCGGATACCACATGATGGAGGCCGGTGCCGATTCGGTCCTCCAGACCGCTTTCACCATCGCCAACGGGCTGGAATATGTGAAAGCGGCCATTAACGCCGGGCTTGACATCGATAAGTTTGCTCCCCGGCTCTCCTTTTTCTTCGGGATCGGGATGAACTTCTTCATGGATATCGCCATGCTCCGGGCGGCCAGGATCCTCTGGGCGGAGATCATCGACAGGTTTAAACCCAAAGATCCGAGATCATCAATGCTCCGAACCCACTGCCAGACTTCGGGATGGAGCCTCACACAGCAGGACCCCTATAACAACATCATCAGGACCACCCTGGAGTGCATGTCGGCGGTCCTGGGAGGGACCCAGTCCCTGCACACCAACTCCTTTGATGAGGCGGTAGGGCTTCCCACGGACTTCTCCGCCCGGATCGCGCGAAATACACAGATCATTGTCCAGGAGGAGTCCCATGTCTGCAACGTGGTGGACCCCCTGGGAGGGTCATACTATATTGAGTCCCTTACCGGCGAGATCGTGAAGAAAGCCCGGGAGATCATCGAAGAGGTGGAAAAACTGGGAGGAATGGCAAAGGCCATAGAATCGGGCATGCCGAAGATGAGGATTGAAGAATCCGCGGCCAAAAAGCAGGCCAGGATCGACATGGGGAAAGAGGTCATCGTGGGTGTGAACAAGTATATCATTGATGAGGATGAGCCCATGGACGTCCGGGAGGTCCCCGAAACAGTAAGGGAAGAACAGATCGCCCGGCTCAAAGAGATAAAGGCAGGCCGTAATAATAATGATATAAAGAAGGCCCTGGATGCCGTAACAAAGGCCGCGGAATCGGGAGGCAACCTCCTGGAGGCATGTATCCCCGCCGCACGGGCCCGGGCCACTGTGGGTGAAATATCCGACGCCCTGGAGAGGGTTTTCGGGAGGTATGTTGCCACCACCCAGTGCATATCCGGGGCATACGCTTCCGAGTTTGGTGATAATGAACTGATAAAGTCGGTCCGGAAGAGGACCGCGGACTTCGAGAAGAGGGAGGGGAGAAGGCCGCGGATACTGGTTGTCAAGATGGGACAGGACGGGCATGACAGGGGGATCAAGGTCATTGCCACGGCATTTGCCGATCTCGGTTTTGATGTGGATATCGGGCCCATGTTCCAGACACCGGAAGAGGCGGCGAAGATGGCCGTTGAAAATGATGTGCATGTAGTGGGCGCTTCAAGCCTTGCCGCGGGCCACAGGACCCTGATCCCCCAGCTTGTGGAAAAGCTTAAAGAGCACGGAGGAGAGGAGATAAAGGTTGTTGCCGGGGGGATCATCCCTCCCAATGATTACAAGTATCTCTATGACGCCGGGGTGAGCGAGGTTTTCGGGCCGGGTACGGTGATTACCGATTCGGCAAATAAGGTCCTCAACTTCCTGGAACAGTAAATGACCCTGAAGGAGAGAGACTGGTATGTGGATGGTGTCCTTGAAGGGAACAGGAAGGCCCTGGCCAAAACAATAACCCTCATCGAAAGCTCCCTTCCGGCACACCAGGATCTGGGGATGAAGGTGGTTGACAGGCTCCTGCCCCATACGGGAAAGGCCGTAAGGCTCGGTATCACCGGTGTTCCCGGCGCCGGGAAAAGCACCTTTATCGAAAGTTTCGGCATGATGCTCCTGGAAAAGGGGCACCGGGTGGCCGTACTTGCGGTGGACCCCAGCAGTACCCGGAGCGGCGGCAGCATACTGGCCGATAAGACCAGGATGGAGAGGCTCTCCGCCAATGATACGGCTTTTATCAGGCCCTCTCCCTCCGGGGGGATCCTCGGAGGGGTTGCCCGCAAAACACGGGAGTGCATGCTGGTGTGCGAGGCCGCGGGGTTCGATGTTGTCATTATCGAGACCGTGGGTGTGGGCCAGTCCGAGACAGCGGTTCATTCCCTGGTTGATTTTTTCCTGGTGCTTATTGTTGCCGGCGCGGGAGACGAACTCCAGGGGATAAAGAAGGGAGTTATCGAGCTTGCGGATGCCGTCGCGGTGAACAAGGCCGACGGCGCCAATGTTGAGAACGCGGAAAAAGCAAAGAAGGACTACCAGTCGGCCCTTCACCTCGTTTATCCGTCAACACCTGCCTGGACGCCTCCCGTTCTCACATGCAGCGCCCTTGAGATGAACGGACTGGACGAGATCTGGAACACGGTTGCCCGGTACAGGGAGAAAATGGCCGGGACCGGGGAACTTGACGAGAAGAGACAAAAGCAGTCACTGGAGTGGATGCGGGCAATAGTCAACGAGGGAATACGGCAGTGGTTTTTCAGCAGTCCCCCTGTTATGGATATCCTTCCAAAGCTCGAAAGGCTGGTTGAAAAGGGGCTCAGGGAGCCCACGGCTGCGGCATCGGAACTTCTGGGATATTTGGAAAAGAAAAAATAGAATAGCTACAGGTTTTAACCTGTATTCAAGGAGAGAAAATTAATGAACATACACGAATACCAGGCAAAGGAACTTTTCAGGAAGTACGGTATAGCCGTACCGGAAGGGGGTGTTGCATTCAGTCCTGACGAGGCTGTGGAAACCGCGGGTAAGCTGGGCGGTTACCCGGTGGTTGTGAAGGCCCAGATCCATGCGGGGGGCAGGGGGAAAGGGGGCGGCGTAAAGATCGCGAAATCTGCAGGTGACGTTAAGTCCCTTGCCGGTGAGATCATCGGGATGACCCTGGTGACACACCAGACCGGGCCGGAAGGCAGGCTGGTGAAAAAAGTCCTGGTGGAGCAGGGTCTTGATATTGCCGGTGAGCTCTATCTCAGTATCATCCCTGACCGTGCTTCCGGAATGATCGTCATAATGGCAAGTGAAGCGGGAGGGATGGATATTGAAGAGGTTGCGGAAAAGACTCCCGGGAAGATCATCAGGGTCAATGTTGATCCCTTAACGGGTCTTCAGCCCTACCATGCCCGGGAAGCGGCCTTCGGCCTCAACCTTACGGGAACGCCCCTGAAGAAATTTTCGGCATTGCTTGGCAGCCTCTACAAACTTTTTGTTGACTACGACTGTTCGCAGGTGGAGATCAATCCTCTTGTGATAACCGCCGGGGAGGATGTCCTGGCCCTTGACGCCAAGATCAACTTTGATGATAACGCGCTTTTCAGGCATAAGGATATAATGGAGTACCGGGACCCTGACGAGGAGGACCCCCTGGAGCTGGAAGCGTCAAAGTTCAACCTGAACTATATCAGGATGAATGGAAATGTGGGCAACATGGTAAACGGGGCAGGCCTTGCCATGGCAACCATGGATATTATCAAGCAGGGAGGAGCGGAACCGGCAAATTTTCTCGATGTGGGGGGAGGGGCCTCCGCGGAGATGGTTGAGAACGGGTTCAGGATCATCTTAAGCGATAAAAACGTCAGGGGGATACTTATCAATATCTTCGGGGGGATACTCAGGTGCGATATCCTGGCGCAGGGGGTTGTCCAGGCCGCGAAGAAGATCGGGATTAAGGTCCCTGTTGTTATCAGGATGGAAGGGACCAATGTGGAAGAGGGCAGGAAAATCCTTTCGGAATCGGGACTCAACCTGGTTACCGCCGTTGACCTGAAGGACGCCGCCGCTAAGGTCGCGGAGATCGTGAAGTAATTAATTAAGTTCCATGTTTCGAGTTACAAGTTTCAAGTTGAAGACTCTGCATGTGAACAAAGAACCTGGAACTTGTAACTTGAAACTTGAAACTATATTATTGGAGAAATAAAGTGAGCATATTCGTCAATAAAAACACAAAACTCCTGGTGCAGGGGATAACAGGTAAGGAAGGACAGTTCCACGCGCGGCAGTGTATTGCCTACGGCACAGACCTGGTAGCAGGGGTCACACCGGGAAAAGGGGGGGAGGATATGGACGGCGTTCCCGTGTTCAACACCGTGAAGGAGGCTGTTGAAAAGAGGGGCGCCAACTGCAGTATGATCTTCGTACCTCCTCCCTTTGCCGCTGACGCGATTATGGAAGCGGCTGATGCCGGGGTGGAACTGATCGTCTGTATAACGGAAGGGATCCCGGTCCTGGATATGATGAAGGTGAAGAACTTCCTGAAGGATAAAAAGTCACGGCTTATCGGGCCCAACTGTCCCGGTATCATCACACCGGGTGAGTGCAAGGTGGGGATCATGCCCGCTCCCATACACACACCGGGCGGTCCCATAGGGGTTGTTTCCCGCTCCGGAACCCTGACCTATGAAGTGGTCAAGCAGCTTTCCGATAAAGGTATCGGGCAGTCCACATGTATCGGTATCGGGGGTGACCCGGTAAACGGCACAAACTTTATCGACTGCCTCCATGCCTTCCAGAATGATCATGAAACGAAAGGAATTGTTATGGTGGGGGAGATCGGGGGATCAGCCGAAGAGGATGCCGCGGAATTTATCTCAAAGAATGTGGACAAGCCGGTCATCGGCTTTATCGCCGGTCTGACTGCCCCCCCGGGAAGAAGAATGGGGCACGCCGGGGCAATAGTCAGCGGAAACAGCGGTACGGCGCTGGGGAAGATCAAAGCCATGAAGGCGGGAGGCATTCATGTCTGTGAGGACCTGGGGGCCCTGGGGGAGCTCAGTGAGAAGGTCTTTCGGTTCTCATAAGTTTAACCGGAGCAGCACGAGGATTAAAACGATTGCGGGTTAATAACTGCAGAATTCGCAACCCGCAACCGGAAAGGAAATATTATTCTATGCGGCTCTTTGAAAGAAGGTCCATGACATCTTCGGTCCTCCGGGAATCTATGATTTTTTTTCTGATGTTTTCGTCTTTTAACAGGACCATCAGTTTTTTTAAGAACCTGAGATATTTGTACCTGTCTTTATCCGCCAGTGTCATAATGATGATTTGTACCGGGCTGTCGTCAATTGAATCGAAATAAATACCTTCTTTTGAAATTCCGCAGGCAAATGAAATATCTTTTACCGATTCCAGCCGCGCGTGTGGCATTGCAAGTCCGTAGCCAATACCGGTGCTCATGACTTCCTCTCTTTTGAGAAGTGCTTCAGCCAGGTCCTCGGAAGTGTCATAGTTATCTGAGGTAAAGACAGTTGCCAGTTCTATGATAGCATCTTTCTTGTTTGTTGCAGTCAGGTATTTTATACGGCTTACATCCAAATATTCGTCTATCTTGTTCATTTTTTTCTCTCATTATCTGTGGTTTGATTGAAACGACTCAAGCTGAGTATTAGAATAATCATTAAAAATATAACCCTTATGTCCCCGTTGCCACAGGCGGCGGGGAGATGTTGTTGATATTTTGGCAAATACGTTATTTCCAGGCATACAGCTGAGCCGTTACGATTGATTAATATATTCCCGGGAAACTTTCCCGAATGAATCCGAAATGGTCCCCCTGTTGTAAAAAAGAAAATTTCCTGATATTACCAATTATCAGGAAAAGGTGCCTTTACTCCATGGTGAATATTTTAAAAAGCGATTTATGGAAAGCTGAGTATTACTTATATAAGAAGAGATAGCTGCCTGGCAGGAAACAACAGCTTGCGGTCTTTTTAACTTATTAAGATCAAAACAATATATTTCGCTGTTGTCCCCGGCCTCATCCTCAAAAATATTAAAGTCACTAATAACGAAAAGAATTTTTGCCGGATTTTTGCTTTTTGGAACAGAGCCGATTGGCTGGATTGCGGTAATTGATAAGATGATGACTATGAATAATATCAGCGGTTTAAATTTCATGGTCCTTTCCATTATGGATACTTTTAAAATGTACACCGGGGAACATCGTGCTTTCAATATATATTTTACGGGAGAAATGTACACTTCTTTTTTTCGTGTGGTTATATCTTTTTTAACATCAAAAAAACAGAAAATGAATGAAAAAATTCTGTACATTATCTCCATCCGGAATTAATGTTCGATATGAGGCAAAAATCTGTTTTAATGTATAACTGTTGCTATGAAAAGCAGTGATAAAATCAAAATTGATCTTACGTATCTTGGCCCCAATAACATAATCATCTATCCCCTTTTCACCAGGGAGGGAGAGAAAATTGTTGAAGCAAGAGAGGTCCTTACAAGCGATAAGATCAATTCTATAATCCAGAAATATGGCAAAGTCCTTTACTATAGTTTTACGGACCAGCTCGGTGTTATCCCCCCCCATAAACTGAACAGCGCCTATAACTTTTCAAAGGAGATAATGACCGAGGTCCACGATTCGGACAGGATCACTCCGGCTACATACAAGAAATCCGAAAAGCTCATAGATGATATCATGAATGACCTCTACCTGTCTGATGTTAATTCGGTAAGGCTTTTGAAAAGCTTCAAGTCCTATGATGAATATACCTTTACTCATTCGGTGAATGTCCTTGTCCTCTCCGCGGTTTTTGCCACAAAACTGGGGATCTTTTCCAAGAATGAGCTGAGATCCATAGCAATGGGGGCCTTCCTCCATGATATCGGAAAGATGAAAATCGATAAACAGCTTCTTAACAAGAAGGACAAGCTGGCAGTGGATGAGTTCCAGAAGATGAAAAGGCATCCGCAGCTGGGATACGAGATCATTAAAAACCTCTTAAAAGAGAACACAATTGTCCAGCAGGTTGTTCTTTTTCACCATGAGAAATATAACAACGAGGGATATTACGGGCTTCCCTATGAATCTCTCCCGGTGTTTTCAAAGATCGTCTCCATCTGTGACGTTTTTGACGCCCTGACTACCACCAGGCCCTACAGGAGTTCCATAACACCGGCAAAGGCCATAAACCTTATCCTCAACCTGGCGGATAAACAGTTCGATTACAATCTCATAAACAGCTTTATCAACCGGATGGGTCCCGTGATCAACAGCAGCTGGTTCTTTTATGCCAAGCACCAGATCTGTGAATTGAACACGGGGGAACTGGGGCTCATTCTGGACTATACACAGGACGATGTTCTGGGGCCGAAGGTCGCAGTTTTCTGTAAACTGAATAAGAGGACCCCCCGGGTCACCATCAGGTACTATGACAAACCGGTTTTTGCCGATCTTTCAACTTCCGATGAGAGGCGGATGATAAATATCCTGCCGAATAATATCCAGACCTCCGCCATGAAGGATGTTCTCCTGGAGAGGTCTCTGTATAAGCTTATGTAAAAGAAAGTTCCGGGTTGGAGAGAGTGATTTGCCCGGCCTGGAGCTTACAGTTTCTTTTTTATTGCAGGATCCTTTCTGACATCGTCAAAAATATTTCCCCAATAAAATGAATTCTTATTATCAATTTGCCATAAATTTTTTCCGTAATTTTTTTCAACCTCACTGCTGTTATAACCCATAAAATTTAATAAGGTAGAAAAAATTTGAAAATGCGATCTCGTGTTCACAAGATGTGATATATCACCATAGAAATACCGGTTTATTTTATTCCCAAATAAAAATAAAGGGACTATGGCCTGTGTGGCCGGAGGATTTGAACTGCAATGTGTCATTACAGAATTCCCCTCTAATATACTCTGGCCATGATCAGATGTATAGACAATAATAGTATTCTCTAAATCCACAACAGTTAATAATTTCTGAAAAAAATGGTCAACTCCCCAGCGAATTGTATTTAAATAGCTATTAATGACTTTTTCTTTACTGGCATTAAGCATAAATTCCTTATAACTCATGGTTGGCGTGAAATGTTTTTCCTTCTCGGGATAGGAATGTTCATATCTGAAATGAGCCCCGTATTTATTGATAAGGATAAATCGTGTCTTGTCAGTCTTGTTTTTGGCAATTTCATCAACAACAAGACTATCATTATTTTCATCATTATCTATTTTATATTCATTGCGTATTTGAAAAAAAACATCCACATACTCCAGATCATAACTGGTCAGACTGTTAAGTAATTTTCCATTCCTTGCCTGGGCGTCATAGAAATACGTTTTATATCCTGCTTTTTTCGCGTACTGAAAGATATTCGGAGATTTTAGGGCGGTAAATTCCTTATCGGGAATCCGGTCCGGTTGTAAACCGCTCAATAGTATCGTATTAGATGATAATGAACAGTTTGATCCGGAAGATGCTATTCCGAAATTAACAATTTTATGAGGAATGGATTTTAAGTATGGCGTTGTTTCACGTTCATAACCGTTTATTTGAAAAAAATCACCCCTCATACTCTCATCAATAATAAAAATAATATTTTTAATTTTTTTACTCTGATCGGGAACCAGTTTAACCTTTTCTCTTTTCCCGTAATAATGAGGAGTCGTCAACGCACTGGCATATAAGAGCGGTATTCTGATAAATGAGGGTAAATATCTCCGGTCAATGCTTATGATTGATAATAAAAACGGCAATATAATAAAAAGACTTAATCCAATATGAAATCTATAGGTAAAATATCTCTTTGCAAAAAATATCCCCGCAAACAAGCCTGATATCACAAGGGTTCCTAACACGATGGACAATCCGAAAGTTGAAAGTGCGTCTCCAAAATTTCCGTATTTGGTCATTGCCACCATGATTTCCTGGGGAAAAATTCCGACTTTGTTAATAAACCGGTAAGAAAGATTTGCGGACAACAGGAAAAAAAGAGCTATTGTTCCCGCCCATCTGACATACTTTGATCTGTTAAACAAAATAACCATTACGGAAAAAATGGAAATCAGGTAGGCTGATATAAAAGTAAAAGAAATGCCCATCCCATGGTGCCGGTACATTTTATATGCTTTATTTGTGAGTATTAATTTATTATAATCAAGATAATTGAATATAAAAAACAGAATTATAAAGAGAAAACATATATTCAGTATCCGGCTGTCTTTTATTCTTTTCATTATGTTTGTGATGATGTTCAGGAAACTGCTCCGGATAAAGACCCGTTGAAAAACAGAATTATTCTCACTCATGACATCCCCGGCTCTTTCCTTCCGGATGATGCCGGGTGATGCCGGGACATCACGTACTCCTTTTCTTCACCCTGAAAGACCTTTTTATGCCGAAAGGTCCTTTTAAAGGGTGTGTTTTAAAATTTTGCGCGGGTGTGAACAGGACGTTTCACCAATGCCTGCTAAATTGCGTAAAAATTTTTAATTCAGACATACTTTATCTGTGAGTAAACGAATAAGCGAAGTTACAAGTTATCGTCAAGTTTTTTTTCTTGATACGCAGGATTAAAAAGTTCAGGCATTTTCGCAAAAGCATAATTTGTCACAGAACAAAGAGGGAAAATTATTGCACATGAAAAACGTGTACAGCTGTCAGAGGCTGGAGAAAAGGGCGAATCCGGGGCTTTCCACGCTTATGAAGATACATGAGATTTTTCCCGATTTTCCCATGGGGATGATTTTTGGGGATGGTTGAGGGGGGGGAAATGATAGGGGGGTGATCAAATTTTTCAATTATAAAGGACTTGCAAATCGTTTACTTTGAAGTGATTGCAAAGTCAGACATTATCTGTTTCTGTTTAAAATGCTGATTACTAAATTTTTTACGACTTCTGCTTCATCCGGTTTACTTGTGGCTATAAATATAGTAAGTGAAGCAAGTGCTTCGTTGCTGATTATTTTTTCTCCGTTACGATTAAACAGAACATTGTTCTTTTCGAGAAAATATAGGAAGCAGGCTGCTGCGATACGCTTATTCCCATCTACAAAAGAGTGATTTTTTGTAATAAAGTAGAGAAGGTTTGCCGCCTTCTCTTCGATGCTCGGGTAGAGATCTTTCCCCGAAAAACCCTGCTTTATCTGGTTAATTGAGCTGTTAAAACTGTCGTCTTTTGGGCGGGCAAAAATATCTGATTTAATATCGGAGTACATTGTATCAATCAAATTCATATACTCATCGAAGGTTGGGAATACAGCATCTTTTATTGTTGCACCTTTCGCGTCCAGTTCTTCATGATCGTAGGCATCCAGAAGATCCAGACCTTTTGCAAATATTTTAAGCATGTTGCTGTCATTTTCATTTGCTTCCCGTTCAATAGCTCTGTTCAAAATGCGTATGCCTGTTTTCAGATATTTAACTTGCTGATGTTTTTGCAAAAGTCGTTTTTCGTTAATAGAGTAGCCCTGCACCAGGTAGTCTTTCAGTCTCTGGGTAGCCCACTGGCGGAATTGCGTCCCCCGCTGCGATTTGACACGGTAGCCTACTGAAATAATGACATCGAGGTTGTAAAAAGCAACAGGTTTATCGGAATTTGCAATATGCATTTTCTGCATATTGCTATTTTTTTCAAGTTCACCCTCATTAAACACGTTATTGATATGACGTGAAATAACAGACTGGTCACGATCGAATAGGAGAACCAGTTGTTCTTGTGACAGCCATACAGTATCGGTATCGAACATTACATTTATTTCGATCCTGTTGTCTTTGCTTTTATATATCTCTATTTTATTTTTCATTGTTGCAATTTATATTTCTTTTTCAGTAATCTGCATACTACTTAATAATCTTAGTTATAAATTATATCCTGTTACAAGAAAGCTCGTTTTCAGGTATTTTTGTTCTCATGACATTAATCAGCTTTCAATAGAATCAACTATGATATTTGTGGTTATAAGAAAGGTCAAGATAAAATAAATATTGGCAGGTTTTTACTGCTATGGTTACTCGCTGGCAACCTGTTCTCCTCAGGCATTTTTGAGAAAAGCATAATTTGCCGCAGGACAGGGCGGCGGAATTATTGAACATGAAAAATGTGTACAGCTACCAGAGGCCGGGAAAAAAGGGCGAATCCCAGGCTTTCCACGCTTATGAAGATACATGAGATTTTTCCCGATTTTCCCATGGGGATGATTTTTGGGGATGGTTGAGGGGGGGGAGTTAGTTTGAAATAATTTCACCAAACTCCCCTCTTATGCCTGATAATGGGGGTGCTCTTTCTCTTCAACTTGTAACCCGGAACCCGGAACCCGGAACCCGGAACCGCTTCTAAACCCGGAACTATCTTTTAACCGTAAGCATCTCCCTCTTCCCCAGTATCCCGGTGCTGATCATAAGCCTTCTCACCCGGGAAAAAGTCTCCAGGAGGGGGATGTTCTTGGGACAGACATCATCACACGCCATCATCCCGATACATCCAAATACCCCCTCGTAGGTGGACACAAGCTCATACCATGTCCCGGGGTCCCTTTCGTCCCGGGGATCGATCATGTAGCGGGCGATGCGGTTGAGTCCCGCAGCCCCCAGAAAGTCGGGCTTGACGTTTATGGTTGCGCATCCGGCAATACAGCATCCGCATTCGATGCACCTGTCATGTTCATAGATCTGGTTGGCCAGTTCATTGGCCATCCTCTTCTCTTCTTTCTTCGGGTTGAACTCCTCACCGGTATGGATCCATGACTCGACCTTATCCGCGATCTCCCTGAACCATACCCCCGTGTCCACGGAGAGGTCTCCCAGCATCTTGAAAAAGGGAAGGGGGAAGAGCTCTATTGTGGAAGGCATATCGGAGGTCAGGGTCCTGCACGCCAGGGTGGGACGCCCGTTGATCATCATTGCGCATGATCCGCAGATCCCCGCCCGGCAGACGAAGTCAAACATCAGGGTAGGGTCCTGTGTGTCCCTGATCATATTCAGGGCATTGAATATATTCAACCGGGGTGTCTCCTCGAGAGAGTACTCCTGGATATGAGTCC
The DNA here is from genome assembly GCA_050298055.1 of Spirochaetota bacterium. Lineage (GTDB taxonomy): Bacteria > Spirochaetota > UBA4802 > UBA4802 > UBA5550 > JBNKTL01. The sequence goes on from JBNKTL010000029.1 coordinate 64,518, forward strand.
GGGATTCCTCATCGTAGGGATTAAACCGGAATATTTTAAACGTAAGCATTCTTCCCATAACTATTTTACCTCCTTCTTCCAGAGATTCATCTTCATCTCCTTGCCCGCCTTGACGGCGGGTTCGATCCGTCCCGCTTTCTTCTGAAGCTTATCAAGGTCAGTGTTGTATTTTTTTATGGTTTGTTTCATGGGGATATTGGTAGCTCCCCCGTATCCTCTTTCACCGGGGGGCAGGTCTATGACGCCCACCGGTTCGTAGGAGAGGACGGGTTCATCCGCCCCCTTGGGCCAGCGGGCAAGGGTCCGGTTGAGCCATTTGTTGTCGTCCCGGTCCGGGTAGTCCTCCCGGGTGTGGGCTCCCCGGCTCTCCTTCCGGGCGTAGGCCCCGTAGGCTATGGTCATGGCCAGCTTGATCATACCTTCCAGTTTCAGGGCTTCCGTCAGCTCGGGATTCCGTCCCCTGCCGGTATATTTTACCTTGATGTTTTTTGATCTCTGAAGGATTTTTTTCAATCCCTTCCGCGCCCTGTCAAGCTCGTTGCTGTTCCTGAAGATCCCCACGTCGTGGGTGAGGAGCTCTCCCATTTCTTTCTTTAACCGGGTAACGCTCTCGTTTCCTTTCCCTTTGAACAGGCTGTTTATCTTCTCTTCAATCTCCTTCCGGAACTTTTCTCCCAGGGTGGTACTTATCTCCAGATTTGCCCGCAGGGTATATTCGGCGATCCTCTTTCCGCAGACCATGCCCGCCACAACGGTCTCCGCCAGGGAGTTTCCTCCCAGCCTGTTGAACCCGTGCATGTCCCAGCACGCGGATTCTCCCACGGAGAAGAGTCCCTCCATGCTGTAGGCGTGGCCGTCCTTGTTTACCCGGATCCCCCCCATGGAGTAGTGCTGGGTGGGGCGTACCGGTATCAGCTCCGTGATGGGATTCACGCCGATAAAGTACATGCAGATATCATAGACCTCCCGGAGCTTTGTGGTCAGGTGCTTTTCTCCCAGGTGGCGGATATCCAGCCAGAGGTGTGTCCCGTAGGGTGATTCCAC
>JBNKTL010000030.1:0-64045 GCA_050298055.1 Spirochaetota bacterium
ATGTCAAATTAATAAATAATTTTGAATCCTGTTTTTACAGGGTGCATGTTTGTTTTTTCTTTACTAATCCGTTTATTTTAATACTGTTTTTGCCCTTCACATCTCATATAATGTCCGGTTGTGCCGTTTCCGGACAAAAAAATTTATTATTTCATCCATGCTCTGACCCTTTTTATAATTTCCTGCCGCTTTGACCTTTATGCTCTGACCCCTTTACATCTGAATAAAGCCGTTCTTCATAAGAGACACCATTATCCTGTCCGTACAATCTTCAACGGACAAGGAATCCGCAGCAACCACAATCTGAAAGCCTGTTGCTGTTCATTTTTCTGTTCTTACATAATCCTCTGTTTTTTGGAAATTATTATTCCTCCAGGGATTCAATATTTCAATATATATTTAAAAAATACTTGAAATTATGCAAATCTTTATTATTTTCAAATTAGCAACTGTCCAAGCAGAGAAAACATAAAAAGAAGAGGTCATTCAATGACAAATAAAAAAGCAGCATTCTTTTATATTATTATCTTTATTTTCGGTATATTATTAAGCTGTTCTTCAAATGATACTTCTTCCGTTACTATCAGGATTAACCTGGGGCTTCAAAAAGAAAAGTCAGTGTCTTATGAGAAGTCCATTATAGATAAAATTTTAAATATATTTGAAACAAAGGCTTTTGCCCAGACAGCGCCTTCAAACCTCACTTCACTTGTACTCAACGTAACAGGATCGGGTATGGATACGATAACCCAGCAGTTTACTGACACTTTTCCTTCGGAAATTACCCTTTCCGTTCCTGCGGGAAGCGGCAGGTTATTCGAGGTCCTTGCTTACACTCCCAGCGCCACTCTCAGGGGAGCCGTAACAAGAGACCTGTCTCCCGGTGCTGTCGTGGATATTCCCATTGATATGGGGCTTTATGAGACGAAGATTGTTATTCCCGATCCTCAAGGCTCCTTTGGTACTCCAAGACTTTGTCAGATAGATGATATAAGTGGCGGATGGACGACTCCTCTTACAGCAGTATCGGGAGTTACATATTTTAAGCCATATGACGTCGATTTTGATACACAGGGCAGGATTTATTTTGCAAATAACTATGCATCTACCGGAGGTGATTATATAGTAAGAATTGACGATATTAATGGAGGAAATCCATTATTATTAGGTGCAAACGGTTCAGGGTACAATGCAATAGCCATAGATAGAAGAAATAATATAATATATTCCGCAAGAAGCGGTGTCAATACATTGTGGCAATGTGATATTGGAAATACAACTTTTAATCAAATTATTTTAACAGGTAAAACTTTTACAGCGATTCGGGGACTTGCTGTGGATGACGATGGCAATCTTTATATAGCTGCCACAACAAGTGGTCCTGTCTATGAAGTTATAAAATGGACTCCCCCCAATCTAACTAATTTTATTTCCTACTCTACTAATCTTGCCGAACCTTGGGATGTTCTGGTAACAGAAAATTCTTTGTACATTACAAATCGTGACGGTGCCGATGGATACAAGATAATAAGACTTGATTTAAGTCTTAATTTATTAGGAAATACTGGAAATCAATCAACTTCACAAGATTCAGTACCGAATAATTTTTATGGACCAAAACGTTTTCTGGCAATACTTAATCGAGGACTTTTTATAATTGATGAAGCTAGTCAGAATGAAGGAGATCCATTTTCAGGACTTCCAGGAGATAGGTTGGTATATTTTGATGACATTTCACTAAATGGATGGCAGACATTTGGTTCTACGGGAACAGGTGATAATCAATTTAATTTTTTCTGGGAATGCTAAAGATCAAAGTTGCATACTATACATCTGGAATAACTGGATCCGGACGTATTGTACGAGGAATAGCAATTGGAAATACCTTTAAACGTAAGAAAATCGAAGTTGATTATTACATTCTCCATGCATCGGATTTTGGGTTTTTATTGGATAAATTCCAGTCTCAGTCAGTAAAAATTGGACCTGAAAATATTGATCGTTTTAGTAAGGAAAACTATCCTTCTTCTCTTAGTTACCAGGCATTAATTTCCCTTAAGCCTGATATACTGATTGTTGATCTCCTCTGGTTTCCCCTCTTCCATTTTATTGAAGAGCTCCCCTGCAAAAAAATATTCCTTTGCAGACAGGTCAGCGATAGTTTTTTCACTATCCCCCTGGAAAATGAACCGAAAATATTTAACAAAGATCACTATGATGCAATTATTGCAATAGAACCTTTCTCCAGCAAATTATCTTTTACACATCATATAAATCCAATAGTTATCCGTAATAGAGATGAAATTTTATCCAGAGAACAGGCTCTTGATATCTTAAACACCAATGGGGTAAAGAAAAACTGCTTGATCTATATAAATGGCAATCCGGGTGATCTTGACAAAGTATTAAACAATCATTCTTATTTTGAAAATGAAGGGTATAATATTATTCCATCAACTAATTATGACAGAGGTTTATTTCCCGTTGTTGATTATTTTAATGCATGTGATTTAATTGTTTGTGGAGCCGGATATAATTCATATTGGGAATCCAGATTTTTCGGGAATGAAACGATCGTTATACCTACTTATGCTCAATTTGAAAGCGGGGAACGGCGAATAAATGAATGTGCGGATTATTATTTTAGAGAAAACGGCGCTGACCAACTGGTTGATATAATAATGAATTTATAAATTAATTTCAATTTAGTATTATATAACTATGGAGATGTTTGTATTTCTCCATTACTCCCAACAATAACAAATTTTCCATTACCTCCGGTTATACCCAAAAAAACGCCTGAAAACCCATTTGCAGGTGTTTGATGTGTCCAGTTTATCACGTCTGTGGATGTTTGAATTTCTCCATTATGACCAATGGATACAAAAAGACCATTATAAAAATGGACCCCAAAGAAAGGACCTGAAAACACATTTGCCTGGGTTCTTTTTGTCCATACAATACCATCCTGTGAAGTCTGGATTTCTCCAGATGAACCTACAATAACAAATTGCCTATTTGCAAATTCTGCACATGCGAAATCACCATAATAGTTTCCTGCTGAAGCTCTTTTTGTCCATGTTATACAATCAGGTGATGTCTGTATTTCTCCACTCTCACCAACAACAAGATAAAGACCGTTTCCGTAAGTAACACCATCAAATATACCGGAATATCCTCCCGCTGATGTTTGATGTGTCCAGTTAATTCCATCTGAAGATGTTTGAATTTCACCACCAAGACCTACAATTATAAATTGACCGTTTTCATATGCGGCTTTGGTAAACAAATTATTGTACCCATTTGCAGCTGTTCTCTGTGTCCAGGTTATTCCATTTGAGGACGTTTGTATTTCTCCATTAAGACCAACAGCCACATAAATACCATTTCCATAAGTTATTCCCCAAAAAACATCTGAAAACCCATTTGCAGGTGTTTGATGTGTCCAGGTGATCCCGTCTGCGGATGTTTGAATTTCTCCAGAATTACCAACAATTACGAAAAGGCCATTCCCATAAGTAATTCTACACAAAGGACTACTAAAACTATTGGCAGGTGCCTGATGCGTCCAATACCTGGCCACTGCCTGCCCCTTCAAACTATAAACAGAAACATTTCCCCCTTCATCGCTCACAAGCACATTATAATAATATGTGGAAAGTTCATACGGCGATTTATCAAAATCAATTGTAGTAATATCAGAAGTCCAGTCAGTAATTTCAAATACCTCATTAAGTACAAGACCGGCTTCAATGTTTGAAACCTTGTCAATATTGTTATTTTCAGAATACACGACTTTGTATTTCAAATTTCCCTGGGCACTTTTTTCATCTGTAGCTCTCTCCCAGCTCAGAGTAAGGCTGTTATCCGTGACATTGGATATGAGAATATTTCCCGAATTTCCCGGAACCGGAGGAATATTGTCATCCATATCAATACTGTAGCATGAATAAACTGAAATGACCCTGTCGCTATCCCTCACAAGCACTACAAAATAATATCTTTTTGAAGATTGAAGCCCTGTAATTGCATAACTGTTTATATTTTGAGTCCAATCCTGGAGTGAAATCCCATTTGTTACCGCTTCTACTGCAGAATTAATGTTATAATACATGGAATAATAGATACTATACTCCAGATCCCCCTGGGATGTTTCAATATCGGAAGACGGGACCCAGTTCAAAGTAAAACCGTCACCTGTTTTGTCCGTTGCCCCGAGTAAAGGGTTCCCGTTACCGGGATTCGGCGTAGTACCGGAAGAAGTCATTGGAATCGTTATATATGAATACTGGTCCATTTTGTCAACAACCAGAATGTGCACATCCTGTTCCGCGGTTGTTGAAGCAAGGCGGGGTATTCCGGGAATGTACCTGTCACCCGAATAAAGGGGCCCGCAAATATCGATTGCTGTGTTTTTATCTTTTTTAAGAGCAAAGAGCGGCCGCACGGGATCCAACACGGGAGCATCATCCACAAGCACCTGGTAGTACCCGCTGCTGTTTGAACTTAATGTGATTGTGGCGTAGCCGTCGGCCCCGATTGCTGAGAGAGGACTGTCACAGGTAATAACTGGCCCCAGCCTGCTGGTCCCCAGGTCCAGGCTCTGTGACGCGGAAGCGTTTTTCTGGTCGGTGACCGTTACGCTTACGTTTACGTTTTGTCCCCCGGTAATCTCCCCGGTTATAAAGATAACGCTGGAACCGGTCCCGGTGCGGGTCTAGCCGGAGAAGCTCCCCGAATCCGAGGAGTAGGTATATGTCAGGGTGTCCGCCCCGTTGGGATCGCTTGCCTCACAGGTAATCAGGACCACGTCCCCCGGTTCGGGAGACCCGGAGAAGTCACTGGTGAAGGAAACGATAACAGGGGCACGGTTGGGTTCATGGTCCATATAGGAGTCCCATGCCCCTTCTTTGCAGCCGGACAGGGTCATTATGAGAAGAAACATGAACACGGAAAATTTTTTCACCATCTTTTGCCTCCCCTGCTTATCAAAAAAACCGGTTTATAATGGTGTAGATGAATTCAATTTCTGGCAACAGATTATTACGGATTTTCGGTTTTTTCTGTAATTGACGATTTAAATAATCCGTTCAAAACCGCTGCTAAAAACTCTTTTAACCCAATCATTTAAAACATCTCAAGAAACTCAAAAAGGTTCCCCGCCATAATATTATCTCTCACGGGATACGATTCCTTCACCGGGGTGATTGTCCAGGCACTGCTGATGTTCAGGTCTTTCAGCGACTGGATGAAACCCTTTGAAACTTCCGGCGCACTTGAAATCTTGCATATTCTAAATGCAGCTTCCAATTTGCAAGGTTTCAAGGATTATTGAAATTATTTTTAAAAAATGATGCGACTTAAAGAGTTATTTTCCATTCACCATATACTCAACATCGTAAGCCCCGGCGTTTCTCCCGTCATCGGCAAGATTTTTAGCCGGGGAGTCCGCAGAATAACCTGTCTCCTTTACCCGGATATTCAGGTCGACATCATCGGGGATTCCCGTGTTTTCGTTCACATAGCGGGGATCTTCCGTAACAACTCCGGTACCATAAGTAACGTTGATCAACAAATCGGTAATAGCTGAACATGATAATGTAATACTGCTGTCCGCGTTAATTCCATAAAGGCTGTTGTTATGAAAGATGGAGTTCCTGACGATCTCGGTTATACCGCTATTGCCCGCAAATCGTATTCCCCCGTAGTTGTTGAAAAAATCGGTGTGATTGACGCTTATATCTCCCTCCGAAACCGCCGCTCCATCAATAGTCAACGCGTAACCGCTGCTGTTGAGATAGAAGTGCGAATCACTTACCCGGATATTATTTGTCTGCGCCGATACTCCCCTGTCATTATTGTATATTTTTGAATGCGAGATATTCACTTCGCTGTCCGAATAGACCGCATAACAGTCAACACCCGGGGCGGCGTCTTCCCGGCAGTCTTTTATATTTGAGTATTTTATATCAAGCAGTGCCGAATTGACTTCAATAAGATTTTCTATCCCGCCCCGGATGGCCGGTGAAATTTCCAGGCCGTTGATTTCCGCATCTGTTGAGACCCGGATACCGGTCCATGAATAGGGATACCATATTCTATAATAGTATCCGGTATAAAAGAATATCAAATTCCCGTTGGGGAGGGACTGCAGAGCATGTGATGTAATACCGGGGTCTGCATATGTTGCGGCATTCCTCATGATGATCCCATCTTCATCATAGATCTTAAATTTACCTGAACCTGTTGCATCGATATAAGCCACCGCCCACCATCTTCCGTTGCTGAGGACCGTGGGAACGGGATTTGTTATTCCGGTCCCACCAATTATTATGGACGGAAGAATTTCCGTGCCGGAGGAATCCCTGATTGTAAAGAAAGATGTATTACCATTATCAGTGGCCTTGTAAGTGGTGACCCAAACGTCGTTGTCCAGCACGGCAATCCCCCCCCACCCCGACATCCTCGAAGCCGGATCAAGGACACCGGTTATTGGCAAAGGATTCCCATAAGGATTACCTTCCTGGTCAAATATCGCGAATTTAGTCGTAAATTCCGCCGGGTCGGGATCGATCGCAGGCTTGGTATTACTCCAGACAACAACGAAATTGCCGTTATGGAAAGGGGCGATAAGATTTACTCCCACATACTCGGAACTATTATCAACTAATGTCCCTTCGCTTCCCACAGTTTCTCCATCCCTGTCAAATATCTGGAAAAGCAAGTCTTCTCCTGTATCTGAAAAATACGTTACAACCCAGTTCCCGTTTTCAAGACTCGTGCAATTCGCCCATGAACCTCCCGGGCTTTTAATAAGCGTTTCCGTCTTTACAATAGTCCCGCTGCTATTTCTGATCTGAAAATAAATAACTCCGGTATCGGACCGGTTATAGACAATGACCCAGTTGCCGTTATCAAGGGCCGTAACAGAGGGGGTCGAAACACCGCCGCTGCCGATATCACCAATACTATAATTTGGAACCACCACTGTCCCGTTCTCATCTATTATTGAATAAAAGACCCCTGAAGTTGAACCGTTGGCAACCACAATGCTGCCGTTGGCAATCACTGCCGATCGCTCCATATATTCATTGGTACCGGTCCCCGACCCCGTTTCACTGACCAGCTCAGTGGCCGCACTTATATTACAGAGGTCCGGACCGGGACTGAGTTGTAATAAGGGCTTCTCTCCCAGTGCCGCGTAGAGTCCCCTGAAGTCCCCGGTAAACTCAAACCCTTTCTCCGCATATGTTCCGCTGTCAAGGATAACGATCTTCCGGTGCGCGGCATCGCAGAGGGTGATGGCATGGTTTATGGATGCTACGGGGTTTGCTTCTGTTCCGGTACCGGTTGAATCGCTGCCGGTTTTTGCCACAAAAACGGAGTTCTCGCTGACCGGTGTAAAGTCCAGGCTGCGAAGGGTTGTTGAATTCGTGGCACCAACGATATTTTTCCGTATAACACTGTCGCCACTACCTCCATACTCAGCTATCATATTGGAACAGCCGATAAAAACAGACAGTATAAACATTAAAAGTGCGGTTATACACCTTAAATGCCTGTTCTTCCCCATTACTTTACTCCAGATGTCACACGTTTTGCAGGATGTTAAAAATCTGATAAACTACTTAACGCTGTAGCAAATACACTTCTTTGCCAAAATATCAACAATATGTCCCCGCCGCCGAAGGCGGCGGGGACATAATCAGTTATCTTTTTTCATGAATATGATTATTCGTATACACTGATAAAAATCTAATAATATAATGACTATTTATCAAGTAAAAAAAGAGAAATATCTTGACATTTTTAATTTTTTTAAACAGTTCTTATTCTGGTGTGCATAGTTTACTCTGAGCAGTTTACTCTGAGCAGTTTACTCTGAGCAGGTTACTCTGAGCAGGTTTTTTAAAGGATATATTAACATATTTAAAATTATGGTTAAAAAATTAATCGCTGCATTCTTTATCCCACTCTTTGTTGTAACGTTTCTCTATGCCGGGAACGGGAAAAAGAGCATTAAGCCGTTAAAAATAGTCTTTTTTGACATCAGGGACAATTATACCCAGGGCAGTTCATCCAACAAACTGCGTACAGGTCTCTCCATGGTTCTTAATACTATCCTTCTGGGAAATAAGTATGTGAAATCTGTTCTTCAGAAGAAGGGCAGAAAGAGCAGTTGTTTCAACAGCAGCTGTGCGGGAGAACGGGGAAAAATTTTAAAGGCCGATAAAGTCGTAACCGGTGAAATAAAATCATTGAATAAATCATCCTACCTCCTTCTCCTTACAATTACCGATGTAAAAACGGGCAATGTTGATCTAACCATTAAGGAAAAATCCTCCATACCCGGGATTGAGAAGGCAGTGGATAGAGCCCTTGAGAAGATAAAAAACTTTTTTAAAAATGTAAAGAGAGGAGGTGACAAACCGCCCCCCCCGAACAGGACACCAATTCCTTCCCGTAAAATATCAATAAACATCCTGGGTTCCCGGATATTCACCTATGGCGCATTCAGGAGCATGTCAACATCCGGTTACGGTTTAAAAATAAAGCCGGAAATAAAAGATATTTTTTTCAGCAAATCGGTCTTTCAGTTTTCAGCTTCCTGGTATTCATTCAGGAACGAAAATGATAACTTCAACAGCTTCAGCTCAACGGAACTGGGACTACTGGCCGGATATTCACTGGGTATTAAAAGACAGTGGGACATCACTCCGCTCCTGGGTGCCGGCTACAATATCCATATTGTTAACGAAAATGGGGACAGGAAGATTTACTCTGATCCTCAGATTACCGCAGGTCTGGACATCAGCTACATTTTTTTTAACGACCTGAAATTTGTCTTTTCACCGTCATACACCTTTTTTCTTGAGAAGGATAATACCGGCAGATACCTGGGGATAAACGCCGGCCTGGGCTTAAACTTTTAATTCATCACAGAGCCTTCTCCGCTTCCCGGGCAATAACCATCCTCTGGATCTCTGAAGTCCCCTCGTAAATAGTCGTGACCCTGGCATCACGATAGATTCTCTCTATCTTGTAGTCGCGGATGTAACCGTATCCTCCGAATACCTGGAGTGCTTTGTACGCGCACCTGTTTGCCGCTTCGGAAGCATAGAGCTTGGCCATGGACGCCTCCTTTGTGAAGGGCTTGCCGTCATCCTTCAGGGAAGAAGCGCTCCAGGTGAGAAGCGCCGCAGCCTCGTAATCCACGGAGATATCGGCGATCATATTCTGTATGGACTGGTGCCTGATTATGGCCTTACCGAACTGTTTTCTCTCTCCCGCGTAGCGTACCGCTTCACTGAGGCACGCGCTGATCAGTCCCGTTGCCTGGGACGCGATCCCGATCCGACCGCTGTCAAGGGCGTTGAGGGCGACCTTCAGGCCCAGGCCTTCACCCCCCAGAACCAGTTCCCCGGGGACCTCGCAGTCATCCATAATGATCTGCACCGTACTTGACGCATTAAGCCCCATCTTCTTCTCTTCTTTCCCTCTGACAAGACCCTTTGTTCCTCCGGGGACCAGGAAAGCCGTAAGTCCTCCCCTTCCGGGCGAGGTCCTCGCGATAAGAATAAAAATATCCGCATATTTCCCGTTGGTAATGAACTGTTTCCTGCCGTTTATAATATACCTGTTTCCTTTCTTCACCGCAGTGGTTTTGAGCCCCGAAGGGTCAGAGCCCGCGTCCAGCTCCGTAAGGGCAAAAGCGCCGAGAGACTCCCCGGATGCCAGGGGGATGAGAAACTCCCTCTTCTGCTCCTCTGTTCCGAAATTCATCAGGGGCTCTGTTGTGAGATTGGTCACGCTCAGAGTCACCGCCACAGAGGCGCATGCAAAGGCGATCTCCTGCAGCGCCAGGCTGTAGCTCACGGCGCCTGCTTCCGATCCGCCGTAGCGCTCGGGGACCATCATTCCGAAGAGCCCGAGACCTGCCAGTTCATTAATGATCTTTTCAGGATACTCCCCGTTCTCATTATACTCCCGGGCAAAGGGTTCGATATGGCTCCTGGCATACTGCCTGATCATCTCCCTTATCATCCGCTGTTCTTCGGTAAAGTGGAGATCCATCTATTATATTTCCGGGGAGTAGATAGTCACAAGAAGAAGGGTCTCTTTGCTCCCGGGATTTTTCAGGGTATGTTTTACTCCCGAGTTAAAGAGCAGGGCATCATCCTTTTTAAGTTTATGGAGCTTCTGCCCCACTTTCACCTCAACCTCACCTTTAAGTACATAGATCAGTTCCTCCCCCTCATGCTGGTACTTCACCCTGGGGTGTTCCGATTTAGCCGGAATGCTCACACTGAACGCCCTCATCCGCTTTTTCTTCGCATCGGGAGTGAGCAGTGTATACTGGTAGAGATCCTCCCTCTTCTGTTCCTTTTTTCCCCCCGGCTTCTTCCCCGGTTTTTTCTCATACTGGAGATTGAGAAGTTCGTCGGGATTAATGGTCAGTGCCCGGGAGATCTTCAGGATGTCGCCAACAGGAGCAAAGTCCTTCCCTTCCTCAATTCTCTCAAGGTGGGAGATCTTCAACCCAGTTTTTTCCGAGAGCTCGTCAAGGGAGACCTTCCTCCTCTTCCTCAAACGTGCCAGTTTCCGGCCGATAGGGAGACTCTCTTTTCCTTTTTTATTCATTTTTCATCGCACGCCCCTGGATTTTTTTTCTCCCCGTTGTTCCGGGTAGATTGTGACGGGAAATTACAGGCACGTCAAGAATAATTTGCCGGGACGTTATTCGAAGAATTTCGTCCTGGAATAAAAATAAATTGAAAAAAATTCTGTTTCAATGTAATGTAAAATATCTTGTATATTTTTAACAAAGGAGAGTCAAATGAGAAAAGTCATTAAAATCAACGAATTTGCCGATGAACTGATACGAAGAATCGAAGACGCAAAGGACATCGAATGCTGCAAATTAGAGATAATGAACCTGGCAAATATCGCCAAGGAGAAGCTGGGGGACCACGATATCGAGGTCGAATGGAAAGAGGATTAGGTCCGGCTAACCCTCTGACTCTTCAATCTCCCTGGCGGCTGTTATTGCCGCTATGGTCCCATCCGCCACTGAAGTTGTAATCTGCCTGTAGGCCTTGGTCTTAACGTCCCCTGCGGCAAAGATATCATCGATATTTGTATGCATAAAGTCATCGGTATCCAGATAACCCCATTCGTCTACCATGAGTGAATCACCGAAGAGTTCAAGGTTGGGCTTCATCCCCGCAAAGATAAAGACCCCGTCACAGGAGAGGGTATGATATTTACCTGTTTTCAGGTCCTCAATTCTGATCTCCATTGTTCCGTCATCCAGCTTTTTAAACTCCCTGGGTTCATGCTCAAAAATAAAATTGATCTTCTCATTGGCAAATGCCCTCTCCTGGGCAACCCTGTTGGCCTGGAGTTTGTCAAACTGGTGTACAATGGTCACCTTTTCGGCAAATTTCGTGATAAAGAGCGATTCTTCGATGGCCGAGTTCCCCCCGCCGACAACCACCACGTGCTTATCATCATAGTATTTGGCATCACATGTGGCGCAGTATGAAATTCCCTTCCCCTTGTACTCAACCTCGCCGGGAACACCCAGACTCCTGTAGGATGAACCTGTTGCTATGATGATCTTTTTGGCAATGATGGTTTCAAAACCGTCAACAAGGATCTTTTTCTTTTCCAGATCAACATCCGTAATTTCAACGGCAGATCTGAAAATAACTCCCGCGTTTTTTGCCTGTTCGGTCATATAGTGCATGAGCATGAAGCCCTCTATGGGCTTTTCAAAACCGGGAAAATTTGACACAAGATGTGTGGTCGTTACCTGGCCTCCCGGAAGGGCAATATCCGCGACAATAGTCTTCATCCTGGCCTGTGACGCATAGATGCCCGCCGTAAGTCCGGAGGGACCGCCGCCGATGATGAGTATATCACATTCCGTTTTGACTTTTTTTATGGCTGATTTTATCTCTGCTGCCCTCTCACCAGGTATCAGGGCATCGAGATTTTTGATAAGGTCAGACCTCTTTATTCCGCCGCTCAGAATATCCCCCGTCTGTTTACCGTCTTTATAGAACAGAACAGTAGGGGATGAATGGATGTCCATGGACTCGGCAAGTTCCCTGTTCTCCTGCCTGAATATTTTTAAAAACTTTATATCGTCCCCGTAGAGTTCGCTCAGTGACTCATACTTCGGTGCAAGTGCTTCACAGGGAGGACATTCCGTGGAATAGAAATCAACAACCACCCTGCCTCCCTGAAGCACCTCCTTTTTGTACAGGTCGGAACCGATTTCATTTATTTTACCTGCCATTGTCTGTCTCCTTTTCAAAATAGAGTGATAATCCCATCTCCATAAGTTCTTTTACCGGCCGGCAGTCCGGGGCCGATATACTGCCGGTACTATTTTCTGCAACGGATGCACAGCCTCCTCCGCATAACAGCTGCAGTGAACACTCCCGGCATTCACTGATTGTTGTTACGTCTCTTTTTTGCCAGTTCCGGATAATTTCAGTTTCTGTCTCAACAACGGGGAAAAACTTCCCTATTGATTCACCCGCCTTTCCCGCTGTGGCCGTACAGGAGTATATTTTTCCGGTGTGGTCAAAGGCCCATTCGGTTTTACATCCGGGACATGAATCAAAAAGCGGGTCCGGCATCTCGCCGTTTTCTTTGAGAAACCGGGAGATTGAAAATGCCGGCCTGTGAAACCGGAGTATCCGGGGATATTCATCAATCAGCCGGTAAATATCTTCATAGAGCTCAACCCTGTTATAGAGCGATTCCCTGTTTTTGAAACAGTGATGAAGTTCATAGTTCCTGCCAAGCTGTGTCTTAAAGAGCGGGTCGTCACTCCATCCTTTCTCCATGGCAAAATCCGAAAGACGGGGAAGGTCATTGATATTTTCCCTGTCCAGGACGACCCTCAGGTTAACGGGGATCCTGTTTTCCAGGGCAAAATCAACCCCCTCAACGATTTTCCGGAAGGTGGGACCCCCTCCTGCGAGACCTCTTCTTGAGTTATGGACCTCCTCGGTCCCGTCCAAAGTCACCTGGATCTCCCTGATATCACCCCCCTGGAAAAGGTCCATATAATCGGAAAGATGATACCCGTTTGTCACAACTGCCACCTGGAGCCCGTCCCGGGCTGCTCCTTCAAGAAGCATTTTTATGCTCTCCCGTGCTCTTACCGTATTGAGAAGCGGCTCCCCCCCGAAGATTGTAATATATTTATTCCTGTGGCTGAAATTTTCAGCAATATAGTTGAAGAACGATTCAATAACTTCACCGTTTCCCGCGGGCCCCTCATGCTGATATTCATCCTGGTAGCAGTAAGAACATTTGAAATTACAGCCGTATCCGGGAACATAGAATATCTGGATCTCAGAGCTGTCCCTGGTTTTGATAAACTTTTCGTATTCGCTCCTGTACTTTTTCTCCTCATCGTCCCTGTTCGCCAGGTATCCCTTTTCCACATACTCCTCAATATCAGTATACCTCTTTTCCAGGATCTCTTTCGCCTTGTCAGGATTGAGGATATCGGCATTCCCTGAGAGGGAGTTGAGGATAAAGTAATTTTCAGAATTCTTTATCCGGGAAAAAATATTGTACTTTGAAAAATATGTTATCATAATTATTAACTTTCTGCTGCCGGTTACCCGGCAGCAGCCTGTCTCGAACTTCCACTGCGTGATTATTAACTAATGATTGGTTAACTGCTGGAATATACAGCTATTAAGAATTATATGTACAAAATCACGCGGGCTCAGCACTAGTCGTGACACCCGGCAACAATAGGTGAAATTTTCGCACAGCACTGTGCCACGCAGCAGCATTCTGATTCCTTCTTTTTAATCAGTGAAATCATCTTTTAACTCCTTTTCGATAATAGCTTTTTCAATAAGGCTTATGACCTTTTATTGTAAAACTCACCAGTTCGGCCTCTCCCCTCCTGTAAGGAGAGCTCTCCCCGGAAATTGTTACTTGAATAAAACCTGCAGATTCGACCGTCTCAAGATATTCATCCCGGGGAACAGCCCCTGCCCAGCAGCCGGCAACCGCTTCGGGATCACCGCTGTATTTTTCCGGGATCTTCTCCGTTGAGTAGACATCATTAACGATAAACTCTCCCCCCTTTTTCAGGACCCTGAAAACCTCTTCCCAGACACGCTCCTTGTTCTGTGCATGGTTAATGGTGCAGTTGGATATTATGAGGTCAAGAGTATCATCCTCCAGGCAGATCTTTTCCAGGCTGCTCTGCACAATCTCCGCATTACTGAGACCGCTCTCATCAATTGCCTCCCTGGCCTTCCTGACCATCCCCTCGGATACGTCGATACCATAAACATATCCGCTTTTTCCCGCACGCCGGGCAAGCTTTATAACATCACCACCCCTGCCGCAGCCAAGATCAGCACAGAAAAATCCCTCTCTGACCTCCTGGTAATCCCTTGAAGCTCCGCAGGAGAGGGAAGAGCTTTCCGCAGCCAGGCCGCTGTACCTCTTATTAATACTCTTAATTCTTGATAAGTTCTCAGTCATTCTTTTCTTCAAGTACCTTTAGAAGAACACCCAGCGCCCTGTCAACTGTCTTTCGTTCATTTTCTGTAAGCCTGTTTTTAAGCCTCGATTCACACAATTTCTTAGCGGCTGTAATCTCTTTCCTGCAGAGATTTCCCGATTGTGAGAGTGATATCTCAATGGCCCTTCTGTCCCCCGGCGATATCTTCCGTTTAAGATACCCTTTATTTATCAGATTGTCAACTATTCTGCTTACCCGTGACGGAGAAAGATCCATCCTTCGGGAAACTTCATGCGATGCCACTCTCTCATTTATCAACTTTTTTTTAAAATAACTTGTTAAATATTTGACGCCCGGTATTTTGTATTTTGCGAGATAAAAATTACAAACCGATATTGTGGAAACAAAAGGAGAATATAATGCCAAGTGACAGAGATGCTGTAATCGTCAGTGCCGTAAGGACCCCCATCGGGTCCTTTGGGGGGACTCTTTCAACCACCGGTGCTACCGACCTGGGCGCAGTTGTTATCGAAGAGGCCATAAAAAGAGCGGGAATTGAAAAGAAGGACGTGGAGGAACTGATGATGGGAATGGTCCTCCCCTGCGGATACGGGCAGAACCCGGGACGGCAGGCGGGAATCAAGGCGGGACTTCCCGATGACACGGGCTCCATTACCCTGAACAAGGTCTGCGGATCGGGGCTCTTTACGGTAATGATGGCCTCCGAACTCATCAAGTCGGGATATACGGATATTGCAGTGGCCGGGGGCATGGAGAACATGAGCATGGCGCCCTATTATCTTCCCAAGGGAAGGTTCGGGGCACGGATGGGTGATACACAACTTGTTGATTCCCTGGTCCACGACGGTCTCTGGGACATCGTCAACGACTTCCACATGGGCATCAGCAACGACCTGATATCGGAAAAATGGTCTGTTTCACGTGAAGACCAGGACAGGTTTGCAGAAGAATCATATGCAAAGGCGATCAAATCAATTGAAAACGGAGTTTTCAGGGATGAGATTGTCCCTGTTGAGATAAAGGACAGGAAGGGTAACGTTACGGTATTCGATACCGACGAATGCCCCCGGGAAACATCCTATGAACAGCTTTCAAAGATGAGGCCCGCCTTCCAGAAGGAGGGCTTTGCAACAGCAGGGAACTCATCAATTATCAGTGACGGCGCGTCCGCGGTTGTCGTCATGAGCTCAGCTAAGGCAAAGGAGTTGGGGATAAAACCGCTTGTTAAGGTGGTGGCCTCGGGCTCGGCGGGTATAGAGCTTAAATATATACTCATGGCCCCCATTAATTCAATACCAAAGGTCTGCAGAAAAGCGGGGATCAATATCAAGGACATAGAGCTCCATGAAATCAACGAGGCCTTTTCAGGATCATCCGTGGGCATAGTCAATGAACTCAAGCTGGACAGGGAGAGGGTCAATGTAAACGGGGGGTCTGTTGCCCTGGGACACCCCATCGGGGCTTCAGGAACACGGGTCCTTACAACGCTTATTCACGAAATGAAGAGAAGAAGTGCGGCAAACGGGCAGGCGTCCCTCTGTCTGGGGGGAGGGGAGTCGGTAACAATGATTGTGGAAAACGTATAGTCAGTTTTTTAAGACCTTTTTGACAAAATCGGTAATTATCCTGGCGGTAAGCCCCCATATTTCATGGCCTTCATGGATGTAGTAGTAAACCGTATGTTCCACACCGTCAATATTGAATCTTTCTACCCGGTCAAACTCCATGCGGGAAAAGATTGAGAAGGGGACTTCAATGTGTTCATCGATCTCATGCTCGTTGAGATCGTATTCCACCGGGTACTTAACGGAACCAACAAATGTTGAGACCCTGTACCCGGAAATCGAGACATAATCGTCAAACCTTCCGAGGTATTCAATATCACTTTCGGGAATTCCCACCTCTTCAAAAGTCTCCCTGTATGCTGTGGCCAGGAGGTCTCCATCTTCATCATCATAGGCTCCGCCGGGAAAGGATATCTGGCCCTTGTGGTCTTTCACTTTTTCTGTTCTTTTGGTCAGGAGAATATGCGGTTCCTCCTCCTTCTTCATGAAAAGCATGAATACGGAAGCAGGTCTCAGGTTTTCCTGAAGAATTTTCCTGACTGTGTGAAGATCAAGCCTCTTTTTTAAGTCATTCAGGAATGTTATATAAGAATCCCGTGTCATAAATCAGATATTCAAAAAAGTCCTGTTTCGCAATCGCACCGTTACTTTTAATATTATTAAAATCAGGAAAGTCAAGATTATTTTACGGTTCATGTGTCACTAAATGTCTGTCTTTTTCTTGACAATTAGATGTGATAATAATTATTTCATAACAATACATTTAGTTATTACTGTAATGGAAATGAAGATACCTGTAAAATTAGTATACACCCTGGTGGTCCTGGTGGGAGCGTTATCATGCTCAAGCTCCGAAAAAAGACCGGTAATAAAAAGACCGTCCCCTGTCAAAAAAGACAGCAGCAAACACTCCATCCTCTGCATGGGGGACCTGCTGGTAGTCAGGGAAGCCGAAGAACAGCTCGAAGTAAACGGGGAGGACTACCCTTTTGAAAAAATCGAGGACGAGTTCAGGAAATACGATGTTGTTTTTGCGAACTTTGAGATGTCCATCACCTACAGGGGATCGGTTCATCCGAGAAAACCATACACGTTCAGACTCCACCCGGACAATGCCAGCTATTTCAAAGAACTGAAAATTGACGTTGTCTCAATTGCCAACAACCATATCCTTGATTACGGAAACCCGGGACTTTTTGATACCATGTCATTCCTCGGGGAGTGGGGTGTGAAATATTCCGGAGCCGGTAAGAACCTGGATGTCGCACGAAAACCGGCTGTACTGAACAAAAACGGTACTGATGTTCTGTTTCTCTCATATTGCGAAAGACCTCCTTCAGACTTCTATGCAACTGAGAACAGTCCCGGTACTGCGCCCATGAACATAAAATACATAATTGAAGATGTGAAAAGACATAAGAAGGCAAACAACATAGTCCTTGTTTCACTGCACTGGGGGATAGAACACGATGACTTTCCCAGGAAATACCAGGTGACCGTTGCCCATTCCATAATTGACGCAGGTGCCGATGGAATTATCGGACATCATCCCCATGTCCCCCAGGGAATTGAAATCTATAACGGTAAACCGATTATTTATTCACTGGGCAATGCCATAACAGGTTTTTATAATCCAAACTATAAAAACAACATAATGGTATCTCTCCAGTACAGGGGGCCTGACCTTCTCGATATAATGATAATACCCATTGCAGGCAAGTTTAAGGAGATCAAGTCTCAACCGCATATTCTCAATGGGAATAAGGCAGTAAAAATACTCAAACATATGCAGAGAGTCTCCAGGCCCTTTAAAACCGATATTATCATTAAGGATGACAAGGGACTCATTCATGTTGATAATATCCTTAACATGTAAGATTTCCGGGAAATCGTTCTTCTGTTGAAAGTTTACAACCAGCTTTATTTTTTTTGTTGATTTTTTTTTAAAACTATCATAATTTTGTTGATATTAAATAACATTGTGTTATGAGAGAAACAATTTAAAAAATTGAGGAGATTAAAAATGAAAAGAATTTCTCTACTTATATTGACTGCTATTGTAACAATTTTTATTGCATGTGAATCAGCTCCAAAGAAAGCTGGATCAACACCGCAAACAGATACATCATCACTGTTTGTATCATCATCTAATGAACAGCTTGCTAATATTCCTGTGGGCGGATTCGGTTATAAAAGCTCTCAGGTGCCTCCGCAAAAGTGGGACACATGGGCAAAGGCTGCAGCTCCCGTTGTAAAAGGGATTATTGACAAACTTCCTGAAGGATATGTTCTCCAGGTAACCGGACATACCGATTCAAGCGGACCTGAAGAACCGGTAGGCAACAAGCCGGGAAATATAAAGATTTCCACAGACAGGGCAATGACTGTTTTTAATTCACTGAAGAAGCAGGGGATAAATTCTCCAAACATGACCTACAAAGGTGTGGGATCATCAGAGCCTCTTGAGGGAGTTGACTCAAGAGATCCAAGCCAGAGAAGAGTAACATTCAAAGTGGTACCCAAAGAATAATCAGAACTTTCATTATATAAAAAAATGCCCGGTAAAAACCGGGCATTTTTTTGTCGATTAACCATACACGATCAATCTGTTATTGACAAAACTCCCTGTAAATTATTAATTAATTTTTCACTGCCCGGTTATATGGCATTAATAAATGGATAATACCCGCCGCGGTCGGTGGCGGGGACACATAAGTTATCTTTTATTCAATACATCAATTTAAAAAATATACTCAGTGATAAAAACAATGGATAAATTTTCGGAGGAGTAATGCTCAGATTATTTACGGTCATCCTTTTATTTACAATAACAATCCAGGCAGATGCCTATACTATTCCTGAAAGAAAGAACAACAGGGGCGATTATATCATTGTGGGGCAGAATACGGTCCAGAAAATCAGGTATATAACCAGTTCAACTTTCAGTGAAATTCACAGGGGAAACAGGGCCCTGGACAGCGACAGGAACACTTCATGGATTTCGAAGAATGGGAAGACACCCCACTGGCTTGAAATTGACTTCGGGGTTAAAAGGCTCATGAGTACTATCATAATATATCCCGGGAAGAAGGATAACTATAAGACTATAAAATATCTCGACATCCAGTTTATGTATAGAAACAGATGGTTTACTTTTTCCAGGGTTCATTTTTCCCCGGAAACCACACAGGAAGGTGAACCGGTTTACAGTGACAGGGCTGATATTGACCTTGGAGGTATTGATGCCAGTTCATTCAGAATACTTATACCTGAAAATGCAACCTATGACGGCTATGCTTCAATTTCTGAGATAGAAACACACCTGGGATCATCAAAGATAAAATACTTCGATGAAAGACTTAAAGGGCTCTTTCTTCCCATAAAAAACGGATTCCTTCCCGAAAAGGATTCCGGGTATCCCAATGCACCACGCAGGTACAGGGGGGGGCGGCATGTTGGGATAGACTTCTTTTACCGGCATACCGAAGATTCATATGAACCTGTCCTTGTGACAAAAAAAACACCGGTACACGCAGCAGACAGCGGCACAATAATCAGGTGTGACCTTAACTATAAACCGATGACGGCAAAGGAGTGGAAGACCCGGTCAGAATACTATAAAAAACATCCCCGAACATTTGTGATGCGGTCTTTTGGAGGCAGGCAGGTCTGGATTGACCATAATAACGGCATTGTAACCACATATAATCATCTCTCAGGGATTGATCACGAGTTAAAAAAAGGTTCAAAGGTTAAAAAGGGTCAGAGGATAGGATGGGTTGGCAACTCCGGTCTCTATGGTGAAGCACTGGGAAAAGACTGGGGGGCTCACCTCCATATGGAGATATGGATTGACGGGTATTATCTCGGTTACGGGATGAAGATGGAAGATGTAAAAAAGTATGTAAAATGGGTATTTTTCCCGCTCCAGTAACGGTTATTTCCCAAGATATTTGTCTCCATCCCACCAGCCAGTTGTTTCTCTGAGCAGGTTTCCGCTCCTCTCAAATTCATATTCCGAACCCTTCCCGAACTTTTTGCCATTCTTATATTGCCCGTCAAACTTGTAGATGATATTACCAAACCGGTCCTTCTTAATAAAAATACCGCTCCCATGCCTCATGTTATTTTCATAGCTTCCCGTATAGCTGGTGTTATCGTCATAATAATGGGTCCCCTGCCCGTGCATCATATTATCTTTCCAATCACCGTCGTATACCTTCTCTCCCTTTTTATTAAACAGAATCCCCTTTCCATTGTATTCACCGTTAAAGAATTCACCTTCATATTTTTTACCGTCCGGTCTGTGATGCGTACCCTTTCCATACCCGAGGATGTTCCCGTCTTTAAATTGCCCAACGATTTTTTCATTTTCACTGAAAAACTCATAAAGTATGCTGTTACCTTTGTCTCCCAGAACCCACTTCTTGCTCAGAACATTGTTCCCTTTATACTCGTAGTAGGTCCCTATCCAGGTAAATTTATCATTTCTGTACACTCCGGCATATTTTTTGCTGATGTTCCCGTTTTTATAATACTGATATGTAGTACCCATGCCGTTTTTCTCGTCATTCTTCCATTGTCCTTTATAATACAGGCTTCCATTTCTTAGATAGAATTCACCCATGCCATCCCGTTTTCCGTTTTTGAACATACCGGTATACCTGTTCCCATTGGGGAAATAATAGGTCCCTCTGCCGTTATAATAACCATTCCTGAACTCTCCCTTATAACGAGAACCGTTCACCCATGTTAATTCACCCTTGCCGTCTCTTCTATCATCTTTAAATTCACCTCTGTATTCATGCCCCATAGCGTGAATACACCTCCCTTTCCCGTTTACCATACCTTCTTTGAATTTCCCCCTGCACTCCCAGCCGTCATTATAGAGCATAATTCCCTCATCATTCTCGCACTGACCGTCAATACACTTTGTCTTATATATATCGCCATCGTCATTATAAAAAGTCCCGTTATTACCGAACTTACCCCTGATAAAATCTCCAATATACCTCGATTTACTCTGAAAAACAAATTCTCCCCTGCCATGAATCATGTTATTACTGAATTCACCAGTGTAGAAAGCCCCATGGACATTCAAAGAACTATTATTGGCATCCTTCAGGTTGTTTATCACCCTTTCACTGAACTTGCTGGCTCCTGAAAAAAATATCTTTCCTTCACCCTCCATCTTCCCATTCCTGAATTGACCGATATACCTGCTCCCATCCCTGAGAACAATCTCACCCGTACCGTTCTTACAATCACCTTCAACACAGCTTTTATCATCAGCTGACAGAATACCATTTATGAACAATACTGCAAAAAACAGGAATAATCCGATAAATCTTTTAAAACCAACCACTCTCACTTTATACCTTCTTAAAAGGAAAATAATTCTGTCTTGCGGACAGTTTTTTCAAATATTTTTATTTAAACAGTTTTAATTCATAGCAACAGTTCCATATGTCAAATTATTTTCACTGGTTTTTAATATTTGATTTATTTACTCAACAATAAACAAACTGACATGTTTTATGAACAAAAGAAAACTCATATGTCCCCCGCCGCCGAAGGCGGCGGGGGACATATTGTTTACAGTTTATTAAAGATCTATTTTATTATCAATAGAGCTATGGAGAAACTATTTGATAACCGGGGCAAATATGTGGGTGCATTTTAAATTTCGGATGAACGAAATCTCTTTTTACGTGGTCTAAGGGGTGAAACCCCTTAAAAGCCCCGCAGGGTCCCTGCCATATTTGGGTGCGAATTATTTTTACCTGAAAAATAATTCGCACCCAAACATGTTAATGGCATATGTCTATAAAATTGTTGACATATTGAAAAAATTAAAAATAGTCTAAAATTATGTCAAACAGCCAGGAACTGAGAAGGATAAAACGAAAAGCCAGGGCCCTGATGCTCAACAAGGACATTCCAAAGGGCAAAATGGATGCCGTAAGGTCGCTTTTAAATAATGACAGTATTAATGACAGGGAACGATATACCACAATAATAGACCTTATAAAAAACTGCCCCGACAAACCGGTCCCGAAAATCACAACCAAAGAACCTCCCGCAGTAAGGGAAAAGCCTTTACTTATAGATATTGAGTCATTCCAAATTGAACCGGTACAGAATGAGACAGCAAGCTATGCACCCACAGAGACCAGTTATTATATCGATGATCTTAACAGGAGATACAAGTATCTTAAGATTTTTAAAAAGAGATACCTCGCTCACAGAAATAACCGTTTCGGTATCGGTTTCCGTAAACGGCTTATTCCCACTCAGAAGCTGTTAAAGATATTGAAATTTATCTCCGAGTCACAGGAAAAGATCATGCAGAGGCTTACTTCTCTTCTTACCAATATACTTAATGATGAAAACATTGATAATCCGGTAAATTTCAATTATCTCCGGGCATTTAGAAAGTGGATGATGGGTACACCCCTTGCAAGTGATAAATTCGATTCAATAAAATGGATGGAGAGGAACAGTTTTGAAAGGGAATTTAAAAATTACATTATCAACTTCTACTCTTTTCTCAAGATGGAGACAAGCAGCAGGGAAGAGTTAATCGAACTTATTGAGATGAAATTACGGGAAAATGATGATCTCGCAAAGGAAGTGATCGATCAATTTGATACTGACCTCATAAGAAGAGGGAAAGAAAAGAGAAACCTGGAAAAGGAGAAGGAGATCCATGAATATATCTCTCTCCTGAGATCATTTCTCGTCTCAAAATTAAACGATGAGTCCCTGATATCTGCGAAGCTGAAAAAACAGTATGGAATTGAGAACTTTTCAAATCTTCTTCTTATGATAAATGAATCACTGGTATTCCAGAGGCCGGTAACATTAAATGAAGTGGACAGGTATTTTGAAATATCATCGCCGGTTGTAAGCACCGAGAAGTGGGATTATAATGAGGAGACACTAAAAAAAATCGGAAAGGACCCGGCTTCAAGAAAACGAAGGGAAATTATAAAACTGAAACTGAGGCTTGAACCCTATGATGAGATAGTTGTGTTCCTTAAATCTGAGAAAGAGGGTAAAAGTCATCTCATGCATGGTGTGGAAAAGCAGTGGGAACTTATTGATAAAAAAAGACAGACAGCTGATAATGCTTATCGTGATGACTTTTTCTCTTTTATTGATGGTGCAATCCAGTATTTCAGAAATTCCTACCTGCAGCTCCTTGACGGCAGTTCCCTCTACCTCAGGGACCCGGAAAGAAATGAGTTTGAAACATCGTTCTTTTCAGTAAATTTTCTTAATGATGAACTTTCAGAACTGGATGCCATACTCGATGAAATGCATCTTTTTAAAAGTAACAATCCCACACTTACACTGAAGCATGGTGAAATAAAGAAGATCATGATGAAACAGCTGACATCATTGAGTAACGTGGAAGATTATGTACGAAACATCGGAAGCTTTTTTTACAGACTTGCAAAAAAACTCCAGGAACCGTACGATTTGCACAGAAGATGGATCTATAACGGATCACCTCCCGTGACTTTAGAGAAGATAAGGCATCCCCTTGAGAAAAAAGAGATGGACTCCATAAGCAAAGAAATGGGTGCACCCTTTCCCTATTACGATTGCACAATTAAGGAATTTTACCAGAACAACCAGTTGGTAAAAAGACTTACCGGGAAAAAGTTCATTGAGGAATCGGGTGATACGGGGATATATCCTGATATCCTCTCTTTCCTCTACCAGGCTGCCCATGAGTGTTATAATGATTACCTTCTGGGTGAACTTGATGAAAGAAAAAGATTGATGAGACAAATCGAAGAAATCAGCAGGTAAACGTATTATTCATCCTGATCTGACTTTTTCTCAGGCTTCCTGAAATCATTCCCTCTATTCCTGTATTCAAATCTCTGAAAATCAAAGTTGAGGACCTTCTTCTTTCCGGCATAATCGATATGGAAGTATACTCTGAAGTTTCTCTGTTCAACCGGAATCCAGGGAAAAGCAGTAAAATTCAGGACCGTATCAGAAGGCGGAATAAAATCAAATCGAAAAGGAAGAGTATCTTTATGATAGTCAATCTCCTTAAGGCAGTATTTATTACCCAGAAGCCTCTTTTCCCCGAAGAGCTTTTTGAATTCAAACACCTTATAAGCACTGGATTTATGACGAGACTGAAAACTCTGATAAGAAAGACTTTCAGATTTAATGTTCCCGTATTCAATAACAATTTTCTCAATCTTTACCGGCTCTCTTCCTGTATTCTTGACCACATAATGTAAAACCGGGTAGTTTGAAAACCTGTAATTTTCATTCTTCCGTGAAGGTGCAGCAAAGTAATGATTTTCAAAGAGGGTATGCCACTTTTCGCTGTCAAGAAGTTCAACATGGATATCGCAGTAGATGCTCCTGATTACAGAACACCCATTCGCCTTCTGCTCAATATCATACCTCTCAACTGCATCAGTACTCCTCAATATCCCATACTTCCTCGAACATGAAATAAAGAGAATGACTGGAAGAAGAATTATGAAGAAATTTCTCAAAATTGTCATAATCTGAAATATTGGTTTAATAAAAAAATATGTCAATTAAGAAACAGGTAAGGATATTCTGTATACTATTTATCTGCAATTTATATCCTTTTCTTGACAAGCAGTGTAGCTCAGAGTAACCTGAAAATCCCAATTTTACTCTGGGGTTCATTTTCAGATTGCTCAGAGTAAATTTAACAAAAAGAGGCTATATGGATACTATTAAAAGCACACGATTGACCAGTATCGATGCTCTCCGCGGAATTGCGGTAATACTGATGATAGAACAGCATATGGGTTTCTGGCTTTGGAACATGTCAAGCAGTTCATTGAAGTTCCAAAATCATCCTTTTCTCATAGGATTTAATGCAATGGGCGGATATGCAGCCCCTGCTTTTATTATACTTGCCGGTACAGGAACCGTCTTTTTTGTTTCAAAATATGGTCCAGCTGATATTGTTCTTGTCAAGAGAGGGATTGCTCTTCTTCTTTTCGGATATTTTCTCAACATTACGGTCCCCAGCTGGTTTACTGCCGGTTCATGGTATGTTCTCCATATGATAGGTTTTAGTTTCATTATTACAATTTTTTTAAGGAGAATATCAAATATCGGACTTTTTATTTTTTTTATTCTTATCCTTTCCGCAACTGTTGCTATTCACCATTACCTGCAGACCCCGGATTTCCTTGGCAACAGGCACATGAGCAACTATCACCTCCCGGGAGGTGTATTCAGGCTTGCACTTGCTGAGAGCCAGTTTCCTGTATTTCCCTGGCTTTCCCTGTTCATAGCCGGTATTATATCAGGCAGATATATCCTTGAAAATAAACTCAAAAAGATTCTGATAATAGCATTTCTGTTTCTTTTTTTCGGAATGCTCTTAACACTTCCTTCTATATCTGGACTTGAGGTTACCCAAAAAGGCCTTTTGAAAATGCTATTCAGGATATATCTTGGTTTCTATCCGGCAAATCCACCAATAGTACTTATCCTTATATCAATTGTTCTGTTCACTATTGTTATTTTTATTCATATTGACAGGAAGTGGATTATAAGTGAAAAAAATATTCTTGTCTGCCTGGGCAGAACTTCATTAACTTATCTGATAATCCATGTTATTCTTTTCAGGCAAATAGGCAAGTCCATGGGCATCTGGCACAAATTCACATCAACTGAGGCGTTGATCATTATTTTTATTACACTTGGTATTTTGGCTCTTCTGGCCAGGCTATGGAGAAAGGCAGAATATCAATATGGTGCTGAATGGGTAATCAGAAAGTTTGGTGGTAAGTGAAGATAATTTTCTACCAGAAGTCTTTAAAAAAACCTTTAACTAAATCAGGCTCATACTTCATACCGAAATCTTCAGCAAGATTCTCAATAATTGCCAGAGGATAATGCTCCTTTGTATTTATATCATGTTCGATCTTTTTTAATGATTCTATGATCCGGTCTAAAGCAGATCCAACTCCAGGATTTGATGAATCTACAGTGAGAAAAACCTTTCCTTTATCACCATGATAGTTTATCCTTATAATTCCGGTGACCATTTCACCCTCCCAACCATAGTTTATCTCTACAGACATGAATATATGGTTTTTTTCACTATCACGGTTTGAAATGTTTTTGAGAGTCAGGTTCATTTTTTTTTCTACAACTTTTGCTTTATTACTCTGCTTTTACTCAGAGCTACTCATTTAGTCATACTCCGATATCTCCTCAACCAATGCAGAAAAAAGTGTTATTACATCTGAAGTTGATTTTCTCAACTTTGAGCTCAACTGACTGGCTATTACCCTTGTAATATTCAACCCAATTTCAGGATTTTCATCACCAAATTTGATGAATTCATTTCTGGTTATTACAAGACATTCGCAATCCGTTGTCGCATATACTGTTGCAGATCTCTGGTCATTATCGATAAGGGCCAATTCACCTACAGACAGGCCTCCCATTTCTGCATTGAGAGTTGTGACTGTATATTTTTCATTTTGAAGGGTTTTTTTGAGAACATCAATTTTCCCACTGAGAATTATATAGAGAGTATCACCATAATCGCCCTCTTTGATCAAGTAGCTACCTTTTTTAAAAGTTTTTTTTGTACAGATATGAACAATTTTGCTGATAACTTCATCATTATCAGCATACATTTGAAAAAACGATACTTCCCTTAACCTTTTTAAAATAACTTCATCATCAAGAATAGTGTTATATGGCATAGCTTCCTTCTTTCAGCTTCTTTTTCTCTGCAAGATGTCCACTTCCTTCAATTATAATAGCCCTGCTGTATTTTGCAATAATGTAATCAGGATTAGGATTTATTACAGGTAAGTTGGCAATCAAGTTCTTTACAATTTTAAGATTATCTACAAGTTTTGAGATATCCGGAGTTTTTTGGGCTTCTCTTATGGCTTCCTTTTTCCTTTCATAAAAGTTTCCGGTATTTTCAAGAATCCCAATAAGAAGAGAGTGGTCCTTCTCCAAAAAATATTTAAAAGCATTTTCATAAGTATTGCCAATAAACTGGTCAGGAAAATCAACTGTATTTATCGAAGTATCCGAATTTACATTTAATAGAGCATTTACAACATGTGAGATCCCGCCACCTGCCGAAGCATTGGCTATGATGGCCCTGTTATAATCACTTGTAAGTACTATTTCATCGCAATTTGAAGATGCCAGATATCTCTCAAATTTCGCATCAAGTAATTCTGCACAGGTATAAACAGATTTGGAAATGGATTTTATGGTGATTATACTCATAACTGTCCGTGAATCAATCTCCTGTACCGATCCTTCCACCATGGCATCTGCCAAAACAAGAACTTTTTTTGCTTTTTTTAAATTCGCTCTGTTCAAAACCCTCTCATCAATAAAATCTCCATGAATATAGTTGATACTTTCAAATTGTTTTTCAGATTTAAGATTTTCAATCCTTTCAGGATCAGCAGTATTAATAAGGACAATCTCAGACGCGAGGAATAACCTGTTTTTTTCCATTATATCATTGAGTGTTGCGGCCATATTCCTCTTCCATCCGCAAATGATAAAATGATTTTTAAGTTTTAATCCTTTCAAGCCTCTACCCTCCTTTATATGTTTCTCAACAAGAAGTGATGCTATATTACCGGTAATGACACCAACAAGAGAAATTCCAAAAAACATGAGGAGTATTCCTGCAACCCGTCCTATCTGTGTCCTGGGGTAATAATCTCCATATCCTACTGTCGTTGAAGTAACAATTGCCCACCAGATCGAGTCGCTGAAAGACCTGATATTGCTTGAATTGTCCAGATCTTCTATTTTTTTCCCATTTTCAATTTTATATGAAATATTTCTCTTTTCAACATAATAAACTGCTGCAGAGAAAGAAATGAGAATAACTATACCCAGCAAAAGTATTTTAAATGCCAATGACCGCCAGACTTTAAGTACTATCTCTCTTAAAAACATACTCCTGAAAATTTTTAATTTTTTAATTTTCATACTCAAGCTCAGAGGAATTTTCCCAAATTATTCTTTACTATTTAATTTATCCAAAATAATATTTATAGAAAATTAT
This sequence comes from Spirochaetota bacterium, assembly GCA_050298055.1. Lineage (GTDB taxonomy): Bacteria > Spirochaetota > UBA4802 > UBA4802 > UBA5550 > JBNKTL01. The sequence goes on from JBNKTL010000030.1 coordinate 28,181, forward strand.
TTCATGTATATATTTTCGTAAATAAAAGGTTATTTATTGAGTAAATATAACCTAAATTATGAAAAATCAGAAACTCATTAGATTCTTCCACTATTTTGCTCTGAGCAATATAAAAATTTCAAACTATAATAAAAAATTTTTAATATTTCTTCACCTCAATAGTATTAATATAAAACAATTTTTAAAAAGAGGCGGAGATGTCAAACAAGAGGAGAAGACGTGAACCTGAATTAACATATCATATTTTCTCAAGATGTATCAATAAATTGTTTCTCATGAAAAAAAACAGGATGAAAGATCTTATGATATTGGTCCTTAATATGGCTCTTGAAAAATATAATTTTCAATTATGTAACTATGTTCTTATGGATAATCACTTTCACTTTATTATTAAAACTGTGAATGGCGGGGCCGATATTTCCATTATTATGCAGTACATTAAATCACAATATGCACGCAGATATAATAAATTAATGAATAGAACCGGTCCATTCTGGAATGAACGCTATAGCGACAGGATTATAGAGGAATCTGAAAATCCTCAGAAGACTTTTATCAAATTAATTCATTACATTAATAATAATCCTTTAAATGCACATTATGTAACTGATTCAAAAAAATACAAATATGGATGTATAAATTTTTTTATTAATGAAGATTACAATCCCCCGGTAAAAGTCTCATATCATAAATATTTTCAGGAACTGGGAGATACTTTTAAAGAGAGGATGAAAAAAATAATGGAATTTGAAGAGTCATCAAAAGATCATGTTTTTGATTTTTCATTCCAAGTTTAATTTCTTATTATTTATAATATCAAATTTATTCATTTCATTTTCTTGAGATATTGAATACATTTTTTTCCATAAAAATTTATATCATAAATGTAGAATACTATAAAAAAAATTTCATTCTGGCATTTAAATAATTGATTAATTTAAAGAAGATTTTAAACCATTAGACTGTAGATATTATTATTTTCTTTTTTTCAATTTATTACTTTGAGCTGATTGAAAATAATGCAGTTTATTTTTACTCTTTTATAAATTTACTCTGAGCATTAACAGAGCAATTGCTGATCATGTTAAAAATCCAATTAGTCTTTATTATAATATTTAAAAAAAATTATCACTTTACTTATCTCACAGGATTATATTATTATATTATGGAAAAAATTAGGATTTTAAATCTCTCAAAAAAAATTGGATCAAAACAGATACTTTCCAGAGTTGATCTCAGAGTAAATAATGGTGAAATAGTATGTATTATCGGAAAAAGTGGTTCCGGCAAATCAGTCTTGATGAAACATTTGATTGGCATTTTTCAACCCGATAGTGGTGAAATTTTTGTTGATGGGAGAAATTATACAAATGCAGACGAAAAATTAAAGATAGATATAGAATCAAAGTATGGTATCCTCTTTCAGGGAGCAGCATTATTTGATTCAATGAATATCTATGAAAATGTTGCTTTCGGTTTAAGAAGAATTAATACAGACGAAACTGAAATTAAGTCAATAGTTTTTGAAATGCTCGAGAAAGTTGGTTTGAGAAACATTGAACATAAGATGCCTGGTGAACTTTCAGGTGGAATGCAGAAACGAGTTGGTCTGGCAAGATCGCTTGCTCTGAAACCCGAAATTATGCTCTATGATGAACCCACTACCGGTGTTGATCCCATAACTGCCGCTGCTGTTGACAGACTTATTTCCAGGATGAATGACATTTTTAAAATCACATCTATTATTGTAACGCATGATATGAAATCAGCGTACAGAATAGCTGATAAAATTGCAATGCTTCATGATGGAAAAATTATATTTTCAGGAACTCCTGAAGATATTAAAAACACAGATAATCCATATGTGAAACAACTCATTGAGGGTAGAGCTGATGGTCCGATTACATTATCATAAATTTCTCATTTTAACAATTATTACTCTGAATATATTTCTTATAATTTCATGCAAAAGAGAAAATTATTCATACAATGGATCTATCAATCCTGAAAAACACACCTGGTTAAAAGGAAAAAGAATATTCATTGATCCGGGACATGGTGGAAAAGGTAAAACAGATAGATTCAGAGTTGGCCCAAACAATATATTAGAAGAGGAAGTCAACTTAAGAGTATCTCTCATACTTGAAAGTATACTCACCAAGTCAGGCGTTATAGTAAGGATGAGCAGGAGATCAAATATTGATATTGGTCTTAACGAGAGAGTGACAATGATCGAAGATTTCCAACCGCATCTTCTTATCAGCATACACCACAATGGTTCTTCTCGAAAACTTGATGGAGTAAATTATCCTACAACCCTTATCTGGGGAAACAGTCTTGTTCGACCAGCTAGCTATGATCTGGCACTCCTTTTACAGAGTGAACTAAATAAAATTATGGATACAAAGGGAGTAGTTTTATCAGACTACTCTGTATACAGTGAAACAGGCACCCGGATATTAAGGGAAACGAGATATATTTGTCCCGGCGTACTTGGTGAAGGTGGTTTTTTTACTGATCCAGATCATTCCCTGCGATTAAAAGACATTCAATACAATCAACTTGAGGCAGAAGCCTACTTCAGATCGATATCTCAATATTTTAATAATGGGATACCATCGGCTTCAGTCCTGATATCCTCAAAAGTTGACAATACAAAAAATATGGTTAACCTTATTCAGGATAAATATCCTGCTATTGCAATAAAAATCGAAAGTGACAACCCAGTAAAAGGCATTGCACAGAGTACGCTCAGAGTAACGCTGGATAATATCCCTGTAAAATACAGAAAACTTACCAGCGAACTATACCTTCTCAACTACGGCAAACAGCTTTACCCTGGTGGACACAGCATCCGTTTCAGTTTCAGAAATAAGAAATATCAGAGCAGCATGATAATGAGCATACCTATAACAGTGAATATCAAAGAAGGTGATTATAAGAGGCTGATAAAAAGAGGCCGATACCTTTTGAAAACAAAATATGGCAAGCGCGAAGGTCTCAGGATGCTTTTATCTGCATACTCTATGGATAAAACCGGGCCATTTGCAGATTCCATTCTTTTTCATATTTCCCGCGGATTCATGTATCTGGGTGACCAGGCAAACTCCGACTTTTATCTTAAAAAGATATACTATTTTTACCCCCAGAGTAAATGCGCATGGAAAGTGAGACGCTGGATATCTCACAACAACAATTATAGATTTCCTGTTGATTATTACGGAAAAAGGATAGAACTCATTGGTGATGTTGATATTCAGAGCTACAATAAATACTCAGAGTCAATGACAATTAATGATTGGTTCAGACTCATAAAGAAGAAAATATTAAAAAAGAAAAAGATAATTCTTCAGAGGTAGTTTATTCAGGACGCAGATTACTGCGCCCTGAATTTAAACTAATCAACTTTAAAAAATGCAGATGAATTTGCCTTGCATACAGGACAGGTATCAGGAGCTCCGCCCTCAACCGTATATCCGCAAACTGAACACACATGTATATCTGCTTCAGTGAGATTATCGAGGTTGTCCAGGGCTTTCTGGTAAAGTTCCGCATGTACCTTTTCCACTTCATTAGCAAAAAAGAAGCTGTTTTCAGCTTTTTTATTCCCATCGGTCTTTGCAGTTTCGATCATTTCAGGATACATGTTTTTAAATTCATGTGTCTCTCCGGCAATTGCTGCCTTTAAATTTTCGACAGTACTCCCCACCTGGTTTGCTGCATTGAAATGTGCATGGGCATGTACGGTTTCAGCTTCTGCGGCTGCTCTGAAAAGCCTTGCTGCCTGGGGATAGCCTTCTTTGTCTGCCTTTTTGGCAAATGCCAGATATTTCCTGTTTGCCTGTGATTCACCGGCAAATGCTTCCATTAAATTTTCATCAGTTTTGCTCATAAAATTCCTCCTTGTTAAATAAATTACCATACAAATGTAATTATTTTAATTTTATAATAATACCATGTCTATCTGTTTTTAGAGAGCTATAAACTTTTTTCTATTTTTTGATACTACTCATCATAATGGATTAATATGGAAGATAACTGATGTCTCTTTACCGCCACATGCAGTAGAGTGATCACATCAGTTATATGATTTTTCCTCAGAGTAAGCTCAGAGTAAAATTTAAAGTAAAAAAAAATTTTATTTTTTCTTCATTAATCTTGACAAAATTACTTTAAACAATGATAAAATCTAAATAACAAAAATGGTATAGATAAAAAATATAAAACTGTTCACTATCTATCTTTTTTTTGTCCATAATTACAATTAATCGAAACTATTTTTAAGGAACAAGTAATGGGTGACACTTCTGATAATGATGTGTTTATCGATGCATATCTTGATTATTACCCTGTTATTTACAGTGCTGTTTATGCAAGTATCAATAACAAGGATGATGCGGATGATATCTGTCAGGAGATATTTCTTATCTTCTATGACAAGTTTGACACTATTCAGAGCAGAAGAACATGGCTCCATGTAACCATGAAAAATGTTCTCAGTAACTATTACAGAAAAAAAAAGTCATCGAAGTCAGACAACGTTGAAAACATGGACACAACAGGTGTTGTCTATGTCAATGGTTTCAGGGACACGAGAATACTCATACAGGAGGCTATTGATAACATCGAATGTACTGATGCCGAAAAAAATATCCTGGATATGATAGCAGTCCACAGATTCACACAGGAAAAAACTGCTGAGCTTCTCGGTATGACACGCAGGCAGGTCAGATACAGGATGGAAACAGTATCAAAGAGGATCATTAATTACCTGAAGCAAAAAGGAATTAATGATATTGAGGAGCTTTTATGAATAATAGCGAAAAAATATCAACGCTCCTTGAGAAATTTAAACTTACAAAAGAAATACCTGAGCCCGTAAGGGATCATGTGAAGAACAATCTTAAACCGTCACTGGGAAAAATACTCAGGAAGAGAAACAGATACAGCATTGCAGTTTCTTTTATGGTATCATTAAAGATTTTTACCCGGAAACTCGGTATTAATACAGAATTAATAACTGGAAACAGGATAAAACGTACAGCAGCTTTTGCAGCAACACTTGTTATTTTTATTTTACTCTATACTCTGAAAGAGAAGATCTTCATAAAGGCCCCCTCAGAAGGGCAGAAGATAATTCTTTCCCAAGGTGATGTTAAAATAATGAAAAAGCGTCAATCCTTGTCAGCAAAAATTAACCACACAATTCCCGATAATGTTGTGATAAAAACTGGAAGCGACTCCAACATTTTTTTCCAGAACAGCAGCATTTCATTAACAGGAGTAATGGAAAACTCAGAGGCTGAGATCATATCCCGTTCCGATAATTCAGGATCGATAATCAGCCTGAAAAATGGTCTTCTCCTCTCCAGGGTAGAAAAGCTTCAAAAAATACAGGACTATATCATCAGAACTCCGAATTCAGAAACTCATGTCAGGGGAACGGCTTTCAGTATAAGATACCATAATGATATAACTGAGGTGGCGCTTGTATCCGGGAAAATTGCAGTGAAAAACAGAACCCAAAACGAAAAAGTTTTAAGAAATGGAGAGACCGCAATAATATCAGACAAAATCGAAATTCGCAAAATCTCAGAAATAGAAATTCTTCAGATACAGAAAATTATACTTCTTAAACTTATAAAAAATAACGAACTTCATAAATTCAATATTTCAGAAGAGCAGGCCAGGCAGGATAAGGCTAAACTGGAACAAATCGATAAAAAGATTAAAGAATTAATTGAAATAGAGAGGATACACCGGAAAGCAGAACTTGAGAAATGGAAAAGACTTCCCCCCCTTGAACGACTCATGAGAGAAGGGAAGTATATTACAATGTTTCATATGAGGGACGGCTCAAGAGTTGCCGGAAGCATTATCTCCCAGAATGAAACTGCCATAAAGCTTGATACTGGTGATGGTATCATTAAAGTACTAAAAAAAGAGATCATAAGAAGAGAAAAAATTAAATAGTTATCTACTTCATTAAATTTATCTAATTTTTTCAGCCAGAATCTCCATTAATACTCAGAGTAAATCTCCCAAGACCTCTATTCTCTTTTAATAATCACAGTTAACAATAAATTATTCGCCTTATCATGCAATTTTACTCTGAGCTTACTCTGAGCAAAAATATCAATTTTTCGCGATATTAACATAAAAATTTTATTGACTATATTAATGGCCTAATTAGTATAAAGTGACATAATGTCATTTTGCATTAAGCATAGGAAAATTTTGAAAAAAACTATCATGTCCATAGGCGGAGGTTTGTTACAGCTTCCGGTAATCCTCAGTGCAAAAAAAATGGGGTACCAGGTGATCGTATCCGATTATAATCCAGATTCTATTGGGATGAAAGATGCCGATATCCCCCTCATCATGAGCACAAAGGACATTGAGGGCTCTGTGCGGATAGCAAAAGCACAGAACGAGATAACCCCCATAAGCGCTGTACTTACAGTGGGAACCGACGCATCCATGACAGTTGCCGCCGTGGCCAATGCGCTGGGGCTGCCCGGAATCAAGTTCGAAGACGCTGAAGCTGCAACTAACAAGATTAAAATGAGAATGCGTTTTAAGGAGCATGACGTTCCCTCCCCGGCATTCCTCCCCGTATGGTCACTTTCAGATGCAAAAAAGGCGTGCAAAATACTTAAGCTTCCATTGGTCATCAAACCCTCTGACAACATGGGAGCACGGGGCGTTATGCGTATCGATAACTTCAACCAGATATCCGACGCGTTTCACTTTTCAAAGAACGCTTCACCCAGCGGTGAACTCATTATTGAAGAATACATGGATGGCCCGGAACTTTCAATCGATGCAATTATATACAACAACGAGGTAACAATAACCGGGGTTGCCGATCGTATCATCGAACATCCGCCCTACTTTATTGAAACGGGCCATACTATGCCCTCCGCACTTCCAAAAAAAACATTAAAAAACGCCATTGATGTGATGGTTCGGGGAATAAAAACTCTTGGAATCACAATTGGTGCTGCAAAGGGTGATATTAAAATTACAGAAAAAGGGGCCATGATAGGCGAACTTGCGGCCCGTCTGTCAGGGGGATTTATGTCCGCCTATACATATCCACTTTCAACAGGAGTCGACCTTATGAAAGCTGTAATTGAAGTAGCAATGGGACAGGAACCGGGAAATCTTGAACCGGTAATGAACAGGGTTGCAATAGAAAGGGCAATAATAGCAACTCCAGGAATAGTCAAACGTATCAGCGGACTTGATGACGCCTTGAAAATATCCGGTATTGAGGAAATATTCCTGAATGTTACAGAAGGGGACAGGGTGACATTTCCCCGATCAAATGTTGAAAAGACCGGTCATATTATTGCCGTTGGAGATACCCTTACTAAAGCCGAAGAAAGTGTAAAAAAATGTATGGAGATTCTGGTCATTGAGATCATTGAGGAACCGGAGATTTCACTGGAGTCCATACACAATGCCGCCAGGGCTAAGTTTAAGAAGATCTGCTATGTCTGCAAAAACTGCGACGGCAGGGACTGCCCCACCGGTATTCCGGGAATGGGCGGTACCGGTACCGGTGCGTCTTTTAGAAGAAATCTTGAGTCTCTCAGAAACTACAAGATCAATACGCGGCTTATTCATGATATAGATGAACCTGATCCTTCTACTGACTTTCTTGGGATAAAACTATCCCTGCCGGTAATGGCTGCCCCTATAACTGGCGCTGTGACCAATATGGGCGGAGCCGTAGACGAACTTGACTACAATATGCATGTACTCAGCGGATGCTCCCACGCAGGAACAGTGGCATTTGTAGGTGACGGTGCCTCTCCTGATAAATATAAAATAGGACTCAAAGCAATTAATAAACACAAAGGAGCAGGAATCCCCGTTTTCAAACCGAGAAGTGACAACAGGGAGATACTTAAAAGAATAAAAGCAGCTGAAGAAGTCTGCGCCAGAGCGGTGGGAATCGATATCGACGCTGCGGTACTGAAAACAATGAAGTTGAAGAACCAGGCTGTGGGCCCAAAGAGCTTTAAAGACCTCAGTGAGATCATCTCATCGACAAAACTCCCCGTCATTCTCAAGGGAATTATGAATCCCCGGGACGCAGTTGCAGCCGTAGAAATGGGTGCATCAGGGATAATTGTATCCAATCATGGGGGACGTGTTCTGGACGAAATGCCGGGAGCAATGGATGTTCTTGAATCTATCGTCCATGAAGTGAAGGGGAAGGTGACCATAATGGTTGACGGAGGGTTCAGAAACGGTGTTGATATTATTAAAGCCCTCGCAGTGGGCGCCGAATATGTTCTCATCGGAAGACCGGTTGCAATTGCAACTGTGGGCATGGGTGCTGAGGGGACATCCTTCTATTTCAATAAGCTCAGAAATGAACTGAAAAAGGCCATGAAACTTACCGGCTGCAAAACGCTGAAGGATATTACAAACGATATTCTCATTAAAGTAAATGAGTGTTGACTGTAAGACTCAATGATCAGTATTTCCTGAACACCCCGGAGAGGATCCCCAAAATTTTAACATCTGTAGTTATAATCGGCTGGTAAGCCGGATTCTCCGGGATCAGTTGTATGTTTTTACCTGTTTGTTTGAAGCGCTTGAGTGTGGCCTCTTCATCTTCAACCAGGGCGGCGACAATATCACCGTTGTTTGCCGTCTCCTGTTTTCTGATAATTGCAATATCCCCGTCCAGGATGCCCCCTTCAATCATGGAGTCCCCCCTGACATCAAGAGCAAAAAAATCTCCTTTTCCGAACATAGATTTTGGGAAGCTGAGATACTCCTCGATATTCTCCTCGGCAAATAACGGAGCACCGGCTGCAATCCTTCCAAGGAGGGGGATATTAACAGCATCTGTTTTTGCAATATCACTCTGATCTAAAACAATAATCGCTCTCGATTTGTTCTTCTCTGTACGAATATACCCCTTTTTCTCAATTGCTTTTACGTGGTCATATGCACCCTTTACTGTAATGCTAAACTCATCTCCGATTTCACGGACCGTTGGCGGAAAACCGGTTTCCCTGATATTATCTTTAATAAAGTTTAAAATATTGTCCTGCTTTGTGGTTAGCTTCTTTCCACCATTTTTATCAGCCATAACAACACCCCTCTTAAAATTACGGCAAGTGCGAACTTAAAATAATATCCAGCCAGGAAAAATGCTCACGCATTTTTGACTCAAACTAAAAATATTTTCCATAAAATTCGTTTTTCATTAACAATTCAAAACTTGGTTCTTTTCTCAATTTAAAACTAATTATATAACTAATAATTCATTCTTCCCTTGATTATCTAAACAGAAAATAAGCATACATAGGTTATGTGTCAAGTAAAAAAATAAATACTTGATATTTTTTAAAAAAAAATAATTTTTTTCTCATGGACTTGAAAGAGTGCTATCAATTGCTTCAGATACCTGAATCAGCAGATAATGATGCCGTTTCACGGGCATTCAAAAAACTTGCTCACAAATATCATCCCGATAAAAACCTGCACCGAGTTGAATGGGCCAACAATGCCATGAAAAAGCTTAACTCGGCTTATTCTCTTATTATGAGTTCACGCTTTGTTGAAGATTCTTTTCCGAAAGAAGGGGTTGAGGGGAAAGCAGAGGAGCATGTCTGGAGCGAAACCGATAACCTGAAGGAAAAAGAAAAAAGTTCAACGAAAAAAAAGAGGCCCGGCCCTTATAACTATTATGAAGATGTAGATAACAGTGATTTTCTTATAAACATGTTTATAAAGGAGAGAGAAAACGCAAAAGATTCGCTCTACAGGTTTTTCCAGTACAATCTTTTCAATATTATTCGAAGGGAAAAGCCATCAAATATGGGGATTTTTAACAGGATTGTTTTTTCACTCAGGAAATCATATCACAACATCAGGAAACTCATAAGACAGACTGAAGATCCCGAACTGCTGGAGCACTTCAATGTCTTTTCCCGGATGATATTTGATTTCTACAGGGCATCCGAGTGTCTCAATGTTATTGACTCATACAACAACTCAATGGATGTGGATGCGTTCAGACTTTTTAAGTTTGGCGATGAGGCCCTTCACGCGTCGCACCGGGAGGTGTTTTTTGAGAGACATAACAGGGGAAGTTTCAGGCAGGACCTTGCTCAGAGCAACCTTTTAAAGGCAATCCAGATATTTAAGAACACCATCAGGGGCTATCCCTCTTCATCATGGATTGTTGAAACCAGGATCAAACTTGAGTATGCGCTTTCCCTGAAAAATTACCTTGAGCTTTTTTTTACGGATTAGGAGCTATTTTATTTGGAAAATTTGCTATTTTATGATTTTTTACTCTGAGCTTACTCTGAGTAGATCGATAAAGAGAAAAAGCCAACCCGGAATAAATCAATATCCGGCAAAATCTCAATCTTAATATTTTACTAATCTTATCCGATAATGGAAAAAAGACTTTGGGACAGATATTCACTTAAATCCAGATATGAAAAAACAGATATTTCTTATTATTATGCTTCTTTTCATTCAGCAGTCTCTTCTTTACTCAGAAGATTACCAGATCCAGTATTTCAAGAGTAAAAAGAAAAAGTATGTTCCCTTTTCAGATTATATCCCAAAAGTACGGCTGCACTGGAACACTGTTCCCCATTACCTTGAAGATTACTATGAACTCTACGGAATGAAGCAGTACTACAATGTAAATTCCCTCAGGAAAAACATCCAGAGGCTGAAGACCGCTCTTAACTCAAAGTTCAGGCATCCTTCCAATGCCCTTGTGAAAGTGGAAAGTGAAGAGGAATATCTCAAGTACCGGAACCTTATGTTCATGCACATAAACCTTTTGATCATGAGAAACTATATGAGGCTTGCTTCGCGATACGACAAGCATAAACTCTATTTTTACAGCACCGATTATGCAAATGAGATTTATGAGAGCCTGGGAATAGCGGATAATTTTTTCAGGGAAGCAATACCCTACTGGAAGAAAGCAGAGAACTATGCAAAGAGATCAAGTAAAATAAAGATAACCACCGACCTGTCATTTATCGAGTCAGAAAGATATTCAATAATACACAATGAACTCGACTATCAGAAGATTATAAACACACACAGAAAAAAAATTGCCGATAAAAGAAAACGTCTTGCGGAAAATACCTCTTCACAATAATAGTCAGGATCTGCATTTGATATCAACGTTTTAACTTCTTTATCATATTGATAATAGCATCATTGCTCTCTCAATTTATTTCTGTTTAAAAAAAAAAGTTGCTTTTAAAAGTAAATTTATTCTCATTATGTTAAATATTGTTATAATTCAGCTCTATGCCTTAAAATTGTCATATTGTTGAATAATTATTAATAATGTCATTCCCGCGGAAGCGGGAATCTATTCTTTAGGAAAAAAGTAATTATCATAATATTGCTTGAGTCGTTATAAAATATTTTAACAAGAGAGAAAACTATGGACCATGAAGAACTTTTATCTTTCATGAAATCAAGACGATCAATAAGAAAATACAAAAAAGAAAAAATTCCCACAGGAATAATTGATAAATTGCTTGAAGCAGGGAGGTGGGCGCCTTCAGGGAAAAATAATCAACCCTGGCGTTTTTCGGTTATCAGCAACAGTGAAGTAAAATCACAACTGTCAGGCCTGACAAAGTACAGACGCATTGTGGAAGAGTGCGATGTCTGTATTGCCGTATTTCTCAGCTTAACCGCAGCATATCACAGGGACAAGGACATGATGTCAATGGGGGCATGTATACAGAACATTCTTCTTGCAGCGGAATCACACGGGATAGGGGCCGTGTGGCTTGGAGAAATTCTGAGCAGAAAAGATGAAGTAAACGACCTCCTGGGAATAGATCGTGACAATGAACTTGCAGCAGTTATCGCACTTGGTTATCCCGATGAAAAGCCGACAAAAGGAAGGCAGGATATTGAGACTCTCATGCTGAAAAGCCATACCGGAGAAACGGAATAATTATGAAAAGAACAATCTTTTTAATGATACTGCTGTTTTTCATTCACCCTCTTTTCTCATTTGACAGAATCCATATGAAAGTTTCATCACTTTATGTTGAAAAAACCGGGCCCGGGACCTACCGGGTTGAAACATCCATTGAGCAGAGGGGACTTATTAAAGAACTCTTTGAAGACACAGGTATCATTATACCCATTGAGGACAAGGTTGTAACAGGAAACTTTCCGGATAACCGGATTACTGAAAGAAACTTCCTCTTCGCGGGAATCAATCTGGATATGAATAATGATGGAGATTTTGACGACACTTTCAGCATTTCTAAAAAAACGGGCAGATGGTTTATTGACAAAATGGAAATCAGGCAGCTTCTCCTTCCAAAACTCTACAAAAGGCTCCAGGGAATTTCTTATTACTACGGGAATAAACAAGCTAAGGTCTATAAAATCGGGGAGAAGGGAAACACCTTTATAATCTATACGGTAAATTCCAGGGATAAAAGGATAACAATAGGAATAGGGACGAAAAACCGTCCCATTCAACTCCGTGAATTTCCCAACCCCTGCATTCAGATATGTGTATTTAAGCCCATTGATAATTTTTCCCAAAAACCTTCATACACTATTGCGGATTTAAAAAACTATATGACATTTACCAATGAAAAGATATTTGATGATCAGGGTGGTGAATGGCTTTCCGCAATATGGGCGGTAAAAAAATTTGACACTACAAAATCCCTTCAGAAGAAACATATCTTCACGATAACAGGGATTAGCGCACCATTTGCCGTTATCATCTATGGGAATCTTTCACTTGAAAAAGGTCTCAGGATCAGAACACAGCCAATGGTAAGGATCGTAAAGTAAAAATTCATAAATATTTAAGAACCATATGCTCAATGAATGAAATTTACTTAAATATATTTACTGTGGTCTTTGCTCTTTCACTTTCAGAGATAATTGTATACAGTTTTTTCATCAGCAGAAATATTGCAAGATATACATTTCTTATTTCAGTTATTTCATCTTTACTCTCCTTTATCTATGTATTGATCTATCAGGGCCGTATCAGCTATGGGAGTTCTCATTTATTCATAACACCACTTCTCATGGTTTTCCCTCCGGTTATGGCCTCAATGACATCGGAATATCTTGGTATTTTCAGAAAAAAATATGCTCTGGCCACACTGATTTTTTCCTTCATTCTGTCAGTATTTGCATCAGCTTTTCCACCTTTCTCATTTCTGATTATTGCCGCATGGTTCATCATTTTTTTCCTCTATATCATCTATATTCTTCACAGAAAGAACAGTAAGATGTTTTCACTCCTCATTGAGTTTTATCTTGTTTTCAATATACCGTTCCTCATTGCAGCTATTCAATATGAATCCATTTTGATTATTTCACTGCTAACATGTTTTTCATCGATTCTTACATTTTTTACGTCCATGTGGCTGTGGAGAAAAAGAAATTTTGAGTATATCAGCCTCTACAACCGGTCAACGAGTATGATAAAAAAACTGAACCATAGAATCACCCGGTTAAAACAGAGCAACGAAAACTATAAGAGGATCATATCCGAGAAAGATATTGAGATTCTCCAGGCGTCCCGCCATGCCAGCCTTGCCGAATTAACAAGCGGAATTGCTCACGAACTTGCACAGCCATTGACCGGAATCCGGGGAATAGCACAGAACATGATTGATGATATTGAATATGGTGAAATGGAAGAAAAACAGGCTGAATCAGACCTTATGAAAATCTGCTCACTGGTTGATAAATCAACATCCATTATTGATCATGTAAGAAACTTCACAAAAAAAAGCGGTTACTCAATGATGCCCATAGATCTTAACAGGGCAATTTTAAACGCAATTGACCTTGTTAATATTCAACTGAAAAATCTCTCTATTGATATCGTTTTTGAACTTACCGATCATATTCCCAAAATTATGGGGGACAATCTCTCCCTTGAACAGTTGATTGTTAATATCATACAAAACTCCCGGGATGCCATTCTGGAGAAGAAAGAGAATGTGGTTAAAAAATCGGGACAGATCAAAATAGCCACATCCGTTGATGGGAACAGGATTCTCCTTACAATTGAAGATAACGGGATAGGTATTCCGGACGAAATTTTTCACAAGATATGGTCACCCTTCTTCACCAGCAAAAAGAGGACACATGGGACCGGTATCGGCCTTTCTATCAGCAACAAAATACTCAAAGCCCACAATGCTGATGTTGATATTAAAACTGATCGGAAAGGAACGAGATTTACTTTTCTTTTTCCCGCACTTAACAAAAAGACCGATGAAATCACTCATTCCGCTGTCTAATCTTCTATGAGGTCCATTACATAAGCGCTCTTCACAAAGAGAATAGCAGGCAGGTCATTGTACTTGTCTATTTCCTTTTTAAAGAAGTACTGGTTCAGGCTGAAGAACCTGGTTTTTCCCTTCTCGGTATAATTCCCCGGAACACCCATCATGATAAGATCGGTACTCCCCGAATACTGGTGAAGAGTTTCGGTGAAAGACTCTTCCGTATAGGGGAGAATGACAATTTCCCCGTCCAGCCGCGCATTTCTGAGAAGTCTCTCAATCTCATTTCCGGCCGCATCCTGCTCTTCTTCCCTGTTAAGTCTTCTTATTATCCTTATCTTATAGCGGTTTCTGCTTTCAGATTTCAAAGAGCTCTTCATAATATACGCAAGGAGCACCATGAGGTTCCCGTTTCTCTCCCCTCTCCACCAAATATCAATGACTTCGTTTTTAATAAACCTCTCTCCGTTTTTCAGCATAAGGATGTTTTTTTCCAATGCTATTATTCTATCGATGACTTTTACAAGGTCAACACTGTTAGTATATTCAATCAAAACCGTGTTATGGGTTATACCGCCCGGATTATTTGTCTGTACAAGGCTTAAAACAGATTCGGTAAGGTCTCCCGCGTGGATGATTCCCGGTTTAAGATTAAGGGGAGAAAAATTCTCTTCATCCACTTCATTACCATTTTTCACAAGCATGTTAAAATTGACCACCCCCTTGTATGAAACCATAAGTTCCGCAATATAGGAGATTTTATCTGAACAGTTCCCGGTTCCGGAAAATGAAATTGCAGTCAGTATTGGTCTCCAGTTCTTTTTTCCCTGAACTATTGAATTGAGCGACGACAGTCCCTTTGAAACCAGCCTGAAAAGGACCCCCCACCAAACGCCTTCAAGTTTTCTCCCCGGCCTGTATTTCATGATGAGACGGAACAGTATGAACTGTACGGTAATGACCATGAAACCTGCCTTCCAGCTGAAAAGGAGAACTGCCGTAAGCGAGGAGAGAAATCCGTAGAGGGAGATAAGCCAGTGCCCCTTTGAGGTGGGACGAAAAGTCGGGTTGCCGCTTATCCTTTCAAGAAACGCGGAGAGGTTTAACCATCCGTAGACACCCAGGAAACATATGCCTACAATGATCGCGGCCCGGTTCAGGTTACCGATCCAGATAATACCCAGACCGATGACAAATGTGATCAGGGTAGAATACCTCGGCTCATGACCTCCTTTTCTGAAATCATTACCCAGAAATTTCAGAAATCCCGGAAGTATCTCATCATGAGCAAGTGACTGCAGTGTTCTCGGCGCGGAGATAAATGAGCTCAGGGCGGATGAACTTGTGGCAAAAACAATACCGGTAAAAATAACAAGACCCGGAATATTTACCGGAAAACTTTTACCAAATCCAAGAAGTTCGGTGAGAAGAATTCCATAAGGCATTTCTCCGGAATAACCTGTAACAAGCAGGTCCTTCTCCATCATTGAAAAAACAAAGGCAGCTGCCATATAGAGTATGAAAGTTACAAAAATCGCTAAAAAGGTACCGGAGACCATGCTCCGCTTTGGATTTATCAAATCCCCACTCATTCCAGCACCGGCGCTTATCCCGGTAACCGCGGGGAAAAACTGTGTAAAGACCAGAAAAAATGTTCCCACACCAATTGATTTCATGCCGGTGAGATTAATATCAGACAATGAACCATAAAAAAGATTTCCTCCCTGAAATTCAAGTCCCAGGAAAGGCGAAAAGAATATGACGGCAATACTTCCGAAGAGAATGTAGAGAATAAGCATCTGGATCTTCAGTGTAAAATCAGCTCCAATGAGAACAATAAAGAAGAAAAGGATAAATATGACGCTTGCAAGCAGCTGTTTCTGTACAAGAACCTGCGCCATATTCATGCCGGTCATCCCCGCATCAGTGAACAATGAGCTGACCAGGGGATAGACCGGTTCGGCAAAACCCATACAGTAAAATCCGATGGATGCCGCCTGTGCAAGGTAGAGCTGAATTCCTATGGACCCGCCCAGGGCATTTCCCAGCGACCTCTTGCTCAGGGCATAGATGCCTCCCCCCCCGATCCTGTGGAGATTGGTTGCGCAGTCAGCAAGGGAGAAGGATGTGGCAATCGTTATAGTATGGGAGAGGATGATCACAACGATCATCACCAGGAGCCCCGCGTCTGCAGTGAGGACAGGAAGGAGAAGGAAGAGAACCGTTCCCAGTATTGCTTCAACAGAGGGTACAAAAACACCCTTGAATGTACCGAATTTTTTTTTCATTTTACTTTCAATGACTGTAAATATACGGAGATAATTAAAGATTTTTTCTGCCTGCCATTGAAGTATCACACAGAGCGGTATTTCCCGCAAGTCAAATTATCATTTTTTTACGAAAAGAGCTCCCCGGGGAAAGCCCTCAGTTTGAATTTTTCATCAAGACAGATAATATCAACAACCGCCTGTATCAGTACGACACCTGTAAGCTCAATTCTCTGGTCGAGCTTCATCCTGTATTCACTTCCGCTCTCAACGGGACGTGTTATCACTTGTACCGTATCACCAAGACGGCCAGGTTTCAGGAATTTTATAGTCATTTCAAAAACGGCGAAATTATATCCTTCACTGTTCCAGACCTGGATATCCTTTCCCTTTGAATTGATAAACTCGGTCCTTCCCCTTTCCATGTACTTGAGATAGTTTGCGTAATAGACGATACCCAGTGCGTCGGTGTCCTCGTAGTAGACCTTTACATCAAGTGAATGCTCCAATTTCTTTCCTCCTAAAAACGAAATTTCAATAGAGATTTTTAAAAATAATGTTAAATCATGATCTTTATTATTTCCGGTACGTCAATTAGATTTGACATTAATTTTTTTTTGTATATAATAAAAAAGAATTAAACTTTCAATGGACCAATAAATGAGGTGTATATGAAAAATTATCAAAAAAATCTCGGAGTATTAATCTTAATACTTTATGTTGGAACAGGTTGTCATAAGGGAGGCGTGCACTGGGGTTATGAAGGGAAAGAAGGCCCGGAACACTGGGGAAGCCTCTCGAAGGATTTTGTCCTCTGTAAAGACGGCAAAATGCAGTCTCCCATTGATATTTCAGGAAAAATGGTAAAGAGCAGTGTAAAACTGGAGTATAACTACAGTCAATTTCCCCTGAATATGGTAAATAACGGCCATGCCATACAGGTGAACTACGGAGGTAAAAGCCATCTTGCCATCGACAAGAAAAAATACGCGCTCCTGCAATTTCACTTTCACGCTCCCAGTGAAGGAGCGATAAACGGGAAGAGGTATGATCTCTGCGCACACCTTGTCCACAAGAGTATTGACGGAAAACTTGCAGTCATCGGGGTTTACTTTAAAAGAGGCGCTGAGAACAGTTTTTTTAAACAGTTTTGGAACAGGATCCCGAAAAAAAGCGGAAGCACAATATCCGATCCATCGGTAAAGGTTAATGCAGCGGAAATTCTTCCCGGGAAGAAAAGTTTTTATCATTTCATGGGATCATTGACAACACCACCCTGCAGTGAGGGGGTCAAATGGTTTGTCATGGATAATATCGTTTCTCTATCTGAAGCTCAGCTTAAGGTCTTTACGGATATTTTCAGCAAAAACGCGAGACCTCTGCAACCGCTTAATGGCAGGAAGATATCCAGAGGTATTTGATTTACTTCCGGATTCGCTAAAAAAAACCCGAACTATATTCTGTTCGGGTTTTTTCATCTTTTTATTTATTCCTTTCTCTATTTTCTTATCCCACCTTCTGTTCATAGTCCTTGACGGACTGCTGAGTAAAAAGAACAACAAGAATAATTATCGGGATAATGAGATTTTTTATAAGTCCTCCAAAGGAAAAGGGCTGACTCAATGCTGCAGAAGCTATTATTTGCCAGAGAATTGATGAACCAATTCCAATATATGTATAAAGCTTCAACATATTAACACCTTTTGGCTTATTTCCCATGATTTTAATACCGGCCATAAGTCCAATAACACCACCTGCCAGTGTCAAAACTGCAACGAGAAGAGAAAGAAGTCCCCATAAAGCACTCAGCTTAAATGCGCCGAAGGCAGCAATGAGGAAAAATAAACCTCCTATAATGCTTAAAACACCTCCAATAATAGCTAAAACTCCGAGAACAGTTAAAATGGTAGGCCTCTCTACATCTGCCATTGTGATCCTCCTCATAATTAATAGAAATTTAAACTAACAGATATTATTATATACAAAAAACAGTGAAAGGTCAATACTATTTTTATTACATTTGTTTTTTAGTTTTATTTTGTTTTTAACAGGGCACCGGCTGTTTATAATGAAAAAACAGGCCACTTACAGAAGGCAATGAGCGATGCCTGCCTAAAGCAAATTTTAATGAATTAATATATTCCAGCATGAGAACTCTGTTTGACAATAAAAAGGAATATTAATATAATAACAAATACTGAGAGTGAACGACAACTGGAGCATTTTTAATTTTCCTGTTATTTTAATCTGAACAGAGGAGATAAGAGGTTATAATGACTGGACCAAAAGAGATAGGATTGTTAGCATCAATATTCAGAAGTATATACGATTTTAAAGCTTATAAAACCTTTAAAGAGAAAACGACCGGCCAGGCTTTTATTTACCTGCTTCTCCTTACGGTTATTTTTGGTGCAATAGGTTCAATAAACCTGCTGTATACAATGGACAAAGCCTTTAAGGACATAAACCACACCTTTGATAAGGACTTCCCGAAATTTACCTTAACAGGAAATGGTCTGGTAGTTAAAGAGAAAATGCCCATAATCTCAAAAAACAAAGATTTTTTCTATGCCATTGACACCACAGGTAAAATCGATAAAAGCATACTGAATGACCATGACAAGGGTATATTTATTTCTAAAACCAGTATGTACTATAAAAAAAGCATTATTGAAACAAGGGAATATAACTTTGACTCGTTAACGCAGTTTGCTCCCATTACAAAAACCACGGTAAAAAATATCCTCTCCTATTCATGGATTGTCAAGATAATTGCCGTACCTTTATATCTTATATATTTTTACTCAGGGAAAATTATCAGTGCATTTATCATCGGTCTCCTGGGCCTGGTATTTCAGGGTATAGTAAAATCAAAGGAAAATATCGGGACAATGTTTAAGCTCGGCCTCTATGCCATTACTCTCCCGGTGATAATCAAGATTATTACTGGATTCATCCCTGTTGAGATACCAAACTTTTTCCTGATCTATTATCTCTCCGGCCTGGGATGCCTTATGATGGGATTAAAATCCATCTGGTCAGAGAATATGAAAAAACCGTCACTTTGATACTACCGCTACTAAAAGCCGGAAACATATTCTTCCAAAGGTATGAGCCTGGTGCAGTTTAATTCTTTTGATTTAATGGCATCAGCCAGTTTGCCGCTTATAAAATAATCCTTTGGGATACGGTTTACCCTGAAAATATTTCGTTGCTGTATTACTTCCTCTTTGAATTTGATTTTTTCGGCTTTTTCTATGACCGATGTCCCTTCATAGAGTTTAATTTCCGAATGTTCAGCATCAAGGCAATTAAGACTTTCAAGGACATTTAGTAAATATATTTGGGATATTTCATTGATATTTGTATCAATTTTTTCGATCTGTAAATAGTGCGATTCATCGATCAGTTCAGCTTCCAGGATATCCTTGAGTTTCTTCGATATCAAAGGGACTCCCGCCTGATGATATACATAATCAGGTACCAACTCCCCTGAAAGATCAAACCGGATGGTTATACTTCTGATCATTTCAGGATTTACTTTTAACCCTTTCCTGATGGTTTTTGGTAAAGTGCTTTCATACTCAGAGTTGGATACTCTGTATATTGGTTTTTCAGTAACGCTCTGTAATGCAAAAAACTCCATAATTATCCCACCTTTGTGAACCAGCATCTGTTCTCATAGAAGTATTCCTTCTTTGCTTTTGACTTTTCCTTTTTAAACTGCTCAATTGATTCCGTGATGGATGCTTTCAGCCCCCCCGCTTCGAGAACAGGTGAGAAAAGAAGAAAATCGAGGTTCTTTTCATGAAAAAAAATTATTCTGCCATCCGGGAGAGAACCGAAAAGCCTGTAGGGACGCAGGGGCTTTACTTCTTCATCAGAAAAATAATATTTTTCCAGGAGGTTTCCTTTATAATCGAAAAGATAAATACCGTAATCGTTTTTATGGAAGATCCTTTCTTCTTTCCGGGAGACCGCGAAACTGAACTGTTCCTTTGTATAGACACTGTCTTCCCTGAAATCAAAACCCTTCAGGTCATGGAGAAAATCTCCCTTTTCATTCATAATAAAACCGAAAAAGGGATATCCCTTACCTCCCGTACGGAGCATCTCCATATAAACAGGAAGGAAGAAGAACCCCTTCCCCATTGCCAGGGGCTGCCCGGTCCAGAGTACGCCGGTAAGAAGATTGTGTCCCTTCTCCTTTAATTTCTTCACCAGGGGATCTTTGGGCCAGGAAATAAGGGTAAGGGGGGAGCCGCCGGCTGTTTTCACAAAGGGAACCGCCTGGTCTTTTTTCAGGCTTCCCTTAAACTCATCGTTAAAAACATGGAGAAGCTCCAGTTCCGGCTGAATTGAGTAATCGGTATATGGCTCTTTAGAGACGGCCAGGACCTCTCCCCTCATACGGCGTTCGCTTACCTGTTCCGCCGCCAGTGTATCCACCAGCGCCAGGAGGCGTCCCGTATGGGGGCATCGGGCACCCCGGGTTATGAAATTCTCTTTAAGAAGTTCTCCCGGATCATCCACATTGAGACTCTCAAAATTATCCTTTTTACTCAGGAAGGACTTAAGTTTCCTGTTATATCTTTTAATAATACTCTTCCCTTCTTTATCGAAAACATAGGCGCGGTTCAGGCTGGTGGTATAAATAATCTCCCCTGAAGGGAGAGAAATAAGAGAGCCTTCATGCCGGCAATAGACACTGTGTATCTCTTCATAGAACTCCGTAAAGGAATGCTGTTCAATCAATTGCAGGTCATTATTAAAACGGGAAAGAACTATTGTCCCCGCAACAGTATCCCTCCCTTTCTCCTCATCGGGACACAGTACCGTCACCTCTGAAAGAATAAGGAAAAAACCGTTACTCTCTTCCGTAAAGGCCGCGGGTTTTACGGTGACAGGATCACCTTTTGCTGCCTTTAAGTCCTCTAAAACCTCATCGGTGACAGGTATGCAGAAAAAATTTGTCATTACTCTCTATCGCTCTTCTATGTATTATTCAAGGATAAAACTTTTTTATTTTTATGCCCGGTGAGTACTGTCAATAAACTGAACAAGACCTATTGCTTAATAAGATCAATAATTTTATCAATTTCCGGTTTTCCCCCTCTTACTTTTACTTTAAGGGCGAGGTCCATTAAGCTATGGTCATAGCTATCCTTGATATCCGGATCTGCATTCCAGGCTATGAGTAATTCTGTTGCTCTATAACTGCCTTTAATAACCGCCTGGTGAAGGGGTGTTCTTCCCACATTGTTCATCTCATCAGGGTCTGCCCCTGATTTTAATAAAAATTCCAGAATTTCATAGTGATTGTTTGTAATGGCATGATCTATACAGCCATGAAGATCGGCTTTTTTATCAATCAATAGTTTTAAAATATCAAGGTTATTTCTCAGTGTTATAAATTGGACCGGAGTCAGTTTATTTTCAAAGGGAGTGTTTACATTCCAGCCAGCATCAATTAATTTTTTGATTTCATCATAGTCTTCATTCCTGAAATAATCTTCAAAGTTGCCTTTTGGATTATCCGGGATATTCCCCAATGAACCTAAAAACGAGGTGAAATTCTCAGATACAAAGTAGATATTGGAGTATGTAATTTTTTCTGTTTCGCTTTCACCTTCATGCCACCAGAAGTAGATTTTATTTTTATACTTTCCCCTCATACCAAGAATGATCTGGTTCCCTAACTGATCACAGCCAATGGAAATAAACTCATTGGGGATTCTTAAGATATATGTTTTTAAATTACTCTGTATATCACGAACAGGTTCATTATCATATATTCCATATAATTCCTTTAGAATTGAGTCACCATATTTTTTAGTAGAAAACTTAAGTTTTTCCGGTATCCCGCCATTAAACGCAAGCAGGAATTTTCTGTAATCACCCGGTAATTTCAGGTTAGAATTTTGCTCAAGGAGTTGAACGTCTTTCTCATGAACTTTTGGGTTAGTGCATTGAATTTTCATCATGTTGAATATCAAGATCCGGATATAAAAGTATTTTCTCTCAGGAAGTTTTTATTATTAATATCAAAAAATCAATTACATAATTTAAACTATGAATTTCTTATCTGTTTTACCAGTTCCTCAATATACTCTTTCCCCCTATTCATATAATTGTCAGTCTCATCCTTATTCAGATAAATATTTCTTTCAAATAGACCCGCAGTACCGCACATTACAGAGAGCAGGTATCTCTCTTTGTCCCGGTAAAAAATATAATTCCATTGGGAGCGATATAATTCTTTCATTTACAAACTCAAATGAAATTTACCAATGCATTGAAAAATTCCTGGAATTAATCATAAAAGTTTTTCATTCCAATTCATTCTTGTTAAAATACTTTATTTAGAGCAGTCCCCTGAATGCTTCCAGTCATTGAAGGATCTTTTCTTTAATCAAGAACCATTTCTATGACATCTTCCGCTATAGGTTGAAAATCCGATGGAGATAATGCCGTAACATTTTGTAAAATAATCACTGTAATATCTTCATCGATCACTCTTGTTATATACGATCCATAACCAAAAAACGATCCCCAGTGCCACGTCTGATCATATTTCTCACCATCAATCTCAAGCTTATCTATCCACCAACCGTATCCATAATTTCCAAGCCCTGGTGTAAAAATTTCATCCAGTGATTCACGGGACACCAGAAATTCACAATTGAGAGCCATAGTCCATTTATAGAGATCTACAATCGTTGAATTCAAAGCACCGGCAGCATAGGCAATTGAAGGATGAAAATACATTGCTTCCACAACAGGGTCTATTGAATCGTAACCTGAAGACCTGTTATGATAAATATCATCGTCTTCGGCATCATAAAATGTACGAAACATTCCCAGCCGGTTAAAAATATTTTGTTTCAAAAAAGTATTCAGGTCTTTCCCGCTGACTCTTTCCACAATGATCCCGAGAACAACATAATTCGTATTGCAATAGGACCAGGACGTACCGGGCTCCGTGACAAGATCTTCCTCTGCAAAATACTGCAATAAATCAGAAGGGGAATGTTGTTCCGTTGTATGCGACCAGAGTTCGCTGTTGTTAAGATATTCCGTAAGCCCTGATGTATGGTTTAAACACTGTTTAATTGTGATTTTATCTCCCCGTATAATTTCAGGGATATAAATATCAACAGTATCATTCACGGACAATTTATCATCTTCAGCAAGCATCATTATAGCCATTGAAGTAAATTGTTTTGAAAGGGAAGCTATATTAAAAATTGTAGACTGATTATTTTTTTTGTTTAATTCAACATCTCTGAGTCCATAACCGCCGGAAAAAAGTATTTCCCCCTTTTTTGCTACAAGGACTGTTCCGTTGAATCCCTGTTCAGTGTGTAAATTATCAAAGTATTCTTTTAATTCCGTATAGTTCTGAAGGTCACAACCGGAAAAAATGAAAGCCAGTAAAAATAAAGGAATAAGAGTCTTTAAAAATTTTTTCATTTAATATCTCCTGTAATTTTTTCAGGGAAGATTTCCCTAATAACAGAAATGAGAATCTTCCCGGGATATGCTATATGAAACACAATACCATTATGCGAACACATGATAATGACCGGCACTTTGGCGCAAAGGAACGATTGAACGATTTTCTGAAGACAGAAATTTCTCTTCATGTAACCGGTAATAAGCATTTCGTTGAATAAACAGACTAACACACCACATATATTAAATAATATATATTAATAATTTTAAAGCGTCGATATATTTTTAATTTTATCCGGATAATTTTAATTTTATAAAAAAAAGTCCAAAAAAAAAGGCGAGTGATAAAACACTCGCCTTTTTCATAATATGGTCAAGCCTCACGACTGATTAGTACTGGTCGGCTGAACACATCACTGTGCTTACACCTCCAGCCTATGATACCTCGTAGTCTTCGAGGAGTCTTCAGTGGCCTTGAGGCCAAGGGAAATCTTATCTTGGAGTTGGCTTCCCGCTTAGATGCTTTCAGCGGTTATCCATTCCGAACATAGCTACCCAGCGATGCCGATGGCACGACAACTGGTACACCAGAGGTTCGTCCATCCCGGTCCTCTCGTACTAGGGACAGATCTCCTCAAATTTCCAACGCCTGCAGAGGATAGGGACCGAACTGTCTCACGACGTTCTGAACCCAGCTCGCGTTCCGCTTTAATCGGCGAACAGCCGAACCCTTGGGACCTTCTCCAGCCCCAGGATGCGAAGAGCCGACATCGAGGTGCCAAACAGCGCCGTCGATATGAACTCTTGGGCGCTATAAGCCTGTTATCCCCGGCGTACCTTTTATCCGTTGAGCGATGGCCCTTCCACACGGGACCACCGGATCACTAACCCCTACTTTCGTACCTGCTCGACTTGTAGGTCTCGCAGTCAAGCTCCCTTTTGCGTTTACACTCTATGTACGATTTCCGTCCGTACTGAGGGAACCTTTGGGCGCCTCCGTTACTCTTTGGGAGGCGACCGCCCCAGTCAAACTGCCCGCCAGACAGTGTCCCGGCCCCTGATTCAAGGGTACCGGTTAGAAGTTCAATACAATAAGGGTGGTATTTCAAGGATGACTCCATCCCGACTGGCGTCGAAACTTCAAAGTCTCCCACCTATCCTACACATACTGAACCAAACTACAGTGTCAGGTTACAGTAAAGGTGCACGGGGTCTTTCCGTCCATCTGCAGGTAGTCCGCATCTTCACGAACATTACAATTTCACCGAATCACTCGTTGAGACAGTGGCCAAGTCGTTACACCATTCGTGCAGGTCGGAACTTACCCGACAAGGAATTTCGCTACCTTAGGACCGTCATAGTTACGGCCGCCGTTTACCGGGGCTTCAATTCGGAGCTTCGCCACCGAAGTGGCTAACCCTACCTCTTAACCTTCCGGCACCGGGCAGGTGTCAGACCCTATACTTCATCTTTCGATTTTGCAGAGTCCTGTGTTTTTGGTAAACAGTCGCTTGGCCCATTTCACTGCGGCCTCTTCATGCTCCACCCGCAGGGGTTTCACACTAATGAGGCGTCCCTTCTTCCGAAGTTACGGGACAATTTTGCCGAGTTCCTTAACGAGAGTTATTTCGAGCGCCTTAGGATTCTCTCCTCGCCTACCTGTGTCGGTTTACGGTACGGTCACCCGGTATTGCGTTTAGAGGTTTTTCTTGGCAGTATAGAATCTTGACCTTCGCTCACCCGTAGGATCACTCCCCTACAACCTCAGCTTAAAGAGACCCGGATTTGCCAGAGTCTCAAGCCTTCGTATAAGGACAGGGTAAACCAGCACCCTGCGCCAATATCTTTCTGCGTCACCCCATCACGATAACCTCAACCAGGTGGTGCAGGAATATGAACCTGCTTCCCATCGACTACGCCTTTCGGCCTCGCCTTAGGGGCCGACTAACTCTGAGTTGATTAGCATTGCCCAGAAAACCTTAGGCTTTCGGCGAAGCGGTTTTTCACCGCTTTTTTCGTTACTCATGCCGGCATTCTCACTTCTAAACAGTCCAGCTGTCCTTACAGTCAACCTTCAGCCCGTTTAGAACGCTCCTCTACCACTGCAGTAAACTGCAGTCCAAAGCTTCGGTAATATGCTTAGCCCCAATCATTTTCGGCGCAGAGTCACTTGACCAGTGAGCTGTTACGCACTCGTTAAAGGATTGCTGCTTCTAAGCCAACCTCCTGGCTGTCTGAGCAACTCCACCTCCTTTTTCACTTAGCATATATTTAGGGACCTTAGCTGTTGGTCTGGGTTGTTTCCCTCTCGACTACGGAGCTTATCCCCCGCAGTCTGACTCCCGTGTTCTCAAGTTACGGCATTCGGAGTTTAAATGGGGTTGGTAAGTTTGTGGACCCCCTAGCCCAATCAGTGCTCTACCTCCGCAACTAAACACACGAGGCTAGCCCTAAAGCTATTTCGAGGAGAACCAGCTATAGCCGAGTTTGTTTGGCCTTTCACCCCTATCCACAGCTCATCCGATAATTTTTCAACATTAAACGGTTCGGTCCTCCATCCCGTTTTACCGGGACTTCAACCTGGCCATGGATAGATCACTCGGTTTCGGGTCTACTCCATAATACTAAACGCCCTGTTAAGACTCGCTTTCGCTTCGGCTCCATGATTACAATCACTTAACCTTGCATTATAGAGTAACTCGCCGGCTCATTCTACAAAAGGCACGCGGTCAGGCATTACAAAAGTCATAGCCCTCCCACACCTTGTAAGCATACGGTTTCAGGATCTATTTCACTTCCCTCTCGGGGTTCTTTTCACCTTTCCCTCACGGTACTTGTCCACTATCGGTCACTGGTTAGTATTTAGCCTTACGAGGTGGTCCTCGCGAATTCCCGCAAGATTTCTCGTGTCCCGCGGTACTCAGGAATGCAGACCAGGAAGACCTCAACTTTTCACCCACGGGGCTTTCACCCTCTCTGGCTCATATTTCCATCTGATTAGATTAAATTGAGATTTTTTGACTTCCCGAGACTACCAGGACTGTCTCAGTCTGTATCCTATTACCCCAGCTTCACAGCGCTCCTGGGCTGTAACGTAAAAGCCGGTTTAGGCTGTTCCCCGTTCGCTCGCCGCTACTCAGGGAATCGTTTTTACTTTCTTTTCCTCGGAGTACTTAGATGTTTCAGTTCCTCCGGTATGGCCTCTGCTGCCTATGAATTCAGCAACAGATGTTATGGTATGACCCATAACCGGTTTTCCGATTCGGTCATCCCCGGGTCAAAGGATGCTTGCTCCTCACCGAGGCTTATCGCAGCTTGCCACGACCTTCATCGCCTTCCAGTACCAAGGCATCCACCGTATGCCCTTAATTGCTTGACCATATTATCTTATCTGCTTGAACAAAACAGACAATATGCTCGAAATTTTTTACATTCGCAATGAAATTGTGTTAAACCTGTATTTGTTGTTAATTTGGCTTAACCATGTTTTAAAAGATCAAATCCTTTAAAAAGCTGATGCAATGTTGCATCACCTGTTAAAGGCATCTGGAGGTGAACGGGATCGAACCGTCGACCTACTGCGTGCAAGGCAGTTGCTCTCCCAGCTGAGCTACACCCCCGGAATGATAATTGTTTTATTGGGCCTGAGTGGGATCGAACCACCGACCTTACGATTATCAGTCGTACGCTCTGACCAACTGAGCTACAGGCCCGTAATGTCATATTCGCCATATGCGGCCTATAGATGTTATCAATCAGCAGCAATACTTCCAGCATAGCTCTTTAAAAACTGAGTAGTAATAATAGTCGTTCCTTTGTAATAAAGTTTTCATTCCTTTAATAAGGAGGTGATCCAGCCGCACCTTCCGATACGGCTACCTTGTTACGACTTCACCCTCCTTACCAGCCTCACCTTCATAACCTTCTTCCCTTGCGGGTTAGATCAGCCATTTCGGGTGCTGCCAACTCGGATGGTGTGACGGGCGGTGTGTACAAGGCCCGGGAACGTATTCACCGTGGCGTGCTGATCCACGATTACTAGCGATTCCAACTTCATGCAGTCGAGTTGCAGACTGCAATCCGAACTGAGACCGGTTTTTTGAGATTGGCTCAACCTCGCGGTATCGCTGCTCATTGTACCGGCCATTGTAGCACGTGTGTAGCCCTGGACATAAGGGCCGTGATGATTTGACGTCATCCCCACCTTCCTCCGGTTTATCACCGGCAGTTCCTCTAGAGTGCTCAGCATCACCTGGTAGCAACAAGAGGTAAGGGTTGCGCTCGTTGCGGGACTTAACCCAACATCTCACGACACGAGCTGACGACAACCATGCAGCACCTCTGCACTTGCCCGAAGGAGGGTGTATCTCTACACCTGTCAAATACAGTTCAAGCCCAGGTAAGGTTCTTCGCGTATCATCGAATTAAACCACATGCTCCACCGCTTGTGCGGGCCCCCGTCAATTTCTTTGAGTTTAAGCCTTGCGGCCGTACTCCCCAGGCGGTATACTTAATGCGTTAGCTGCGGCACTAGTGAACAAGTCACTAACACCTAGTATACAACGTTTACGGCGTGGACTACCGGGGTATCTAATCCCGTTCGCTCCCCACGCTTTCGTGCTTCAGCGTCAGTTATAGGCCAGAGAGCCGCCTTCGCCACTGGTGTTCTTCCTGATATCTACGCATTTCACCGCTACACCAGGAATTCCGCTCTCCTCTCCCTAACTCAAGAGAACCAGTTTAAGGTGCAATTCATGGGTTGAGCCCTTGGCTTTCACACCTTACTTAGTTCCCCGCCTAGACACCCTTTACGCCCAATAATTCCGAACAACGCTCGCCCCATACGTATTACCGCGGCTGCTGGCACGTAGTTAGCCGGGGCTTTAGGCAGGTACCGTCATCACAGAAAATATTACCTTCTGCTTATTCTTCCCTGCTTATCAGACTTTACAACCCGAAGGCCTTCATCGCCTACGCGGCGTCGCTGCGTCAGGCTTTCGCCCATTGCGCAAGATTCTTAACTGCTGCCTCCCGTAGGAGTCTGGACCGTGTCTCAGTTCCAATGTGGCCGATCACCCTCTCAGGCCGGCTATCCATCGTAGCCTTGGTAGGCCATTACCCCACCAACAAGCTAATGGACCGCGGACTCATCTTCTGGAGGTAGGCCCGAAGGTCCCCACCTTTGATGGCTGCTCCTTGTGAAACTGCCATATTATTCGGTATTAGCGCCGGTTTCCCGAAGTTGTCCCCAACCAGAAGGTAGATTATCCACGTGTTACTCACCCGTTCGCCACTGTCCCCCCAATGCAAGCACTAGGGTTTTCGTTCGACTTGCATGTTTAAGACGCGCCGCCAGCGTTAGTTCTGAGCCAGAATCAAACTCTCCATGATAATTTATCATAGATAAATTTTTAATTCTAAAATTAGTAAAGAGTACAAAAGAAATTAACTAGGATACTACTCAGTTTTCAAAGAACCACGCTAAAAGATAAAAAAACCTCCATTTCATTTTTCGCCTAATGGAGATTTTGCCACCTTACAGCTTCGAAAGAACGAAGTAAATTTTGGAAAAATCAACTTCTCAAAGCAACTGTAGATTGTAACTCTAAAGCGCTTTGAACATATATTTTAATGCCTTCCGCAAGTCAAGTAAATTAAGAAAAAATTCAAAATTACTCTAAAAAAGTTACGAAAAGTTTAAAATCAATAAAAAGGACGATATTTTTGGTACCCTTATCTGTCAATATTAATTATAAATTCTCAGGTAAAAATATAAAAAAAATTATAAAAATTCTCCTTTGCAGGTTTTACCTGTAATTCCTCTTACTTAATATAGATAGAGATTTCGGCAAAATCAAATTTTTCTTAAATAAAAAAATGAAAGATTGGATTTAGGCCATTTCGGTATTTTCATTTATCCATTTCAGGTACGGGGGATGCCCGTCGTCAACAGCAAGCGAAATCACTTCCGGGACTTCATAGGGATGTATCTCAACGATCTTTTCCCTGACTTTCTCAAAAAGAGACCTTCTTGTTTTAATAAGCAGAACAAGTTCGCCCTCGGTACAGACCTCATTATTCCATTCATAGATTGAAGTAACACCGGGCACAATATTAACGCAGGCAGCCAGACGGCCCCTCACCAGAACATTTCCTAAATTAATACCCGTTTCCCTGTCAGGAACAGTGGATACAACCAGGATAAAGTCATCCATATTACTTCTTTCCTGTTTTTATTCCCGCAATATATATACCGGCGATGTCTACCCTGACACTTTTCTTCTCCGGGATCTTTTCAAATACCTTGTCATCACACATTAGGTCCATGACCTGGGGACCGATTTTCGCTTTAACAATGGGGACCTTTCGCACCCGGTAAATTTTCGGTATCTGCTCAAGAACATGTTTGGGAAGATCGGTGTTGGTGACCTTGTCCATCCTCTTTTCCAGGACAAGGATCGACGTGGTCACCTTGTGCTGGTCAACAAGAGATTTCTGGTCATCGACCCTTTTACTTATTCGCTTCTTAATAATAATATAGGCTGCAACAATTGCGGCTATGACCACACCAAGAATAATATAATAGTGATACCATTCCACTTTAATTCCTCCTGAATATCCGGATAAAGAGATATTATCCCGTTCATAAATATGAAAAGCACATTCTTTCCTAAAACAGGATACGTCAAGTTAATTATGAGGAAAAGAGATATCTACAGGCGTGAATTAAATTCAGGGAAATGATGATATGAATTCACTTTTTGTAAAAAGTTTTTATTAATCCCACTCCTCAATCGTATTAATGTTTGGGAAGAATAACTCTCTTCCCGCATTTTTCAATGAGAGGATGGATAATATGAGAACGACTATTAATGCCGACACATTACTGATCTTAAAGCTGAGAGAAGCCATGGCTGAAGTTGATCTGACAAAGGATGAACTGATCAAACTCTTAATATCACGGATCATTAAGAAAAACAGCTTTGTCCCTCAACCCGGTAAAACAGTCAAGTACCAGGGTGGCGGACCAGAGAGAGTTTGGAAAATTGAACATATCAACCTGGAGAGTATATTCTATGAGAAAGTACTTGATTTAAGGAGGCACTTTAAGTTTTCCGTTTCTTGGTTTGTTGCTTTTGCCATTATTAATTATCTTGATGAATTAGTAAATGATTTGAATCATTCAGGAAATAGTGCAAAAAATCTGGATAACTATACAGGAGATTATGTTTATATTTCTGAAATGGCAGGTAGTATTCTCGTATTTATCACAATGATGGAAACACAAAGCAATAAAACCTGAAAAAACCCTGAAAAACCCAAATAGTACGAAATTTTTATCAAAACCAAACATCCGGTCTCCGTCCCGGATTTTCAATCATGCCCGCGAGGAGGCATCAATAGAATTATTGTTAAAACGGACATTTTTACTTCTACAGCTGTAGAGTATCCAAAAAGTAAAAATTGAACATATTTTATGCAAAAAGCTGGACTTAAGTTTTAAAAACTGCTATAATTATTTCACATTCGGATTATATTAAAAAATTTAAAGGTTATCATTATGAGCATAAGAATAAAAGACTGGAAGATTGGTGTTAAACTTTTTAGCAGTTTTGCCCTGATTCTGTTTATTTTCATTGGCATCCTGGGATACCAGGTGAGAGAGATCCTGTTGCTGGGTCATATGCAGGATATAGCTGCTGAACGGGCAGACCATGACATTGAGCTCAAGGACATGGAACTGAGACTTGAGGAGGTCTATACTATTTTTTCCGATGCAATAATCCACAGGCATCTGGAAAAGGTGCAGAAAAAATTTGATAAAACAAGGGAACATGTCTACAAGGATGCCGAGAAGCTTAAGAGCATCGTAAATACCAAAGAGGAGAGAGAACACGCTGAAGGATATGAAAAGGATCTTCATGCCTATCTGGAATACTTTCCCCAGCTTATGAAGATATTGAAAAACGACCCGAATAACATGGCTGCCATAAAGGCCCTTGATGAAAAAATTCTTATAACACGGGACCTGACAGTAAAAAATATTCTGGGCATATCGGAGTCCATGGACAAGGAGATGAAGGAAGCGGAAGCGGAATATGACAGGATCGCGAAAGAGGCAATAAGGAATTCCGTTATTATCTCCGTCATTGGTGTGCTTATCGCCATTTTTATGGCTTTCATTATAACCAGGTACCTCTCACGTAAAATGACGCAGAGTGCAAGCTATGCCAGCAGTATTGCAGGGGGCGACCTCTCGGTTGATGTAATGGTTGAATCAAAGGATGAAACCGGTATGCTGCAGCAGGCCTTCAAAGAGATGGTGAAAAACCTGGCGGGGATTGTTGAGAAGATTGTCTCCAGCGCCAATGAACTGGCAAGCGCTTCGGAGGAGATGAGCGCTACCGCCCAGGGCCTCTCCCAGAGCTCCAGCGAACAGGCCGCCAATGTCCAGGAGATATCAAGCTCTCTTGAGGAGATGGGTGCCACTGTGACACAGAACGCGGAGAATTCAAAGAACACAAACAGGATCGCCCAGGAGACTGCCACCAAGGCGGAAGAGGGGGGCAAAGCGGTATCCGATACCGTGGACGCCATGAAAAAGATCGCGGAGAAAATCAACCTTATTGATGACGTTGCCTACCAGACAAACCTTCTTGCACTCAATGCCGCCATCGAAGCGGCACGGGCGGGTGAGCATGGCAAGGGCTTTGCGGTAGTTGCCGGGGAGGTCAGAAAGCTGGCTGAAAGGAGCCAGGTTGCTTCCCGGGAGATCGGAGAGCTTGCCAAAAGCAGCGTGGATATGGCGGACAGGGCGGGAAAACTCCTTAATGAGATTGTCCCCAGTATCAAGGAGACCGCGGAACTTATCGCAAACATTACCGATGCCTCGGAGCAGCAGGACGCGGGTATCAACCAGATAACCTCCGGTATGGAGCAGTTGAACCTGATTACCCAGGGGAACGCCTCATCCTCCGAGGAACTGGCTTCTACATCCGAGATGCTCAGCAGCAATTCCGTGAACCTTACGTCCCTGATGGATTTCTTTAGGCTTAAAGCGGGAGATATTAAAGTAACAAAGAGTGAAAAAGTCATGCACATTGAAGACCGTACTGAAAAAGGGGATGATGTACAGGAGCAGGAGGGATAAATGTAAAACCATGGGGGCAGGGCCCGTTACCCATACACCTTCATCAATAAAATATTAAAAAGCCGGCCCGGATTTCTTCCGGGACGGTTTTTTAATATTTGTGGTTATAACTCAGTTCTATTTACTAAAATATCAACAATATATCCCCGCCGCCAAAGGCGGCGGGGACATATCAGTTATGTATTTCATAAATATGATTATTTTTATGCATAACCGGGAAGTTGCAGGTTTATTTTATTGTTCCAGGACCCTCACCATGACAACGTCCTTAATGTTCCTGATCTTTTCAACGGTGCTCTCTTCAATATCACTGCCGATATCGATAATATTGTAGGCGTAATCTCCCTTGCTCTTGTTAAGCATATTTTCAATATTTATATTATCTTCCGCAAGGACATGTGTTATCTGTCCAATCATATTGGGAACATTTTTATTGGCCATTGTGATCCTGAATTTAGCATCGTTCCGGGGAAGAACGCAGTTGGGAAAGTTCACCGAGTTCTCAATGTTGCCGTCCTGAAGGTATGAGACGAGCTGGTCCACGGCCATTATGGCGCAGTTTTCCTCGGATTCGGGAGTTGAGGCGCCCAGGTGCGGGATAGGGATGATGTCTTCATTGTCAAGAAGCTCATCTTCGGGAAAATCGGTCACATAGCGCGCGACAATTCCTTCCTCAATGGCTTTCAGAAGGTCCCTGTTGTTTACCAGGCCCCCCCGGGCGAAGTTGAGGATCTTTACTCCCTTCTTCATTATGCCAAATTTCTCCTTATTCAAAAGGCCCCTGGTGTCATCGTTCAGGGGGATATGAAGGCTGAGATAATCACACTGGGAAAGAAGGCTGTCCAGGCTAATGGCCTTTTTCACCGCCCGGGAAAGTCCCCATGCGGCATCAACCGAGATGTAGGGATCAAATCCATAGACATCCATGCCCAGGGCGCCGCAGTCGTTTGCTACCATGACTCCTATTGCCCCGAGACCGATGACCCCCAGCGTCTTCCCCTTGATCTCCGGCCCGGTAAAGTTTGATTTTTCCGCTTCAACAAGCTTGGGGACCTCGTCACCCTTGCCCTTGATGCTCTTTACCCAGTTGATGCCTCTCAAGAGCTTTCTCGATGAAACGAGGAGGCCCATGAGTACAAGTTCCTTGACACCGTTGGCATTTGCCCCCGGTGTATTAAACACGACGATCCCCTGCTCGGAACACTTGTCTACCGGTATGTTGTTGACTCCCGCGCCGGCCCGGGCAATGGCCTTAAGGGATTTTGGCAGTTCCATGTCGTGCATGCTTGCGCTCCTCACAAGGACGGCGTCGGGATTGAGTATGTCCGTGGCATACTCGTATTCATCGCCGGGGAACCTGCTGAGCCCGGCCGGTGAGATCTTGTTTAGTTTCTGAATTTTAAACATTTTCATAACTCCTGTTGTTGTTTCTGTCTATGAATTATCCGACTCAAATTTTTTCATGAACTCAATGAGTTTCTGTACACCTTCCGCGGGCATTGCGTTGTAGATGCTTGCCCTCATGCCGCCTACCGACCTGTGTCCCTTGAGGGTAACGAGGCCCTGGCCCGCGGCTTCTTTAATGAACCTGCTGTCCGTTTCATCTGACCCGGTGATAAAAGGAACGTTCATCAGGGAACGGTGTTTCTCTTCCACCGTTGAACTGAACAGTGAGGAGTTGTCCAGAAAATCGTAAAGGGCCCCGGCCTTCTCCCTGTTGATCTTCTCCATCTCCGCCACGCCGCCGAGGTCTTTTACAAACTCGAAAACGAGCTTTGCCAGGTAGACGGAATACGTGGGGGGAGTATTGAACATGGATTGGTTCTCCGCATGTGTCTTGTAATCGAACATTGTGGGTGTCATCTCCATGGCATGGCCCACCAGGTCGTCCCGGACAATGACGATGGTCAGTCCCGCGGGGCCGACATTTTTCTGTGCCCCGGCAAAGATTATCCCGAACCTGCTCACATCAATGACCTCTGAAAGGATGCAGGAAGACATGTCGGATACAAGGGGAACATCTCCCGTATCCGGGATCTCAGAGTATCTCGTACCATAGATCGTATTGTTGGAACAGATGTAGAAATAATCCGCGTCGGGAGAGAAACTCTTCTTATCCAGTTCCGGGATATATGAAAAGTTCCTGTCCTCCGATGATGCCAGGATGTTCACCGTGCCGTATCTCTTTGCCTCCGAAAGGGCCTTCTTTGTCCAGTTTCCCGTATGGACCAGGTCGCATTTTTTGCTGGACCGGAAAAGGTTGAGCGGGACCATTGCAAACTGGCTGGATGCCCCTCCCTGGAGGAAGAGAACCCGGTAGTTGTCCGGAATATTCATGAGGTCCCTGATCAGGGACTCTGCATCGCTGATGATCTCTTCGAATTCCTTTGACCTGTGACTCATCTCCATAACAGACATCCCCGAGTTTCTGTAATCGAGCATTTCGTCTGCCGCTATTTTCAGGACCTGCTCCGGGAGCGTTGCGGGGCCCGCTGAAAAGTTGTATACTCGTGCCATATTTTTCTCCTTCAAATTGTTAAATTGTTGTTTTCTTTCTTCTATATCTAAAGTCATTTTAACCGCTAAGTTTTCATCTCACTACATCTTTCTTTATTGCCCCCCCCATCCCCCTTGTCTGTCGATTTTTACAAATTGAAATAAACAGTTATTGTATAAATCTACCTCGATTATCAAG
>JBNKTL010000031.1:0-39647 GCA_050298055.1 Spirochaetota bacterium
AACCGTGCCCTGGGTATGGTTCTGATGATTGCCTCGGTAGTGGCAGGATTCTTTTTCGTTGCCGGGATGCATCCCGGTTTTCCGCCTGTTACATCCATCCCGGACAGGGTTTACAGAATCTTTGCGGTACCCCTGGGACTGGTAACTCTGGCTCTCTTTGGAAACGTTTTCCGTACCGGTTATATTATACTGACCATCAAGGTGGTACCTCCAATGCCTGATTTCAAAGAAAAAAATGATCTCACAAAACCCAAGGCACTTCTCCTCTGCCTGGTATCCCTGGGACTCATTGCACTGTTCGGTTACGGGATTTACTTGAAAAGCTTCTGGGCCCTGGCCCTGCCGGCAGCATTCGTTGTCCTGGTATTTCTCGGTGCTGTCTTCTGGATAGGGTGGGCTATCCTGTTCACCAGAACAACTATTCAGGACAAATCAGGGGAATAACCGGTATCCATCTATGAGAATCTGCCTGCTTACCTACCGGGGCAATCCCTACTGTGGCGGACAGGGGATCTATATCCGTTACGTGGCTGAGGAACTTGCACGTCAGGGCCACCGGGTCACCGTCATAGCCGGCGATCCGCAGCCGGGCTCCATAAACGGGGTATTGGTACACCGGATACCCAACCGGAACCATTTTAACAACAGGGATCGCTTCATTGACCCGGAACGTCCCTTCGCGGCACTCTCGCCCCTTGATATATACGAGTTTGTCATGTCACGGATGGGTATCTTTGCCGAGATGGAGACCTTTTCCGTGAGAGCATTACCCCTTGTGCGGAAACTCCATCGGGAAGAACCCTTCGATATAATCCACGATAACCAGTGCCTCGGATACGGCTTCCTCCTGTTCCGGCAGCTGGGAGTTCCGGTTATCTCGACTATCCACCATCCCCTGAGCATCGACAGAAATATCTGGTTTGAGCAGTCGTCGAATTTCCGCACGAAGATGAAACGGGTCCTCTATTACCCGCTCCCTATGCAAAAGATGGTAGCCAACAGGATGGACCGGATCATCACCGTATCCCGCAGTGCAGCCGGAGAGATTACCCGGGCTTTTAAGGTTCCCAGGGAGCGTATCAGCGTAGTCTACAACGGTATGGACCTCTCTCTGTTCAAACCGGCTGGTGGCCGGCAGCAGGCACGGTCCGGCCTGATTTTTGTGGGGAACGTGGAAGACCGGAAAAAAGGGGTCATCTATCTCCTCAAAGCCCTGACCGAAACGAAGCACCCGGTAAGGCTCACTATCGTGGATGGTGGCACGCCTGCGCGGTCACTGATTCCCCGGCTTATTGACAGGTTTGGCCTTAACCACCGGGTGATCTTCACCGGGAAAATCCCCCTGGACGAACTGCTGCGGCTTTATGGTACCCACCGCCTTGCTGTGATGCCCTCCCTCTACGAGGGATTCGGATTTCCCGCGGCAGAGGCCATGGCTTGTGGTCTTCCCGTGATCGCCGCCCGGGGCGGCGCACTGCCCGAGGTCGTTGGGGAACACCGGGATACAGCCTGGCTGGTCCCGCCCAGGGATTTTCGGGAACTTGCCCGGGGAATCGACTACCTCCTCGATCACCCGGCAGAGACAGCGGCTATGGCCCGACGGGGCATGTACAGGATCAGGCGGCTCTTTACATGGAAACAGGCGGTCACAGAGATGGCGGGAATTTACCGGGACGTGATAGATGCTTACCGTTGATGTGGATCTCTTCGGTGCAGAACAGGACCACCCGGTGCTGGATGCAGGGTGCGGCATCGCCACAGGTTCCACTCTCTCTGGTGGGACATCTGCTCGATTGTGAGATTGCACCGGAATGACAATCACCTGACACGGCTCTATCACAGGTTTTTACTCTTCTGTATATACTCACCCCGGCTCGCACAGATGGAACCGTTCTATGACTGGTTCTTCCCAGGGAGTGTCATCCTTAATGCCTGGAAGATAATCGCTGATAATATATATTATTAGATGAATTATATACTGCATCGAGGTTAACCGATTAACTACCAACGATGTCTACAATCAACATGGCATATGAGAATAGTATCAACAGAACCGGTGTTTGAATGTTTTAATAGATTAATAGATTATTCGCTTGACATATTTCCCCAATATAAAATATATGATATAATACACTATATTACCGTTCTATAGTATATATCATTTGTCATATATGTCATTATTTTTTTGATTTTTGGAAATAAACCATATCTATTCTTTTACGGAAACATATTGGAATAAACACGGGATTGTATTACTTTTTGGAGAAAAAAACACAATTTTATATAAAGAATCGTTGTTGGCGGGTACCCATGTGAAAATTGCAACCTTCATAAAAAATATTCAGGTATGCGCCTTAATGATATTGAGTGGTGTCAGCTTTGGCAATTCCGCAGGAGTAACCGGTGTGAGGTTCATCATCTTTAAAATGAAGAAAAGAAATTTTGAAAACAGTTTCGCTACCCTCTGTGTGGGAGGCGATATAGGTACTGCTGTCGTTATTGAAGTATAGTTTTAAATAAAAAAAGTAATAGGAGAAAAAAATGGCGCTTAATCCACTTGTTGATTCCCGGGATACTAGGTTTGTTTTATTTGAATTACTGGAAATTGATAACCTGACAAAATATGAAAAATTTTCAGAATTTGACAGAGACACTTTTCAGGCTGTTATACAATTGGCCGAACAAATAGCTGTGAATAGGATCTATCCTGCCAATGCTGAAGCTGATAAAATCGGCGCTCACTATAATCCGGAGGATAAAACCGTTACAGTTCCTGAAATATATCATACAGTTTTAGCTATTGTTAATGAAGCAGGTTTTCCAGGACTCTGTAACGATCCCCGCTGGGGAGGGATGGGAATGCCCGATGTTATTCATCGAACAGTTTTGGAATACTTTTATGCTGCAAGCGTGTCCTTTACCATGAATGTTTCTCTCAGTATCGGCGCAACAAATCTTGTTAAAAATTATAGTGAGCATCCTCAACGGGACATGATCCTTGAAAAAATGATTGCCGGTGAATGGGGAGGTACCATGTGTCTTACCGAGCCCGAAGCAGGTTCCGATGTTGGAGCGTTAAAGACGAAGGCGGTAAAACAGGCTGACGGTACATATCTTATTACCGGCCAGAAGATATTCATCTCTGCCGGTGAAAATGATTTATATGAAAATATCATCCATCCTGTGCTTGCCCGTATCGAAGGGGATCCCCCCGGGACAAAGGGGATATCAATATTTTTTGTACCCAAAATCCGTATTAATCCTGACGGATCCCCGGGGGAACCCAACGATGTTGTCTGTTCGGGAATTGAACATAAAATGGGACTTAAGGCTTCACCTACCTGTACGCTGAATTTCGGTGACAACGGCGCCTGTGCCGGGTGGCTTATGGGAGAACAGGGAAAAGGTATGAAGATTATGTTTCAGATGATGAACGAAGCCCGTCTCGATGTTGCCGTGCAGGGGCTGGGGGTTTCCAGTTCAGCCTATATGCACGCCGTCACCTATGCCAGAAACAGGATACAGGGGAGCCTCATCGGGGCAAAGGGAGAGCCGGCCCGGATCATCCGGCATCCTGACGTGAAGAGAATGCTCATGTGGATGAAGTCCCATGTTGAGGCCATGAGGATGGCTTCAATGCTTGGCGCTTACCTTACAGATGTAATACACAATGATACAGGTGAAAAGGCAGAAGAAGCAAAGGCATTGCTTGAACTGCTTATACCAGTTTGCAAGGCCGGCAACACAGACATGGCATGGCTTATCACAGCCGAAGCGATATTGGTCCACGGGGGGTACGGTTATTGTTCAGACTATCCCGTGGAGCAGCTGGCAAGGGATTCCAAGATACTGGCCATATATGAAGGAACAAACGGCATTCAGTCCATGGATCTTACCATGAGGAAACTCCTCCTGAATCCCGGGATGTATAATTACGCGGTTTTTAAAAAACGGGTCCGGGAAATAACGGATACAGCCGCCGGTATAGTCGATGAAAAATACGTTAAAACCGTTGAGACAGGGGTGGAAAAAATGGATGAGGTGATAGCGTATCTCGGTAAAATGCTCAATACCGGAAGGATTGATGAAATACTTGAGCAGGCAGTACCCCTCCAGCAGTCATTCAGGATGCTGGTTTATGCCTGGCTGCACCTCTGGTCAATGACAAAAACAGTTCCGGCCCTTAAGGGAATAGCCGGGGATATATCAGGAGATAAGGTTGAAGCTCTTGTAAAGGATAATGACGAAGCCGCTTATTATCACGGAAAGATCCTTGCCTCACGCTTTTATCTCGGTTCAGAGTTTAAAAAGTATTTCGGCAATATTGACAATATTTTGTCTGGAGAAACAGCCCTCACGGAAACTCCGGAACACGTTTTTACCGGCGCTCCCGAAGAGTAGAAATCGGGCAGTAATATAACAAAACCTATTTTTCAAGCCCCCTCCGGGGGTTGGAAACTGTTAAAGAGGTGTCTGCCATGGCGATGAAAACACCGCAGGAATACATTAAGAGTTTAAGACAACTTGACCTCGTTGTTTATATGTTCGGAAAAAAACTGGATGATGTTGTGGATGATCCAATTATCAGACCTTCACTAAATGCCGTTGCCATGACGTATTCAATGGCAAAAGACCCGAGGTTTGAAGATATTATGACGGCTACATCGCATATTACCGGGAAAAAGATCAACCGTTTTACCCATATCCATCAAAGTGCCGATGACCTGGTAAAGAAAAGTAAAATGGGCCGGCTGCTTGGAGCTCACACGGGCTGCTGCTTTCAGCGGTGTGTAGGAATGGACGCCCTGAACGCCCTTTCCATGACCACGTACGATATTGATCAAAAATTCAACACCGGTTACAACAGGCGGTTTTTAAAATACCTGGAATATGTGCAGGAAAACGATCTTGTCTGTGACGGTGCCATGACCGATCCCAAGGGAGACAGATCGTTGCCGCCTCACAAACAGGCTGATCCCGACATATTTCTCCATGTTGTTGACGAAAGAGAGGAGGGTATCGTTGTACGGGGTGCCAAGGCTCACCAGACCGGAGCAGTCAACTCCCATGAAGTTATTGTCATGCCCACGATAAGTATGAAGGAAGAGGACAAAGACTATGCTCTTTCCTTTGCTGTTCCCAGTAATACCGAAGGTATTACATATATTATGGGGCGCCAGTCCTGTGACACAAGGAAGCTTGAAAAAGGAAGGATCGACCAGGGAAATGCAAACTTTGGAGGCCATGAAGCCCTGATTGTTTTTGATGATGTATTTGTACCCTGGGAAAGGGTATTCATGTATAAGGAATATGATTTTGCGGGACAGCTGGTTGAACGCTTTGCGTCATACCACAGGCAGAGTTATGCATGCAAAGTCGGCGTTGGTGACGTCCTTATCGGCGCCACACAGACTGCGGCAGAGTATAACGGAGCAGCGAAGGCATCTCACGTAAAAGATAAAATTATAGAGATGAACCAGCTTAATGAGACCCTCTACTGCGGGTCTATTGCCTGTGCAAGCGAAGGGCACAGGGAGCCCAGCGGCACCTATTATGTTGATCCCCTTCTGGCAAATGTTCACAAACAGAACGTAACACGGTATCCCTATGAGATAGCACGTCTCGCGCAGGATATTGCAGGGGGACTGATGGTGACCCTCCCTTCAGAAGGGGACCTGAACTCCCCGGAAGTCGGGGACCTGGTGAAAAAATACCTGAAAGGCGCAGGTGATGTACCCATGGAAAACCGCATGCGAATCCTCAGGCTTATTGAAAATATTACCATGGGGACGGCGGCGGTGGGCTACCTGACAGAGTCAATGCATGGAGCCGGTTCACCCCAGGCACAGAGAATTATGATCTCACGGCTTGTTGATATGGACGGCAAAAAGAAGGCTTCAAAAAAGCTTTCAGGTATTAAAGAAGATGAAGTAGACAGAAAATAATTCATTTTAGACAATACCCGGGGAGATGATATATATACCTCGAAAACAAAAAGTTAAGAGAGCACTTGTTGTGGAAGGGGGCGGTATGCGGAGTGTTTTTTCCGCAGGCGTTCTCAATGCTTTCGCGTATAAAGGTTTTGATCCTTTCAACCTGTATATCGGTGTTTCTGCGGGAGCATGTAATCTTGCTTCTCACCTGGCTGGCCAGTTCGACAGGAATTTTGACATAACCATGGCTTACTCAATTACACGGCAGTTTATCAATCCATGGCGCTTTCTGGCAATGGGGCACTATATGGACCTGGATTGGCTGTGGGATGTAACAATCAGGGAATACCGCCTTGATCTTAAAAGGTTATTTGGAAAACTCAAAAAAGAACATAAGCATTTTATTGTTACAGCAACATCCATGCTGAATGGCAAGGCCATGTATCTTGTTCCCAATGAGAATACACTGGAACATTACCTGAAAGTATCCAGTTCACTTCCTCTGTT
This sequence comes from Spirochaetota bacterium, assembly GCA_050298055.1. Taxonomy (GTDB): domain Bacteria; phylum Spirochaetota; class UBA4802; order UBA4802; family UBA5550; genus JBNKTL01. Next base: position 6,441 of record JBNKTL010000031.1, read on the forward strand.
TTACCGGAAAATACTGTATGTTGACAATGAACCCGCCACCGATGGTGGTATCGCCGATTCCATTCCGGTAATGGAAGCAATACACCGCGGTGCGACGGATATAACCGTCATTCGTTCACGGTCATCAGCTTATATTAAAAAACGAAACAGCTTTTCATTTATTTATGGTCTGGTTTTCAGGAAATATCCGCATATTGCGGATGCCATGAAGAAGAGGTATGCAAATTACATGGCTGCTGTGGAGGTCATAAAAAACCCTCCCCGGGGAGTCAATATTGATGAGATTTCACCCCCCGATGATATTTTTATTGGCAGGACCACTCAAAATAAAGAAACACTGCTGAAAACATATAATACCGGCAGGAATTATGGAAATAAATATATGGAAGATAAACTGAAGACTCTAAATCAGAGTAAACTGGTATAAAATGTTAATTGATAATTTTCCATCCATGATCTCAATTCCCTGTTGAATCTCTCCGCCCGTAGTCCCAGAAACCAGCGGAGAGGCTGGGGGTGGGAGGGAAAGAATTGAATGGGGGGAAGAGCCGAACAGAGGATATGACGGACCCGGTAACGGTTTTTCAAAAGTTCCCTTACATTGTCCATCATCTTTATCCACTCCCCAGGATCCGTTCCCGAAGTGATATCGTTCACCCCCAGGGAGATAAGAGCAATATCAAAGATTTCCGGTGATCTTTTCTCCAGGTGTTTAATAGTACCGGCGGTTTTGCCCCCTGTTTTTGCAATGATCTTCCACTGGACGGTATAGTTCTTTTCCAGGTTACTCACGATCCTGTAAGAAAGGGCCATCTCCTGGTGTGAAACACCCACACCTACCGCCGCAGAATCACCCATTATCAAAAGTCGCAGAATTTCTCCGTTTCCCTTCTCCCCCTCCCTGGCTCCGGCAGGCTCAGGAAGGCGGGGGGTGACCCTCCTCACATAGAGCTCCTGGATAAGCAGCAGGGGACCCAGGATTATTTTTATCAAATTTTCCATTATTTTATCCCTGGAATTTTCTTGTTTGTATATATACCAAAAGTGTTGCCCAATCTCTTGAGCCTTCACCCGCGTGGATAGTAACAAAAAAATATTCAAAGAGAACTAATTATTTTAATCCCGTAAAATGCGCTCAATATAACCAAAAATCCAAGAAATGCTTCTGTCATTATATGTGCCCCTATTTTAAATGTTAAAGAGATAATCTCAGTATTTTTTATGCATATTTGTACATAAAGATCTGGTTCTGGTTCATTAAGTCGCAATATTTTTCAATCATCAATAATATTATTCACACAATTGCTTGAAGAATAACACGAAAAGAGCCGTAAATACTCAGTTATGGAAAGATAATCTCTGATCACATGTATTACAATATCCCCTCTATTTGAAACATTCACAGTACCGCTACAAGGATTAGCCAGTTATTATGGTGTTTTTGGGAATAGAACAGGTTCAGGACCGTATATTTCCGGGCATCCACATCCGGTTGCAAACTGACTGCCGGTCCTCTTAACATGTCATCCCTTGCACCTGCATAAATGTTTTAATAAAATAATCGCTTGACATATATGCCATATATTCTATAAGTAGTATAATACAGATAATTATCGTTCTATAGTATAAATCTTGTTCAATATATAAAATATTTGTAGGTCTATGGAAATTAACCATATCCAACCTGCTGCATAAACATATGAGAATTTACACGGGATTATATTACTCTTGGGAGAGAATACAGAAATGATAAAGAATGAACCGCCAGGGCCGTTCATTCTTTTTGGTATAAAACAGGCAAAACAATTGTCTTAACAAAAAAAGATCACATTAAAAAAGGAGGAATAAAATGTCAAAAACGCCAAAAAATCTGGATATCAGTCCCATATTCCAGCCAGTCAGGATCAATAAGCTTGAAATAAAAAATAGAATCGCAATGTCCCCGATGAATTGTAATTACACGGATCCGGAGCATTATATCAGCCGTCAGCAGATGGCCTACTATGCAGCAAGGGCAAAGGGGGGAACTGGTCTGATCATCACCGAGGCCCAGGCGGTTTCAGAACACCCTGTTGCGGACACATACCGCAAATACAACAACCCCTACCTTACTAACTATAAATATGTCCCCACACAGTCTAATTTTGTGGAACATGTCCACAGCTTCGGGGCAAAAGTTTTCGCACAACTATTTACCGGGCCTGGCAGGCAGGGCAGCAATGATCTCGGCGCCGCAGATGTTGTTGCCGCTTCCGCCATACCCTGGGAGTCCCAGATTAATAAAATCATCAATGGTGTAACAGATGACGTTATAAAAGCTGCCTCCCGCACAGCAGGATATCATGGTGAAATACCACCCTTATCTGAATTCAATAGATTTATGGAATTCGCAAAAAAAATTCCAAGTCTTCATTTGGTGGGGCAAAAGCCAAGAGAAATTACAAAAGAAGAAATTAAAATACTGGTGAAAGACATGGGGAAGGGGGCTAAAATCGCCAAAATGTGCGGCTACGACGGGGTCGAAGTACATGCCTGCCATGGCTACCTGGTACATACCTTTTTGTCAGATCGATCGAACACCCGGAAAGACGAATATGGCGGTAGCTTTGAAAACAAGATTCGCTTTATGCTGGAGTTGATTCGTTCCGCAAGACGTGCGGTGGGTCCGGATTACCCGGTGGGTGTCCGTTTCAGTGCCTCTGAAGATCTGCCTGGGGGATATGATGCTGAAACAGCGGCAAAAATAGCGAAACGATGTGAAGAAGAGGGTGCGGACTTCATTAATCTTTCCCATGGATCTTATGAAGCCATGAGTGATTTTTTACCAAACGGAGAAGGTGAAGTGATCGACAAAGCTGCAATCATAAAATCCGCGGTAAAAATCCCTGTTATGTGTCCTTCGGTTCACGAACCGGAAAATGTCGTGGATGTGCTCAAAAACGGGAAGGCCGATATCGTGCAGCAGGGCAGACAGCAGATTTGTGATCCGGACTGGGTTAATAAAGTCATGAACCGTCAGTTTGATGATATCATTAAATGCACACGCTGCAACCGGGGATGTATTCTGCGATTTGTGGGCATGCTGCCCGTTCGCTGCATCCGAAACCCCCGGACCGGCCAGGAAGAGTTTATCGATGAATATATGAAACGGCCGGTTCTTCCTATCAGGCAGAAAGTCTGGCATGAAATTCAGGAACTGACGGAAAAAAATCCTTCTGAAGTCTGGGAATATACGGAAGAAGAATTAAAAGAAGCCGTCGAATCCTGATTCGGACCTGGCCCGTGATTTTTCAGAAATAATAAACACAAAGCGGGATCCCGGCGGAACAGTTAAGGTCATGATAGGGGGAAGCGTTACCGACGAGACCCTCAGGGAAGAAATAGGGGCCGATTTTTACGGTGCTGACGCCACCGCGGCAGTGGATCGCACGGGAGGTGTATGTTTGATATGAATGCGAAAGAAAGAATTGATGCTGTAATTGCTCTGGAACAGCCGGACCGGGTCCCGGTGGCGCCGATGCTTGACCATTTCGCTGCTACCTATACCGATTATACGAACGCGGAAATCATGAGTGACGGCGAGAAGAGAATTGAAGCGGTCCTTAAAACGGCAAAGGAGTTGGGACCATGGGACATGACTTTTCTTGCGGATCCGGCGAATGCCAGGTTGTTGAAATTAGGTGTTCCTTTGAAATTGAAACAGCCCGGTATTGAACTGCCGGATAACGAAATACACCAGTTTGATGAAAAAGAGTTATTGACGCCTGATGATTACGACCTCCTTGAACAGGTCGGGGCAATTGGATTCATACAGAATATTTTTGTCCGTAATTACCCCGAGATGAATGGACCGGATGGGATACAGGAGATATTGCACAGCAGGGAGGAGTATAAGAAACATTCTTCGCTGGTGATGCAGGAAGGTATTGAAGTTGCTGCCGGTTTTATGCACCCGGGGATGCTGTATGATTATTTTTCCTTCGGGAGAGGCATTACGGCTATGAGCGCGGATACCTTTAAACTGGGGGATAAAATAATTTCCGCCAGTAAAGTATGGGCGGAAGGGACGGCTCAAATAGCCATAGATGCCGCACTGGACGCAAACGTTCCGAGAGTTTTTATCGGTATGGCCCGGTCGTCGCCGGAGTTTATCTCACAGAAGAATTTCGAAAGATTGGTTCTTCCGGAACTGAGTTATTATGTAAAATCCTTTACTGATGCCGGTATAACCCCGTTGTTCCATTGTGACACCAACTGGACGAAATTTCTTGAAATATTCAAGAGTTTTCCGGCAGGCAAGTGCATTATGATGCTGGATAGTAAAACCGACATCTTTAAAGCGAAGGAAATACTGAAAGGACATATGTGCATCATGGGGGATGTGCCTGCGGAACTGTTGGCCAAGGGATCGCGGGATGACGTCTTATCTTATTGCAAGAGGCTTATTGATATTGTCGGCAAGGATGGCGGTTTCATCCTTTCATCCGGCTGTTCGATTCCGGCAAATGCGAAGATAGAGAACGTACGGGCGTTAATGGAGTCGGCTGAAGAATGGGGCCGGTATTAGGATAACTCAATAATTCTGATCAAAGAGGATACTATCTATGATAATTGTCGGAGAAAGAATAAATTCATCCCGTCAGGAAATAAAAACGGCTGTTGAAAATCGTGATGAAGATTATATACGGATGGATGCAAGCAGACAATATCAGGCTGGTGCTGATTATATTGATATAAACGCCGGCACCGGGTCTGGAAAAGAAATTGAGGACCTGGAATGGCTGATTAACATAATACAGGATGAAGTCGATTGTCCCCTTTGTATCGACAGCTCGGACAGTTCAGTCCTGGAGAAAGCCTTTACAATGGTAAATAAGCCTCCTTTGGTTAACTCAATCAGCCTTGAAGCAAAACGCCTCGGTCCGATGCTTGAATTTTTCAAAGGAAAGGAGTGCAAGGTTGTCGCCCTTTGCGTGAGCGATGACGGCCTTCCGAAAAGTGAGGAGGAAATATTGGGGAGGACGGTAACATTCGTTCATCGTCTGGAAGATATCGGCATGAAACAGAGCGACATATATATCGATCCGGTAATACAGCCGATATGTACTGATGTTACGAAAGGAACGATGATTATTAATTCAATAATGAAGATTAAGGATATGTTTCCGGATATACATACTATATGCGGCCTTTCCAATGTATCTTACGGTCTTCCCGAACGGAAAGCCATTAATCGTACATTCCTGACGATGATGATGTCTGCGGGGCTCGATAGTGTTATACTGGATCCATTGGATGAAATGATTATGTCGGCTTATCGAACGACAAAAATGCTATTGGGGGATGATCCATACTGCAGGGGGTTCATTAAGACTGTGAGGGAAGGAAATAATAAAGCCGGCTGATTACTGGAATTGGGAGATTCATGTAAGATTATGAAAAGTGAGAAACGTATAATCAGAAGTGCTTGCCGGATGTGCCATGGTGTCTGTCAGGTTTTGGTACACCTGGAAGGCGACAGGGTGGTGAAGATCACGGGTGATCCGCAGAGCCCAACCAGCCGGGGATACTTGTGCCATAAGGGAGCTGCCGCACCGGAACTCATCTATCATCCCGATAGAATTCTTCGTCCCTTAAAGCGTGCAGGAAAGCGCGGAGAAAACCGATGGATTCCCGTTTCATGGGATGATGCCCTTGAAGAAATGGCTGACAGGCTGCGTACTATCAAAGAGGAGAGCGGGTCTGAATATGTGGGAATGATCCAGGGGACAGGGCGGCCCTATGAGAATATCTATAACCGGTTCGCAAACGCCTTCGGGACCCCTAACTTTACCGCTCCGGCTCATATCTGTTATCTCCCTCGAATCGTGGTAAACCTGGTCACAATGGGCTTTCCACTCATGCCTGTCTGTGATGTATATGAACATGAAGGCTCCCGCGATCCGGCGTGCGTGGTTATCTGGGGTTGTAACCTGACGGGTCCGCTGGGGCATGACTCATCCGACGGTATGTGCGGGGGCATGCTTTCCCGGGCTATTAAAAAGGCTCACCGGGTGATTGTAATAGACCCGAGAAGGATCAGCCCCGCTGAAAAAGCCGATCATTGGCTCCAGGTGCGGCCTGGTACCGATGGCGCGTTGGCCCTCGCTATGATCAATGTCATTATTTCAGAGGACCTTTTTGATCATGAATTTGTAGACTCGTACACTATCGGCTTTGACAGGCTCGTTGAGCATGTCAAAGAATTCACCCCGGAATGGGCCGAGTCCATAACCAGGATCCCGGCAGGTGAGATTCGTTCTGCGGCACATACCTACGCAACAACAAAGCCTGCCTGCATTCAGTGGGGAAACGCCCTGGACCAGAGCGCCTGCAATTTCCAGACTTCCAGGTCCATCATGATCCTCAGGGCAATCACAGGTAATTTAGATGTACCAGGAGGTGATTTTTTCCCCACCTGGCCTGAAGGTATCCATCATAAAACGCCTTTTCTTGATCTGGGATTTGCGGGGATGCAGTACTGTCCCCCTGAAAAAAGAAAACAAAAGGTAGACGGTTCTGTGTATCCATTGATGATGACTGCCCAGCAGCCTGCGTTTTGGCGGTCGATTGCCACAGGGGAACCTTATGGAATGCGGGCGGTATGGATAATCGGATCAAACCCCCTGGTTACGGCAACCCATTCACTGGAAGTCGAAGCAGCTCTCAGGGAGTTGGAGTATATTGTCGTATCGGATTTTTTTCTCACTCCCACAGCACAGTTCGCAGACCTCGTCCTTCCTGCTGCCACCTGGTTGGAATACGACGAAGTCCATACTTCGGGAGGCCATACCTACAGTATGATAGCAAGGAAAAAAGCTGTCCAGATCGGAGACACGAGAAGCGACCAGGAAGTCATTATCGACCTGGCCCACCGGCTCGGACTGCATGAAGCGTTTCCCTGGAGAGATCTCGGGGATTTGAACGAATGGTCGATAAAAGGCACCGGGATGAGCTTCGATGAATTTCTCGAGAAGGGGATCATCGTCCCTGAGCAGAATTATCGAAAATATCAGAATGATGGATTTTTCAAAACGCCTTCCGGAAAATTCGAAATTTACTCGGAGAACCTGGAGAATATTGGAATCGCACCGCTCCCCGTCTACCGGGAACCCTTTCATACACCGGTATCAAGCCCTGATATTCTGAAAGAATACCCGCTGATCCTGACAACAGGGGCAAAAATGAAGGATTATTTTCACAGCGAAGGAAGACAGATCCCCTCCCTGCGAAAGAGGAATCCCGATCCGCTGGTAGAGATCCATCCGGACACGGCTGCAAGTCTGGGAATCGGCAATAATGACTGGGTATGGATTGAAACCCCGGTGGGGCGCGTGAGGATGCGTGCGCAGTTCTTTGATGGGATCGCTACGGACGTTGTAAGCGCTCAGCATGCCTGGTGGTTCCCGGAAGAATCACCACCTGAATATGGATGGAAAAAATCCAGTGTTAATCTGCTCTTCGGTGATATGGATTATGATCCTGATACCGGCTCCGAGTCGTTAAGGAGCGCGTTATGCAGGGTATACCCGGTCAATGGGGAAAGATAAAAATCGTATAAACCCACTGGTGATACCGATGGTAACTATTGTTGTCATTTTTGGCATTTCGAATGATCACAATACAAGTTTTTTTACTGAATACTGTTAATCATGAAAGAAATTATAAAAGTAGATCCAAGAAGTATTAAAATCAATCTCCTGTCGGATTATGTGTTAAGAAAACAAGATGAAGGAGCAAGTTTACCTCCAAAGATCAGTCAATCATTTGAAGAAGCGTATGGTCTTTTTTATCAATTAGCCGAACCTGCCAGTTTGGTCGAGAATATATCATATTTAAGATTCAAATGGATCTATTCAGGGGAAGGGGAAAATGAATCCCGAACACCATTGGATGATTTAATGGCTTATGATGCCTCATATTATGTCTTTGCCATGACCCTGGGAGACCGGGTTTCTCAGAGTATTTCGGATATGTTTAAGGAGGGAAAATATTTGCTTGGGCAATTGCTGGATGAAGTTTGTTCTGCCGGAATAGAAGAGTTCGCTGATTTTATCACAAATAAATATTTACAACGGGAAATCGACCTGGGAAAGCTCAGGGAAAATGATGTCATGCTTCGATATAGTCCCGGTTATTGCGGGTGGCATATTAGCGGCCAGAAAATATTACATAAGTATTTACACAGCAGCGATATAGGGATCAGGCTTACGAATAACTGTTATATGGAACCTATTAAGTCAATATCGGGTATAATGATCGGTGGACGGCCCAGAATGCATGATTTTAAAAACAATTATTCCTTTTGCGGCAGCTGCAGTACAAAGACGTGCAGAAAGCGTCTGGCAAAGATTTTTTTGAAGAGAAATGCGTCTGGATAATAAACTGAATGATGAGGGAAGGGGACCTCTCGTTATATTCGAAGGGGAGATATTAATAAAATTTCAAAAATAATTGGGGGGAAGGCTGCAATGAGAAATAAAGACCTTAAAAAAACTATCATCATTCTATTTGTTGTGTTTTTCAGTTCAATACATGCTTCAGGAATAGAGACATACAACTGGAAGCTTGAGAGCAAAAAAAATGGATGTGTGATCTACACGAGCAGGGTTAAGGGACAGCCATTCAAGGCTGCCAAATGCGTATCGGTTATTAATGCCCCAATTGAAGTAATTGGAGTTGTACTGAGGGATTTTCCCTCTTACCCGCAGTGGATGGAGGATTGTAAAGCAACAAAAATATTAAAGGTCATTAAAGAAACTGACATCAATGATGCTTTAATCGTGTATGTCCACCAGGGAGTGCCTGTAATTTCGGACAGGGATGTTGTTCTGGAATCAAACGCCAGTTACAATTATAACCGGGGATATTTCAAAATTGAATTCAGGTCCACAAACCAGGTGAAATACGGGCCTATTAATGGTAATGTGAGAATGAAGAGGATGGTCGGTATGTGGCGGCTTGACTATATCAATCGGAATAAAACGAGATGCACCTACGTGGTCAATGCTCACCTTGGAGGCATGGTTCCCGGATGGATTGCAAATCCTGCGCTTAAAAAACTTCCTTATAAAACGATGGTTAACTTGAAAAAGATGGCTCAAAAGGAAAAATACAGAGTTATTGCAAAAAAATCAAAATACTATAGAAAAATGCAGGAAGCCATAAAGAAAGGATATTTAAAAAAATAAAAATTCGTACCCGGTAATATTATTTTTAGCCCATCATATGATTGATCCCGTATGAACCGGAACATCCCTGGTATAAAGATGTTAGAGCAGATTAGGGATCAATAAACCTTTTCAAAAATTCACTTGACAGCTTCGAGATCATTGGTTAAAACGACAAAATCGAATGACGTTCGATAATATCGAACGCTGTTACAGGGAATTAAATGACTATTCAATCAGTAAAAAGAGCTTTGGACATACTCTCGCTGTTTTCACCTTCCCGGCCCAGCCTGGGGCTGGCAGAAGTCAGCCGGCTGGTGGGGCTGCCAAAACCGACAGTTCATGGATTGATACAGACCTTATTGGAGGAAGGCTACCTGAGTCAGGATGTACATACCCGGCAATATTCCGTTGGACTGAGAATTGTTGAAATGGGTACTATATTTTCAGGTAGCCTGAAGATCAATCAGGTTGCCGGCGATCTGGCGAGGCGCATGGCAGTCAGCAGTGGACAACATGTAAGGATTGCCATCTGGGATAACGATACCATGCTGGTAACATACAATGCTTTTCCATCCATTGACTATCTGACTTTCCAACAGGTGGGGCCCCGGGTTCCGGCCTATTGTACAGCTATTGGCAAAGCGGCATTGTCCACCCTGGATGAGGCCGAGTTTGCCGCCTACCTGGAGCGAACGCCTTTGCAAAGATATACGGCATCGACAATAACCGATATGAAGGTGTTGGAGGAATGTCTCAGAAAAGCTGTTACGGACGGTTATGCAACTGAAAACCAGGAGTTTCTGCTGGGAATGAGTTGTGTCGCGGTACCCATATATGATGTGAGCCGCAGGGCAATAGGCGCAATCAGCCTGTCAGGAACCTCGGATATTCTGGAAAGGAACAGGTTAGGGGAACTGGTTCCGATCCTGGCTCAGACCGGGCGGGAAATTTCCAGGCGCATGGGTTTCTTCCCGGAATCCGAGGTGATGGGTGGAATCGTGAAGTAATGGGTTTTTTCAATTTCCACATGTGTTCATTTTTTAAGTTTGGAGGAATCATCAATGCAAATTGCTGGACCAAAGGAGCTGACTGAGCAGGTCCTGGACAGGGACCTGTGCACGGTTTGCGGAGCCTGTGCGGGCATGTGCCCGTACTTCAAGGTACATGCCGGGAAGCTGGCCAGTATTTTCGACTGTAACCTGGAAAAAGGGCGTTGCTACGCGCATTGCCCTAAAACAGAGGTGGATTTTGAGCAGCTGGCGCAATCTTATTTTCAACAATCATTTAGTGGTGAACCGCTGGGAATTTATCGCCGCATTGCCGCAGCGAAGGCGGGAAACAGGGTTGGTTCCGGCAATTTTCAGAATGGTGGAACGGTAACGGCGTTGATAACCTTTGCTCTGGAGAAGGGACTGGTGGATGGTGCAATTTTGACCGGCAGTAAGGGTATCATATCGGAGCCAAAGCTGGTAACCCGGCTGGAGGATGTCATTAAATGCTCCTCGACCAAATACATGGCCACCCCTTCTGTCGGCTGTCTGAACGAAGCGGTGTCCGGAGGAAAAAGCAATCTGGGATTTGTGGGTACGGCTTGCCAGTTGACCGGTGTGGCACAGATGAGGGCCAATCCGCTCAAGAAAGACGGATTTATCGATCCGGTGGGATTGAGCATCGGACTTTTCTGTACCTGGGCTCTGGATACGCGTCGGTTGAAGGCGTTTCTGGCGTCGAAGGTGGATCTGGACAGCATTACGGGAATGGACGTACCGCCTCCACCGGCTGAGATTTTTGTTGTCAAAACCGGTGATTCGACGGTCGAGATCCCGCTGGATGAAATCCGGGCTCTGGTTCCCAGGGGTTGTTCGGTATGCCCGGACATGACGGCGGAATGGGCGGATCTGTCTGTGGGGGCGTTTGAGGGTAAAAAGGATTGGAATACGCTGATCATCCGTACGGAGAAAGGCGAGGGGCTGGTTGAAAAAGCCGTTGCGGACGGATACCTGGTCCTGGATGATTTTCCGGAGGCAAGCCTGGAGCATTTAATACTGGGGGCCGGTAACAAGAAAAAGCGCGCGCAGGAAAATGTCGCGAAGGAGGAGAAATGACCGTTATCGCCAGGAAGTCGCTTGAAAGTGTTATTAGTGATGCAAATAATATTCTTAATGCGGTCAATGAACAGAAGATCGCATTTGAAGAGGTTTCAAAAAGCGTATCCGTCATCAACGATATCTCGCAGGAAGTATCTTCCAATTCGCAGACTTTGCTCAACACTGCTAAATCGGTTGCCGATATTGCCTATAATCTGAAAGCCCTTTCCAGCGCAAAGAAATTGTAACAGACATTTGTTATCATAAAAAAATACCGGTAAAATAGTAAATTCCAGTTTTATGCTATGCCCCGCAAACCCTACATGAAGACCGGGCAATCCCATTTAATTTCGTTGTGAAATTTCTATTCGCCGGCTGGAAGGAAATCCAGGCAGAAGGGCTGAAACATCAGACCTGTCAAACCCGGAATCCCCCGGCGTTTTTATAAATACTATATCACATATCAACTGCTTCCATAATCTCCTCATCGGTGTATTCCCAGGTTTCAGATGGGTTCATCTCAGTCAGTTCATGAATTTCATGCCATGGTTTACTTTTTATAGGGAGAATAGGCCGTTTCATATAAGCCTCAATGAATTCCTCCTGTCCGACAATAGGATTTCGCACGCAGCGGACCGGCAGCATTGCGATAAATCGAAAGATGCAGCCGCGGTTACAGCGGGTGCATTTGATAATATCGTCAAATCGCCGATCGATAACTTTGTTGACCCATTCCGGGTCGCATATTTGCTGGCGTCCCTGTTGTACCATATCCGCTTTCCCGTTTTTGAGTACATCCACGACATTCTCCGGATCATGGACTGAAGGACAGATAACCGGAATTTTTACGGCTTTTTTTATGACAGCAGCCTTGTCGATTACCTGTCCTTCGGTATTTGGCAGAAAATCACTCATGGCTTCATATGACCCGTCTGAAAGATTGATATAATCCGCGCCTTCCTCTTCGCAACGCTTTGCTATTTTGACTGCAAACTCCGGTGTATATCCATCTCTTAAATCTTCCGAAGCACTAAACCTGACACCCACAGGGTAATCAGGGCCCACAGCCTTCCTGGCAGATCGGATCAGTTCAAGCATAAAGCGAATCCTGTTTTCAAAACTCCCTCCATATTCATCCTTTCTCTCATTGGCACGTTCCGTAAGAAATGTATGAACCAGGTAGCCGTGACAGGCATGCACTTCTATACCGTCATAACCGCACATCTTGGCTATTTTCGCTCCTTTACCCATATCCTTTACGAGGATTTTGATCTCCTCTTTTGTAATCTCACGCGGTATGGTTCCCGTGGCATGCAGGTAAGGAATTTTTTGAAAAAAAGCCAAAAGCGCTTTACCGTCATCTAAAGACGGGATTTTTCCATGGTATCCGGCCAGCCGGGCAGCGGCTGCGATAAATTGTTCTCCTGATCCATTAATCAGTTTTCCCCAGTTCTGCTTCCATGGGATGGCAGAAGCAGACACGACATCCCCGGCTCCCAGATCATTACTACCCTGTCGTCCCGGTCCGGTGAAAAGCTGGGCAAAAATTTTTGCCCCGAAGCTATGGACATGTTCCACAAAATTGGATTGTGTGGGAATATATTTGTAGCTGGTCAGATAGGGATTGTTGTATTTCCGGTAGGTGTCGGCAACAGGATGTTCGGAAACCGCCTGGGCCTCGGTGATGATCAGACCGGTTCCTCCCTTTGCCCTTGCGGCATAATAGGCCATCTGCTGGCGGCTGATATAATGCTCCGGATCCGTATAGTTACAATTCATTGGCGACATGGCAATTCGATTTTTGATTTCCAATTTATTGATTTTAATTGGCTGTATAATAGGACTGATATCAAGGTTACTTCTTTTTTTGGACATAATACGTCTCCTGTAGTTTATATTATTTTATCGAATATTCATATAATTCTGCTATCCAGTTGATTTCTAAAATCCTAAACTTCATTGAATCTGACTTATCTGTTCCTTCCCAGTCGTTCATGGCTTGTCACCCAGTCTCCTGACATAACAGCGGTACCAAGGGACAGTTCGCCGCAGATTACGGTTGCGGCAACTATTTCCGCCAGTTTGGTGGCCTTCTCCTTTCCCGCGCAACCGAGCATTTCCAGGCATTCATGCTGGGTGGCAAGCCCCGTTCCTCCCCCATGGGTGGCCACAATGAGCGAGGGTATGGTGACGGAAAAATAGTAGTCCTTTTCCGGTGTGATCTCAGCATATACCAGCGCCGCCGAGGACTCGGCAACGTTCGCCACGTCCTGGCCGGTGGCAATGAACAGCGCCGTGATTCCATTCGCCGAATGAAGACCGTTGTTGTTGGCGCCGGCCATGAAGCTCCCCATTGTTGATAACAATCTCATCTGCAGCGCCACTTCCGGGAGGATATTCATATTTTCAATCACGATCTTCCGGGGTATGACGACTTCAGCGGTTACCCTTTTGCCCCTTGTATGAAGGGTATTCATGTGTGAATGCTTCTTGTCAGTATCGATATTGCCTGAAAGGGCATGATGACGGATCAATTTGTTTTGCTGCAATATCCATTGGCATGCGAAATGGGTTGCTTTGCCGACCATGTTCTGACCGGCGGCATCGCCTGTAGTGAAGTTGAATCGCAAATACATTACCTTGCTCATCTGGTACTTTTCGATGTTGCGGAGTTTTCCCACGCTCGTTGTCTTTTCCGCGGTCGCTTTTATTGTATCGTAATTACTATCGACCCAGACACCAAACTCACGGGCCTGCCGCGCATCATCAAATATGAACACCGGTGCCCGCTGCATCACATCGTCCGTCACCGTGGTCTTTATCCCACCTGCCAGTCTTGTCAGTTTCATCCCGCGATTATAGCTTGCCACCAGCGTCCCTTCAGAAGTCGCCAGGGGGACATAGAATTCGCCCTTTGCGTGCTCGCCGTTTACCAGCATGGGTCCCGCGAGTCCCATCGGGACCTGGGCTACTCCCATAAAGCCCTCTATGTTCCCATTCAACAATCCGGGTTCAAAAGAGTAAGCACCCACATGATTCAGGTCTATACCCGTTTTTTCCCTGGCGAATTCCCTGCGCTCCTGCGCAATCTCCTTCGTGTAATCGTTTTCCGCCGAACGCGGTATTTTATTATTCATCTTCTGCTCCTTTTATTTTATTGGAAAACGCTTAAATTTTATTAGCACGCTTAAAATACTAACTACAGTTCTATCAGGCATGCTGCTTTTTATATGAATCCGTTTTTATAGTTTTTTGCTTATAAAAATCTCTCTGCATACAGCCAATAAAACATGTTTATGAACATTCATTAATCTACAGGGTAAATAAACAACACAGGCAGATTCATGCTATCTATAGTTTCTTATCCCATTCAGAGAAAAATTATATATGTAATTGACCATATCTTCTATTGAATATTTCCCCTTTGGGTTAAACCATATTCTCGACCGGGCGATGATTGAAGCTATACTGTATACAGTTATCTTTTCATCAACCGGAGAAAATATGCCCCTGGCAATCCCCCTTTGTATTATTGCCGTGCCGATATCATCATACTCATCTCTCAAACCGATAATTATTCTTCTGTTTGCCGGCAATAGATTATTCAGTCCAACATCAAAAAGAAGTTTTGAAGAGCTCATCTCTCCCAGGGTATGAGTTAAATGGACTTTGATCATTGTATAGAGGGCGTCTTCAGGGTTTATGCTGTCATTGTCTTTAAGGTGCCTTATGGGGATCAGTATATCCAGCATCTCTTCCTTGAGAATCTCAAAAAGAATTGTTTCTTTGTTCTTGAAAAAATTATAGATATTTGCAGGTCTGAACTTGCATGAATTGGCAATATCCCTCATGCTGGTTTCCGCGTACCCTTTTTCCCAGAAAAGCATCCGGGATTTGGTAAGAATCTTCGCCTGCTGGGTCTTCCATTCATTTTTCTTTATAATAACAGCACCTGTTGTCATGATTATATGTCTGTATGTACTAATGAACAATTGATAAATAATAATACAATACAATACATTATCGTTCTATAGTGTCAATCATTTTTATTAATAATATATAATTTTTTGCTTTATAGAGATTGACCATATCTAATTCTTTACTAAAACATTTAGGAATATACAATTGAAAAATGGGGGCGTTATTAGGATAACTAAATAAAGATTAATAAGTGATCTCATGCAGGGGACTCCCTGATAACAGAAAATCGTTTGCACGCATTCATATGAACTTTATTTTGTCCTCCGGAATGCAGCTTGACTTTACGCCAAATATCGGGAGTGTATCTTTAAATGATAAGCACTGAGTGTTGAAATTTTCAGTTTATACCATATACTTGCGATAACCATTGAGTTTGCTATTTATAATATTATCAGGAAAGAAGTGATGCTTCCAATACAGAAATTACTAACCAGAAACATATTTATAGAAATAAAACTCTCCCATGAACTTCGGGATAAATACAGGGGACATCTTCGGGATATAACCATCGGGAGACTCCGTGTAGCGCTTGCTCTGGCTTTTTTTGTCGTTGTTATGGACTGCGCAGTACAGTATTTATTTTTAGGAGGTATGTCACGGGGATTTTTATTGGTCAGGATTGAGACCCTGATAACAAGCATAATCATTCTGCTTATTGCCCAGAAAAAAGTTTTTTCACGCTTTGCATTTTCGCTCTCGTTAATCGGCATACTGGCCATGGCTGGTTATATAGAAACAGCTGTTGTGGTAACAGGGGGATATCACTCAACCTACCAGACCGGTCTCTCCCTCCTTATCGTAGCCGCCGGTCTCCTGTTCCCCTATCCCTTCAGGGAAATGGGAATTGCCTGTACCCTTATCTGGCTGGTTTACCTGCTTCCGGTTCTTACGGGACTGCAGGATTTTAACTGGTCCAACGGGGATCTGTTTGTAAATGGATTTTTTCTCATATGCGCAACCGTTATCGCACTGACGGCAAGCAGGGTTACGGATCTGCTCCGCCACAGAGAGTTTTACAGCCGGGAAGCACTTGAAGAAGAAGAGAAAAAATCGGAACTTCTCCTGCTGAATATACTACCGGAAACAATTGCGACACGGCTGAAAAATAATGAAGAGCCCATTACCGACAGGTTCGATGATGTGACTGTCCTCTTTGCCGACATAGCAGGATTTACTGTCTTATCATCACATATGAAGCCGGATGAAGTCACAGGAATGCTCAATGGTCTTTTTTCCCGTTTCGATATACTTACGGAAAAATACGGTTTGGAAAAGATCAAGACCATAGGCGATGCATACATGGCTGTGGGGGGCGCTCCGCTGCCAATGAACGATCATGTCCTGGCGTCTGCGGGAATGGCCTGTGAAATGATTGAGGAGACCGGGCGGTATAGCAGGGAAACAGGCGCGGCTCTGAATATCCGTATCGGATTAAACAGAGGACCTGTAACCGGAGGAGTTATCGGCAGAAAAAAGTTCATCTATGACCTCTGGGGAGACACCGTTAACACGGCTAGCCGCATGGAATCTCACGGTGTCCCGGGAAAGATTCATGTAACGGAATCAATATTCAATCACCTGAATGACCATTATCATTTCACCAGCAGGGGTATTATCGATGTCAAGGGGAAAGGTCCCATGAATACCTATTTTCTCCTTGGACCAAAATGACCGTAAATATCCGGACATTTAATGAGGCTATGCAAAATATTAAAGAAAATCTACACATTGGATTCTTCTTCCATTAATTTCCTTATGATGTCTGCGGCAGAATCCCCCCACAACCTGTAGAGTTCCGGACCAGGATGGAACCCATCCTCCGCGATCATAGTCGTGAACCGGGAGGTATCATGAGAAGTCACAGGTTCGACCAGGTGCAGATCCTTATTTATATCTACCCATGATCTCAATTCCCTGTTGAATCGTTCAGCCCGTAGTCCCTGGAACCAGCGGAGAGGCTGAGGCAGGGATGGAAAGAGTCGCATGGGGGGAAGAACAGAACAGAGGATATGACGGACCCGGTAACGGTTTTTCAGGAGCTCTTTGAGGTTATCCATCATCTTTATCCACTCCCCCGGATCCGTTCCAGACGTGATGTCGTTCACCCCCAGGGAGATAAGGGCAATATCAAAGGTTTCCGGGGATTGTTTCTCAAGGTAGTTGATAGTATTGGCGGTTTGGGCACCTGATTTTGCAATGAGCTTCCACTGGACCGTATAGTTCTTTTCCAGGTTCCTCACAATCCTGTATGCAAGGGCCTCCTCCTGGCGGGAAACACCTACACCTACCGCTGCAGAATCACCCGCTATTAAAAGCCGCAGGATTTCTCCTGTTCCTTCTTCTCCCTCCCTGGCTCCCGCAGGCTCGGGAAGGCGGGGGGTAAATCTCCTCACATAGTGTCTCTGGATCGACAAAAGTGGGCCCAGGATTATTTTTATCATTTTTTCCGTTATGTTATCCTTGGAATTTTCTTTTTTTTATGTTTACCGTAATTCTTGCCCAGTATCTTGAGCTTTTGCCTGCCCGGTATTGCTTTTCCCCAAAGCATTACCGGGCGCCCTGTCTTCTCTTTTATAATTTTCAATTACTGGTGGCAATCACATCACATATACGCAGTTATATGTATATGTGTGCTGTGATTTTGCAACAGGCAGGAGAAGACAGGACATATGAAACTGTTATTTTCAATTAACTACTTTCCACAGTTCTTATTCTTTTAATTATATTCAACATCCATTTTAATCGTGAAAGAATATGTATAATTGATAATATAATGACTATCAGTGCAATTTTATCATGAATTTCTATAAATATAGTTCTATTGTTACTTTTCGAATGGATAAATACCCATGAAAACATCGCTGTAAAAGTTGTAGGAATAGCCACTAAAAATAAATAATATGATAATGGTATTCTTTTTATTGTTTTTTTAACAAATAATATAGATGAATTTATTTTTATAACGTTCCAATGCAATATACAATGGATTATAACACCCATAAAAGAGATAGTTGCGGAAATTTTGTGTAGAACCAGCCAATCAGCCCTGTTTAAGTTAGCTATTAAATAATCATTTGGTAATTTAAGCAGATGAAATTCTATTTGAAGTATACTCCCGGAGATAATGAGGAATAAAAATGGAATTATATTTAACAGGTTCACATAAAAATTTGTTTTGATAGATTTAGAAATATTATTACATGTTTTCATATCCCAATCCTTCGTTTATAATTTATTTTTTATTATAGTACCTGGAGTAAGATATACAATAAGTAAACAAATGTAATTAACAAATGTTAATCCGTTGCAAATTTCCTTCCATATCCTCGCATGCAGGAAATTCCCTGTCAGCAGAGAATCGTTTAAAATATTCAGATAAACTGTAGTATATTGACTATTTGATTAACATATCACCCGGATGCCAGACATAGGATGTAGGCCTGCACCCGAATGACCATCACAGGAAACGGCTCTATCACAGGGTTTCGTTCTACTGTATCTGCTCACCCCATCTCACATGGATGTAACAGTTCTATGACTGGTTCTTTCCCGGGAGTGTCATTCGCTACTCCTGGAAATATAATCGTTTATAACCTGTCGTCCCTTACCGCTGTCTGAATGTTATAATAGATTATTCTCTTGACATATTTCTTGAATATAAATATGAAGTATAATACTATATATTATCGTACTATAGCGTCAATACTTTTATTGCATATGTCATATTTTTTTAATTTTCTAGATTAAACCATATTTAGTCTTTTTATTACAAAATACGGGAATATAAACTGAATTATATCACTCTTGGGAAAAAATAATGTAAATATTAATAATGAACTGTGGTCTGCGGGTACCCTTATGGAAATTATAACGTGCATTAAATTTGTTCACTTTTGGCATAAGAAAAATTTAGGAGAGTTGTATTATGAAAGAAAAATTTGACGAACTGAGCAGAGCACTGCTTGAACTTGAGGAGGATAATGTCTTCGAAAAAGTGGATTTACTGCTTTCGGAAAAAGGTGAACCCATGGAGATCATTAGCGCGTTGATCGCCGGCATGGAAGATGTGGGAAAACGTTTCAAAGCGGGTGACTACTTTTTGAGCGAACTGATATATTCCGGGGAGATATTCAAGCAGGCTATGGATAAGGTCAGACCGCTGTTGGGGGATAAACAGAATGAACTTTCCAGGGGTAAGGTGATAATCGGGACGGTAAAAGACGACATCCATGATCTGGGGAAAAATATAGTAATCACCATGCTGGAATGCGCCGGTTACGAGACTATTGATCTCGGCGTGGACGTGCCTCCTGAAAAATTCACCGATGCGATTAAATCATCCGGGGCTTCGCTGGTGGGTTTGAGCCTGCTCCTGACAACAGGATACGATTCTTTAAGGAAATGCGTGAAAGCGATAAAGGAATCGGATCCCGGCGGAACAGTCAGGGTCATGATAGGGGGAAGCGTTACCGACGAGACCCTCAGAGAAGAAATAGGGGCCGATTTTTACGGCGCTGACGCCACCGCGGCAGTGGACATCGCACGGGAGGTGTATGTTTGATATGAATGCAAAAGAAAGAATTGATGCTGCAATTGCTCTGGAACAGCCGGACCGGGTTCCTGTGGCGCCATTGCTTGACCATTTTGCCGCTACCTATTCCGGATATTCCAATGCGGAAATCATGAGTGACGGCAATAAGAGAATCGAAGCGGTCCTTAAAACGGCAAAGGAGTTGGGACCATGGGACATGACTTTTCTGGCGGATACGGCGAATGCCAGACTTTTAAAAATCGGTGTCCCGATGAAATTGAAACAGCCCGGTAGTGAACTGTCGGCTAATGAAATACACCAGTTTGATGAAAAAGAATTATTGAAGCCTGATGATTACGACCTCCTTGAACGGATAGGGGTTAAGAGATTCATGTTGAATGTTCTTGGACGTAATTACCCTGAGTGGAAAGGTTTGAAGGCGTTACCCCCTTTCATCGGTATCATAAGGGAATATAAAAAACATGCCCGTTTAGTAATGAAGGAAGGCATTGAAGTTGCAGCCGGTTTTATTCATCCGGGGGCGTTATATGAGTATTTTTCCTTTGGGAGGAGCATTTCAGGTATCAGCGCGGACACTTTTAAGCTGGGTGATAAAATAGTATCTGCCGGAAAACTATGGGCGGAGGATACGGCTGATACTTTCATACGGATTGCCAGGTACGTAGGTGTCCCCAGGATTTTTATCGGTATGTCCAGGGAATCACCGGAATATATTTCAAAGAAGAATTTCGAAAGATTGGTCCTTCCCGGACTGAGTTATTTGGTAAATAGATTTATTGATGCCGGCATAACGCCGTTGTTGCATTGTGATACAAACTGGACGAAGTTTCTGGAAATCTTCAAGGATTTCCCTGCCGGCAAGTGCATTCTTGACCTGGATAGTAAAACCGACATCTTTAAAGCGAAGGAAATACTGAATGGGCATATGTGCATCATGGGAGATGTGCCTGCGGAACTGCTTGTCAGGGGTTCACGTGATGATGTGTTATCTTACTGCAAAAGGCTTATCGATATTGTCGGTAAGGGTGGCGGCTTCATTCTTTCATCCGGTTGTTCGATTCCGGCAAATGCGAAGGTTGAGAACGTGCGGGCAATAATGGAATCGGTTGAGAAATGGGGCCGTTATTAGGATAACGAAATAAATACTAATTACCGGCGACAGAGCTCTCATTGGACATCCGTAATACATGGAAGCATAAGTGCTGATGTGACACATATGGACAGGACTTTCAATTTATCTTTATCTATAATCAGGAGCCCTATCCTATAGATGAATGGACACTATATGAAAATATTATTAAAAATCGCAACAGTTTTAGCAATAGTTATAATGTCATTTGTGACACATGCCTGTGCAACAACTGATAAAACATTTAATGTTACAGAGTGGCATAAAAGTATTGTCAATATTAACCCTGAGCGTCTCTATGCTCCTCACTATAAAGATGGCTTGTATTTTAATCCCTGGAATAAAATGCAGAAAAAGGGACTGGCAACTTTGTTGGCCTGGAAACTCTCATCCAAGAGGGAATATACTAAGGAAGAGAAGGAATTTAGCCCTCAAGTGATCCAGGGAGCAAAGGAACGTATTAAACTGACAAAGAGTGATTTTATTATGTGGGTTGGGCATAATACTTTTTTGCTGCGGATTAATGGTATTTATTGGATTACCGATCCTATTTTTTCCGAGAAAGCTTTTATAGTACAACGTAAAACCCGTCCCGGTCTATCTGTTGAGGATCTGAAAGATGTGACAAATTCAATCAACATTATAATTACTCATAACCATTATGACCATCTCGATGAAGATAGTATTAAGGCTATGCCGGCTCAAGGTAATGATTTTGTTCCGAAGGGAATAAAGAAATTTTTTCATTCATCAGGAAGGAAAAATGTAGAGGAGATGGACTGGTGGCAGGAAATACAAGTTGGTAAAGGTGTTAAATTGATATGTTTACCGGCACAGCACTGGTCAAAACGGCTTGGACAATCAGATAATACAACATTGTGGGCAAGTTATATGTTAATAACATCTAAACACACTTTTTATATTGGCGGAGATAGTGGATATTTTCCGGGGTATAAGGAGTTTGGGAAAAAATTTAAAAAAATTGACTATGCCTTTTTGCCTACAACTGCATATCATCCCCGTTGGTTTATGCACTATAACCATATGAATGTAAAAGAAGCATTAATGGCATTTAAAGAATTAGGCGCACAATACTTTATCCCAACCCAATGGGGGACGTTTCCTCTTGGGGATGAGCCAATCGGTTATCCCGCGCTTGATCTGCAGCGTCAAATAAAAGAACAAAAGCTTGATAAAAAGCGTTTTTTTATAATGGATATTGGGGAAATAATTAAAAATTGATTTGATAAAACGTCATTTTTTTGTTTGTTATGCAGGTATTAACTGTAGTTTAAATACAACCATAATAAAAACAGTAAGCTTTTCACATGGGTTCCAGGTATACAGAATATATTGAAAAAGCTGGTCTCCTGATAAAGTCAACAAATCCGCAATTCTCTCTTACTTTTTGTGTAAAATAACATACCGAAATAACAGGTCGTCGTCAAACTCCTTTTTATACATATCCGTTATAAATTGAGTATCGTTATTACACCTGCTTTAACTTCTATGTTGTTTATCCTCTTTTGTGTTAATCTCTATAAGCAACAGTATAGGTTTTTCTGTTTTCAAATTTAAATGTAATTCTCCAGTTACTATTTATCCAGTAAACCATATGTCTACAGCCATCATTACCCATGAGAAAAGTGCCAGAGGAACCGGTGTTTGAATATTTTAATAGATTATTCGCTTGACATATCCATCAAATATCGTATGTGTTATATAATACAAAACATTATCGTTCTATAGTGATAATTGCATATGTTATATTTTTTTAATTTAGAAATAAACCATATCTATTCTTTAAATGAAACATATGTGAATATACACGGGATTGTATTATAGTGTGGAAAAACATAGTATTCACAATACCGGCTACCACCGCTGAGCAATTGTGAAACAAACTGAACGAAGTTAAATGAAAGGTGATAACTGAAATGTGGTGAATGTATTAAAAGAAGGCAAGGCCCGGATGGTTCTTCAGGGGCGTTAGCAGATTGCCACGGATTTTGGAGGCAAGAAATTATCCAGGACATTTGAATACGCTGAAGGTGAATTTGAAGAATTCATGAAGCGCTAAGGGGAAGGATTCGGATAATATATTAAATTTAATACCAACACAAAGGAGTAAGCCAATGACAACAGATGACGGATATTTTAAAATTGACCCGGAACCCCACCTCATCGGGACAAATGGATCACACTATGAATATTTTCCGGGATACAAAATGTGGTGGACGGCGATTGCGAATATCGCAAGGCCTTTAATCACAGGCACACATCCCGAACTACTCACAAAAGCTGTGGAAGGTATGGAGGAATGGGAGATGGAGAAAAATGCGGACCCGGCTAATCTTCTGCGTGCCATGGACAAATATGGCGTGGATGTTGCCTGTCTGCTGCCCGAATCATGCATGGACACCTGCGGCTATTCAGGCAGGTTCTGCAGTAATGGGGAGATGGCCGAGATCGTGGAATCAAATCCCGATCGATTTATGTATCAGCCAAATATGTCCCCAATCAAATTCAAGGGGGTACAGAATACCATCAGGGAGCTGGAATACTGGGCAAAGGAAAAAAACGCGAAGATATTCAAATATCTTTGCACCGAGGATACCTATATCAATGATCCGGAGTTGTGGCCGTTCTATGAGAAATGCCAGGAACTGGAAATCATTCTTGATATTCACACCGGCATGTCCTGGTGCCCTCCCCAGGCCAGCAAGTATGCGCATCCTGTGTTTCTGGATGATGTGTGCAGGGATTTCCCCGATTTGAAGATTGTTGCATTTCATATGGGATATCCTTATTGCGATCAACTGAACATGGTGGCAATGGGACACGCCAATCTGTATGTCTGCCTCAGCCTGTTGGTTCCCTGGGCGATTACAGCCCCGCGCAAATTTGCGAAAATCATCGGTGAAGCCCTGCGATGGGTCGGTCCGGATAAAATTATATGGGGAACGGATTATGCTGGATTTGGTGCACAGGTAAAAACTGCTGTGGAAGGGCTGCGAAATTTTCAAATCCCGGAGGATATGCAATTGGGTTATGGTTATCCGCCAATAACGGATGAAGACCGGCGGAAGATTTTCGGCGGTAACCTTGGTCGGCTCCTGGAAATCGATACCAGCAAACGAAAAGTGAACGGCATATCCATGTAATAAAAGGATTTACATCTGCCCGGACAAGCAAGCCGTTGTGATGCCGGCACCCCTTGCCCCTGATGGCCATTCCCAGGGGTAAGGGGCTCATCATGGATCTAAACTGAATTATTCAAATGGTGAATTATATTCTGGACCGAGGTGAACCGATGAACTACCATCGATGTCACCTGTCGTTACGGTACAAGAGAAAAGTGACAACGGAACCGGTGTTTGAATGTTTTAATAGATTAATCACTTGACATTTATATCCAATTGTAGATATATTGTATAATACTGAAAGTTATCGTTCTATAGTCATGATATGATTTATTGTATATATATTATTCATTTTAGATCTATGGGGCTTACCCGTATCTAATTTTTTAGTGAAACATGCGGGAATGTGCACTGGATTGTTTTTCTCTTGGGAGAAAACAGAAAGATTATATTGAATCACGGACGGTGGGTACCCTTGTGTATAGGGTGAAAAGAAATAGAGATTAACCGGCCTCCAACAAGCCAAAAGAAAATATTGTATCGTTCATTAAAATTATTCAATATTGAC
Organism: Spirochaetota bacterium; assembly: GCA_050298055.1. Classification (GTDB taxonomy): domain Bacteria; phylum Spirochaetota; class UBA4802; order UBA4802; family UBA5550; genus JBNKTL01. The sequence goes on from JBNKTL010000031.1 coordinate 31,113, forward strand.
ATCGGGTTATCGGGAATGATACTCCTTTATTAAAAACCGCTCCTATGAATATTGTTTTCTGTCATCCGGAAACGGTTTAATGTTTTATATAAGCGAGGTAACTGTTATGTATGGGAAGAAACTATGGGAACCATCACCGGAGCGGATCACTTCATCTGCACTTTCCCGGTTCATGAAGCGGATCAACTGGGAACTGGGAACTGACTTTACCGATTATAAATCTTTTTACCACTGGTCTGTGGAAAATATATCGATTTTCTGGGAGAAGTTCTGGGATGAGGCAGGTATTATCACCTCAGTGCACTGGACAGAGGTGGTGGATAATCCTGGGCGTATGCCCGGTGCACAGTGGTTCACCGGTGCGCGGTTCAATTTTGCCGAGAACCTGCTCCGATACCGGGATAACAGAACTGCCCTGGTTTTCAAAGGAGAGGGGCAGGATATTATACGTTTTACATACCGGGAACTCTATAATGAGGTAGCCCGATGTGCTGCTGCCCTCAGGGACCTCGGTATCGTCTCCGGGGACCGGGTTGCCGGTTTTATACCGAATATGCCCCATGCAATTATAGCCATGCTTGCGGCTACCAGTATTGGTGCTACCTGGTCATCCTGTTCCCCAGATTTCGGGGTCAAGGGAGTTATGGACCGTTTCGGCCAAATTGAACCCCGGGTCCTTTTCACCGCTGATGGTTATTTTTTCAAGGGAAAGCGTTTCGATTCACTGGGCACAGTAGCCGAAATCGCAAATCAGTTGCCCGGTCTCGAACGGATCGTGGTTATCCCGTACACCACGGATGAACCCGACACCGGCTCCCTCCCCGGGGCAGTAACCTACCGGGAATTTATCGGTGAGGGGGAACCCCCTGAACCGGTTTTTGAGCAGCTTCCTTTTGATCACCCTCTTTATATTATGTATTCCTCCGGAACTACGGGGCTCCCCAAGTGCATGGTGCAGTCTGCCGGTGGTATCCTGCTGCACCATCTCAAAGAGTTGATCCTCCATACCGACCTGTCCCGGGATGATACTATATTTTATTTTACCACCTGCGGCTGGATGATGTGGAACTGGCTCACTTCGTCCCTGGCAACCGGGGCAACCCTTGTGCTTTTTGATGGAAACCCCTTTTATCCCGGTCCCGAAGCGCTCTGGGACCTTGCCGAGGAGGCGGGGGTCACCGTGTTTGGAACCAGTGCCGGGTACCTGGGAGCCCTGGAAAAGACCGGGTATAAGCCGGGCAGTGCCCATGATCTCGGTAAAATCAGGACCCTCATGTCTACCGGTTCTCCGCTTTCTGTAGAAGGATTCAAGTATGTCTATTCTTCTATAAAAGAAGATATCCAGCTCGCTTCAATTTCGGGGGGGACCGACCTCAACGGCTGTTTCGCCCTTGGGAATCCCCTTGACCCGGTTTATGCCGGCGAGATCCAGTGCCGGGGTCTTGCCATGAAGGTGGAAGCATTTAACGAAAACGGTGAACCGGTTATCGACGAAAAGGGGGAACTTGTCTGTACTGCGGCGTTTCCCTCCATGCCGATTAATTTCTGGGACGACCCCGACGGGTCAAAATATCATTCCGCCTATTTTGATGTTTACCCCGGGATCTGGCGGCATGGTGATTATATCGAGATTAATGACCGGGGGGGGGTCGTCATCTACGGCAGGTCCGATGCCACCCTCAATCCCGGCGGCGTCAGGATCGGAACAGCCGATATCTACCGGGTCGTTGAACAGATTGATGAGATCGACGACAGTATCGTCATCGGGCAGAATTGGAAGGACGATGTCAGGGTAATCCTTTTTATAAAGCTCTTCCCGGGGATTGATCTGAACAGTGACCTGGAATCCGTCATCAGGAAACGGATCCACGTCGAGGCGTCACCCCGTCATGTACCGGCAAAGATAATCGCGGTTCCCGATATCCCGTATACATTGAATATGAAAAAGGTTGAACTGGCAGTAAAAAAGACAGTGCAGGGTGAACCGGTACTGAACAAGGATGCTCTCCGTAATCCCGGATCCCTTGATTATTTCAGGGATATCCCGGAACTTGAAATATGAGGGTTTTTTAACAGCCTTGTTTTGGATTATCCCTGGCGGATATCGGTATCGAAAAATTGAACTGTGCGGACTGTTGTCTTAAGAGATGAAAGTCCCGGTGTTACAGGTTTTTGCACAGTGGATGGCAGTGGTAAGACTGCAGGTTGCGGGGAGATCGATATCAAGTAAAGATATACCGAGAGGATGTAAACTATGACTCTGAATAAAAGATTTGCTCAATATTTCCTTAAGAATTATAAGGATGAAACCTATTTAATACGACTGAAAGCCTATGTATGGATGTACCTGACACTCATCTGTCTTGTACTTTTAATACTATTAAATACACAATTTTTACTTTCAGGTGAAAGCCAGGCAAACATATACGTTGCTATCGGTGGTATAGCAAGTCTTATCAGCTTTTTGATAAGCATAATAATTTTTAAAATGGGAAAGTTCAGACTTTCTATTAATTTTATGACTTTATTTCTGGCAATTCTTACGTGCCTCTCCATTAATTTCGACACCATAAGAAGTGAATATTCCATGCATTACATCAATTGGCTCTTCATAATGTTCGTAGAAATAGTTATAACAGCGGTATTTTCAAATAAAAGATGGCTCACCTTCATTTTATGTTTAATAATTGCTTCAACCGGCATATATTTTTACCGGGCATTTGACAATAATGTCTTTGATCAAGCAGTTGCTCTTGGGGCGAAGCGGGGCATTCCGCTCTTTACTTTTTCCATATTGATTGTCTATGTTATGTCAATTTTATCGGATATTATAAACAAAAAAACAATCGACAGGTCGGAAAGTGAGGCGAAAAAGAACAAGGAACAGAGTGTTATCATTGAGAGCATCCATAAGACTATTTCAACCGTTTCGGAGCAATTGTCCGTGAGCGCTCGCAACCTCGCGGAGGAAGCACGTGTTTTTACAGAACAGTCGCAGGGGCAGGCGGCGACGATAGAAGAAATTTCTTCAGCGTCCGAACAGATATTGAGCGGCGTCGATATAGTCGCTGACCGTGTGGTGAAACAGAACCAGAACATGAATGCGCTTTCAAAAAGAATCCATGAGCTATCAATATCTATCGGTGAAATGAACGAGAAGATCCATTCCACCATGGAGATTACCGGTAATATCTCCAGCATCGCTAATGCGGGTGGGGATGTATTGAATGCCATGAACGAGAGCTTTACGAAAGTGAGTGAGAGTTCAAACCTTATGAATAATATTATTAAAATGATCGATGACATTTCTGACCGCACGAATCTGCTTTCCCTGAACGCTTCCATTGAGGCTGCCCGGGCTGGCGAAGCGGGAAGAGGTTTTGCCGTTGTGGCTGAAGAAATTTCAAAACTGGCTGATCAGACAGCAGCCAGCATCAAAGAGATAGATCAGCTTATCAAAGGTAATATCGATGAGATAGATACCGGCATGAAAAATATCAATGAAACGATTAACACTATTATGAGCATAATATCGGGGGTTAATTCGATAACCAATAAAATAAATGATATTTCAGAATTTATGAAGAATCAGAGTAGTGTTAATAATCAGGTCACCAATGAGGCGAATGCGGTTCTGGAGCTGTCAAATGAAATCGAGGATTCCATGGCTGAGCAGAAAAACGCTATGAATGAAATTGCCAAATCAATTTATACCGTTAGTGAAACAACACAGCAGTATACAATGGGTTCTGATAAGTTATCTACCAGTTCAAAGGATCTGGAAGAGCTGGCCAACAATCTTCAGTTACTCTTGAAAAAGAAAAGTGAAAGCTCATTGGATGACATCTTCGAGGACAATATGTCTTAGATCTTATGAATGAGAAATAAACAAAGATGAACCTGTCATGCTGCTTTCATTGCCGTTTAACAATGCTTTACATTTTTGAAAATTTCAATTCAATATTTTTCAGCCATTTTTTTCTCTTTTCATCTGAAGCCATTTTTACCATGTGAAGATTTATCCATTTCCTTTTGCCATAGCCCGTTTTCCAGAAGGTGCCTTTCAGGAGAGCGTTTTTTATCGGATTGCCAAAAATTAACCGGTACAGAATTTTAGGTGTGTTCATAGTCGTGACAACGGTTACACCTTTTAAATTTTTTAACAAAGGAAACATGCTGATTCCGTTTGGCTTATAGTCGTAAGCAACACCGGGGAAAATAACTTTATCAATAAATCCCTTTAACAATGCGGGCATAAGTTCCCACCAGATAGGGAATATAAAAATCAGATGATCTGCTTTCTCAAGCCGACCCTTGTACTCGATAACCTTGGGGTCAATGGGATTTTTGTCCCTAAACGCTTTTAAATCGGCAGCTGTCATGACAGGATTGAAATTTTCTTTGTCAAGATGTATCAAATCAATGTTATGCTGTGCTTTTTTAAGTCCGCTGGTAACTGATTCCAGGATAGCATTACAGTAACTTCCTGAATAAGGATGATTAAATACAATTAATGTGTTCATTTTAAACCTCTATACCCAAATTATAATTGTTTTTTGTTTTAGTAAGAAATAAATCATTAGACTCTTTATTTTTCTTTTGTTTCGTTCAAACCGGCTTCCATGCGGGTAACTTCATATGTCGCACACCAGTCCAGATCTTTCATGCCATTGGCAATGGCGGATATGTGTTTGTTTTTGCAAATGTTTATAATACCGGGAATCACCTGTACGTCGGAAAATGCCTGTTGAAACAGGCTAATATCCTTTAAACCGGCCGCCATATCAAAACCAACATTTTCAAAATCTCTTTGCCGTATTTTTTCGGCATACATTTGCAGTGTGGGATCGGCATAAGTCATTTTCAATGCAATGAGTATTATGTCGGGATTTAATCCGCTCTTTTCGGCAAAAGTGTATATCTCGCCCATCATCTCTATTTGAGTCGCCGCAATATAATTGGCGCAAATCTTCATGCTGTTGGCAGCGCCGGGGTCTTCTCCCAGGTTCATGGAAAAATTTGTATATGATTCAATAAGCGTCTTGCAGTTTTCAATAATTTCAGGATTCCCCGATAAAAAGGTCTTTAATTCCCGCTTTTCTGCCGCGTCTGGTCTCCCGAGTACCGGCCCGGCAATGTAATATGTACCGGTTTTCTTATGCATCTCTGCCAGTAAACGGGCCGTTTTGGGCAGTATAGTAGAAAGGGAGATATGCACCCCGTCCTTTTTTAATCCTGCAATAATACCATCGGGACCTCCGGTTACACTGAGTTCCGTATTATCATCCATCAGGCTTGTAAAAACAATATCAGCCCTGGATGCCACATCACGGGGAGATGATCCTCTTTGAGCACCTTTTTTTATTAACGAATCGATCTTCGAGTTATCAAGATCATAAACTGTGAGCTTAAATCCATTTTGAAGGATGTTCCCTGCTATGGCCGTACCCATCCTGCCAAGCCCGATAAATCCAATTGATGGTGTTGGAGTATCCATAGTATTTTCCTCATCTCGTTTATATGTATGGGAATATAATATCCTTATAATACATAAAAACAGACGTATGTCGTTATCATTTGTTAATTTGGGATGTTTTTTGGGAAATTATCGGATATTTTTTTTCAGTCGGCTCAGCGAAACCGGGGTTATCCCCAGGTAGGATGCGATGTAATGCTGGGGAACTCTTTCCGCTATTTGGGGATAGCGTTCAATGAGTTCAATGTACCGCTCTCCTGCACTGTCCTTGATACGGGAAAGAAAAAGCCTGGTATAGTTTTCCAGCCTGAGGAGGAGTATTTTCTGGAAAGCCTCCTTCATTCCGGGTTTTCCCTTTAGCAGCAGGTCAAAATCATCTTTATGAATTGCTATGACACGGGAAGGTTCGATGCTTTCCATGTAAAAAAGGCTGGGAATTCCGTTCATAAAGCTTTCCATGGATGATACTGCCTGGTTCTCGAAGAAAAACTGGAAGGTAATATCTCTGCCGTTCTTGTTGAACCAGAGACGGAGACAGCCTTCCCGGATGATATACATGAAGTGCGAGATTTCACCCTCCTGCAGAAGCGTTGTTTTTGCGTCAATATGTTTCTCTTTAAGGAGGTGAGGGTATTCCTCACCAAGACTGTCGAGGAGATTTTTCAGCATTGCGAAAACCTGTAATAATATTTTATAAAGAACTTCTCATCTCGCCTGCTTTGTTATCCCTTCATCTAATATTTTTTTGGATATTGCTAATATCTCCTTAGCATCATAACCGCATTCATGCACCAGCCATGCGCCGTATTCAGCCATTCCCATCAACAAATGTGCAGTTCCATAACAATCAAATTTTTTATTGATAATCCCTGCTTTTTGCATATTTTCAAGATCATGTGCAATTGGCGTGATGATTTTATTCAAGACATCCTTGAATTTTTCTTTTATCAATTCATTGTCAGTAACTGTGGCTGAGTAGCGGATGAGATTCATCATCTCTGCCCATTTAGGGTACGATTGGATGAAAGCATCTCCACGTTTAATGATTCGTTTTCTCAAATCACGTTCATCTTTAATTTCATGCCATACATGATTATACATCTGATTCATTGCTAAGTCTGCGCTGTTTATGAATAATTCGTCCTTGTTTTTAAAGTATGCATAAAAAGTGCCTTTGCCAATTTTTGCTCTGTTTACGATATCATCAATACTTGTATCTCTAAGTCCTTTTTCAATAAAAAGATCAATAGCGGCAGCCATTATACTATGTTGTTTCTTACTGGAGGCGACTATTGCATCGGCAGGTACTTTTTTGACGGGTAACTGTTTGAGATTTTTCTTTATTGATGAGAGTGACTGTCCTTCTTCTGTTTGAAGCATCTTTATTAATTTTAATCTGTTCAGGTGATCATCGGTATAAACTGCCGATTTTGTTGAAGCTATTATCGGCTGGGGGAGTAAATGCTGGTTTATATAATACCTGATAGTGGTTGCGGGAGTAGATGCTTTTTTTGAAAGTTCTGACATTTTATAATAATTGGTAACATTATCTACAGGGGCAGTTTTGGGATTGCTTTGCGCATATTGATGGTTGATTGTGCCCGGTTTAAAACCATGCACAAAGAGGTCAATTGAGGTTTCAATGAATTTGGTTTTTTCCGATTTTGTTTTACCTTTTAAATAATAAGTACCATATTCAGCGGATCCGATGAGCAAATGGGATATAATGAACGTATCAATTTTTTTGAATTTACCCTGATTAATGCCAGTCTCCAGGTCGTCAGTGACTGGTTTGGCCAGGTTGGATATGAGTAACTTTGTTCTCGCTTTATTGTGTGGCATGGCTGCCGGGGATATCCCGCGAGCAATATTAAGCATGTCGATAAAACGTCTGCTGACTGTTATAAAAAGTAAAGCTCGAAGTTTAATCCTTTGAATAGGATTTGAATCCTGTATGATTTGATCTGAATTATTGACAATGTCTGAACATACCTGGTCGGCGCAGTCAAAAAAAAGGTCTTCTTTATTGGAATAGTATTTATAGAAGGTATTATTGCTGATACCTGCCTTTTCGGTTATATCCCTTATGCTGATAGAGTCATATGCCTTGCTCCTGAACATATCAATTGCTGACAATTTAATATCCTGCTTCCTGTCTGACTGGGCGGGCAAAATTGATTTGTTTCCATCGCTTATGGCGGGGGAGTATTCGACAATATTTTTTATTTCAACAAGTGATAATTTTCCCTTGCCCTGAAGTTTTTTAATGTTCTTCAATTGCATAATATGTTCTTTGTTGTAGTATGCCCGCGTCTTCCCTTTTTTGAGGGGTGGTGTGATTAATCCTTCCCTCAGGTAGAACCTGATAGTCGTAGGGGGTATTCCTGAAATGCTGGAAAGTTCGGAAATCGTTATATTATCTTTCATAAAAACACTCTTTAATTTATTAATAACCAGTTTTCAATATGTTGATAATCCTTTATTATGATCAAATTATTACAAAATGTATAATGAGGGATAATGCTTTCAAGTCAATAAATAATAAATGAGAAATATTTTGAAAATAAATTGAATAAATCAGGTTCAAATTCCTGTTGTATGGATTCCCTCTGGTTGCAACGGTGTTAGTATATTAGTGAAAGACTTCGTTTAATATTGAGTATTTCTTACCCTTATACCCGCTAATACTTCCAACTGTTACGAGTCACTCAATAGTTACTTCGTTTACTCCCAGGAGTAATGTATCTCTGTGTGTATTTCAATGGGTATTGGTAAAGGATCAGGTATGGATAATTCTCATAAATCTGAAAAATACCAAAAATTCAATAAAAAAGCTTGACACTATAAAACGATAATTAGTAGTATTATATTATATATGATTGCTTGGTTAATATGTCAAGTAAATAATTTATTACTAAATCATCATAGGGGAAAGAGATCATGAGCAGCGAAAAAATAGCAATAATTGGTATTGGCGAAGTCCCTACGGCGACTATGCCGGAGCGGACACGATGGGATATTCTTTATGAGGTGTGCATGCAGGCGGTGCGGGACTCGGG
>JBNKTL010000031.1:39657-58037 GCA_050298055.1 Spirochaetota bacterium
GCACCGCAGGCGCAACCAATTCTTTCAGCGGAAATATCATTTGGCAAATTACCTGAAGAGCTTGGGCTGAAAGGATGTAGAGATAATGTAGTTTGCAATGCCGGTGGCGCATCTACTACCAACTGTTTGCGTATGGCGGAGCAATGGATAACAAGTGGTGTTGCAAAGGCCGTGCTTATTCCTCATGTTACGGTACATTCAACAATACCCCTGCCGGAAGTGGTGAATTTTTTCGCACAGGCGGGAGTCGACATGCAGTGGGAATATCCTTTCGGTTCCACATACAATATTATCATGGGTCTCATTGCCAACAGGTTTATGTATGAATCCGGATGTACTCCGGAAGAAATGGCATCTGTGGTAACAGCCTTAAGAAGCTGGGCATCGAAAGATCCCAATTCAATATTCTACAACAAGGATGCTCCGTCGGTGGAGAAGGTTTTATCGTCAGATATACTCAATACACCTTTGCACAAGCGTGAAAGTAACATCCTGGCTGATGGCGGATGCGCAATGGTTGTCGTTTCCGCAGAGGATGCCAAAAAAATGGATGTGCCCGCAGCGTATAAACTTGGCGAATCGGCCCGTTACTTCAGCGGCACACCGGTTCTTCGGGATTTTAGTGTGGTGGAAGATGGCCTCGCGGTTACAGCCAAGGAAGCCATGAATGAAGCCGGTATCACAAAGGATGATGTCAGTATCTGGAACTGTTACCTTGCCTATCCTCTTGCACATCCCCTGATGGCTGAACTCCTCGAGGTGGCGCCGAAAGGGCAGGGGGGTAAGTATTTTCTTGAGGGGAGGATGTCCTTTGGGGGGGATATCCCCTGGTCAACCATCGGTGACGCTCCGGGAAGGGGACACACCGGTTCCGGTGTCAGTGCCGCCACATATGTGGAGACAGCCCGGCAGCTCATGGGAAAGGCCGGAGAGCGGCAGGTGAAAGACTGTAAATATGTATACCAGAATACCAGCGGAGGTTCGGGAATGAACAATATAGCGACTATCTGGGGGAGGGAAATATAATGAATTTTGATATGACAAAACCGGTGCCATTGACACAGCCATGGTCAGAAAAGTTCTGGGAAGGAACCAGGGAAGGGAAATTACTCATCCAGACATGTAAGGATTGCGGTGCAAATATTTTTTATCCCCGCAAGTTCTGTCCCGAATGCTGGTCGGATAACCTTGATTGGATCGAATCCAGCGGCAGGGGAATAGTACATACATTCACCACAGCTTACAGCATGGTTGAGCCCCGCTTTATGGATGAGCTCCCCTATACCATCGCCTTCGTGGACCTGGAAGAGGGGATAAGGATGATGACCCGTATTGTTGAATGTGATCCGAATGACATCAGGATAGGTATGGATGTTGAAGTGACTTTTTTCCAGAGGGAAGATTTCTATCTGCCCTATTTTAAACCTGTGGTAAAGTGAGGAAGCGCCATGAATGATTATGAGACAATCCTCTATGAAATCAAAGAATCAGTCTGTTATATCACTTTGAACAGGGAGGATAAAAAGAATGCTATCAACAGGGAGATGGCTGCGGAACTTCTCGATGCCTTCCGCAAAGTACGCGGTGAAAGCCAGATCGGTGTTGTAGTTCTTTCCGGCGCCGGGAAAACATTCTGTGCCGGCGGAGATCTTTCGGTATTCCCGTCGCTTGCGGAACACCAGAATTCACTCAACTGGCTTGCCCGCGAGGGGTATGACATCAACAAGGCAATCGAACAATGTGAGAAGGCGGTGGTGGTAAAAGTCAGTGGCTACTGCCTGGCCGGCGGCATGGAGCTGGCTCTAATGTGTGATTTGATATACGCATGCGAATCAGCCAGGTTCGGGTTTACTGAGATTAACATGGGGATACTCCCCGGGTGGGGAGGAACCGCGCGTATCGCGCGTTCTATGCCGGTCTTCAGGGCGCGAGAAATACTCTACAGCGGCAGGAAAGACTACCCGGCGAAGGAGATATACGAAATGGGTCTTCTTACCCGGGTGTTTCCCGATGAGTCCTTCGAGAAGGACTTTGAGTCGGTTGTTGCGAACCTGGCAACCAAGAAGCCGATAGCAGTAAGAATGGGAAAGGAAGTCATGGCGAAATCCCTGGAATGCGGAAGCATAGACGCGGCACTGGCCATAGAAAGGAACGCCATCCAATGGCTGGTATATGAGCCCGGCGTCCAGTCCATCATGGACAATTTCAGGAAGAAACCGGAGGACCTGGTGAATTCGCAGAAAGAAGCAAATATCGCGTCTGATGTGAAAAAATAAATATTCATCAGGGGATGTAAGGAGCGCCTCACTTCCCCCTATTGATAACTGATACAGGAGTAGAAACTATGAACTTCGGATTAACAGATGAGCAGATGATCATTCAGGATACATTTAAGGCGTTTTGCCAGAAGGAACTTTCCTGGGAATATGTCAGATGGATGGATGAGAATGTTGATTTCCCCCCCGATGAACTGTGGCAGAAATTCGTGGAGATGGGGATATTCAGCGCGGCGGTGCCGGAAGAATATGGCGGGCAGGGGCTCGGCATTATCGAAAATATGCTGGTCTTCGAACAGATCTGTAAAAGATCAATGTCGGTAGCCCTGGCAGTCGGTGTCACCAGCGGTTTCGGTGTCCGGTTTATCGCTGAATTGGGCACAAAGGAGCAGAAGGAGAAATACCTGCCGCTAATCGCGGAGGGCAAATACAAGACCTGCATGGCCCTCACAGAGCCGTCAGGGGGTACAGACATACTGGGAGCTCTTTCTACCACCGCTGTTGAGAAGAGCGACCGTTTCGTTATAAACGGTCAGAAGGTCTTTATAACCGGCGCCCACGTGGCGGATGGACTCATGACAGTATGTAAAACGGAAAAAGATGCCAGGAAATCACAGTCATGGACAAGTTTTATCGTCCCGGGGGACGCAAAGGGTATAACCATAAATAAAATCAGTAAAATCAGCTGTCACCATTGTGAGTCGGTTGAGATCTTTTTCGATAATGTCGAAGTGCCAAAGGAAAACATGCTTGGTACTCGTGGCAATGCTTACATGGAAATCATGACCGTGCTGAACCCGGAGCGGATCGGTGTTGCCATGATGGGTGTGGGGATCATTGCCGCTATCTATGAAGCGTGTATGCAATATGTACAGGAAAGGGAAGCGTTTGGCGGGCCCATAAGCCGGTTCCAGATTCTGCAGAACTACCTGGCAGACATGTACATAAACCTGGAAAATTCCAGAAACCTCACCTACAAATCAGCCTGGCTTTGTGATAGCGGAAAGCCTTATCACCTTGAAGCAACCATGGCCAAGCTTGTAGCGGCGGAAGGCGCGAGGCATGCCGGGACATTCGGTTCCGAAATATTTGGAGGATACGGGATCTGTACTGAGTATCCTGTGTCTATGTTCCTGCGGGACGCTTACCAGATGCAGTTCTCACCGATATCCAACGAGATGAGCCGGAACATGCTGATGCAGTTCCAGGGGCTCCCTAAATCATGGTCATAAAAAAAAATGGAGGAAAGTTATGTATACACTTGGTGATCTACCCCGGAACGGGGCAACATTTTATCCCGATAGCACAGCCGTTGTTTATGATGATACACGTCTGACATACCGGGAATTCAACAATCGCATTAATCGTTTTGCCAATGCACTGGTAAAAGGAGGATACAAGAAAGGTGACCGTATCTGTGTCATGGCGGATAACTGCTCAAAGTACCTTGAAGTATATTTCGGCGCGGCAAAGATCGGCGTGTGCGTAACACCGATTAACATCCGGCTGGAAGAAAAGGAACTCGTCTACATCATTAATCACTGTGAAGCCACCATGTTTGTTGTCGGTGACGGTCTTGAAGAACGTGCGGCATCCATGAAAGACAAGCTGAGCAGCATAAAGGAATGGATTTCCCTGGATAACCCGGTTGAGGGGTTTCAGGATTATGAGAAGCTCCTGGCAGGTTCGTCCGACGAGGAACCGGACCAGGATATCCATGACGTTCAGGAGGATGATCTTGCGGTCCTTATGTACACCGGGGGCACCACGGGGCTCCCCAAGGGCGTCATGCTGAACCATCGGAATTGTATGCTGTCCGGATTGACAGCAGCCATCGGTATGGAATTTACCAGGCGGGATTCCACCTGCTACGTGCTCCCTGTCTTCCACGTTTCATGGTGGCCCATTCTCGCCATATTTTTTGTTTATGGGAAGGTCTGTATCAACAGGAAACCGAACCTTGCTAAAATTTTTGAGCTGATCCAGAACGAGAAGTGCACACACATCAATCTCGTCCCCACCATATACGGCTGGCTTGTAGATAATCCCGATGTCGGGAAGTATGACCTGTCCAGTCTGCGTATCTGCTCTTATGCGGGAAGCCCGTTCCCCACTGAAGTGCTTAAGAAGTGCATCAGGAAGTTCGGGAATATATTCGCGCAGGGATACGGCGCCACTGAAACTGCAGGTGCCGCCATAGGGATGCTGGGGGAGGAAGACCATTTCCTTGACGGACCAAAATCAAAATACCTGACAAGTGCCGGGAAGCCCTCTCCCTGTTCACGGGTGAAAATCGTGGATGACAAAGGCAATACTCTGAAACCCGGTGAGAGGGGGGAGATATGCGCGAAGGGAAAGCACATCATGATGGGTTACTGGAAAAACCCGGAGGCCAACAAAGCCGCCCTTGTGGATGGATGGTACCATACCGGTGACATCGGTTATATGGATGAAAAGGGGTTTATTTTCATGACTGACCGGAAGGCCGATATGATCATCACCGGGGGAGAAAACGTTTACCCCGCCGAGGTCGAGAATGTAATCTACGAACATCCTTCCGTCCTTGAATGCTCGGTTGTTTCGGCTCCCAGTGACAAATGGGGGGAGATCGTCCAGGCTGTTGTTGTCATCAGACCCGGTGAAACCGTAACGGAAGATGAAATAATCGAGCATTGCAAGAAGGGCCTTGCCGGATACAAATGCCCGAAAGCTGTGGCCTTCTGGGAATCAATCCCCAAGACCGTTGTCGGTAAGATTATCAAGAAGGATATCAAGGCCAAATTCTGGGAAGGGCATAACAGAACTATAAGTTAACTATTTTAATTAAACTGTTTTAAGGAGAAAAATTATGAGTTTTGACAAACTATTCGAACCCACAAGCATCGGTACCCTCGAGTTGAAGAACCGGATCGCCATGGCGCCGATGAACATGGGATACACGGACCCCCTGGGATACCCCGGAGACCAGGTAATGGCCCATTACGCGGCACGTGCAAGGGGAGGATTTGGTCTTCTCATTACCGAAGCTGTTATGATTAATCCTCATGACTGGTACGGCGGTGATACAATGAATGTTTCACATCTCACTGACTACCGCTACTACAGGTTCTGGAGCAAGGTGGTTGAGACTGTCCACTCCTATGATAAATGCAAAATTGCTATTCAACTAAGCCCGGGATGGGGGAGGCAGGGACACCCGCCGGTGAGCAACCCCGCCGTATATCCTGCAGCCCCTTCGGCGGTACCGCTTCATATTGATGTGAGAAATGTCCTGAGCAACAAGGGATGGGCAACCCAGATCAAGAGGAATATCAAAGAAACGTCAGGCAATGATGCAAACTTTGATGAACTGCTTAAAATCCCCGACGAGGTGTATTACTCGGAAGACTTTCAGAGTAATCTGAAGAAAATGCTTTCGGCTACAGATCCTTTCCTTTATCATAACATCTTCCGTGAAGCCCCGCGGGAGATTACCATTGAAGAGATAAAAGAGCTGGAAGATCGAATGGCTTCACAGGCAGAAGCCGCGTTCCAGCTGGGATTTGATGCTGTGGAGATACACAGTCCCCACGGGTACCTGATCCACCAGTTCCTCTCACCGATTATGAACAAACGGGTCGATGAGTATGGGGGCAGTGTGGAGAACAGAGCCCGTTTTCTCACCAATATTATAGACAAGATTCGTAATAAGGTAGGCAAAAACAAAGCGGTTTGGTGCAGACTCAGCGGAGACGATCTGCAGCCGGGCGGAGCCTCACATGAAGACCAGTGCAAGGTGGCGTCATTGTGCAGGGATGCAGGAGTTGATGCCATTGATATCTCTCAGGGAAGTTATGCCACATCCGGCAGCACATTCGCATATCATGGTGAAGGAGATTTTACCAGGTGGGCGAAAGGATTTAAGGTGGCCACTGGTTTGCCTACAATCGTTCCGAATTTCATGTCACCCGAAGAATGCGTAAAAGCCATAACAGAGCAATCTGTAGATATCGTTTCTCTCGGACGACAGTCAATAGCAGATCCGTTCTGGCCGGTAAAAGTTAAGGAAGGAAGGGTAAAGGACATTGTCAAATGTACCCGATGCCAGCAGTGCTACATGCATTTTATGCTGAACAAATGGCTCACCTGTTCGGTGAACCCCACCGCCGGCAGGGAACGCAACTTCCCGGAACTCTGGCTGAATGGTTCAAAACTGGAGTCACGGGTGGAGAAGTTCAAGAAAAAGGCCTCAGGGCTCCCGCAAATCTGATTATTGATAAATGGAGAGGAACAATGGAAGATAATTATTTTAAGATAGATCCGGAATGTCATCTCATCGGCGATATAGAGCCGGTAAACTATTTCCCGGGGGTCCAGATGTGGTGGCGCGCTATTGAGAATATCAGGCGCCCCCTTATGACCGGAACCCATCCGAAACTTCTCGGCAAATTCGTAGAGGGTATCGAGGAATGGGAACTGTCAAAGAATTCATCGCCGGAGAATATTATCCGTTCAATGGACAAGTACGGCGTAGACATCGCCTGTCTTCTGCCGGAGTCAATGATGGATACTACCGGCTACACCAGCCGGTGGTGTTCAAACGGGGAAATGGCCAGGATTGTGGAATCAAATCCTGACCGTTTCATGTACCAGCCTAATATATCCCCGATAAAACAACGGGGAGTAAAAAACGCCATCTGGGAACTGGAGTACTGGGTAAAAGAAAAAGGGGCGAAGATATTCAAGTACTATTCTCCCGAAGACACTTACATGAACGATCCTGAACTGTGGCCTTTCTATGAGAAGGCTCAGGAACTGGGGATCGTCCTTGACCTGCACACCGGTATGGTGTGGGTGCCGCCGGGAAAGAGTAAATACTGCCACCCGGAACAGATTGATGATATTGCCCGGGACTTCCCGGACCTGAAGATAAACGCGTTTCATATGGGTTATCCATACGGTGACGTGCTCAACATGATTGCGCTGGGGCACCCCAATGTATATATCTGTATGAGTCTCCTGGTCCCCTGGGCCACTACCGCCCCTCGAAAATTCGCACGCCTTCTCGGGGAAGCCATGCGTTTTGTCGGTCCCGACCGGATTACCTGGGGAACGGATTATGCGGGCTTCAGCGCCCAGATCATGGGTGCCGTAAACGGTCTCTGTGAGTTCCAGATCCCTGAAGACATGCAGTTGGAATATGGTTATCAGCCGATAACAGATGAAGACCGGGCTAAGATGTTTGGCCTCAATCTGGCACGTCTGATGGGAATTGATACCTCCAAAAGAAGGATAAAGGAAAAAGTTAAATGACCTTTAGAGGTCAAACAGTAAAAGGCGTTGTGTACGGCATCCTCGTTACTATTGCCGTCCTTATCTTCTATAATGATATTTCTAGAAATTGGTCCTACCTCTTCAATCCGTTTAATGGAGGGGTAGGGACCCGTTCGAAGAACAGCAGCGATATGACGGTGATTCTGCTGGGAACAGGAACAACGGTCAGAATTCATGGAAGATCGAGTCCTGCCGTGGCGATACTTACCGGTTCAAAGACCATCCTTTTTGATTGTGGAGGCGGTGTGGCGGGGCGGCTGGTTGATGCGGGGATCTCTCCGTCGAGGGTATCGGTTGTATTTATCACACATCACCACTCGGACCATACTTCAGGCTTTACGGATCTCTTTGTCAGCGGATTGTCCGGTGGTCCTGAAACAATGAGAGAAATCTATCGAGGCAGGATGACCGTGGGAAGGGACCTCATGGAGTTTCAGGTACGGTAGCGTGGTTAAGATGCTGATTTCCGGAGAATATGTATGAGTGTAAAAGGAAAAACCGCCCTGGTAACCGGAGCATCAAAAGGAATCGGCCGGGCTATTGCCCTTGCTCTCGGCAGAGCTGGGGTAAACGTTATCGTTACCGATGTACTCATGAGAAAAAGGGAAAACAACAGGGATGAATTGAAAAGATTTGGCCCGCTGGTGAGTTACTTTGCAGAAAGCGATGCTGTTACAACAGAGTCTACTGCGGAAGAGATTAAGAAGATGGGAGTGAAAAGCGCGGCCATGAGAATGGATGTCACAGACAGGGAAGAGATAAAAAAGGTTATCAACACAGTAGAATCTGACTTTAACGGAGTGGATATACTTGTCAATAATGCCGCGCTGATGGATGTGATTGGAAAATTTGAGACCCAGGACCACTGGAGATGGATGAGCAGTATTGAGGTTAATATTGCCGGCGTTTTCAATTGTTCCCAGGCAGTGTGGAATCATATGATGACGAAAAAGTGGGGCAGAATAATAAACATATCTTCCATAACAGGGACCATGGGAGCGAAGGAGCATACAAGCTACGGGGCTTCCAAAGCCGGTATCATAGGGTTTACAAAATCCCTGGCTCTGGAAGGAGGGAGATACAACATTACCGTCAATGCCGTATGTCCGGGATTTATCGAAACCGAAACCGTTTCTCTCTATGATGAAACCATGAAGGAACGGATTGCCAGAAAAACCGTCTTTCACCGTCTTGGAAAACCGGAAGAGGTGGCATCATTGGTGCTCTTTCTCGCATCTGAAGATGCATCTTATATCACTGGTGCGGCTATCCCCATAGCTGGCGGGATTGATTTATTGAAATTTTAATATTAATATTCTTTGAATATCATTTGGTCTCTCAGTGTGTAGTAATCATATTATACGAATAAATGAAGATAAAAGACAACCTAACCATATCAGAACTTTCCCGAATCGCAGGAATTCCTGCCACAACTATACAATTTTATAGAAGGGAAGGACTTATTACAGCGCCGGTTAAAAGGGGGAAAACAAGAGCATACTACAATGAAGAACATATTTTACAGCTGGAAAGAATCAAACAGCTTCGTGAAGAAAATAAACTATCCATTAAAGAGATAAAAAAGACTTCAGAGTTTTTAAACATCATCAAGGCTAATAATAATTCTGAAGAAACTCCTTCCATCGACAGGAAAAACAGTATAATTGAAACCGTCATTGATTTATTCAGAAATAAAGCATACGATTCAATCAGCATTAACGATATTGTTGAAAAAGCAAATATCAGCAAAGCCACTTTCTACAAACATTTTTACAGTAAAGAAAATCTCTTTTATGAATGCGCTGACAGGGTATTCTATAATATTGATAAGGATTTAAAGGATCTGCTTAAAGAAAAAAATATAGTTGAACGACTTATCCTCAGGGCTACTGTTTTTGTCAGAAAGCACCATCATATGATTGATATGCTGCATATTCTGCGAGGTGCATCACCCGGAGATGATTCAAAAAATAAAATCAAACTTAACCGGATAATGGAAAATCTGACAATGCCGATAGCCAGGGATCTTGAGGAAGGAGTAGAGCAGGGATTCTTCAGGGATATTGATACTACTATAGTTTCCCATCTGCTTATAGGGGCTGTGGAGTATGGCATTTATTTTTGTGAAGGGAAAAGTCCCGAAGAGATTGAAAAAAATATTGAGGATGGCTTAAGTATGATTTTACAAGGATTTAAGCATAACTCTTTATGAAAAGGTAAAGTCTATTTAATTATGATTGATTCAAATAATTATTACAAGATCTCAGAACTTTCTCAAATATCAGAAACACCTGTTCCAACAATTCGTTACTATATTAAAGAAGGCCTTCTGCCTCCGCCTATTAAAACAGGGAAAACTTTCGCCTATTATTCCGATGACCATCTTTCAAGGCTGCATAAGATCAAAAAGCTGCAAAGGGAAAATCCTCCCTCCCTCGCGGCGATCAAAGAAGAACTGGATAATCTGCCGGTTATATCACCTCCTGAAGAAGGAACGGTAATTGTCTCAAGTGAAAAGAGAAACGCAATCGTATCAGCAGCCATTAAACTCTTCATCGAAAAAGGTCTTGGAGGAACCAGTATTGATGATATAGTCACCAGTTCAAAGATAGGCAAGGGTACTTTTTACAAATACTTCAAAGATAAAAATGATTTGTTTTTCCAGTGCGCAGACAGGGTTTTCTATGAAATGTACAGCCATGTCTGGAAAGAAATAAAAGATGAACGCGACATGACCCGCCGGCTTTTCAAGCGCGCCGAGGCCTTCTTTTATTCTTATCCGAAATGGGTAGACATGATGAATCTCGTACGGCATGCCTCCACAGGAGAAGACCCTTTTTTCAAAAACAGGTTTAAAGAAATTTTAAACCAGATAACTCAACCAATAGCTCGAGATATAAAAGTCCTCCAGCAGGAAAATAAAATAAACCGTAACCATGATTGTCTGGGTTTGGCTTACCTGCTTATGGGACTGACGGAATACGGAGCCTGGCTAATATACAATAGTAATAATAAAGCAAAGGATATTTCCATGATCATTCGTGACCTGATGATCAATGGTCTACAAAAGAAGGATAGTGTGTGACAGTCAAGAGTATGCTGGACACTCATTTCCTGCAATGGATCTTATCTGTCCGGTAAGGCTAATTTATTTCTCCCCGAAACAGTGTTTTGAATCGTTAAAAAGGTTTTCATTTAATTGGCAGCTGTTTCAGATTCGAAGTCTCCACCGGATATATCCGGGTAATCTGTCCTGAAAATGTGAGGATAGTACTTTTTTAACTCGGACATCATCAGGTCATAGGGAAAATCCTTGAATGAACCATAATCATGTACATACTCCATGTGCTTGTTCCCCTCCCTGTCAAACGGGTGAAAGAGGGAGTCGTTCTTCCCGTCAAATTCAAGGGGATGCACACCGAACTTTTCACAGAGTGACAGGTTGAACGCCGGGGTTGCCTTTACCCAGTATCCGTCAACATACAGTTCTGTCGCCCCGTGAAATACGAAGAGGTCGGTTTTGAGTATATTCAGAAGATTCTCCGTCGAAAGGTGATTGATGACATTGGCAAAGTTCAGCCGGGAAGGGATCCCCGCACATCGTGCTGCTGCAGCAAGGAGTATAGCCTTCTGGATGCAGAATCCCTCAAGGACCTCGAGAGTATATTGAGCCCTGTACTTCTCCTTATCGAAAGTCATTGTGTAAGGGTTATACTTGATCAGGTCTCTCACTGCATAGTAGAGTTTTACCCCAATCTCCCTGTCACTCTCCCCGGGACTGGTATGCTTATGGACAAATTCCTTTACGGCAGCAGAATCGGAATCTATATAATATGTAGGTAGAAGATATTCATTCATGGTGCTTGGAACCTAAAAACTATAATGAACCTGGCCTGTCACGACTATTTGTCAATAATATTACCGATATTTATCAGAACGATATCTTTATATTCTATTTCATGTAGCGCTTCATCATTTACACGAAAAACATGTTTTCCTTTATAAGAATATTACTCTCGTGTCTCTTCATAAAGAAAATAAAGATTTAAAGAACTGTTTATTCTGCAATCTGGCTTTCACACAAAAAATCAAGTGAATAAATTACTATCACACATTTTCGATCCCCTTTCACACAGCTCTTATTCCCTTTTGGGATTTATCAGGATGTAAGCAACACATGACATGATTCATTTCTCTTTAAGTAATAATAAATTTACACTTATAAAAGGTGTGTATAAGAATCTGTCAATATCTATAGGGATATATTGGGATGTTTCAGTAAACCCAAAGATTTAAAATGTAACTTCGGATTTCTAATCCGTAGGTCCCAGGTTCGAATCCTGGCAGGCGTGCATGTATTGTTCAGAAATTGAGTACTTTTGTGTACAGTCCTTATTTAATGTGAATAAATAAGGACTTTTTTTTGTTATCTGCTTTCTAAATGGCATAATTGCCCTCCTTGTCTGAAGACAATACCAACGTTTCTTTTTCCAATAATGGTTTGATTGATATCATATTGCAATTAATTTTTATGTGATCTTATACTTTTTGATGTCTTCAGTTATTTCATCCAAATCAAATAAATACATTTTATGTGTTGGCTTATATGATCTGATTCTGCCTTCTTTTGCCAACCTGCGTATTGTTTTAATAGGCAATCCGGTACAGTTAGATATTTCTTTTGAAGTATAAAATAATTTTTCCATTTTACTCCATCTCCTTAACAGTAAACTTTCTTATTTATTAGTAGTTATTTGAAATTTATGAATTTCTAAAAGGGTTTTTAAAGCCTTATAAGAAGTTATATATCCTTATATTTAACTATATAGTTGCTGGTAGGGGGGTGTCTTTTCTTAGGTAAAACTATATAAATATACGATATTATTAGCATATATTATCATCCAATTAACCGATGCTCTCAAGCTTCAGTCTGTCTCCGGGAGTGATAAGATGGTTCTCAGGGAGATGGGGGAGTTTAAGAGGTTCCTGGAGGTGAGGTATGAGATTTATGTATATCGGTTTGAGTAAGGTGGTCATCGAGTAGCTGCGAAGCAGTTTATCGAGATCTTGCCATGGAGACGCCAATATATTGAAATATAAGTGTTACTTTTTGTAATATTAGATATTAATTATCTTTTAAGAAAAAGTTTTAATAGTTCTCAATCCTCCATCGTATAGAACTATGTGTACATCTGTTCAGAAAATAAGGAAAACCCTCTCTATGAACCTGGACTTGAAAGGTGGAGCTATTACAAAACCATCTGGACCAGGCACTGGATAGATTTTTTAAAAATATATCCGCATGAATATGAAAAAACATACGGGCCTCTTGATGATGATAAAATTCGTGAGGTAAAGAAACTTGTAAGATGTGGTAAATTTCAGAATGGTTTCCAGAGACATACATGCCCTGCTTGTGGGACAGTTCTTGTGGTTCCATTCACATGTAAATCTCGCCTTTGCCTGTCATGCTACAGAAAACGACTCTTTGGATGGTCTTTAAATCTTTCACTCATAATGAACACTGGTCTCCAGCATAATCATGTGACATTTACGATCCCTGGCACTGTTTCAAAGATGCTTTTTGAAAGGAATTATGACTCGGCTCTGATGATTAATCTCGCGGCAAATATTTATAGGAATATTCTTGTATCATCAGCAAAGCTGAAAGGCAGGGAGTTCCAGCCTGGTTTAATGGCAACCCTGCATAAGAGCGGGAACAGCCTTAACTATAATCCACATGTTCATCTTGTGGGCACCACCCAGGTTGTCGATACATCAACAGGTGAGATTATTGATGTTCCTTATATCCCATACCGCAGGGTAAGGCACATCTGGAAAATGGCTTTTCTAAAGCATATATTAAAACAGGAAATCATCTCAGCCGAAGAATATGAAGAGTTCAGTGATATGTATTCAAACGGTTTTCATGTCTACTTTCAGCCCATCACCGGAGACAGCAATGAAGTTCTTTTCCGGACATCGGAGTACATAGCCACCGGGTACTTCCATAACAGCCAGATAACAGCGGTTGATCATGCGAAAAAAACCGTGACATTCAAATACAGGAAGTGGCCGCTGTTTGTACATCCATGTACACAGCGGCATGCACAGCATCCTGCTGTTTGATAGACAGGCAAACCGGGAAAAAACTCTATTCCACAAAAACCATGGACATTTACCTTTTCATGGCATCCATGCTGTTTTTTCTTCCCGATAAAAACAGAAAGATGATCCGGTACTACGGCATTGCCGGCATTATCTGAACATCCTGTTCAGTGCCGGCAGGCAGACATCCTGTCTGCACTATTCCGGCAATATTGAAGAGAAACTTGAATTGATTGAAAGGCGTACATGGGCAAAAGCCGTTGAACATTCATTTGAGAAAAATCCGGAAATTTGCCCTGAGTGTTCATCATTCATGAAGAATGATGTTGTATTTTCGTTCCATGCTGACAGGGAAATAAAGAAACTTGTAAAGACCCATAGAATAATTAACGGGTATTTCATTCCTTTTAAGAAATCCAGGCCTCCCTGATTATAGGTTTTGAATGAGAAATTTTGGATTGACATATTTATTTTATTGACATTTAATGAGTAATATTCAAAATCATTTGATAATTGTGATGTGTTCGTTTGGTTTTTTTGGCGCGAAATTTTAATTACTGGTTGCATGCAGGGGAGACCCTGTCAATAAAAAATCGTTCACTCACATACATATAAGATGCAGTATGTCACATGTGACTATAGGGTTTAACAGGTGGTTGCATATGTATAGAAGAAGTTTCCTAAGAAACATAATATATTTCAAAAAAAAATACCAATAACTATTCTTTTATTAAGGAGTAAAGTAATGGAAGAAAAATGCCCGTTTTGTTATGGTTCAGGTAAATGTAGTTATTGTTTAGGTCATAAAGATCTACCAACAGGTTTAGTCCCACCTGTTATGCGTGTTGGCTTTTATAATGATTATATGTGTGAATGCCCAATATGTGTAGATGGTAAATGTAAAGTATGTAGAGGAACTGGAGTAATTAATACATAGTAATAAAAATATTGTCCAAACCTCCCCGCACATCAAACTATAAAAACAGAAACATTCAACCAAACGGTATTTATATCGTACGCTTTTAGTAGCCTCACCACACAGCGGGGTTCCCAGGAGGAACCCCGAATCTTATAAAGGATTAATATATTGACAAAAATTTTAAAAGAATTTATTAATGGTTATTGAAGTGCTGTACTACCATTTTTTTCTCACATATTTAATTAATCGCTATTTTACAAGGAGAATGTTATGGCAATGATACCATGTCCAGAATGTAAAAAGCAGATAAGTGATAATGCAGAAAGTTGTCCAAACTGTGGGTATAAATTATCTCAAGAAAAGATCGACGAAATTAAAAACGAAGGAGAAAAAAAACAGAATTTTGCTAAAATTGGATGTTTTACAATTATTATTATTTCCGCAATTCTTTATATTATAGGCTCTTCAACAGATTCAGAAAAAAAATCAGCACCAAAATCAAAACAGGAATTACGTAAAGAACAAATTGAAAAGAGTTTTAGTGCATGGGACGGTTCACATAGAGGATTGACTAATATCATTAAACAGTCAATGAACGATCCGGGATCATATGAACATGTTAAAACAGTATACTGGGATAAAGGAAATCATCTTATTGTTCAAACAACATTTCGTGGAAAAAATGCTTTTGGTGGCTTAGTTGTTAATTGGATAAAAGCAAAAGTTGATTTGGATGGAAATGTAATTAAAGTTATTGCGCAAGGACCATGATAAGTAATAGAATAAATTGATGAATATATAAGGATATAATAATCAATGAATTCAGGACTAATATTATTATTGTGGGGATTTATTGGTACTTTTATTTTATGTATTTTTTTTACAATGTCATTGCATCCATGGCAAATTGGAAAAGAAATACCCAAATACTCATTATTTTCATTATCATTCTGGTTTAAAAAAAATCACATTTATGACATTCCCCGAGAAGAACAAAATTCAAATATAAAAGTTAAAAGATGGATTTTTTATCCTCGTTTATTAATTTTGAATTTATCATCATTCTTAATTTGCACTCTCTCATATTATTATTTATCTGCATATTCTCTATGGAAAATTATTTTTATGATTTGGGGAATTGTTTTTTTATTATTTCCATTGTTAGGATCATGGTGGATGTATTGGTATGATCCATATAAAGAAGATAGAGTCCTAAGAAAAGCTTATATATATTGGTGTTGGATTGTTTTAATTATTATTTTAATAGCATTTGCTTGCCAAAACAATATTTTAAATATCAAATATTTATTAACTCAAATTCTCAATGAACTTCCTCACAAAGGTATATTATTAAGTAAGGCATCATTAATAATACTTGTTTCTTTTGCTTGGTATCGTTCACATGCAGATTCAAAACCATTTGAAAAATCAATAATAGAACAAGGGAAAGCATTGGGTATTAATATTGATTATGGTAGTTGGGTTTCTCATATGCATCATATTTATGATTTTGGGATTTTTTATTCGGCACTTATTATTATATTTGAAGTTAATATATAATTTTATCTTCATGTAAATTCCCCACATACAGTCAGATACGGGCTGCTGCCCGATCAGCTGTTGCTGGATATTATACTTAGGAGCAATAGACCATGGAATGGATAATCGGTAGTGTAATGCTCATTTTTGGTTTTTTTCTCGACCGAGGATATGAGTATTGGAAGAAGAAGAAAGCTGGCCTGACTGGTCTTGCACATGGGATCATTTCAAAGCTCGGTAAATCAGTCCAGTCCTTCACTGGAAATTATTTTATTGCCCATAGCCCAAATGACAACTTCAAGATAGCAAAGCATGTTTATGAACATGTCACAGGCGACGTGATTGCCACATGCTTTCGTGAAAATCCATTCTCCTATGGAGCACATGATCTTGCCAGACTCCTTCCAACCGGTACTTCCTTTGCCCGTTTGACGACAGAGACAGTATGTTCTGAAACCGAAAGAAACAAAGCTGAAGATGCTCTCAAGGATCTTGTCCCAAACACGAAAATTGTCAGTGTGCCGGCAGGGGACTATTTCACAAGGATTGATGGCATCTACGCCAAGTTGTCTGATGAAACATACATTGCATTTGTCACTTTCCCTAAGATAGGAACCGAACACAGAAACAGAGGGATTGTCTTCTATGGTAACACAGCAAAAGCCTTCTACGACTACCATCGTGATTTGCGGGATGCCCCATATGCTGTTCTTGAAAATAAAATAAAAAAGGGAGCACAATAACCAGGTTAACCTGACGCTATTATTGTCACTCTATTTGTAAAAGCTAGAAATTGTATATTATCCTTAACTTTCACAAAGATCACCTAGAAAATTTCATAAGACAATCCTAAAAAAAATAAACGCTACGTACAGTGTAATGAACGCTACACACAATGTAATGAAAGACACATATTAAATGCCCTGATTTACGATATCGATAATACCAACCTGTTGTAGAAATTCGTCAACCAGCTTCCCCCTTTTGCTTCAGTGAAGAATCCTTTTTATGTTTCTTCTGAATTAAAAGAAAATCTAATTAACTGGATTAATTTTCCCAAGTAATGGAAAATAATACTTTACTATTATTAATTTTTCCCATATTGTATGCTGTTTAGTAAGATACAGCTAGTAATAAAACAAAAACAAATAATAACTCGATAAGAAATATGCGAGGACTTAATATAATATTTTTAATAGTACCATTGTTTGTAATATTTTTTGCTCTATTGCACTATTTTATATTTCGATGTGACACCACTTCTTACAGTCTTAGTAGCGAAATTGCCATCAAGTCTCAACTTGATGAGGAAAAAGCCGATCTCAAAAAAATTCTTACAATGAAAAAGCGCAAAGATATTCTTGCATATATTGTCACTTGCGATTTGCCGAACACTCTCGAAATATCAATCACTTCTAATATTTTATCAACAAAATATGAGGATAAATTCGAA
The DNA here is from genome assembly GCA_050298055.1 of Spirochaetota bacterium. GTDB lineage: Bacteria > Spirochaetota > UBA4802 > UBA4802 > UBA5550 > JBNKTL01. The sequence goes on from JBNKTL010000031.1 coordinate 57,266, forward strand.
AATATTTCTTTTTCATTTAAATCAATTAAATATCTAGAACTTAGTCCAAAAAAATGGAATCAAAATACTGATAGAATAGACCCGCCAAAATTTATAAATTTGATCTCTGTAAATGATGGGCATGATGTAATATCTATAATGCTTTCAGAGTCACCATATGTAGTAACAAATTTAGATTTATTCATTAAAAATGAAGCAAAGCTATTTCAGAAGAAAATATATTCCTATCGAAAAAAAATACAACGTAATATTCTTAAAAAGTCACCATTTGGGTTTTGGGATTTTTTATATTTTACTGTTATAACCTCAACCACAGTTGGCTTTGGCGATATATCGCCTGTTTCTAAAGCTGCTCAGTTTGTAACAATGGCAAATTCCATTACTGGTTTAATAATGTACGCTTTTCTCGGGACATTTATTTATGATAGAATAACAAATGCCAAAAAATTCATTAAACAGGACGGATTGTAGTATACGGTTTGTAAAACACAATGTTTGTTTACAACTTTTTTTCCTTTAATAACAGTTACAAAATAAATTCGCCTATCTCTTATGCCTAACATTCACCAAAATCATTATCGAAATTTCATAAATTTTAATTACTGGTTGCATGCAGGGGAGACCCTGTCAATAAAAAATCGTTCACTCACATACATATAAGATGCAGTATGTCACATGTGACTATAGGGTTTAACGTAAGCGTCAAAATAACCCCACATAAAATTACCCGGAATCAATGGCCTTACTGTTAAGACAATACGGCAAAAGTTCT
>JBNKTL010000032.1:0-54363 GCA_050298055.1 Spirochaetota bacterium
ACGGCCCTTCTTTTTACCGGTCCGGTAAAGTGATTGACCGCGCCTGTGATAACAGGTACCATTAACGAAAAAAAGGAACATACCGTATGTCATTCAGGGAGAGATTCATTAACTTCATCAAAATCGCGTCGGGGAAGAAAGAATTATCGGAAATCTACTCGGAACGGACAGAAGGAGACCGGGAAACCGAAGAGACATCTGAGACCGTCGGGGAAGCTCCTCACGATAAAATCCGGAAGGCAAAGGAAAAACTTAAAAATTTCCGCAAACCTGAAAACGGAGAAAAGGATGAAGACGCCCATAAGGAGGATGAACCCTCACAGCTGGGTGAAAAGATAGAAGACATAAAGGAGATGTTCGACCACGTCATCAGGCCGGAGGAGAGAAACTGGAAAAACTACCTGTCACCCTCTTTCTGGATGAAAAAATCCGACATCTACTCCAGGATACGGGAGAAAGAGAGGGATGACATGGATATCTACAATCTCCTCTCCCGGGGGGCCATCCCTTCCGTAGAGTACTATGTTCTCACTGTTCTCTCCTGCGTCATTTCCACCATCGGCCTTATCCTGGGGGCAACCGCCGTGATTATCGGCGCCATGATTGTTGCTCCCCTCATGACACCGATCCTGGCTTTTTCCCTGGGTGTCATCTGGGGGGATATTGCCCTGATCAGGACGTCGGTCCAGTCGATTCTCAAGGGTGTCTTCTGGGGGGTCGTCATATCGGCGGCCATCGCTTATCTTATCCCCCTCCCCACTCTTTCCCAGGAGATCATATCCAGGACCCACCCTTCACTCTTTGACGTCCTTGTTGCCCTGGCCTCGGGAATTGTGGGGGCCTACGGGTACGCCAACAAGAGGATAAGCAATACCCTCATCGGGATCGCGATCGCCGTGGCCCTCATGCCGCCCCTGTGCACCATCGGTATCGGTATCGGCATAAAAAGCTACGACGTGGTCTCCGGGGCCACGCTGCTCTTCTTCATTAACCTGATATCAATTAGTCTTGCCGGGGCAATTGTTTTCTGGACCATGAAGATACACCCCGTACTGGCGGACCAGGACCTGGTGGCAAAGAGGGCCATCTGGCAGATACTCATATCACTGGCGATTCTTACGGGGATATCCGCCCCTGTGGGAGTATTCATGTACAGTGAATACATGGTCACCCAGGCAGAGAGGGACATAAGGGAAAAGATCAGGGACGCATTTGCAGACCATTCAATATTCAGGATCAGCAGGTTAAAGCGGGAGGAGGAGAGTTCAATTGATGTTATTCTCACGGGAGTGAACCCTCCCGATCCCAAACAGTCCGCGGCACTGAAAAAGGAGCTTTTAAAAATCCACCCGGAGATAAAGGAGATCAGGATCAGTTTTATTAAAAGCGTCCCCGTGGGAAATGAGTAACCGACTACTTTTTGTAATTGTTCTTTATATAGTTGTCCATGAAAGCGTCCGGGTCCTTTACTGCCTCTTCTGTGACCGTGAAGCTTTCAAGTTTCAGAAGCCGTATCCCGTGAAAGTAGTCGTGGAACCTGCTGTCACATAGTTCTTTGATACCCACTCCCTCCTTCTCGGCCATTTCGGCAAGCCTTTCCACCGCCTTCTTCTCAAAATCGAGAAAGATGCCATGCTCAATGAGGAATTCCTTCTGGTATCTTTCGATACTGTCCTTAACAACAATCTCTTTTAACACGGCCCCGGGATTTTCTATCAGTTTGCCGTCAACCTTCAGCTCTTTCACAGCAGTAGAGGGGAGTTTTTTCTCAAAGGAGATAAGGAGCTTTTCAAAAACACTCAAGAGGCCCCGGGCGCCGGTCTTCTCCCTGTGTGCCCTTTCGGCCAGGGTCCTGAGCGCGTCATCGCTGAACTCAAGGTTAATCCCGTAGGCCTTGAAGTCCATTTTCTTTCCCAGCACAACGGTACTGTACCGGTTTTTCAGTATCTTAAAGAGCCCCTCGACATCCAGGCTGTTGAGCACCACGTAGACGGGAAGCCGTCCCACAAACTCCGATTCAAAACCGAATTCGATCAGGTCCTCGGTCCTCACCTGTTTGAGCACATCCTGTTTATCATTCCCCGTGGCTCTCTCCTTATTAAAGCCAATGGCCTGCCTGTTCATTCTCCTGTTGATGATCTTATCAAGTTCATTAAAGGCCCCGGAAACAATGAAGAGAATATTCTTGGTGTTGATCTTCCTTCTGGAGACCTTACCTGTTTTCTGCGCCTCCATGGCCGCTTCAACCTGTGACGCCAGGTCGTGAGGCGTCTTGAGGTCTACCTCCGCCTCTTCCATGAGCTTCAGAAGGTTCCGCTGGACCCCTGTCCGGGAGACATCGGGCCCGTGCATGCTGCCGGAGGAAGCGATCTTATCGATCTCGTCAATGTATATGATCCCGTATTCAGCCCGGGTGATATCTCCGTCCGATTCATGAACAAGTTCACGGACAAGGTCCTCAACGTCTCCCCCCACATACCCGGTTTCACTGAACTTTGTGGCATCGGCCTTCACAAAGGGCACCCCGATCTTTTTGGCGATCAGTTTAATAATATATGTTTTCCCCACACCTGTGGGGCCAATGAGGAGGATATTGCTTTTTATGTTGCCCACAAGACGTTCCTCTTCGGTGAGTTCTTTTTCAAGGTTCATCCTGTTGAAATGCGTGCAGACCTTGGTGGCAATGACTTCCACGGTCTCTTTCTGGTCCACAACAAAGCGGTTGAGGTATTCTTCAAGCTCCTCAGGTTTAATATCAAAGTTAAATTCACCTTTCCTGGACTTACTGCTCGGTTTTTCTCCCACGGACTCCGGGTTCTGTTCCAGTTCCTCCGCTTCAAGTTTCAGGAGTTCATCCAGGTTTTTTTCCGGATCAAAATTTGGTTTTGTCATCTAAAATATCCCTTTTTTGCTATTAGTCTACAAGTCTTGGGAAATATCCCCTTATAATTGTTACGCATTTATTATGGTTCCCATTACGAGGTATCAATATCAGGATACCTCTCTTCTTTTAAACTCTTTGACCATCCATAATATAATCAAAAGATGATTTTAATACCAGTAATAAACAGTATCTCAATTTATTAAATAATATGTATTTTTTAACCGGAGAGCTGAGTAGCTACTCATTTTTTTTTAAAAAATTAAAAAAAAATGCTTGAAATATACTATACATTTATTTACTATACACCTGTAGATATGAAAATGATAGTTAAAAATCAAAATATAAGAAAAAAGCAGAGTAACCAGTGCCCCGATTGCGGCAATACGATGATACCCGATTCCGGATGTTTTTACTGCAGAATGTGCGGTTTTTCTTACTGCTCACTCTCCTGAAGATCCCGGGAAAAAATATCGCTCAAGGAGACTCTTTTATGAACCAGGCTGTATGTTTAAATCAGGAAAATATCATTGGAGTAGTGCTAAATGGTAAACAGAAAAAACAGTTTAATAATTATGAGGCTGCCGGAGAAAAAAGTCGAGATGCAGATTCACTTAACAGAGGAGAAATATATCAGGATCATAAGACCTCTGAAGGCGCAGTCAACTCAATCCTCAGGACATTCAGGGGCAGAATTGTCGAAGAATCCTTTGATGAGTCATATCCATTAACAGCCTGAACAGGAAATTACAATTCCCGCAGGCGGGGTCACGTGACCCCGCCTGCGGAAAATAATTTTATCAAAATGCTAATGGTACATTAAACAGCAAATTTAGGGAAAGAGCAATCCCCGTATTTTACTACCAAAACCCTAATACCCTACTACCCTGCCATACATATTGCTCTTTTCCTTGAATTGTAAATAAATAAGGGGCCGTCATTGTAGAGACGTTGCATGCAACATCTCTACAATGGCGGCCCCCTGTATCTGCCGAAGGAGGGACTCGAACCCTCACAGGGTTGCCCCCGGCGGATTTTGAATCCGCTGCGTCTACCAGTTCCGCCACTTCGGCTTATTTATTTAACATAACCAACGCTGAAACAAAAAACAATTAAAAAGACAGGGGCAACCGGGGCATGAGACAGTAACGGAGATAACCTGATAAGTCACAGGATACATTTATATTATGCATCTATTTTAATTATTATCGTGTGAGAATTGTCTCTACTCAGGTTGAGGGATATCTTCTACCTCAATATATTTGCCCTTTGCCCTGGCAACAACCTTACCCATTTCATTTTCAATTTCAGCCCTGTTCTCAATTATCCGTTTGCTCTTTTTAACATACCATCCCCTGATATGGAGATTCTCATTAATAAAAGCAGGCTGGAGGTACCTGATTGTCAGTTCGCTTGTAAGCGCCATTGTTTCAAGGTATTTGTTTACCGTTATCATTGTTTCATCAAGAATAGCTGCAATGATCCCGGCATGAATGAGATTTGGAGGGCCTTCCAGTTTTTCATGGGCGGTAAATTCACCGTATGCAATCTTTGTTTCATCATCGAAGTCGAGGTCAAGCTGTAAACCGTATTCGTTTTCCTTGCCGCAACCGAAACATATTTTATCTTCAAATTCGATCATAAAACGTTTTTTAATTATAAATATCTCAGCTGTCAAGTACTTTTAGTCTTCACCTCCATCATATACTAACTGTTATTTCTGTTTTTTATCCTGTCAATGATCAGGTCAACCTCATCCTGGTCCAGCCATTCATCGGCAAAATCTATCTCACTGTCCGTTACCATCAGGAACATTTCCAGGGCCATGATAATATCTTCTTTTGTCAGGATACCCTGGGTTACGAGTATTTCACCAATGAGCCTTTCAGGATTGTCCTTCTGCATTTCAAGAGCATCATTAAGCTGTTCTTCGGTTATAATACTGTTTTTAACGAGAAACTCGCCTACTTTCATCTGCATGTCACCATTACCTTTTACCGAACTCATTCTTTCCTCCAACACACGCTGAATTGAGTTTTATACAGTTTTTTAAAATGTCAAGTTTAAAATGATTTGACGGCATGTCTAAAATAAAAAATATTAACATTATTCTATATAATTTAATGTCATAACTCAGCTATTTATAAACACGTTATATTTATCCATAGCGCTGAACAGTTTCAATTGAGTCATTAATTTATTGCCATATGAGAAGAGAGTTTATACCCTATTAGTAGAGATTCAAAAAGAAAAATAATAATTACTCAGCTATGTATAAGAATAATCATATTTATTAAAAAAGATAACTGATATATCCCCGCCGCCGCAGGCGGCGGGGATATATTGCTGATATTTTAGTAAATAAATTGATTATAGTCATATAGCTGAATAGTAATGAAAAACATTGTTTTTTTGGATGATGTAAGGAAGTGATTAAGAGAACTTACAGAGGGAAAAGACGAATAACAAGGATTTGTATTATTTTCACAGGAGTTCTTATATTCTCTTTGAGCGCACTTATACTCAAAGCAAAAAAGAAGCCTGCATATGTGGGAGTAAAAGTCTGCAGGCAGTGTCACAATGAATCAAAGACACTGAACCAGTACAGAATCTGGCTGGGGTCCCCTCACGCGGGAGCTGTGAAAATACTCACAACATCCGAAGCATTAAAAATCGCCCAAAAGGTATCGGTAACAAAACCCTCGGAAAGCCTCGAATGCCTCAGGTGCCATACAACCGGCGGCGGAAGGAACAGCATTACAAAGGATGAGGGGGTGGGATGTGAATCCTGCCATGGTCCGGGAAGTTTATATTATGAGATAAGCATGCATGTTGATTTCCAGTACAGGTTTAACGGGTACCTCAAGGCAAAGAGAAACGGGATGTATCCCATACTTAAATATGAAGAAAACCTGAAAAAAAGAGAAAAACTCTGCCTCTACTGCCATAAAAAAGAAAGACCCTGCTGGCCCACAACACGTTCTGAAATAAAGAGACAGACACTTTCAATCCAGAATATCGATAAACTGCAAAAGGGCGATGTTAACTTCTACCACTCGCTTCGCAATTACTGAACTCCTTCCTCCGGATTTACTTTAAGCCACTTCAGGCTTTCCGAGAGAATCATTATTCTTTTCAGTTCCTCCAGCTTATTATAAATCCCCGAGATCCTGTTTTCTGATAAAATGTTTTCCGTTTCAAAGATCTCCTCCCCGGAAAGATTATATATCTGCATCAGACTGCTGCTGTTGTAACATATGTTTTTTTCCAGGTCAACAAACCCGTTGAGTGCATTAACCACGGGAATGACCCTTTTTCTATAGAGAATGTCCAGGAGAAACCCGTAGAGTTCTTCCGCGGAGAGGATCACTTTTGTTATCCTGTTAAGACCGGACCTCAGCTCATGAACAAACAGTCCCACGTTCATATCCTTGAAGGTTATCACCGGGATCTTCTTTATCTGCCGGTCAATATATGATGACCTGATAAGTTTACCCAGGTCAAGGTTTTCTGTTCCCAGGTTGATAAGAATCATCTGCAGGCGCGCATCATCCAGGACCTCAAAGAGCGGATCGATACCGGGCAAAAAGAGAGGTTCAACATCAAACCGGTCCAGAAGCCGTCTCAGAAAGATTTTCACTGATGGGTTATCATTGACAACAGCTATTTTTTTCCTTTTCGGCCGGTTATTGCCGCTGATGTTTTCAATAAAGGACGCGATCCTGTCCGGATCAGGGGAGGTAAATAAATCGGAAATTCCGGAATTGAAGAGAAAACTCTTTGTCTTCTCTGTGGGATTTTTACAGATAAAGAGGGGATAGATATCACTGTGCAATGAAGCCAGGGTTTCCTGAAAAGATTCCGGTATCTTTTCACTCCATTCGGCAATAAGGTACCTGCTCTCACCTTTGTTTCCCCGGTTTTCCATTATATCAACATCATCTGAAACCAGGGGATAACTCAAAGTAGTGGGAGCAAACCCTCTTTCAGTCAAAAGGTTTTCAAGAATTGTGTTGCTGCCTGTGGAGAGAAAGATTTTTTTCATGATTAAGTAGATTATGTCTCATAAATATTTATTTCTTTTGATTCGTCAATGACTTTATTTTGTATTGGTATCCCCGTGACATCTATTTAATTATTGACTTATCCGGGTAACCGGACTACTATTCTGTTTACTCAAACGGTCAATGATGCCATGTGAAAATATGCTCATCAATGAGACCGGTAAAATTCCTGGAGGAGAATAATGTCTGAATCATCATTTGATTTTCAAAAGTTCTTTGCAGATTCCCTGCAGATACTTATCAATCCCGCAGAACATTTTTCAAAGTTAAATAAAAGCGGCGGCCTGGGTGACCCGATTATCCGCGCTGTTCTTTACGGGATTATGGCGGGAATAATCAACTTCCTCTGGGGCTTTCTGAAACTTGCTCCCACAGGAAACTGGTTCGGCGGGATGGTCGGGAGCGGCATTGGTATTATGGCCCTTGTTTTTACCCTTATGGGATCTGTTATTCTCCTTTTTATCGGGGGAATTGTTGTTCTTATACTCTCGGCAATCTGCGGAGGCTCATCAGATTTTGAAGCAAGCACCAGGGTAGCGGCATCTGTTATGGTCGTTATGCCTCTCAGCGCCCTGATTGGAATAGCCTCGGGGTTTTCCTTTTATATCGGTTCTCTTATTTCTCTCTTAATAGCGCTCTATGGCATTTTTCTCATGCACATGGGTATTATCCATGCGCTTAACGGCAAAAAGGCTGCCGCAAGGATTGCCGCCATTGTCCTCTCGGCATTCCCGGTTTTATTTATCCTGGGAACACTGATGTGTGTGGAACGGGTGAAAAATATGTCGAAGGATACGAAAAAGTTCATGGAAAACCTTCCGGAATCCAACAGGGAGATGAAGGAGAAGTTCGACAGGCTCAAGAAGATGATGGAGGAAGCGAAAAAACAGAAAAAAGACCCTCAAGAAACAAAATGAAAAATTACGCAGGGCGAAGGGTGCCGCACAATATGAAGATCACGGAGCAATCCCAAGAAAGTCTGCAAGTCCGTTAATTACGGTAAGGGGGTGGATGGGACAGCCGGGAATAAACAGGTCTATCCCATGCCTGCTTATAAATTCCCTGTTACAGGCCGGAGAATCCCGGAAAACTCCCCCGTCTATGGCGCAGCTTCCCGCAAGTATCACGACCTTTGGCCCCGGAACGGACCGGAAGGCATCCTCAAGAGCTGATGACATGTTTTCCGAAACCGGGCCGGTAACCAGGAGGCCGTCCGCGTGCCTGGGTGATGCCACAAATTCAATACCGAATCTTCCCATATCGAAGTTGACATTCCCGCAGGCATTAAGTTCCCACTCGCAGCCGTTGCATCCCCCGGCGGAGACCTGCCTGAGCTTCAGGGACCTTCCGAACAATCGCCTGATCTCTTTCCTGCAGAAGACAGCATCCTCATAAAACTTTTCCGCGCTTATACCGGCACCAACCCGCATTTTATCTCTTTTATCAACCGCGATCTTATAATTCTGAGTAAATTCTATGGCGCCGCCGGGACATAACCGCTGGCAGTCGCCGCAAAAGATACATTTCCCCATATCAAGGGTTAATGGTTTCCGGTTAATGGCCTTTACGGGGCAGACATCACTGCATATTCCGCAGTTGCTGCATTTCTCTTCAGAGAGACGCGGGAATCCCCGGAACGGGGGTTTTATTTCGGCATTTCGTAAATCGGGTATTGCCTGGCAGCCGAGATTTATCCTGATATTCAGCAGTTTTTTCATTCACCGGCTCCTAGAGGTCATGTCCGCAGTATGAGAGATTAAAACTTTTATTGCACAGAGGGAAATCTGATATTCCGTTGCCGCGGACCGCCTGGGCAAGCCCGAACCAGTTGTTGAAAGAGGGATCTTTTATCTTGTACCTTTTTATCTCCCCTTTCTTTCCGGTTATTGCCGCATGAACAACTTCTCCCCGCCAGCCTTCGGTCATGGAGACGATAAACTGCTCCGGTCCTGTTTTTCCCGGAGGGAGAAGCACAGGCTGTTTTTCCTTCAGTACGTCCAGCTGCTCGATGATAAACTGCAGTGACTGTTTGATCTCAACGTAACGCATATACGCACGGGCAAAAACATCACCCGAATCCATTGTGACCTTGTGCACCGGGTAATTCCGGAATATCCCGTAGGGATGGTCGCTCCGGATATCAAGCGCCAGCCCTGAAGCGCGGGCGGAAAGCCCGACCATGCCGATTTTCTCCGCGGTTTCCCCGGAAACTTTCCCGGTGTTTTCAAATCTTGAAAGGACACTGGGGGACTCAAACATCCTCTCACTCATCCTTTCCACATCGTCTCCGGCCTTTTCCAGTATTTTCACAATCTCCCCGGACAGGTCCTCGTCGATGTCAAATGCCACACCCCCGGGCCTTATCAATCCCCTTCCGAACCTGCTCCCGCAGATCATCAGCAGGGAATTGATAACCACTGTCCGTATTGCCCCGTATACGGAATTTCCGATTAAATACGCCACATCCCCGGCCAGGGCGCCCAGATCACCCAGGTGAATTGCCGTCCTTTCCATCTCAAGGGCGATTCCCCGGATAGACTCAGCTCTGCCGGTAATTTTCACTGCCCCCAGTCCTTCAACTGCCCGGGCAAAGGTGCCCGCATGGGCAATAACGGAATCACCGGCAATTGATTCGGCAAGATGAACGGGGTATTTCAACCTGTTGTTGACCATTAAAGATTCCACTCCCCGGTGCTGGTACCCGAGCTGTATTTCAAGATGATAAACATTTTCACCATGGCACATGAACCTGAAATGTCCCGGTTCGATGACCCCCGCATGGATGGGCCCCACAGCCACTTCATGGACCTCTTCCCCGGCCATGGTGAAGAAAGGAAATGAGCTCATGCCGCTCTCACTGTTAAAGCGGTCATGTCCGAAGCGGACACCTCTTATCCAGGGATGCCCTTCCGGCTTTATTCCAAATTCCTCATACAGTTCATTTTCGAAGTTCCAGAGTTTCGGGCAGAGGGGGGTGAGTGACGGATACGAAGAGCAGCCGGTCATATCCGAAGACGCAATGCTCAGAGTGGAATCTTCATCGCTGGCAAGAACAGCGTAAAGAACAAGTGATTTCCCGGACCTGGAACCGAAAAACCCCACCGGCCGTAAACCGTCATTGATTGCTTCGATGAGACCGGACCGGAATTTTTTAAATTCATAAACCGGTATGCTCTTTGTCTTGACCGGCAGATTATTTCTGGTTATTTTCCACTTCATCCTGAAACCCGTTACCGTAAAACTGAAGCCGCTGATTCAATGATAAGCCTCGCTGCCTCCGGCAGATAAACACCGCCCGCAACGAGCAGCAGAAGAAAAACGAATTGGGGGAAAAAAGACAAGTAACCTGTCTTCCGGATAGTCCCAGCCGCGGAATCCGCTCCGAAACACATTCTGAAAATGTTTTTTGCCATTCCGGCCATTATGACGGTGAGAAGCAGGAAAAAAACCGCGGCAAGCACGTAATGATTTTCCCCCAGCATGGCCTTCACGATATAAAATTCACTGATAAATATGGGTGACGGGGGAATCCCGGAAATCGCGGCAAAGGAGAATATCCAGAGCCATCCCGTTTTATTGTCCCCCCTTAAAAGCCCCCTGACACCCGTGATCTCCCGTGTTTCATACCTCTGCAGTATGTTGCCGCTTGTGAGAAAAAATGAAGCCTTGGCAAGGGAATGGGACACAAGGTGGAGCATTGCGGCAAAAATCCCTCCCCCTCCCAGACCGATACCGATGGCGATGATTCCCATATTTTCGATGGATGAGTATGCCAGCATCCGTTTATAGTTTTTCACGATCCCCATATAAACAGCCGTGACGAAAAGGGAGATGAACCCGAACGCAAGAAGCAGGACCTTCACGTACCATCCCAGGCCGGCCAGGTCCATGATCTTTACCACACGGAGAATACCGAGAAATGCCGCGTTGAGGAGCGTTCCGGAAAGCAGGGCTGAAACGGGTGACGGCGATTCGGAATGAGCATCGGGAAGCCACGAATGGACCGGCGCCAGTCCGACCTTTGTACCGAACCCCACAAGGATAAAAGGAAACGCGAACTTCAGCCAGAACGGGTCAATATTTTTTGCCCGGTCCCCCAGCCTGTCAAAAAAGAGAGACCCGTTGTCGCCAAGCCCCATTGAGAAAAAGATAATACCCATAAACGCAACCGCTATTCCCACGGAGCAGATAAAAAGATATTTCCAGGCGGCTTCAACGGCGGTATCCGACCGGTGATAGTAAATCAGGTATGCGCTGGCAAGGGTGGTCGCCTCTATGAAAACCCAGAGTAACGCCAGATGAGCGGAGAGGATGACCCCCGACATGGCCGCAATAAAAAGCAGAAGGTTCACGGTATACATCGACTGCCTGAAATCGGTTTCTTCATCATGGGCCATATAATCAATATGATAGATTGAAATGCCCAGGAAAAGGACCGCCATGATCAGGAGAAACAGGATGTTGATCCCGTCTATCCTGAAATAGGGAGTAAAGGGAACAGGATTAAAATACAATGCCAGGGACGCAGCAAAAAAGACAATCGCATAGAACAGCTGTAATACCCTGTTTACGGTCCTGTTTTTCAGGACGATGATTATCAGGCTGAGAACAGCGGGAAGAAATAAAATTATTTTTATCATGACCGGTTAATCCTTTAATTTTGTCAGGCTGCTGATATTTACTCCCGAAAAGGTGTCCTGGATTTTGTTCACGAAAAGCCCCAGAAGATAAATCCCCATAAAGATATCAAGAAGGACGCCCAGGGAGACGATAAACGGCATCTCTTTCGCCAGGGACAGTGTCAGGAGGAATATCCCGTTCTCAATGATGATATATCCCATAACATGTGTTATAATCTTTTTCCTGGTCATGATCACCACGAACCCTGTCACAACGGTGGATATTGATATCCCGAAGTAAAGGGGTTTTACGGGCCCTTTTATCCCCACAGTGATATACGTTACATAGAAACCCAGTGCAAAAATCATGCTTGTCATAAAAAGTGAAAAATAAAAGGGAATGTTCGGCTCGATCTCCCTGAAAATATTGTTCTTCCTTACCACCTTAAAGAGAATAACCGGGATGAGCGCCCCCTTTACAACGAGGGTCTCAAAGAGGATGAACAGCATGTTCCCAATATGGACGTTCCCGAAGTCCAGCAGGACAAGAATAAACAGGATGATCCCCTGGGCGGCAAGGGATTTGATAAATGCCTCAACCCGGCTTGTTACGCCGATATAGAGCATTGTCAGCCCGAAGAGTATCAGCAGAAAAGGTATCATTTAAGGCCCCCGGCGATGAACAGGACGGCAATTGCCAGAAGAACAATGGAGAGGGAACTCATAAAGAGAATAAACTGGGGAACATGCGTCATTCGAAGCCGCGCCATTATTGATTCAACTGTGCCGATAAGAACGGCTACAAAGAAGTAGATACCGGCATAAAAAATTATCTCCAGCCAGAGAGGCTCTCCGGCCGGTATGATGACGGCAGCGGCAAGCGCCGTAATAAGGACCATTTTCAGCGCGGACGCGTAATTTATCAGCGCAAGGTCCGGGCCCGAATTGTCAAGGACCATGACCTCGTGGGTCATTGTCAGCTCAAGATGGGTCCCGGGATCATCAACCGGGACACGGCACCCCTCGGCAATGAGCATGACCAGAAGAGATATTGCCGCGAAAATCGCGGTCAGGATATGGAGTTCACGGCCGGGACCGCTGAAGATAAAAAGCGCGGAAAATGAAGAGGCCCTGTTGATAAACGCGAAGGAACCGAGTATAATAAAAAAAGCGGGTTCAACAAGAACGGAAAATGTCGCCTCCCTGCCCGCGCCCATCCCCTCAAAACTTGATCCCGTATCCAGCGCCCCGGTGATCATAAAAAATTTCCCCAGGGCAAGGATATAGGCAAAAAAAACAAAATCCCCGTTAAAAGATAAAAACTGCTGTTTCCCAATAAGCGGAGTTACAAGGGCCGCCAGCAGGACGGAAGAGACCGTTACCGAAGGCGCAATATGAAAAATACCGGAGACCGCGGTACTGATGACTTCTCCCTTGCCCAGCAGTTTGATAAAATCCCTGTACGGCTGCAGAAGAGACGGCCCCCGGCGCCCGCTCCATAATGATTTTACCCTGTTGATAAGGCCTGTAAAGAGAAAAGGAAGCAGTAAAATAAGCACGGCATTAATAACATTTTCAATCATGATTAAACACCGATGATCCATACAAGTATAATGAGAAGGGAAACAAGCCCGTAGAGAATATACTGCTGGGTATTCCCGCTCTGTATCCATGAAAAACGGCCCAATATTTTTCTCACCAGTTCTATCCCCGGAATAATGACCAGTGATTCAAATTTATCTTCAATGCTGCTTTCATATTTCGCCTCCTCCGGGAACAGACCTTCCGGTGGAGCACTCTTCTCGCTGAAACGGAAAAAGACCCTGTTGAGGCTGATAAAATGTCCGGAGAAGGAGGATGCCGTATACTGCATCCGTGAATTCCCCGAAGAATATCCGCAGTCCCATGTTTTAAAGGTTTCGACTGTTCTTCTTCTGAGAAGCAAAGTCCTCAATAGAAAAATAAGCCCCGTCAGCCCCGCAAACAACCAGATCATTATCGTTATATTTCCCATAGTTTCCTTAAACGGTGAGGAAACCGCCTGGCTGCCGGAAAAATTTACTGCCCCGGTGATCTTTTCGAAAACCTGAAAAACCTGCCCCGGCAGAATTCCGATTCCAATGATCGGAACAGAGAGCAGGACCATTACCAGCCGCATGACCCGGGGGACCTCCCGTGCGGTTTCCGGGTAATCGGTCCGGGGATGACCGAGAAACATAATCCCGAAAACCCGGGAAAAGCAGAAAAGCCCGAGAGCGCCAATGAGCGCAAACCCGGAAAAGGAGAGGATAAATACCACAACAAGGGGTATACTCCCACTCTGCATTCCGGAAACCAGCCCCAGGTAGATAATAAATTCACTGACAAAGCCGTTAAAAGGGGGCAGCCCGGCTATGGCAATAGAGCCGATGAGAAAAAAAACCGCCGAGTACTTCATTTTTTTTATAATACCGCCCATCCTGTTTATATTCAGGGTGTGTGTTTCCCGGTACACGCCCCCTGCGGCGAAGAAAAGCAGGGTTTTAAAGAGCGAGTGGTTCAGGACGTGCAGGAGGGCGCCGGCATATCCCAGAACCACAAGGGCCCCGTTATCATACGCACTGCCGAGAAGACCGATCCCTATCCCCGCCCCAATAATACCGATGTTTTCCACACTGCTGTAGGCAAGAAGTTTTTTGACATTGTGCTGGGTAATCGCGTAGGCAACACCCAGGACTCCCGTTACAATTGAGACTCCCAGGACCGTATAACCCATAAACAGAGTTTTCTCCGGAATAAACGTTATCATCCTGAGGATACCGTAAATACCTGTTTTTATCATAACACCGGACATGAGACCGGAGATATGACCGGGCGCGGCGGGATGGGCCCTGGGAAGCCAGGTATGAAAGGGAATGAATCCCGCCTTGGTACCGAACCCGGCAAAAAAAAGGAAAAAGACAACAGTGGAGAGTTCCCTGTTGTTCTCCAGGACCGTTTTATAAGAGGAAAAATCCAGACTTCCCGAACCGTTGAAAAGAATGATAAAGGCGCAGATCAAAAAGAGGGCCCCCATGTGCATGGATACCAGGTAGTTTATTCCGGCCTTTACCACGTCCTCTTTTTCATTCTCAAAGACAACAAGGAAAAAAGATGATAACGACATGATCTCCCACACAACGAGAAACGCCAGGGAATTCTGGACAACGGGGACCAGGAGCATGGACGCAACAAGCAGGGAGAGGAAAAAGAAATGGGATGAAACCGTCCGTTTCCGGCCGTAATAGGGCTTCATATAACCGGAGGCATAAAGAGACCCGAGAAAGCTCATGGCCGATATGACGGAAATAAAAAACGCGGAAAGGCCGTCAATGACCATATGGATCCCCCAAAAAGGGGCCTGGAGGACAAACCCCGCGATAAGAGGTTCATTGTTCCGGATAATCAGATAAGAAAGACGGAGTACAATAACAGCCGATATGCCGGTAGATAAAGAAACAGAGTAAGCTTTATATTTTTCAGGCAGAAAAAGAGAGAGGAGCCCCCCGGATAAAACAATGATAACACCCAGAAGGTAGCTGTCCATTATTGGCTCTTTTCCCAGCTTTTTTCAATCTTCTCAATACAATGGGATATCTTTTCGAAACCTTCCCTCTTTTCCAGCGCGGATACCAGGTCACTGTTTCGGCAGATAAACGTCAGTTTTGAAAGTATTTCAAGGTGCCTTCTCGGGCTTGATGAAATGATGAGGAAAAGAGTACGGACCGGTATCCTGTCAAGGGCCATAAAATCCACCGGGTGTTCAAGAAGACAGAGCGAGATGAGCTCTTCATCCGGGTCTGCCAGGACAGGGTTCCGGGAATGGGGAAGGGCGATCCCTCCCCCCACCGCGGTTGTCATCATGTTTTCCCTTTCGATAAATGACGAGATAATTTCTTTTTTATTTACACCGTGAAGCCCGGGCAGCAGCGAAACCGAATTTTTTATGACTTCATGGGGGTCTTTTCCCCTTACAGTGTAGCGTATCCCGCCCCTTTCAATCAGCCGGGATATCCTGACCGGTTTCTCCGTCAATTTAAGTTCGAGTATCTTTTCAGAGACCTGAATATCGTTCTTTAAGACCCATTCATGGATCTCTCCCCGGTTGAAATAGCACTGGTTTTTCACCCGGTAAAAGGGAATTTTTTTTTCACTGATCAGGCGTCTGACTGTTTTTTCCGGCAAGCCCAGAAGCTGAACAATATCATTGATATTCAGATCCACAACTACAACCTATGGAGAAATTAAGCTACATTGTGATATTCACAACTGTATGGCAGTACAGTAATTTTAACCTGTTTTTTTATGCAAGATATTTTTATGGGAGGGTATTAAATGTTTATTGAAAAACTTCGTACTCTTTGCTTCAGGGCGGTTCAAAAATTCGCCCACTCCTCCGGCCGGGAGAGGAGGTAGCACATAAGGTACTCTTCAATTGTCTTCTTGGGACCGTCAATACAACTCCGGTTCCTGAAAAACGCGTTTGTCTTCCTCTGGACAAAATACCTGTAAAAATCCCGGGGATCATCGCTGAGGTAATCGGGATATACCGGTTTCTTTCCGATGATTTTTTCAATTTCAAATCCGTTAAATGATATTTTCTCATGCTCATCCATATAGCTGTTCACTATCTTCATCTCTTCATAACTCAATCCCAGAAGAAACTCTCTCAGGGAATCGATCTCGTCCTGTTCAAGTTCATCCCTCTGAAGAAAATCAAGCCATGCCGAATCACACCTGTCCGAGAGCCTGAAAAACTCGGTAATCCCTATCATGGTCCCGTACGCGGGGACCATCTTTTCCCTGGTCCTCCATATGTTGCTGAGGATCGGAACAAATTCCCTCACACCCTGGTACACCCTGTATTCCCAGATATTTGCCAGAAGAAATGCCGCGCTGTTCCTTATGTGAGCTGAGATACTTTTGTCCGATACAATTGACATGAAGACCTCTTCTTCCATAATATTGAAGATGATCTTCTCAGCCAGTTCCAGAAGGAGATCATTTTTTCCCGCAAGGCTCTGAACTTCCCGGGTCAGGTAAATAAGCATATAGAAAAAATTAATTTTGGCAATGGAAAAACTTCTTCCCAGTATGGCCTTGGTGGGGATATTAAAAATCATATCCGCCCTGTCTTTAAGGGTAAGATTATTTACCAGGGTATCAACCGATCGTGAGATACCTCCAAGGCTCTGCTCTTTCAGAATTGACGGGTATGATGATATTGTGACGGTAAGTTCCCTGAGCGCAGTTTCATTCCTGATGATTTCAGCAATCTCCTTTTCCCTGCTGCCGATAGAGAGACCTGCCTTGATATATTCAACGGCCTCCTTCTCCTCTTCTGAAAATACAATAATTTCTTTCATGGAATTATGTTTTAATACTATTTGTTATATTATAGTAACTGCTAAGTCCCCGCTGCCCGGGACGGCGGGAATATATTCCTGGTATTTTATTAAATATCGATATTTTAGTCATACAGCTGAGTCATTACATATTATATATCGTAATTTTTTTCCAGAACAAATACTTATTACTTTTATTTTAAAATTTATTTTTAAGAGGTATTCATAAAAAAAACAGGACAAATGCCGATCATAATAAATAATAGCCCGTAATTCTCTCGTCAATTCAACAAACCAGAGTGATACAAACGCACATGAAAAAAACATTTCTTATCCTCATATTTGCTCTTTCTTATTTACAGCCTGTCATACCTGCGGATGAAAGTCCCGGGGCAGTACGGAATAAAAACCGGTTTCAGAAGGTCCACCTGCCGACCGGTTTTAAACTTGAAGCCGCGGCCCAAAAAAAATTTACCGGTACATTTGTGAACATCACCCTCTCCGCCCGAAAATTCTCACAGGGGAACGCGGTTTATGTGGAGATTATTCCTCATGAGAAAGAAAACCATGAACTTGAAGTTAAAAGTTTCTCCTTTGACGGTAAAAATGTCCCCCTCACGGGAAAGAAATGGGGATACCGGGGTTTCTTTGGACTGTCCCCCCGGGGAAAAACAGGAAAAAGAAAGATCGTTCTTAAGTACAGGTATAATAAAAAGCCCATGACTTTTCTCCGCAGTATTGATATCAAAAAAACATTTTTCCCGGTTTATAAAAGGCCCCTTGACCTCGGGAAATATTCCGACGTGAGAAAAAGAACTCCCGAAGAGATAAAGCATATTAAGAAATCCAAAGTAAAGAAAAAAGCCGCGTTCAGTCACAGGGGAAAGGACCTCGTAACCGGCATTTTCTCTCATCCCCGGGACATGCACTATATAACCTCGCCCTTCTGGTCAAAACGGGTCTACATGAGGTATAAAAAGAGAAAAGGGAAAAAGATCAGGCTCAAGAGTACTTCGAGTATTCACCGGGGCCTTGACCTGAGGGGGGAAACAGGCACACCGGTCTATTCCATTGCTGACGGGGAGGTTGTACTGGCCGATAATCTCTACTTTGAAGGGAACATGGTTATTATTGATCACGGCAACGGGATCTTTACCTATTTTATGCATATGAGCAATCTTGCTGTAAAAAAGAGTGACATGGCAAAGGCAGGTTCCCTCATAGGGCATGTGGGATCCACGGGAAGCTCCACGGCGGCACATCTCCATGTTTCCCTCGTTATCAGGGGAGTACAGATCGATCCGCTCAGTCTGCTTCCGCTGCCGGTGAGGGACTGACGGGAACAACAATTTTCACCGCAACAGGAAGAAAATTCCATTGACAGAATTTCCGGAAAAGATATACATTATGATGAAAATCACAACCCTGGAGTAAAACATGGCTAAAAGTACGAAAAATGCCGTTCTCATATGTTCTATCCTGACACTTATTGCGGTTGCCGCTTCAATTCTCGGAATAACAAAAAGCATACCCCTCGCAATTGTCATCGGGATGATTCCCGTTGCCGCTTATGAAGTCTACCGCACAGAGGGAATTACAACAAAGATATCTTCCGTGGGGATTTTTCTCATACTTGTAGTTGAAATAATAATTATTGCACGGGGGATGAAGCTGGACAGCATAGAGGTCTTAAGTTCATTGAAAAAATCATTTCCCTTCATCGAACTGAGCATGATCGCCCCGGTGGTCACGGCGTTCCTCTCCTTTACTCTTTTCAGGAGAACATACGGGATCTATACAAGGTGGCTTGCCGTTGTCATTCTTGCAACATCCCTTGCGCTCCTCTACTCGGTTAATCCTTCTTTGGTGGAGAAGGTCAAGAAGAGTGACGTACAGGAAGTCATTAAGGATAAGATCAAAGATGAGGTCAGGCGGAGATACTGATCCTTAAGCTTTCCACTGGTTTTTTATCCTCTTCTTCAGTTTTTCCCATGAGCCGGTTACCCGTGTGTAAATGATTTTCTGTTGACAGAATATCCTCCCAATGGAACCAATAAGAGACTTTTAAAACCGGCCCTCCAGCCTTAATAAACAAAACAGCGAGGCAATTAATATGACAAAAAACAATACCTTTAAGCCCGAACTCTGGGAAACCGTCAAAGAATTTGACTTTGAAGATATAACTTACCACCGGGCAAATGACCAGGGGACCGTGCGTGTGGCCTTTAACCGCCCGGACTGTCTGAATGCCTTCCGTCCAAAGACAGTTGATGAGCTTTACATTGCCCTGGACCATGCGCGCCAGTGGTCTGATGTGGGATGCGTCCTTTTGACCGGAAACGGCCCGTCAAAAAAAGGCCAGTGGTCTTTTTCTTCGGGAGGAGACCAGCGCATTCGCGGTGAAGACGGATACAAGTATGAGGGAGAGGAAAGCGGGAAAGCGGACCGTGCCCGTATGGGACGGCTCCATATCCTGGAAGTGCAGCGGTTGATCCGTTTCATGCCCAAGGTGGTCATCGCTGTTGTTCCCGGCTGGGCCGTGGGCGGCGGGCACAGCCTGCACGTAGTGTGCGATCTCACCCTTGCGTCCGAAGAACATGCGGTTTTTAAACAGACAGACCCTGACGTGGCGTCATTTGATTCGGGATACGGGTCCGCCTACCTGGCACGGATGATCGGGCAAAAGCGGGCCCGTGAAATATTCTTCTGCGGTTTCAACTACAGCGCCCGGGAAGCATATGAGATGGGCATGGTCAACAAAGCGGTCCCGCATGACGAACTTGAGGATGAAGCACTGCGGTGGGCCCGTGAGATAAACAGTAAATCCCCTACCGCGGTCCGCATGTTAAAATACGGGTTCAACCTGCCCGATGACGGCCTTGTGGGACAGCAGCTTTTTGCAGGGGAGGCAACACGCCTGGCTTACGGAACGGAAGAAGCAAAGGAGGGCCGGGACGCTTTTCTTGAGAAGAGGGAAAAGGATTTCAGCCGTTTCCCCTGGCACTATTAAATTAATAAAAAAAGGGGACATCCTTTCGGATACCCCCCCTTTTTTCAGAATGATATTGCGATGTTGGCTCAGACCTACTGCAGCAACTGCAATACGGTTTGAGACTTCGTATTTGCCTGCGCCAGCATTGAGGTAGCTGCCTGGGTCAGGATCTGGTACCTTACAAATGATGACATCTGCTCCGCCATATCCGTGTCCCTTATCCTTGATTCCGATGCCTGAACATTCTCATAGGCATTCATGAGACCCTTGGCCGCGTGCTCAAGCCTGTTGTAATATGCACCGAGGTCCGCCCTCTGTTTCGAAACGATCCTTAAGGCTTCATCGGCAAGCCCGATAACAGCATTTGCTTTGCCCGGTGTTGAAATAGAGATAAATGTCAGTACAGTGGGATTTCTTAATCCCAGTGCGGCTGTGGTCATTGTCTCCACAAAAACCCTTTCTCTCTGGTGCATGTTAGGGCCCATATGAAACCACATTGATGACGTGGGATGGAGCCGCGCGAACGCACCCGTGAGAAGTTTCATTTTGTTGAATTCGGCCTGTGAAGAAATACGATCCACCTCATCCACAAGTTCCGAGACCTCAACCTGGATGAGCTGCCTGTCTTCAGCGGTATAAATACCGTTAGCTGACTGCACTGCCAGGACCCTTATTCTTTGCAGTATTTCATGGACCTCGTTAAGATATCCTTCTGCCGTCTGAATCATTGACATTCCATCTTCAGTGTTTCTTTCAGCCTGCCTGAGGCCCTGAATCTGTGAACGCATTTTTTCGGAGACGGCAAGTCCTGAAGCATCATCACCAGCCTTGTTTATTCTCATACCAGATGAGAGTTTCTCAACATCCTTTGTGATGCTCCAGTCATGAAATTTCAACGTTCTGTGGGAAAAAATTGCAGCGATGTTGTGATTTATTATCATGACTTTCCTCCTTGAAATTTTACGACTATCATCCTTGATAGCTTACGAATGCTCAATTTTTCATTTAAAATTTCGTCATATAAATAATTTAGCGTGATGCCGAATATAGTCGTTTATAATCATATATATCTATTTAAATACGTTTATAATAAAATAATTTCCTGTTTTTATTAAATTGGTTTTTTTTAAATTCTTTAATTTTTTTTGGATATTTATTCTTGAAATAATTACCACACTTTCTGAACCTAACAACTTGTTCAGGAGATTTATACAATGACAAGCTTTTATGGAAAGAGGGGCAAATTTACCCGGCCGGGATACAAAGGGAATTTTCTCTTTGAAAAACTTATACCCGGAATAACCGGCAGTATCGGCAGACTGATTGATTTTGTTATCAGGAACCGGAGGCTGACGAAAATCACGGTCATAGGAATTGCTACAGGCATAACTATTGCTTTTATATTTATCCTTATAAATGATTTTAAGAATGTCAAGTCCCTGGCCCATTTCAAGCCGAATGTTACGACTAAAATATATGATAAAAACAACATCCTGGTATCCGAGCTCTTCAGGCAGAAGCGGGAAGTTGTTGAATTCGAAAAGATCCCCAAAAACCTTACCCATGCCTTCATAGCCATGGAAGACAATGAGTTTTACGAACACTATGGAATAAATATTAAAGGGATTGTACGGGCCTTCTTCATCAATATTTTCTCGGGAAGGATACGGCAGGGGGGAAGCACGATAACCCAGCAGCTGGCAAAAGTCCTCCTGACTTCAAGGAAGAGGAATATCTACAGAAAGATAAAAGAAGCATTTATCGCATTAATGATGGAGTTCTCATACTCCAAAGACGAGATTATCACCCTCTATCTCAACCAGATATTTCTGGGACACGGCGCCTACGGGGTAGAATCGGCGTCACGGCTCTACTTTAACAAGCATGTCTGGGAATTGAGCCTGGCGGAAGCAGCTCTCATTGCCACCCTCCCCAGCTCACCAAACCGCCTGTCGCCTATCAGGCACCCCAATGCCTCCATGCAGAGGCATAAGATAGCCCTTGCAAAAATGGTTGAGATGGGTTTTATCAGTGTTGAGGAAGCGGAGAAGAGCTACCTTGAATTCTGGCCCCAATACCTTGTCCATATAAGTGAAATCGCCCCCACGCTCAATACCTGGAGCTCACGGGTTAACAGGGCGCCATGGTTTACCGAGTTCATAAGAAGGAAGCTGATAAAAAAATACGGAGAGGAGACCGTTTATGATAAAGGCCTCCTTGTCTATACAACACTTGACGTAAAGAAACAGGAAGCCGGCCGTAAAATTCTGGGACCCGCATTGATGAAACAATCAGGAATATCATCGGAACTCTCCTATAAAAACGAAGACTATATCAATGACACCTATACGGACACTATCACCCTTGTGTCTGACCTCTTTGACCTGAAGGGATTCAGAAGAAAGGGCTCCCGGAGAAATGAAAAGGTAAACAGCTTTATAAGAACATCCTTAATAGAAGAACTTGAAGGGCTTAACCTCCTTACCGGGATCGATACTGTTGATAAACTGATTGATGATTACAAAAAAACATATATAACGGACAGGGAGCTGCAGAAGGTGGAGGGATGCATCATTTCCATCAACCATAAGAACGGGTACATTGAAGCCCTTATAGGGGGAAGTGAGTTTTCAAGCATCAACCAGCTCAACAGGGTCATTCAGATGAGAAGACAGCCCGGTTCGGCAATTAAACCGCTGCTCTACACTTCCGCCATAGAAAGCAAAAAGTTCACGGCTTCAACCGCTGTGCTCGATTCACCGGTCATCTACCTGGACAACGAAGGGGGCGACTGGCTCCCCGAGAATTACGAGGGAAGCTACTACGGGCTGCTGAGGCTGCGCAAGGCCCTGGCGCTGTCTATTAACGTCATATCCATCAGGGTCGCTGACCAGCTCGGCATAGATTATATCATGAAATACTACGGCAGGCTTCTCAAGTTCAATAAGGATGAAATCAATAAGCGAATCCCGCGAAACTTTTCCATTGCCCTGGGGTCCCTTGAAGTGAGCCCCTTTGAACTTACCCGGGCATACTCGATTATTGCCAACGGCGGCAGGGACGTTATTCCCTTTTCAATACGATATGTTAAGGACAGGGACGGAAAGATACTGGAAAACCGGGAAAAAGAGGTTGAGAAGATATTGAGTGAAAAAAGGAAAAAGGGCACCCTTCAGATCATTAATCCCGATACCGCGCAGGTCATGATAAACATGCTGAAAGCCGTTGTATCAGGGGGCACCGGCGGTGCGGCGCGTCCGGGAAGGGAAGCGGCAGGCAAGACAGGCACCACCAATAACTTTAAGGATGCCTGGTTTGTGGGGTTTGTTCCGCAATTGACCACGGGGATATGGGTCGGTTATGACCGGATGGGGCTTTCCCTGGGGATTGGCCAGTCCGGCGGGGCCATAACCGCTCCCATCTGGGGCGATTATATGAGGCTTGCTCTCAAACACGAGCCTGTTCTTTCTTTTCCCACATATGCTTCTCTCACATACACTGAAGTATGCAGCAGGTCGGGCCTTCTCCCTTCCCCTGACTGCAAGAACCTGATCAAAGAAGGTTTTATCCCCGGGACAGTCCCCGAGAAGGAATGCGAATTATGCGCCAATATCAAGATTGACATGCGGACCACAAAAAAAGGGCCCCGGGAAAATATCTCAAAAAAACAGAAATCTCTTATCTATAAAAACATCAAAAAATCAACAACAGATTCTATTCTGAATAATATTGAAGATGACCTCTTGAAGGAAGAGTAACTACACAGCTCTATGGATAAAACAAACCTGTTTACTAAAATATAAACAATATGTCCCCGCCGCCGACCGCGGCGGGGACATATCAGTTCTCTTTTTTTAATAAAATGATTCTTATACATCACTCTATAGTTACATTAGAAGGAGGACCTCATGAATATCGACAAATTTATCATTAACCAAAAAGATTCGGCGCTCCTTGTCATTGATATACAGGAGAGGCTTTTTGCCGCCATGAAAGAGAAGGAACAGAAAAACATTCTCAAAAACACCGGTATTCTCATTGAAACCGCAAATGTCCATGATATTCCAATAGTCGTATCGGAACAGTACAGAAAAGGTCTCGGGCCCACCGTGGAAGAACTTGCGGGAAAGATAAAAGATGCCGAATTCCTTGAAAAAATCCACTTTGACTGCATGAAGGAAGAGGCCCTCAACAAAACACTCTCCGGAATGGGAAAAAACACAATTATCATTACCGGGATGGAGACCCATGTCTGCGTATTCCAGACTGCTCTGACCCTGCTGAAGGAAGGCATGAATGTGTTCATCGCAAGCGACGGGGTGTGTTCACGAAGAAAGCATGACTGGGAGACAGCATTAAATGCCCTCTCCGCGGCAGGTGCTGTGATCTACCCTACGGAGACAATATCCTTTATGATACTGGAAAAGGCCGGGACCGGCGAGTTCAAGAAACTGGCGCCTCTTTTTAAATGAAGACCCCCCTAACCCCCTAAGGGGGCATAAGAGGATTTTTGCTTAATATCTTTCGCCCCCTTTGAGGGATGGGGGGAAAATTACTAATTGACAAAAAGTATATTGTCAGGATATCTAACTATAGTTACTGTGTCATGAATAATAAGATTAAAGCTGTCGAGACTCGAGAAGAAAGACCTGTCAATGAGAAGAAAAGGACCGTACCCCTGGCGCTGATTTTCATACTGACCTTTACTCTCCTGGAACTGCTCAGAGTAAAAGTCCCCTTAAAGCTCATTCTCTTAGAGAGATTTTTCCCTGGGCAGGGAATTTTTGAGACGCTCCTCCTCTCCCTCTACGCGGTCTGGATCGGGAAGAAGATGCTGGATCCGGCCACAGCTCCGCGGTTCAGGGGATATATCTGGATGTTCTTTTCTTTCATTTTTTTTCTGCAGCTCATTCTGGGCCTGGCAGGATTTGAGAAGATGCTCATGACCGGAAAACTGCACCTTCCCGTCCCGGTGCTGATCATATCAGGCCCTCTCTACAGGGGAGGCAGCTTCTTTATGCCGGCACTCTTTCTCACAACGGTGCTCCTCGCAGGGCCGGCCTGGTGCAGTCATCTCTGCTATATAGGTGCCTGGGACCACAGGCTGAGCAGGCTGAAAAAAGGGAGGCCCGCGCAGAACCCTCCCTGGGCAGGGAAGGTCAGAGCAGGATTACTCCTTCTGGCACTGGCAGTCCCTCTTCTTCTTAATGTCCTCCAGGTACCCGTTTTAACAGCCGTGTTTTCCGGGGCGGCTTTCGGCATTACCGGGGTGCTCATTATGGCCATCATCTCATCACGGCGCGGGACCATGGTCCACTGTACCGTCTACTGTCCCATGGGGCTTGCGGCGGATATTCTCGGAAAGATATCGCCCTGGAGGATAACCATCAGCGACAGCTGCACCGGGTGCGGGAAGTGTACGGCTGTTTGCCGTTACAATGCCCTGAACGGGGAACACCTTGAGAACAGGAAACCGGGACTCTCCTGCACCCTCTGCGGGGACTGCATTCCTCAATGCAGTGAGGGCCATATAAGCTACAGCTTTCCGGGGATCTCACCGGAGAAAGCCCGCGCGGCGTTTATTGTCCTCATGGTGGTACTTCACACACTTTTCCTCGGTGTTGCGCGGATATAGGGCCCGTCAACCGGTATTTGATGACAGTGAGTTGTTTAAATGATAAACACCGCCAGACACGGGTAATAACAGGGAATGAGTTTCTTCAGGCTGATTTTCTAAAGACCGGTTTTTCAGTTTAAAAGTCAGGACAATGGCCTTGAGCTGCTGGGCCTGGCTGGACAGCTCTTCCGCTATGGATGCGGATTCCTCGGCATTGGCCATATTGGACTGTGTCACCTGCTCAATTTGACTAAAACCGCTCTTGACCCGGTCCAGGCCCCGGGTTTGTTCCCTGCTTGCCAGGGCGATTTCTTCTACCAGATCGGTCATTTTTAAGGAGCTGTCAGTGATCTCCTTCAACTGCCTGGCTGTTGCTTCTACAAGGAGACTGCCCTGAGTGATATTTTTTATGGCCTCTTCCACCATTTCGGTGGTTTCCCTGACACTTAAAGCGCTCCGGCTGGCCAGATCACGGACCTCTCCGGCCACTACCGCAAAACCCTCTCCGTATTTTCCCGCGCGGGCGGCCTCAACATTGGCATTAAGGGCAAGAAGGTTTGTCTGGCGGGCTATATCATCTATCACTTTAACAATCCGCTTTATTTCATCCGCGCTCCTGTTGATTCCCTCCATAGCAATAACAATATCCTCCATTTGTTTGTTGCCGTTTTCCGCGTTCTCCATGGCCTGCCTGGCAAGTCCGCTTGCCTCTATAGCATTATCCGCATTCTGTCTGGCCTGGCCGGATATCTCAGTAACTGATGAAGTAATCACCTCAAGCGACGAGACCTGTCTTGCTGCACCCTGTGACAGCTCCTGACTGGCCTGCGCAAGCTGGTAAGAACCTGAAGCCACTTGCTCAACAGAAACATTTACCTGGGCTATTTTGTCATTTAATGAAACAACCATTTTGTCCAATAATTGTCCAAGATTGTCTTTTTCAGAAGAAAGTGAGACCTCAACACATAAATCACCATCCGCGATCTGTTCCAGAATTTGCGATTTTTCTTTCAGGGAAATGAGCATCTCTTTAAATGAATGTATCATGACGGCTGCTTCATCTTTTGAATTTAACTCTCCCGTTTCTACCTCAAGATTTCCCCGGGAGATTTCAATGGACATTTGAGTGGCTTTGGCAATAGGAGAAATAACAAATCCTATACTGAAAACAAGTAACGTTATAATAATTCCGATAAATAAAACAACTCCCAGTAAAAGGCCGTATTCAAGTGATCTTGTTATTTTTTTCGTCTGCAGGAGGGCCGCTTCGATTTTCTTCTGATTTTGCGAAATGTCGCGCATGGCAACAATGACACCAATTGGTTTACCGGAATAATCTTTAACCGGGAAAGAAGCCAGATAATAATTTTTTATCTCCTCCATGACCAGGTTTTTATTTCCTTTCAGCAATAAATTTTCCGTAATGACAACGGAAGAGATATTGCTCTCCAGGTCACTCACACGGACAAATTTATTATAGACCACGGGATACCTGTTTTCATTTTGCAGGGATTTTGCTATTGGAAGGTATTCCCTATTCATATAAACCACGAAGTAAAGGTCCTTATCCGTTTTGCTCAATTTTATGAGATCATTAAACGTAAAAAGGACTTCCACCGAACCATAATGTTTCTTATTATCCTTAACAGGGGCAAGTCCTCTTATGACAAAACCGCCCCTTCCGATCTCTATGCCTGTAACCGGCTTTTTCGTTTTATTAACATCACGGACTGTATTTCGAAAACCTGATATATCATCTGAAATATCAACTTTTTTCCCGTTGACCTTTGTTTGCCATCCCTTTCTCCAGAGACGGGCAAGGCTTCTTGCATTTGGCAGATGAAAATGTAATTTTAATTTCCCGGCGCCCGTATTATCACTATATCCCTGCAGGGTCCTTGCAAAATGGGCCCTGAGCATTTCCCTTGCCTTTTGCGTAAAAGGATCATGTAGATTAAAGAAATCACCTCTATGAGCAACTTTAAATGCCTGGATGACAGCTTCTGTTTTTGAAAAAAGTGAGCAGATCTCAAGGGCCTTGCTGCCCGTACTTTCAATGTCTTTATATATTTTTTTGGAAAGAGTTTCCATCTGGTCCTGCAGGGTTTCCGTATATAATGCTTTTTTGTTTTCATATTCCTTTTTAAGAACAGACTCCATTACACTTGATACCGATAGATATACAATGATACCCGCGATTAATAAGGCCCCTGTCACCGGCAGTAGAATTTTACGCTTGATGCTCATTTTTTTCCTCCGTATCCGGAAAAATTAATTTTCAAAATAATCAGTTCTTTCTTCCATCAGCTGTACAACAGTACCCTGTCTCTCCATACCGGGGATGCCCGGTTAACAGATTTTTCAAAATCACAAATATTATGGTCCGGGAAGCATGAAAGTCAATAAGGCAATAGTTTTAAAAAGAGACAATCACAACAGTAGTTATATGATATTTCCTAGTCTCTTTCTCTTAGTCCTTTCGGCTGTTATTATTAATATTTCCTTTTCAGGGAGAACGGGCTCAGCATGAGTAATTCAACTGTGTAATTTTAACTAATCATGATTGGTTAACTGCTGGAATACCCAACGAACAAGAGAATTTTATGAGTGCAAAATCACGCGTGCTCAGCACGAGGAGAGGTCAACCGGTAAAAGGATCCACTTTCCCCTCTCATTATATGAATGGACCTTCAGTTTTATCATTGACCCTGTGGAAAAGCGGATTTTATTATCATCTGATTCGAGGAAGACAGAGTTCCCGGTATAAACGAATTTCACCTTATAATGCCGCTCAAGTTCTTCAACATAGACTTTGATTTCAACCGGGACCTCATGCAGTCTTACATAGAGGCGTGACTGTTTGATTCCGAGAATAGTGCCAGTATACACAGTTCTTTTTTCAGAAGCTTTGCTTATCTCCCCGTTAAAAACCTGGTCAACGACGAGCTTCCTCACTGACTTGTCCAGGTTTTTCTGCATATCCTTTGACCTGTTTCCCGATTTAATCACAGACTCCCTGGCACGTTCATCCTCCTCATGGCTGAATTCCTCTTTAATAAAGCCCAGTTTTTCCATGAGTTCCTTGTGGATAAATATCCCGATGATCTCCCTCATGGGAGATGAAAACCTGCTGTAGAGTTCAACTCCAAGGGCGTAGTGCCCCGATTCATTCTCATCAAAAAAAGACCTTTCGTTGGAGATAAGGATCTGCCGCTCTATGGCATTACAGACGTCCCTGTTATTGCCGTAAGAGGAAATCCTTTCAATGTAATCTGCCAGGCTCTCTCTGCCCTTTTCCCAGAGCCAGGCCTCCCTCTCCAGCCCATGCTCATCCACAATGTCTTTGATTAAAGTTTTCAACCTGAGCAGACTCTCCTCTGTGGGAGCGCCGTGGACCCTGAAAATCGACTGAACACCGGGGTCCCCTGCTATGAGTTTCGCCCCCTCCATATTACAGAGAAGCGACATCTGTTCATTGTACCTGCTGCAGTCATTTCTGGACTCTATTGTAAAGGTAAACGCGCGGTCATTTTCACTGAAACCGATGTTTTCATCAAACCTGTGGAACCGGACCACGTCCCTTTCAACTGCTTTACGGATAAGCTTACTCCCTATCTCCTTCAGGAGATCCAGTGAGCTGCTAAATTCCCTGCCGTAAAGGCTGCTGCTTTCACCTTTGTCATAATACTCCTGGACACCGCTGTATGTGAGCTTCGCCCTGCTCCGCATTCTTCCCCGCCGGACCCTGGCTCCAATGACCTCACCCTCACTGCCAAGATCCATGATGAAAACAACTCCCCTCCTCTCTTCCCGGGGATTGAGGGAGATAATACCCTGGGAAAGTTCTTTCGGAAGCATGGGGACAGAAAGACCGGGAAGATAATAGCTTGAGCCCCTTTTCAGCGCCTCTCTGAAAAGGGCCATTCCCGGCTTAATATAATATGAGGCATCTGCAAGCGCGTAGAATATTTGATAGATATTATTCTCTTTTTTTATATAAAGGGCCTGGTCCAGGTCACGGGAGCCCTCATTGTCAATGGTGACAAAGGGGAGGTCCCTAAAATCTGTGAGCTTCTCGTCATCAATACCCGGGTCCTCAAGGATAGTCTCGACTTCCCGGTAGCATTCCCGGGGAAATGACGGATTGATCTTCTCTTTTTCGAGGATAGCATAAATTTTGCTCAGAGCAGTATCCGGTTCCGCCAGAAGTTCTCTGCAAAGATATTCACCTGAAGGCTCCCCCTCAACCCTCACAAGTGATCCCGGATTATATGTGCAATTTTTCAGGGCAACAGGTTCACTGACCGGTTCACCGGGGAAAAGCGGTTCGGCGGATATTTTGCTTCCGATGAGTTTTATCCTGGCAATGAATTCGTTGTATTTCTTAACAGTCATTTCTATTTTTGTTCATAGTTATCCGGGAACCGAAAGATTGCAACCGGAAAATATCCCACCCGGAAAGTCAGAGTAAAAAAGAAAAGAACTTAATCAGATGAAACCGGCAGATTTCTTCTTAGTTTGATTATTCACTTTTTCTGTTTCGTTTCTTTTCCAAAATAATTAATTCTTGACAAACTAGACTTATTTTAGTATCATATAAAGACTACTTTAGAAAAAGGTATTATTATGAATATAAAAGAAGACATTAGACCCATTTCATTCATAAAATCTCATGCTGCTGAAATACTTAATCAAGTCAATGAAACTCATAGACCAATCTATGTAACTCAAAATGGAGAGGCTCGGGCAGTTCTTGTTGACACGGAAAGTTTTCAAGATATGAAAAATGCAATAGCTATGCTAAAATTAATTTCTATTGGCGAAAAAGATATAGCAAATAAAAAATATAAATCTCAAGAAGAAGTATTCAATGATTTAAATAAAAAATTACTAAAAAAGAAAAAAGAGAATGGCTAAAAACTATGTTGTCAACTGGTCAAACAATGCCATATTTGATCTTAATGAAATAATTGACTATATAGCTGAAAATAAAAGTATTGATATGGCTTTGGAAAAATCAAATGAAATCCAACAAAATGCGAATAAACTTTATAAATTACCAGATAGATACAGACATGTTCCTGAATTACAAAAACATAATATTTTAACATATAGAGAAATCATTGTCACTCCATGGAGAATAATTTATAAAATCGATGAAAATATTGTATGGGTAGAAACTGTGATTGATGGAAGGCGAAATATCGAAGATATTTTACTGAAAAAACTCTTATCTAATAAATTATAATAAATTAAACCTTCATAAATTATTTAGAGAATATTCTGTTACAGTGTTCCTATTTTTTCCACAACAGTCGCCTCGTAGGGCTCCAGGGTCATTCTGAAATCCGTCAGATGGCTGTTAACGGAACGATGAGTGGAGAGGAGTACCTTCCACTGGCCCCTGTTGTGTGAATGAATATATTTTTCCCTTGCAGTAAAATTCAGCGCCACAAAGATCTCCTGATCTTCATGCACCCGGTAGTAGCCAATGACGCCCCTGTGTCCTTTGATGGTCCTTACCCACTTTCCCCGGTGAAGCGCCGGCTTCTCTTTCCTGGTCCTGATAAGTTTTTTCACAAGGTTCAGGAGTGAGTAATTGTCATCTTTCTGCGTTTCAATGTTTATAGTTTGATAATCGGAACATACGGGAAGCCATGATTTCCCGGTGGTGAAACCGGCATTGGGATGGGGGGACCATTGCATGGGAGTCCTCGCCGGGTCACGTCCCTGGTAGAAGGGCCAGAAACGTTTTCCCGCGGGGTCGATAATATCATCCTTCTTTATCTTGTTGTTCTGCATCCCCAGCTCTTCCCCGTAGTAGAGAAAAGGGGTCCCCCTGAGGGTCATGAGAAGGGTCATGGCCACCATTGCGCGCTTCGTACCGTCCTTTCGTCGGTTGAATCTCCCCCTGCTCCTGGGCTGGTCATGGTTGGAGAGGACATGGCAGGCCCAGCCATCCCGGAATTGTTTTCATCCATCTCCTTATTGTCTTATAGAAAGACCTTGCATTCCACATCCTGTACATGAGCGAGAAGTCAAAGGCCAGGTGAAGTTCATCTGTCCCGTTCCCGAGAAAATCCGCGGACATTCCCGGCGACGGGGGAAGGTTAAAGACCTCTCCCACTGCCATTTTCTCGTCATATGAATCGAGTATTTCCCTGAACTCCCTCATGAGTTCATGGACCCCGGGCCGGTTACGGCCATACTTGTGGTTCCGGAATATCCCGGATATGATCCTCCTGGGGTTGTTCCTGAAATATTTGTCCTTGATCAGAAAGTTGACCACATCCAGCCTGAACCCGTCCACACCCAGATCCAGCCAGTAACGGACCATCCTGAACATCTCCTTCTTCATATCCCTATTCTCCCAGTTGAGGTCCGGCTGTTCTTCAAGGAAAGAGTGGAGATAATATTCCCCCGTAATCCCGTCAAACTTCCATGCAGTCCCGCTGAAAGCGGATTCCCAGTTGTTTGGCGGCTTCTTTTCATTGCCAGGGCGCCAGATATACCAGTCCCTTTTCGGGTTATCAACGGATGAGCGTGATTCCATGAACCAGGGATGCAGGTGTGAGGTGTGGTTGAGGACCAGGTCCATGATTATCCTGATTCCCCTTTTGTGCGATTCTCTGACCAGCTTTTTAAAATCATCCAGGGTCCCGAAAACAGGATCTATGTTGTAGTAATCGCTGATGTCGTAACCGAAATCATACATGGGGGAGATATTTACGGGAGATATCCAGATACCGTCGATACCCAGCTCCTCAAGGTAATCCAGCTTTTCAATGATACCGGGGATATCTCCCACACCATCCCCGTTGGAGTCGTAAAAGCTCCTGGGATAGATCTGGTAAATAACCCCATGCTTCCACCAGGTCCATTTCTCTTCCATTGATGTTTCCCGTCAGATCTCCGGAGGAAGGTCAATCTCTTTCATCATCTTTTCAATGATGGCATCGGCATTGTATTCCCGGGCGCACTCAAGGGCACGCTCTTTGAACTTCTTTTGCCTGTCCCTGCTCTTGAGATAAGACATCAACACCCTTATAACCTTCACCGTTCATGTAAGCGCCGGTGATTGATACCATTTTCATGATATCGGCTTTTACACTGATACCGAGATCCGCGGAAGTATCGATTGAAGTACCGAGAAGGTTCTTTGACTTGTCGATAAAATTGTTGTAGATCCACCGGTAATCGGAAACCTTGTCAGCAAGTCCGATGACGGGGGTCCCTATAAGACCGAACTGAGTGGTGAGCGTTGCGGCCCCTAAATCGTTCTTCGCCTGAAGGTAAGCATTTTTCAGGAAAAAACCATAATAGGGTGTTTCCGTCTCCACATCGTCACCGTTTGAGTCTGTGCCTTCACTTTTAAGCTGAATCGCATCAGCAGTGATCTTAAAACTAAAGGGATATTCATAGCTGAGTTGTTAGTTTTTCATAAGAAATAACTATGCATGAATGTGTAGGTAACCGGGATGAAAAACATATGAGCAAATTGTGAAATTATTATAAATTTGGTTAAACAGGTAAAGACCTCGCTGGTTTCCGGAACACTCCATTTTTTATTATAATAAAAATTTTTATCTTGATGAAAATTGCGTAGAAACTATCATCAGGAAATAACCTGACCGGTGGACCCGGCACTCTTATATCCCACAAGCCGGACACAATAAAAAATGAATGGAAAAATTACATGGAAACCTGGCTCAAAGACCCCTTTTTTTTCGGCGAAGAAATTTTAAACACCCTGCATATCTTCGCGGGAACCTGGCTCGACACTTTCATGGCCACAGTAACGAAACTGGGCAGCCAGATGTTCTATGTGATCATTCTGCCCATAGCCTACTGGACCGGGGATAAAAAGACCACCCTGAAAATCGGCGCCGTCTTTCTTATCTCCGCAGTCTTTAATGATTTTTTCAAAGAGCTCTACAACAACCCCCGTCCCGACCCCGCCGGTCTCTTAGACGGGATCAAGGAGCTGAACCGCACTTATATCCCCCGCAACAGCCCCGGGTTTCCCAGCGGTCATACCCAGGGAGCCGTTACCTTCTGGGGATCTGCCTTTGCTTATATCAAGTGGAAGCCTTTACGTGTTCTCGCGGTCCTCCTGATCCTCCTTATCCCTTATTCTCGGATGTACCTGGGTGTCCACTACCTGGGTGATGTCATTGGCGGTTTCCTCATAGGGGGGATTCTTCTTGCCCTGCTCATCCCCCTCAACGGGCTGGCGGAAAGGAGATGGCAGGACATTCCCGGCATGATTATTATCTTCACCATGACCGTATTGCCCCTTCTCCTGCTCTTTATTCTGCCGGGGAAGACACTCTCCCAGCCGCTGGCAGTCCTTTCATCAATGGTCTGCGGGGCATATATTGCCCATGACCGGATCGTGTTTTCACCGAAGAGCGGACCTGCTGCCGCGGCGGTCAAGGTCATCCTGGGACTGGCGGTAATCATGGTTCTTAAGGCCGGTCTGAAACCCCTGCTTCCCGCGAACACAGTGGGAGGGTACTTCAGGTACTGGCTCATCGGCTTTTGGGTCACCTTCGGGGCCCCCCTTCTTTTCAGCCGCTTTGCCTTTCTCCGGGGGGAAGGATCTCAGTGAGATTTAACTCTCCCTTGCTGAACATTGCGGCCTTCACCGGGCATGATTGAAAATCCGGGATGGGACCGGATGCATGGTTTTGATAAAAATTTCGTACTCTTTGGGTTTTATCGGAGTTTTTTCAGGTTTTTTTGTTTTGTGTTTCCATCATTGTGATAAATACGAGAATACTGCCTACTATTTCAGAAATATAAACATAACCTCTTGTATAGTTATCTATATTTTTTGCACTATTTCCTGAATTACTTAAATCATTTACTAATTCATCAAGATAATTAATAATGGCAAAAGCAACAAACCAAGAAACGGAAAACTTAAAATGTCTCCTCAAATCAAGGACCTTCTCATAGAATACAGGCTCAAGGTTGATATGTTCAATTTTCCAGACTCTCTCCGGACCGCCATCCTGGTACTTCACTGTTTTACCGGGTTGAGGAACAAAGCTGTTTTTCTTAATGATCCGTGATATTAAGAGTTTGATCAGTTCATCCTTTGTCAGATCAACTTCAGCCATGGCTTCTCTCAGCTTTAAGATCAGTAATGTGTCTGCATTAATAGTCGTTCTCATATTATCCATCCTCTCATTGTAAAATGCGGGAATAGAGTTATTCTTCCCAAACATTAATACGATTGAGGAGTAGGATTAATTAAAACTTTTTACAAAAAAAAATTCATGTTATAATTTCCTAGAATTTTATTCATACCTTCTACCTCCTGGCATAAAAGCATTTACACATTTGCCCGGAGGCTACTCTGTCCCCTGAAATTCCAAATTCCAATTTCTCATAACAGATATGACAGGAATAAATTTTTTAAAGGAAATCCGTGAACGGGGAGTAGCGGAACAGTGAAGATTCAATGGTTTCGCAATGGAAAGACTGGAGATGGCAGGTTAAAATTCTATTAAAGAAAATGACCGCATGAAGCTGTCCCCTTTCTCACGTTCCTGAATGCATTGATAAATTCTCCGGGGGAATAGACCGCCAGGAGAATTAATATTGTTGGAATAAATGTCAATATAATAGATGGGGCGTCAAAAAACACAAGACATGAGCCCCGGGGAGTTCCGGTTTTTTTTATTTTTCAGGCAGCCGGTTACTCGGAAATTTCCGCATCACCGAGTATCTGGTCAATAAACTCGGATCTGATCTGGAGCAGGTAACTCAAAACATAGAGAACATCAACTTCATCCTGATCAATGTTTCCATCAGCATAGGTGATGACCGACAGGTCCCTCAGGATATTCAATTTCTGTATGGGTGAGAGCAGAAGGTTCAGCTTTGCCGAGAGTTCCTCCAACTCCTCCTGAATAGCATCACGGTCATTCCCCTTTTCCTGTACTGTTTTCAGGCATTCCGCGAACAACTCCGGGGAGATGAGCGTGCTCAACGCCTGGAGTTCGGAATCAAGGATCTGGCCGTCAGCCAGGGTGATCATGTATCCCGCCATAAACATGAAATGCTGGATAAGGCTGCCTGTTTCCGATTCTTCGGAAAGGTAATTGGGTTCCATCAGGGAAAGAATGTTCTTTATTTTGTTTTCCATCTCCTCTTCCGTCAGGTCTCCCCCCGGCCTGTTCAGGAGACTGTAATAGGTTTCGCTGTTATTGAAAAGCTCCAGGGCCTTAATACGGAGAGGACTGAAGGGATGACTGGTATACCAGTCCTCCGGATCAAGATCGGAGCTGGAGAGAATGTCTTCGAGGTCCACAAACTGCTTCAGGTATTCGGGCATTTGAAAATCCAGGGAATCGGAGGTTACCCCGGAAGACAGTTTAAAGAATGTTCTGGCGGCTGCGTCATAGCTCTGGCAGCATAACAGCCCGATACGGTCCGCACTGACCTCCGAGTTTCTGTTCCACGCGAAGAGTTTCATGGCATGCAGAGGCGACAGTTCATCACCGCCCGCTTCCATGATGTGGTTGGCAGGGTAGCTGAAATGATCAAACAGGACATGGCCGATTTCATGACCGATAACAAAAGTCAGCTCATCTTCCCTGAATTTTTCCAGAATACTTGAAGTCAAAATGATATATAAACGGCCGGGATCAGGGGGATAGCAGGACGCGTTGAAGAGATCGCTTTGATAGACATAAAATTCGATGGAAGCCTTCAAACCGAGAATTTCTTTACATTTGTCCCCGATCCTGTACAAGGCGGGAGCCAGTACCGGGGTCAATCGAAGACTGGTTTTAAGCAGGTGTTTTCGAGATTGAAAAACCGGGTTGTTCTCTTTAATTATCCGCAGGGAATTTTGTATGCCCGGGTCCTGCCTGAACTCAATAACATAATCACGGTCACCGTCATAGACTGTTTTATCCAGATCAAGGGTGCATTGCTCCCGGTTATAGACAGACCCGGCCTGCAGATCCGAACCCTTCAGGAGAGCAAGATGTTTCCGGTAATTGCCGTCCAGGTCTTTGATAGCTGTCTGCATATTTTCAGTAAGCTGCCGGACCGTGTCAAACCGGCCCTGTTGCTGAGCGGCAGAAATTTTGCCGGTAAATTCATCCTTAACTGCGGACACTTTTTCATTATATTCATTCAGCAGTTCATCCGGTGTATTCGAAACAAACCTGGTATTCATATGAACAGACACTCCCCTGGTAAATAAAACAGCCTGGAAAACCATCAAAAGAGGTTTTTCAAGGCAACATAGTTAGATAAAAAAAATACAGTAAAGAGTTCCTGTCAATAAATAACCGGGTGCTCTGACCCCCGCAGCTCCCTAACGGCATCTCTACCGGTATGAACGGCACTTTTTTCACGGAATTCAGATTAAACCGGTAAAATCCGGATCACAATCCCGAAAATACTTGCAAAAATTGTATCTCTTCACCCTTTTTAGTAATATGAGAATAGACAGGCTCCTCTCCATAACCGTTATGCTTCTCAACAGGGACCGCATCCCCGCACGGGAACTGGCGAAGAAGTTCGAGGTCTCGATAAGGACCATCTACAGGGACATAGACGCCATTAACCTGGCGGGAATACCGGTGATATCCTACCCCGGTAACAACGGGGGGTTCGGGATCATGGAGAACTACCGTATGGACCGCCAGGTCCTCTCCCTTCCGGATATCCTTGCCGTTCTCACCGCCCTCAAGGGGATAAACGCCGCCCTGGAGAACAGGGAGCTGGACAACGCCATTAACAAGATCTCCAGTATTGTCCCCCGGGGGAAAACCACCGGGACCGGGAACTTCGGGGAACAGCTGGTTATCGATATCCTCCCCTGGGGAACGGGAAAAAAGGAGAAGGAAAAGCTGCAGGTAGTCAACAGGGCCGTTTCCAACTGTAATTTTCTGGATTTTGAATATATGAACACCCGGGGTGAAAAAAACCACCGCACGGTTGAGCCCATGACGCTTATCTTCAAGGGACACGCCTGGTATCTCTTTGCCTGGTGCTGCCTCAGAAGAGATTACCGGCTTTTCAAGGTCTCCCGGATGAGAAAACCGGTCCCCCTGGAGCGGGAATTTATCAGGCGAAGCGGCGGTTATGAGGAGTTCTTTTCTTCAGGAGAACAACAGGTAAAAACGGTCCACCTGGTCCTGAAGTTCTTCCCCGGCGCCGCCCCCCGGGTTGAAGAGTACTTTGAGCCGGAACAGATCACACGGCTTTCCGGGGGAGAATTGCTGGTAAATGTCACCTTTCCCGACAACCAGTGGATCACCTCCTTTCTCCTCAGCTTCGGCGAACAGGTTGAAGTCCTGGAGCCGGTCCCTCTCAGGAAAAAAATCGCGGAAAAGGCAAAAAAAATATCCGTCCTCTACAAACATGACACAGGGTTGTCACAGGAATAGTTTATAATAAAGGCAAATACATTCAATAGAGGAGAAACACCATGAACAAAAATTTTTGCCTCTCCCGCGGGATTCCCATTACGGGAGAAGAGGGAAAGGATTACCGGGGTGACTACTGCGCCCACTGCACCCAGACCATTACATGTCAGCCATGCCCGCCTGGGCGGATGAATAAACCTCAGTGAGAGGAGATAAATAATGAGAGAAATTACAGCAGATAAAAACATGGTAGCTTACTGTGGTCTCTATTGTGGCGCTTGTAAAAGATACTTAAGTGAAAAATGTCCCGGCTGCAGGGAGAACGAGAAAGCCAGCTGGTGCAAAGTCCGCAGCTGTAACATTGAAAACGGTTACAACAACTGTTCGGAATGCCAAAAGTATACCGATGTCAATGAATGCGGGTACTTCAATAACTTCATCTCCCGGATCTTTTCCTTCATTTTCCGGTCCGACCGGAAGCGGTGCGTTGAGTATATCGGGAAGAACGGTCCCGAAACATTCGCCCGGCTCATGGCGGAGGAGGGGAGGCAGAGTTTTAAGAGAGGGTAAATACCCGGAACAGTTCCCCCCCTGCGGGGGGACTGCACTTCATTCTCAGGCATGAAAAAGGCAATAAACATTTTATCTCCGGGACGATAAACAAAATCAACCACAGCCCCGTAACAATTATTGTAACACAAAATTAATAAAAAGTACTTACACAGAATAAAAGATTCATCATAATGACCCAAGCCGGGTATAACCTGAATATTATTAAACATATAACCGGCTGAAAACAATCCATCCATGAACAAACAGGAGTTATCTATGAAAACTTATACGCGCTTAACACTCCTCCTGGTACCGGTACTGTTATTTTCCTGCTCGGGAAGGACAAAACTGGTAAAGGAATTAAACCGGAAAACCCCCGTACACTTCGACGGGAATTATCAACCGGAAAAGAACAAACAGGGCGGTTACGATTACTTTTTTTATCTTGATAAAGGGGACAGGATACCTTTTAAGGTTACCCTGGATACGGCGTACCTTGACTTATCTGAAAAACAGGTCCATCTCGTTTTAAAAAAAAGACTCTATTTTTTTATGAGGACTCCGGTTAAAATAAGCGAAATGGGGAAATCAAAGATGAGTGATAAAGAGAAGGCGCAATTGTTTAAAAAAATAATCATCTACATCAGCCCCGATGGGAAACAATGGGTCACATTTCGAGAACACAGGTCCCTGAAAAAGATTTTTGGAATAAAAGGGGGGGCCATATCCGTGGGTATGGGAACGTCAAAAGAGTCAGGAATTAATGGCACTCTGAGTATATTGATGAAATAAAGAAAAAACTATCGGAGGAGGTGGGATTCGAACCCACGGTGAGCATACGCCCACAACAGATTTCGAGTCTGTCTCCTTCGACCACTCGGACACCCCTCCATGAGATCAACTACTCATCAACAACGATGAACTCGACCCTCCTGTTTTTCGCCCTTCCCGCTTTGGTCTTGTTGTTGGCGATGGGACGACTCTCGCCGTAACCCACAACCTGGAGCTGCTCCGTCTGGATGCCCTTGCTGTAGAAGTAGTTCTTTATTGCTTCGGCCCGTTTCAGGGAGAGGGCCTGGTTATCGGAATCATTTCCCCTGTCATCAGTATGACCTTCTATCCTTATGACAACATCCCTCTCAAGGAGAACCTTGTAGATCTTATCAAGTTCCGGGTATGAAGACTTAAGGATATCGGAACTCCCCACCTTGAAGTTGATCTTATCGCTTATCAGGAGCACCTCTTCGGAATGGATAGAATTGAGTATTGACCGGAGTTTTAAGAGTTCCTCCTCGGTGAGTTCTTCGGTATCTCCCGGAGCATTGCCCTGGTCCACCACCACCCTGTTCTGGTTGGCAAGAAGAACGCTTTTGCCGCTGATATCGGGATTCTTCACCTCAGTGATCCCCGAAAGCGAATAGACCGATGTTGAAACCATTTTTTCCGGCTCTTTTACAACATCTTCTTCCTTTTCCCCGGATGGCTTTTTATTTTTCTTTTTATTTTTCTTCTGCCCTTTCTTTTTGTTCTTCTTATCGGCTTCCGCTTCTTCTATCTTCTCCATGACACTGAAGCCGAGCTCTGTTCCCCTCACAGACGCCACAACAGTAGGTGTGGTTACCCTTATGTTATGATTTTTATAGATCTTTTCGAACTTCCCGTACAGGGACCCCTTCTTCACATTCAGGAGCATGTTTTTGATTGTCAGGCTGTCCAGCTTGACCAGGCTGTCAGAGGTCAACCTGATTGCCATGGCAGAAGTAAACCGTATGTCAATCAGGGAATCCTTTCCTGTCCTGATCTCATCTCCCATGCTTAACTTTTCACCCACGATGGCGATCTTCCACTTGTCATTGCCATCTTCCCTGTAGTGGACTTTCCCCGTGACAAAGGTGATCTTTGGATCTTCATGGACAAGCACGGGAAGCCTCACCATCATCCTGTCAGTCAGGAGCATATATCCGGCAATCCCGGCAAGGGGAATTATGACAAGAAGGAACAATTTAACCGAGTTTTTCATAGTATTCACCTGGAGTATTTTCTCTGATTTGAACTCCAACTATCCAATAAAGGTTTTTTAAAATCAAGTCATTTTCATCACATGTTGAATTATTTAGTAACTGATAGAAAAATATTTACATTATTAAAAACTTAACAAGTATGTCCCCGCCGCCTTCGGCGGCGGGGACATACATATTGCTGCTATTTTATTAATATAAGACCGGACCATCCGTTATCAGAGAAGAAGGTCCCTCAAATCCCGGACGCTTCCCGCGGTATAGTCGGGACCGGCATCCCTTATCTCGGCCGCCGTCCCGTATCCGTATGTTACGGCAATTGAATCAATACCGTTGTCCCGTGCGCCCTCAATATCAAACTTCCTGTCGCCAACCATAACGGTTTCTCCCCGGCCCTGTTCGTGATAATCCTCAAGGACGTGCCGGATAAGCTCGGCCTTGTTGGACAGGGACCCGTCCAGGTTACTCCCGGTCCTTTTCACAAAGAACTTTTTTATCCCGAGGTTCCCGGTAATTATCTCCATGTAAAGAGCTGCCTTTGTTGTGGCTATCATCATCTGCTTTTCATTGTTCCTGAGATCTCTGAGAAGTTCTTCAATCCCCTCATAGAGGTCTGTTTCATGGACCCCCTTCTCTCCATAGTATTCCCTGAAGTAATCCACGGCCTTTAAAGTATCCTGCTCATCCATGGAAAAAAATTCCGTGAAAACGGATTTCAATGGCGGTCCAATGAACTTCACCGACTCCTTTTCATCTCCAAGGGAGAGACCGAATTTCCCAAGAGAATACCTGTAGGAGTTAAACACCCCCCTTCGAGAGTCAACAAGGGTCCCGTCAAAATCAAAGATGATGGTTGAGTACTTTTTCATGGCCTAAACATCTATTGGATTTATATGATCAACATGAAATTAATAATATCTATCCATATGATCCTATTCTTCTCTTAAAAGTATTTCAGGTTCAGTTTTATCCGGATCAGGTTTACAAATGAACATTGATTCAAGTTCGCGCATTGTCAATAATCAAAAATTTGAATTTATGTTTTTTAACAAAGCCCCATATTGTGATTTTGTTCATCAGATAGTGAAATTATGATACAGGCAATCCAACCTGGCATGATGTCCCGGAATACGGAATGCCGAAAGAAGATTTATAAAAAATGCAAGCAGGTCGAAGAGGTTTTTCTTCGGTAGTCTGGAAAGACTGTGGTCAGGCGGTGTAAAGTGTCATTAAAATATTAATTGAATACCGCA
The DNA here is from genome assembly GCA_050298055.1 of Spirochaetota bacterium. Taxonomy (GTDB): domain Bacteria; phylum Spirochaetota; class UBA4802; order UBA4802; family UBA5550; genus JBNKTL01. Next base: position 41,755 of record JBNKTL010000032.1, read on the forward strand.
AGGAAAATCCGCTATTTAAGGACCTCAAGAAATGCAGGATTAGTTCCGACTGTAACAGTTGCAATGACCGTATCGGTCAGACCACTAATAACAGAAACTGACTGCGAACCCCAGTTAGCAACATAAATTGTATTGCTTACAGGATTTACAGCAACACCAACCGGGTTTGTCCCTACAGGAATCGTTGTGCTCACGCTGTCCGTGGACCCGTCAATCACTGAAACCGTGCCGCTTCCATAATTAGCCACATATATTTTATTGGTCTCAGGATTTACACTGATACCATAAGGATTACTCCCCACGACAATACTTGTACTGAAAGCGTCAGTGGAACCGTCAACCACGGAAACAAAACCGGTCGTTCCATAATCTGAAACAACATAGATCTTGTTTGTATTGGAATTCGCGCAGATATCGCGGGCCTCACTCCAGGAACCACCGGACACATAACCGAGAAGCGCGTCAGTTAGACCATTGAAAACCGCAGGATAGTCCCATTTAGAAACATATATTTTATTTGTACCTGTGTTTACGCAAACCCCGAAGGTATAACTGCCACTCATTGTATCAATATCGCTTACAGAATTATCATCTCCATTTATTAAAGTAACAGTGAGTTCCTCGGTTCCCTGTGATATATATATTTTGTTTGTATTCGGATTAACATCAACGATAAACAGGGGATTAGAACCGGAATTGTTATAATAGTTTGATAATGTGTTGGTGACCGTATTTGTCGCAGTATCTATTACAGAAATCGTACCGGCAATATCGTTTGAAACATAGGCAAAACCTGTAATATTATTTATACCTATACCTCCCGGGCCGTCCCCTACGGTAATAGTCGTGTCAACAGTATTCGTGCCTCCGTCGATAACAGTGACCTGGTCATCTGCATAGTTGGTGACATATATCTTCCCCCTGTTATAAGGCTCCATTGTAATGGAAAGATCAACACCTTCACCGGAATTAAGATCTATTGGTCCCGAAGTTCCCCTGTAAAGGGAATTCTCTCCGGAAAATCCATCTACTGTAAAAATTCTGCCCGGTCCTGCCGGTACATTGAGAGTTATACTCGTAATATCTGAAGGATAATTTTTTTCAATTATCGTCATGCCTGAACCGGCAACAGAGAGTGCTATGGATGTTACCTCTGAAGGCACCTGCGCAAAGGCCTCTGTAGAAAAAAACCGGAGTAATCTATCAATAAACAAAAGTTCTTGTGAAAGAGAAACTGATTTCGGAGCAATGCTTATTGTCACTTCTGTAAAATTATTTTCAGGAGAACATTTGAAAATAAAGAGACAGAAAGTGAGAATAATAATTATCTTTTTACCCTTCATAATTATATCCTTTTTTATGATTTAAATGATAAGATGCTGCGAAAAAAAGGCTTCTTGTGAAATCGGATTAACAATTAATAAAAGTATCTATTCAAAAAGTCAAATATAATAAAGTTTTTGATGGATTTAAAATAAAAGAAAAAAATCAATATTGGGACATAGTTCATATATCTTATTGTTGACAGGGTTGGATATTCCACTCCTCATGGAGCAGGTCGTTATTTCTGGTTTATTTCTATGAAAAGCATATTCACTGGTATTATATTAATCATTACGGTCATCATTGCGGCATTTATCATAAAAATCCGGAACCGGCCTTTCCTGGTCTACTCGGCAAGCGATAACAGGGAGCCCTATTACTACATAAGAAAGCACCTGGGACGAATATCCGCAGAGGAAGCGGTAAAACGGGCCGGGCCCTACCTGGAGAAAAGCCTGTTATTAAGGCGCGGGGAGAGTCATTATCCGGCCCTGAATACAAACTATGTTGTATATAAAGACGGCTGGTACTATGTCTTCAGGGACAATTATCCCTGGAAAGCCCCTGTAGTGGAAGTCCCGGGGACCTTTGAAAAATTTTCGGTAAAGGTCAATGCTGAAACGGGAAAAACCATTCCCCCGGAAGATCCCGCGGAGTGACTCCTGCGAAGAGACCCATGTTCATACCCACAACAGCTGAAGAAGTCAGGGAGAGAAACTGGGACGCCCTGGACATTGTCCTTGTTACGGGGGACACCTATATTGACAGCTATTATATTGGCGCCGCGGTCATCGGGCAGCTCCTGATCAGCAGGGGGTATAGGGTGGGGATCATCGCCCAGCCCGATATTACCGGCAGCAGTGATATCACCCGCCTGGGGGAACCTCTCCTCTTCTGGGGCATTACATCCGGTTCCGTTGATTCACTGGTATCAAACTATACGTCAACGGGCAAAAGAAGAAAGCGGGATGACTTTACTCCCGGCGGCGGGAACACCAGAAGGCCGGACAGGGCCCTGATAGCATACGCCAACCTCATCCGGAGGTACTTTAAGAACACCGTGCCCCTGGTCCTGGGCGGACTTGAAGCAAGCCTCCGGAGGATATCACACTACGACTGCTGGTCCGGCTCTGTCCGGAGGTCGGTGCTCTTTGACGCCAAGGCCGATATCCTTGTCTACGGAATGGGGGAGTCACAGGTCCTGGAATTATCGGAAACATTAAAGAAGCACGAGAAAGACTATCACGAACACCTGCAAAAGATCAGGGGGATATGCTACATATCCAAAACCGTGAGAGATGATTATATCCCCCTCCCCTCCTATGAAGAGACGGCATCTCACAGGGACCTTTTTGCGGAAATGTTTACACTCTTCACCCGGAACTGCGACCCCTTTTCCGCCTCCGGGCTCATACAGGGGCATGGAGAGAGGTTCCTGGCGCAGAACCCCCCGACTTTTCCTCTCAGGCAGGATGAACTGGACACGGTCTACACCCTTCCCTATGAGAGGAGGGTCCACCCCTTTTATGAGAAGATGGGAAAGGTCAGGGCCATGGACACCATCCGGTTCTCCATAACAACACACAGGGGGTGCGTGGGCCAGTGCGGATTCTGCAGCATCACCCTCCACCAGGGGAGGAGAATTGTTTCACGAAGCGAGGAGTCAATTATTAGCGAAGCGGAGGGACTGGTAAAACATCCCGATTTCAAAGGGATCATATCCGACCTGGGAGGGCCCACCGCCAACATGTACGGCGTTGAATGCGGCATAAACAGGGAGAGTGAATACTGCCCTTCCCGAAGCTGCATGGTCCCCTCTGTTTGCGGGAACCTGAAGCTCAACCACAGGGGCCAGTTAAAGCTCCTGGAGAAGCTGAGAAAGACCAGGGGGATCAGGAAGGTCTTTGTCTCATCGGGGATCAGGCACGATCTTGTTCTTGCTGACGGCAAAGAGGGAACGAGATACCTGGAAGAAGTGATGAAACACCACATCTCCGGCCAGATGAAGATCGCGCCGGAACACACGGAAGGAGCCGTGGTCAGTCTCATGGGAAAGTGCGGCCGGGACGTCCTTGATGAATTTATCGATCTCTTTAACGGCATAAAAAAGAGGACCGGGAAAAAGATCTTCCTTACCTACTACTTCATGGCGGCCCATCCCGGATGCGGGGAGGATGAGATGAAAAGACTGAAAAGGTATACGCAGAAGAAGCTGAATATGGTCCCGCGGCAGGTCCAGATCTTTACACCCACACCCTCCACCCTCTCAACACTTATCTACTCCACAGGGACCGATCCCACCTCCGGGAAGAAGGTGTTTGTTGAAAGGGATACAAAGAAAAAGGTCCGCCAAAAGGAGATCATCACGGGGAAAAGGAATTAATTATTTCATATAATCTTTTTAAGATTTGCCACAGAGGCACACCCATTAAAGGGCGAGTCAATAGAAAAAACACCCCTCTGGCAAAAAATATTTTTTTTGTTGCTTAAAGTTAAGAACTAATGCTTCTTCCGTTGCATTGCGCCTTTGACTTCATTATTTCGGTTGCAGTCAGACTTAAATGATCTGCTCCATACACCCATCCGGATCAAGACTGAATGCTTAAAAAAGTCTTTAATGTCATCCGTCCCTGGTTTTAAAAACCCCAGAAAACCGTCAGTTCCATGCTATGTCCAATTGATAAAGAACAGAAATCACGGTTTTTAACCAGCCTCTTTACGGTTCATAGCATAGGCAAATCAGAATGAAACAAAAGTTGCGATCTTTTAAAATGCAACAGTATCCAATCAGAGAAAATAGATTTTAACCAGTGCCTCACCACGGTTTACTGTTGCAGATAAAATATTAAGAAAAGAGCTTCTTCTTATCAAATGATACTCCATCCCTCATAATATAATAAGCTGCTCTTGCTAATTTGTTACTCAACGCTTTTAAAGCGACAATTCTATTTGTCTTTCTCATTTTACGTTGATAAAATTCCTTTGCCTCGGGACAATAACGTATAGCATAATTTGCAGCTTCAATAAAGGCCCATCCTAAATATTTATTACCATTTTTCCTATTGTTCTCACCTTTCTTTTTATTATTACTTGTTTTCACACTCTGAACACATCTGCAATATGAAGAATAATTCTTTACTGTAGCAAACCTGAGAATGTCTCCAGTTTCAAGAATTATTGTTGTCCCGAGAATATTCCCAATACCCGGAATAGTCAATAGCTGTTTGTATTTCTCCCGGACTTTGCATTGTTTAAGAACTTCTTTTTCAATTTCCATAGCTACTTTATCCAGGGAATGAATCATTGCAAGGTTGCTATGCGCCATCAGGTTCAAATTATGATCTGTAAACATTAAATCAATATCACTTGCTGTAAGCTTTATAACATCATTTCCGGAGATATTAATGCCAAGATTTCGTGTAATCATACTTTCAAGACTTAATATTTGCGCTGTGCGCTGTTTCACAAAAAGAATCCTCCTGCGAAGTAAATCCCTTAGTGACCTTTGCTCTTTTGGATATATATATCCTTTTGGTAATATGTTCAAACGTTCCATGTTTGCCAGCCAGGATGAGTCACTTTTATCGTCAGTTTGTTTTAAACCGTTATATTGTTGTATAGCTGATGGATTTGCCAAATGAATTTTAAACCCATCTTCTTGCAATCCATCTACAAGCCAGTACCAGTTATAAGTTGATTCAACAACTATAGCTTCCAGATCTTCTTTATAGGGTTGTAATGTACTGAGAATTAACTGTAAATTATTGTTAATTCGTTTGCTGAAAATCCTTCTGTCTTTTTCATCAATTATTGCTAAAAAAATATTACTTGAATGTAAATCAATACCTCCGTAAAGTTTCACTGAGCACCTCCTCGTGTTTAAATTTTGGCACTTGTATAGTTTACTCTATACTGTGGACCTGCAAAATTTATCGCAGGGGGTGCTCATTAAGTAAAGCCCTTTAGATGATTATCAGAGAAGAAGAATGATAAAGGGTCAAAAGATTGTCCCGGATTTACACGAATGATAATAGATTATTCATTTTTATTAATGAATATCCGTAGCTGGATGGATTCAAACGTAATAATACGAAATCACAAAAAAACATTGCTACACTCTCTGTGAACTCTGTGTCTCTGTGGCAAATTTATTAATTTTATGAATAAGTACTAAATTTTTATATTTTTTTAAAAAAAATTTTTATAAAACCGCTTCCCCGATCGTATTAATATTAAACACCAAATCTAAAAAATCATAGCGCTGTGATTGTAATGTAAAAAAGGAGTTAAAAATGGGCAACTTAGATAATGTAACAATTGAGGGTTTTGCAACGCATGCCCCGTCTCTGAGAAAAACTAAAACAGGAAAGGATGTATGTAATTTTTCACTTGCTATCAATCACTATTCGAAGGCTGACTCGAAACCTCAGGTCTCATATATCGATGTTGAGACATGGGAAAAACTTGCCGGAGTCTGTTCAGACAACATAACAAAGGGAAAAAGAGTTATGGTCATTGGTGCTTTAAGGCAGGACAGGTGGGAGGGCCAGGATGGTAAAACTCAATCAAAGATCAAGATTGTCGGAAGAGAAATCAGGTTTCTCGAATCGCTCAAGTCAAACAACGAGAACGAGAAGCATGCGGAAGCGGTTTAGGAAAATTGTTCTTTATAAAAGGTATTGAGGACCTTATGGCAGTCCCCTGCAAAACAGGGGCTGCCTGTTTTTTTAACTATTCAATTTATGCGTTATATATTTTTTTATTGATATTAATATTGTCATTCCCGCGGAAACGGGAATCTTTGCTTGTAAAAATGCGGATACCGTCTCTTCGTTGCACTTCGGCCGGTATAACAGAAAAAGCCGGGTTGATCCCGGCCCTTTCATCATAATAAGCAGTAATAAAATTACTTCTTCTTTTTCTTAGCAGGCTTTTTCTTAGCTGCTTTCTTCTTTGCAGCAGCTTTACTTGCTGCAGCTTTCTTCTTTGCGTCTTCAGCTTTTTTCTTGGCAGCAGGAATAGCCTTGGTAATAGTAGCAAGAGCTGATTTTTCTTTCTTCAGTTCAGACTCAAGCTTTTTTATCTTGGCCTTTTTCCTTTTCTCATCTGCCTGGAGTTGCTTAAGAGATTTGGTTGCCATACCTTCCCCCTCTATTAAATCTTGTTTCCTTTATATCGGACGGAAACATTATGAAACTTTAACTTAATAGAAATAATTATGTTTATGCTTCATTATTTGTAATGAGACATAATATACCAATTTTGTCAACAAAAATATATTTTTTTTACTAATTTTTAATCTCCTGTTATACTATCCGATTTTATACTACTTCGTGTTATGTGTATATAAATCCTCAGTAAATGATTTGGACCATTCCCATAAAGGGCCATTAATTTTTATTTTATTTCTTTACCGTGTATTTTTCAATCCTTGTCCGCAGTGATCCGGATTCAACGGCTTCCATGAACTCTTCACCGAGAAGCCTGTTGAATTCAACGACCTTTTTCCAGTAAGCAATCCGTTCATTATCTCTCCCCCTGAAAAGAAAAAAATCATTCCTGTCAGGAATTTTTCCTAACGGGAGTTTTGCCATAAAGCTCTCTGAGGGACAGACAATAAGAACATTCTCCATGTTTGATTCCGATCCCTTTCGCCATCCTATACTCTTATCAAACCAGCCCGGGATAATACCCGGTATAAAGTGAGGATAGAGAACAAGCCCTTCATCACTGAACGGGAGATCGAGGTGATAGTCAACAACGCCTCCATCACGATAAACACCTCCAGGAGCTCCTTCCGGATTGTTTACACCTTTCATTACAAGGGGAATAGAGGCTGTTGCAATGAGAGAGTCTACGAGGTTTTCTGCAGTGAGATTTACGGTCAAAGCCCCTCCGCGTGAAGCCTTCAGGGGAGGATTCTTCCTCGGGTCATGAAAGAGTGTTCTTTTAAACAGTATACTGTTAAACTTCCTGTTGAGAAGGTTAAAAATGAAACCGGCACCAAGCCCCGGCATCAGCAGCGCCCTCTTTTCGGAAGATACCGGCCAGCGGCATCTGACCGTAATAATATTCATTCTGTATATGTTGTGATTGAGAATCGATTTAACACCCTTTTCACCCAGGAACTTTTTAAGGATATCAAGGCTCTGCCTGGTGACATCTTCCGCTCCGTGCCCCTTCTTATACCTCTGGTAAATATAATTCTCCTCAAAGAGGTCAAATGCATTTCCCGGGTTTTCATGTGCCAGCGCGGCGAACCTCCAGCAGCCGATGGATGAGCCTATTGTACTCAGATTCTTCTTTCTCCCCCGGAAAAAACTCTCCGCAAGGACCCTGTCCATACCGCTCAGAATAAGCCACTTTGGACCTCCAGCCGCACCTGCAAGCACGGAGACACTCTCCTGTTTCAGTCCTTCCCCTTTTATTCTCTCATACGCCCGCTTTCCGGCGATAAATCTCAGGTTATTTTCCTTCATTAAATCCTCTTATTCAACAGAATAGAATGACTCGCTGAACTCAGGCTTTTCAGCATAGCGGGCCATAAAGAAACCCCATGCTTTTTCAATGTTGTTCAAAATATCCGGGTTCACATCAATACCGGCACCCTGCAGCGCGCCAATGACCTCAGTGACCCTGGGCGGACAGCCCCTGACCTTGATAAGTTCAACCGCATCCTGATAGTCTTTGTTCTCATTGACCATACACTGTCCCATGAGAATTGTCTTTTTCCCGGGTTCCGGTTTCATGCTCTTCCCCGTGAGGACCTCAACATTGTCCCACGGTTCTCCCTTCCATGCCAGCGCTATTGCCGTGATTACGGCCCCTGTAATCCCCGAACAATATGTGCACATGGTGTTATCATATTTCCGGTAGGAAAGCCCCCTGACACCCATCTTTTCCATTTTAACAGGAAGCGTCCCATCCTCATTATAGGGAAAGTCGTAGCGGTGCAGCGAAGCAACATTATCTATCTCTTCCCCCCTGATATCAATATCTGAAAGATCGGACGGCCTTCCCGCATCCTCCAGGGCATATTTCAGATAATGAACATCATCAGCTGCATACCCCAGCAGGCGCGCACCAATAAGGTCGCCGGAAATAAGATCGGGTGATGCTATCAATAAATCACTCCTTCTGGCCCTGCCGTCAAATGTGGGCCCCCATTCCAGGGAGTAGATCCCATCAATGATATTTATGACCGGGGGAAAGCTTTTATAGATTCTCGATATAAACCTGTTCAGGTCCAGCTCCGGGTTAGTGCTGTGACATGTCTTCCGGGAATTTATATCCAGGACCCCCTTGAGGTTTTTAAGCCCGAGGCTCACAACTGTCTGCGCATGAGTTTTGAGAACCGGGAGATCGATAACAAAATCCGATTCCAGTATGTCCCGGTTTACCTTAAGCTTTACATTCTCACTTATATCTATGGATGTGAAGGGCCGGGAAAAGATGTCCATACATTTGACACCATACTTTTCAACCAGCCGGTTGTAACCGAGACTTTCAAATGCATGACTGAAGGTATCGGTATCATTGGGCTTCATGGTTATAATCCCTTCGCCGATCGTTATATCTGTCACACCGTGTTCCTTTAAAAGAAGTACAGTATCTTCCATAACCCGTGATGTTGTAATGACACCCCACTTGGGAAAAACTGTCTCCCTGGTCCAGACCACAATATTCGGCTTGATAAAAACCTTTGAACCCGGTTTTATCTTTTCAAATGCTCCCGATAATTCGACCACATCTTTCAGGGAGCTGTATCTCTCCCGGTAACGGACTATTCCCGCTCTGAAATCAGCCATATGATCCTCCAGTTATTTTCCCGACATCTCACTACTACACAATATCATCAAGCAAAGAAAGATCATCCGTTATGAATCCATCTGCCCCTGAAAGTCTCAACGCCGCTGCCTCTTTCCTGCTGCTGACCCCCTTCATATAGACACGGATGCCCCTCTCCGCCGTACTGCTTATGAGTCCCTGGTTGCCGATATGTGAGGTTCCGATAAATTCCGGCGTAATAATCGCGTCACCGGGAAATTTTTTTCTGAAAGCCAGAATCCCTGTTCTAAAGAGGGCATAGTACCCTACAACTTCATTGATTGAGAATGAAGTTGCCGCATCGGGAAGTCGTTTTCTTACTATCTTAATAATTTTACTGTTATTCGATGAAACCAGTATCCTCCCCGAATTACCGTTCCTTGCCAGGAGGTCACAGAATACCGTTGCCGGCGCACTGTTTTCCCCCATAAGTACAATATTGAATTTTTTCCCGGGAAAGTGTTCAAAGAGTTCTTCAAGAGTAAAGAACCTGTATCCCTTCCCCCTGTAGGGAAATCCGCTCTCCTCATTCAGCATATATGCCGCATCGAGATCTCTGAGTTCATCTGCCGACAGACGGGAAACCATAAGATCATCACCGGTATACCCGGAGAGATTTGCTTCGGGAATTGATACCAGCTTGAGGTCGGAAGAAAGCCTGAAATAGAGAGTAACAACATGGGCGCCCTGCCGGAAAGCCTCTCCGATGGAATCAAGGGAATTTTCAGGCATTCCTTTTATTTTACCCAGTTCAGAAAACTTAAGGGGATTGTCATTAAAGAAGTTTTTCATAATTTATTTTTAATTCAAAAAAAATTTTTATTGATTATAGCCAAACCCTGTGTATAATGAACAGGAGTCAGGCTAATACCCGGTGATATTTTTGACAAGAAAAAGCTTTTCTTATTAAATTATTCACCGGAAAATATTTAACAAAACGTAACTAGTCAGATATATGGATAAAATAAATTTGTTTACTAAAACTATCAACAATATGTCCCCGACGCCTTGGGCGGCGGAGACATATCAGTTATTTTTTTTGTTAACACATCAACTTTTATACATAGCTGAGTAGTTACAGTAATACAACTATATAATAAACATATAATTATTCAAGGTAATTATCATGGCAAAAGCACAATCCCTCATAAAAGCCTATAAGAATGAAGAGATACCTCCCAATGGCGGATTCATCGTATCCGGTTTTTTTGACCCGGGGTCGACCTACGCGATTTATGAAGTAACGGCATACCGCAATGTCAAAGACATTTACCAGGTCCCTGAAGGGATTGTCTTTAAAACAGATGGAAACAGGACACACATGCTGGTGGAACCTCCCGGATATCATAAAAAATATGTGGAGCCGGTATCGCGTGAGGACACTAAATCCATACCCTACAGGTTTGGAGATCTCGAAATTATAAAAACAAAAAAAGTTGAGAGAATTATGATCCCCGGTGAACCGCTGATGCTTTACTCCTCATTTACTATTTTAAACACTGAGGGAGGTTCGTTCTCTTTTGTCTTTGAACCAACCAAGGACGTATACGGGGCGCTAAAAAAGTTTATTGAAGACAGTCTCTATAATGATTGCAACCTCTCTAAATCGGATTCAACACAGGGATCAACAAAAATACTGGAAACAATAAAAAAGTTTACAATTTGGGGGACATAAATATAATTTGCGTAAAATCTGTGTGCATCATTAATTTATTGAGGTAAATAAATATCCAGAAATGACATCTGACAATTCCGAGTCGAACATGCGCAGCGGGTATTTTACTAAAATTGTGTACCTGCTGAAAAAACAATTCAAAAAAGAGACAAAGGACAACGATTATTCTCAGGCATACGAGAATCTTGATTCTCCCAGCCGTGATATGATTAAGGGTATCTTCGAGCTATCTGATCTCAACGCCCGGGATATCATGATTCCCCGGGTTGATATCATTACCGTTGATTCTAAAACCGACCTGAAATCCCTGGTTACCATAGTCAATAACGCGGGACACTCACGCCTCCCGGTATACGGGGAAACTATCGATAATATTATCGGTATCCTCTACGCCAAGGACCTTATCAAGCTTATCGTTGACAACAGGAAGAAGTTCCAGCTGATAAAAATACTTCATGAGCCTTTTTTTGTACCGGAAACCATGCCGCTCAAAGAGCTCCTCTATGAATTCAAAAAGAGGAAGCTGCATCTTGCCGTAGTAGTTGATGAATACGGGGGAATTAGCGGCATTGTAACACTTGAGGATATTCTTGAAGAGATTGTAGGTGAGATCAGGGACGAGTTCGATACCGATGAACTTCCCGAGCTGAAAAAGATCGGGAAAAACCTGTACGAACTTGACTCAAGAATGACAATATCAGACTTCAACCAGCAGCTGGAGATGGATATCCCCACAGATGATTTTGATACCATCGGAGGATTTGTATTCGACCTGTTCGGCAAGGTTCCCGCGAAGGATGAAACTGTTGACTATAAGGAGAAGGATATTAAATTCAAGATAAAGAAAATAAAGGGAACTGTCATTAGCCGCCTTGAAGTAAAGCTTCCCAGGTAATAATCCGTTTCCATGGATATCAGGAAAACAGCGGGGATCGTCCTCTCTTCCCGGATCATAGGGGAAGCTGATGTTCTTGCTACGATAATCACCGAAGATTCCGGAAAGAGGAAATTCTCTTTCAAGGGGCTCAAGAAGAGCAGGAAGAGGCCCAGGTCTGCGGGCGAACCGGGGACCCTGCTTAGCCTCGTCTACTATCACCACCCGAACAGGGAAATCTCAACTGTTAATGAATTTACCATTGAATACCAACCGGTGAGAATAAGAGAGGAGATGAACAGGATATTCACGCTTTACTTCCTCCTTGAAGTCACTGAGAAGACAATAGGATTTCATGATGACTCGGGAAATATTTTTAAACTGCTGAAATCGGGGGTCAGGGCGCTGGATGATACGGTGAGTCTCACAAACCTCTCGGTTTTTTATCTCCTTCACCTTTTCAGGTTCCTCGGTATTATTCCCGATTTTTTGACCTGCAGGTCATGCGGAGACGAGACCTTCACAAAATTTATCCTCGAGGTTTCAGACCTGAGCCCTGTATGCTGCAACTGCTATTGCGGCAGTCTGGATTTCCTCGGTGTTGATACAAGAAATTTTATCAATACTTCCCTGACCACAAAATATTCTGATATTGTTCACAGCCGTTTTGACGAGAAAGAGATATCAAAGCTTCTTTTTAACCTGGTACTCTTTGTGGAGAACTACTACCATATTGTTCTCAAGTCAAAGGAGTTTTTGAATATGAAGGGTCCATCCGCATGATCAGCCCCTTAACCCCCAGAGGGGCACAAGAGATTGTTCGGATGAGAATTTTACGCCCCCTCTGGGGTTGTCTGTCGATTAATTGACAGTTAAGGGGAATTATGATGATTTGGTATATCATTACTAA
>JBNKTL010000033.1:0-54361 GCA_050298055.1 Spirochaetota bacterium
GATATGGATCACCTTTCCCGATCCTCACGAAAAAAAATCCGCAAAGAGCATCCGCAGGAGATTCACGTCAATATCATACCTCTTACTCTTTAAGAAAATTCTGAAAGATAACGGTATTATCCACCTTAAAACAGATTCCGAGGAACTCACCCGGTTTACAAAATCTGAAATCAGGAAGATATCGGGAAAAATCTGTGTTGAGATGGAAGATATCCACAGGGATAAATCCGCTGATCACCGGCTCAGGGAGATACTGACCAGGTATGAGAAGCGCTTTATTGCTCAATCAAAGGCCATTAGATATCTGCGGTTTGTTCTCTGAGAAACCCGAGGATCCCAGCATCCGGAACCCCCAGTTCTTTCACTATCTCTTTTTTATATCCTGCTTCTCTTTTAACTGGACGGTGACTTTCTTCCTCGGTTTGGGCGGCCGGGGCTCCTTTTTCTGTGCTCTGACTTTTTTCCCGGGCAGTTTTTTCCAGTTGAGCTGGTGGACAATATCAGCCAGATCAATAAGTTCCCGGTGAACGGTATTTTCATCACCATACCATAAGGTAACTGTGGCACCCGATTCCTTCACCGCCTCTATTGCCGGGATGAAGTCACTGTCCCCTGCCACAACGATAACATGCTGAATATGCCCTGCGGCGGCATGCCTTACCATGTCCACAGAAAGAAGAACATCAACCCGTTTCTGCTCGAAATACTCCTTATAGCCGTCCCAGTTCCTTTTCAACACGCCCAATCGTATCGCCCATCTCTCAAGGGCGCTGATCTTGTTCATGAATGCCTCATGTTCATCCATCCGGGCGATCTCCCTCTCCGTAGGCTCGGGAGACATCCAGGGGGGACAGTAATAGAAATAGCACCGCAGGAGATCAAGGGAAATGGATTTCCGCAAGGGTTTCATCAGGTATTCTGTCAGGTCTTCATACCGGGGCTCTATCTCATGCTTCTTCATCAGTGAAAGGAAATATGCTCCGTCAATAAAAATTGCTGCTCTCAATGTGTAACTCCATTATATGAAAATTTACCTATCATAATTGTAACGATTCAGCTATATGGCTAAAAGACTCTCTATTCAGGAAATAATAATAATGTGCCCGTCGCCACCGCGGAGGGGCGCACCGTTTATTTTATTTTGTTAACATGTCATTTTTAGATATAGTTGAAAAGTTACTTTTTTAAAACCATCAATACCCCGGGAAATAATTTTATAAAAATCCGGGGAAAAAAAGTTGATTTTTGATGAGAATAAGTGCATTATTTTACAGGCAGATAATCACGTAAAGCAGATTATTGGGTATCTTTTAAAAATTAAAGCCCCTTATGTATATAATTTTATTGTATCCCGGAGAAATTTATGTTCAAGACATTTTTACTTCTTTTCGCGCTTACCGCTTTTTTTATCTTTGTGGGAAAACTCCTCGCAGGGAGGAAGGGAATGGTTATTGCCTTCATTTTTGCCCTGGCCATGAACGGGGTCTCATACTGGTACGCCGACACAATCGTCCTGAAGGCATATAATGCCCGGCCGGCAGAGGAAGGGCACAGGCTGGAGCGGATTACACGGGAGGTGGCCCGAAAGGCCGGTCTTCCCATGCCCAGGGTCTATATTATCCCCTCGCAATCGGCAAACGCCTTCGCTACCGGAAGGGACCCGGAACACGCCGCTGTTGCCGCAACCGAAGGGATACTCAGGCTACTCAATGATTATGAACTTACGGGAGTCATGGCCCACGAGATAGGCCATGTGAAAAACCGGGACACACTTATCCAGACTGTGGCGGCCTCAATCTCAGGGGGGGTTATGCTTCTCTCCCGGTTCGCCCTCTTTTTCGGCGGGAACAGGAAGCGGAGCTGGGCAAAAACCATTGCCATTTCAATCGTTGCGCCCATAGCCGCGGGGCTGATAACCATGGCAATATCCAGGGAGAGGGAATTCGGGGCCGATGAATTTGCCGCAAAGCTCACGGGGAAACCCATGTCACTGGCATCCGCGCTGCAAAAACTTGCGGCGGGGGTGAAACAGCGCCCCATGGATGACCACAGCCCGGAGACTGCCCACATGTTTATCGTAAACCCCTTTTCTTCCGCAAACTACAGGGCGCTCTTCTCAACACATCCACCGGTGGAGAAGAGGATACAGAGGCTGAGCAGACTGGCGGGAGAGATGAGGTAACCGCCGGTGAAGAAGGGTTTTCTTCTACCGGTGTCTTTTTTCTCAAAATTTTATTTTTTCGATAAAGAGAAGATACCGGTAAAGCCCGCATTATCTTTCCAGGTCCCGATTAATTTTTTCCCGTTGTCCCTGATCTGCGCTTCCAGTTTCACGCTGAATCCCCGGGAATCTGTTAATTCCGCATTAAATGATTGTTCTTTTTTAAAAGGCTTGTAGGTAAATTTTTCAATTCTGGCAATCTGTTTTCCCTTTATTCTGATCTGACCATTTTTAAAGAGCCCGCTTTTTGAAAAAATTATTTCTGCCCGGGCAATTCCGAACTTGCTTACGGTATATTCTCCCTGCCAGCTGCCGGCAAGTATTTTTGAACTGTACTCCGGTGCGTTGTATTTTTGGGGATATGTTGTATAGACCAGCTCCACATGAGGACTTCTTGTTAACGCTTCCGGAGTTATCATCATTCTTTCAAGGGGTAAGGCGCCCTTTTCAAGATAGCGGATAAATTTTTCATGGGGCCGCCACTTAAGAGATCCCAGTTTTTGTAATTTACCAATTTTAATTTTCGGTCCGCGCAAATAAGCTTTATAGACAAGTTCCGAGCAGTAAATTTTCAGATCATCCATCCGGTAACGTATGTCATAGGGGCGTCCCAGCATCTTTTCCGCTTCAATGAGAGCAAGCCGGTATTTTTTATCCGTTAGATTTTTTACACGAAACTGGGCGAATACTCCGGCCATCCCCCTGTTTATCCATTGGAGCAGGGGTGTGTATTGCACCGGTCCTATTGCTTCCAGAACATAGGGTTTCTCCCCTTTATAAACGACCATCCCGCAATGGGAATATTGCGAGTCGGTTACGTCCGCGATGACCGATGTAAGATATCCCGGAATATGCTGGAACAGTATATCCCCGTTTTTAAAATGATATTTTCCCAGGTCTTTCTGTGCCACACTATTCTGCTTTTGAAAACAGGAGGTCCACAGGAGCATTAATAGCAGCAGGGGTATAAATTTTTTCTTCTTTTTCATTAAACTCAGTCCTTTAATAAATTAACTTTTTTTCCTCGTTTCCTTTTTCTTTTTCCCTGATTTTGGTTTTGGCTCCGGTAATTCTTCCGCCGTGATCTTTACCAAGCGGCCCATCCACTCTTTATCTTCCAACTGCTCCCCTATGAGAAAATACGGTTTTGCCCCGGGATAAGGAGGAGCTTCAACCATATCCTGAATAAAATCTCTTCCCGCGTCAGTGGGTTTTATAAACAGTTGATTGTCGCAGATCAGGGCTATGACCTTCTCGTCACAATAGAGCGCGTATTCCCCAAACATTTTCCTATACCTTATCACGCCAGCGTTTTCCATCTGCTCAGCAACAAATTCCACAAAACCCTGATCTGACGCCATACACCCGCCTTCTTATACATTACATAATGGTCTTTTTGAGCCGCACTGTTTTCCGCACCGGCTGTGCCTGAGTAAAACAGAAATCCCTTCATTCCCTCACAATTACAAAAAGGTTTTCAGAAAAAGTCAACAACAATCGAATGTTATTGAGGTGTTCTCCCGATGGAACCGGCAGTAAAAAATTGAAATTGATACTTCTCATAAACTATTTTTTTCCCGCCATTCAATATTTTTCTCTTCACGACAATTCTCTTCCTTGACATTTTATCCTAAAAATAGTATGTCATTTATCACACAACAGGAGCGCCATTCATGAAAAAGATCATTGCCCTCTCTGTACTTATTGTTCCCCTGGCCCTTTCGGGAAAAAACTCCTTTGTCTCGCTGGCCTACACCGAATCCGGTTCGGTGAAAGAATATTCCTTCTTGACCTCATCCCCGGTGATAAAAGGGAGTGTCCCGGAACTCTATGCACGGGGGAAAAGCCTGATAAAAGAAAGAAACTATACCGGGGCCCTCCCCTATCTGAAGGGTATTATCAGGCAGGGGAAAGACCCCCGGTACCGGGCAGGGGCCTGTTACCTTCTGGGGATCTGTTTCCGGGAAATGAAAAAATATGATTGGAGCCTCAAGTCCCTGACAAATGCCGAGGCCTTCCTCTCCCTGAACCGGGGCAAACTGATGAGCGAAGAGGACGATATTCTGGGAAATTTCCATACGACATTGGCCCGGATCTACCGGGAGATAAGCCTCACCTATCTGCGATGGAATAAATACGCCAGCGCCATTACTTACCTCTGGCAGTCACGCCGGGTGGGGGGTGACCCTTACGGACCCGGGGCCTATGAACCGGGGTCATTAAAAATTCTGGCACCGGTAAAGGACACCGCCCAGAAAAAACTTCTGGACTACCCCCTTTACAGATTCATGGCCGCGCCGGTAAAGGCGCCCACCCTGAAGAGTGTGAGAAAAAGATACTTCAGGACCATAGGAGAAGGCGACAGAAAATTCCGTGACTTTAAAGCAGAAGCCGGGATAAACGAACCCCTCTTTATGAGACCGCTCCCCGCGGAACCGGTGAAGAATCCTTCCTCAAAGGGGGGACTTTACACCGTGCATTATAACCAGAGCGGCAAAATTGTTCTCATTGTACACAATAGTAAAGAGGCGGAAGATTTCAACATCTCCCTCTCTTATCAGAAGGGGAAACCGGTTTCCTCTCTCCTGGAGTCCCACACCTATCACTACAAATATGCCAGGTTCCATTATGAAAAAGGTAAACTGAAATTTTTAATGATCATAACCATGGAGACCCACACGGCCCATTACGGGTTCATGCCCCTGGTGCGGCTTTATGTTTTTTGAATAGTAAATTCAGGTTCGTACCGGAATGAGCATGAATTTATTATTCAGGCTCCCTGAACTCCCCGGTCAGGACCTTAATAAGAACAGGAGTAAACCTTCTCCTTATATTCTGGATCGAATCGGACGGCAGTTCAAATGTGATTAGCTGGATCTTATTCTCCATGGCCCAGGTCCCGAAGGAGCCGGGAACAGGATACCCGATATCGGTGACAAGGGGCAGGCCGGTCTCCCCGGAGAGCCATTTCCCCAGGGGAGTGGGCCCCGGGTCATCGATACACTCCATGGGTGCATGAATGGAGATAATGTACTCCGGCCGCAGCTCATCCACCAGTTTCAGGAGCGCGGCTGTCTCCGGCTCAGAAACAGGTCCCGTACCGGCGGAGAGTTCCGTATCCCGGGGGTTTTCATTGTTCCAGCTGTAACAGACCGGCCTGCTGCTCCAGTCTGATGTGGGGAAATTCCTGTTCAGGTCTACACCGGAGGCATTGCACCGTGTTCCCCGGGCAAGCCCGTCGGGATTAAGGGCGGGTACTACCGGGCACAGGAGTTCGCCTTTTGGGATTGTCCTGAGAACAGAGGAGAGGAGAACGGTTGATTCCGGCTCTGTCCCATGCTGGCCGGCAATCACCAGGCAGCTCACAGGACCCTTGCCAGGTCCAAAGACCTCCAGGGGGGCTCCCGGCCTGCTCATGCCGAAAGTTCTTCTGTTATGATCAATTGTTCCTCTCTTCTCTCTCGGAACCAATTTACTGTTGAGTTCATCCATTCTCTTTCCTCACACCTGAGTCCTTTGAATGAAAATTATTCTCTCCTGTTCTTGCTGTAAACTAATATTTATGCAAAGTTATGTACACCGCGAAGATAACGAAGAAGGATAATTGAACCGCCAAGGCGCAAAGGGCGCAAAGTTTAAGATAATGTTAAATGTTGGATTTTAAATGATCTTATCAAAATAGGTTTCTTTAATTAAAATTCAAAATTAAAAACTCTTCCTTTGCGTACTTAGCGCCTTTGCGGTTCAAGACTCTTTCTCTTTCTTCGTGGACTTTGTGCGCTTCGTGGTAAATCTCTTTTTTTTTATTTGCGGATGGAGCATTATTTATATAGATAATAATATTGACACGGCCTTGATAAATCTTTAATTTATCAATAAAGAAACAGAAGAAACGGGGGAGATATGAAAAGAAGAGAAACGGGCCGGTCATGGAGATACTGACTCTCTCCATACTCTTTGCCGTATCAGCCATTGGCGGTTTCGCCATGCACAGGTCGGATTTCTGCATTGCGGGAATGTTTCGGGACTTTTTTCTCTTCAGAAGAACGTCCTCCCTCAAGGCCCTTTTCGTGCTTGTTCTCGTCAGCATGGTCCTCTTTCATCTCTTTTATGCCACGGGACTTGTACCGGCAATCCCTTTTCCCCTCTATGCCGCTCCCACAATGGGAGCGTTCTTCGGCGGAATAATTTTTGGCATGGGGATGGTCCTTGCGGGGGGCTGTATTTTCGGCACACTCTACAAGGCCGGCGCAGGCCAGGGCGTCAGCATTGTGGCCCTTGCCGGCACCATAGCGGGGAGCGGAATATTTTTATTGACTGCCGGCATCTGGGCCCCCGCAGGAAAACTTTTCAAAATCAATACGAAAGATGTGACCCTGCTCCAGACTCTGGGGATACCCTGGACAACGGCAGTACCGGTCCTGGCCGCGGCTGGCGGTCTCCTGGTATACTACTGGTACAGGCAGGGAAGTTTTACTCTCTCATACGCCCCGGAAGGATATATTCACCCGCTGAAAACAGCTGTTATACTCTCCTGCGTGTCTCTTGTTTCACTGATCATCATCTCAATCCCCCCGGGTATTACAAGCAGCTATACGAAACTCTTCTCAGGCCTTATTTACTTTTTTTCACCGGACCGGTACGCGGACATGCCGATATTTAAAAAGAGAGTGGTTGAGTATTACAACACTTTTACAGATACGACAATAACCGGTACAATTGGGTACAAAATTGACGGCATCTTTTTTGTACAGCTGCCGGTTATTACCGGAGTGATTTTCGGTTCATTCATATCCGCCGTTCACCTGAAGGAGTTCTCACTTAAGTTCACTGCGCCCTTCAGGCAGTATATCAGCGGGTTTACCGGGGGTATCCTTATGGGATGGAGCGCGCGGATATCAGCAGGATGTAATGTATGGCATATCTTCGGCGGCATGCCTGTACTCGGCTGGACGGCAATAATTTTTATACCCTCGATAATGATCGGAACATGGATAGGGTCGGTTTTACTGAAGTCGGTGGTCTTGAGAAACTGAACATATGGGAACAAAAAAATATGACATCCGGGGCCAGATATGCCCGTCAACACTTCTCATGGTATTAAAGGAAGTGAATGAAAACAGTGAGACTCTCAAGAGCGGTGAGATGGAACTTGTCTTTCTCACGGACAACAGGGACGCGCTGGTTACTATCCCCCAGTCGGTAGAAACAATGGGATATTGTATAGAAACAATGAAGGAAAAGGGACACTACAGGATTACAATAAAGGGGTCTCTGGACAGGCCATGACAAAAACCTTTGATATATCGAAACATGAAGAGCGGATAAACCTCCTTACCCGTTATATCAGGGACAAGATAAACCAGCTCCTCAACATAATCGGGACAGCACCCATAAATGACTCTGAACTCACCGATGCCATGCTCACTGAGCTTGATCCCATAGGGATTGTTGCCGATTCATTTAAGCAGGTCCTCATCAACCTGAGGAATGTCAACCGGGAGCTCAAGCTGGCCCGGGACGAAATACAGGCAATATTTGAATCTGTAGGCCTGGGACTCCTTGTTGTTGATCCCGACCTGAAAATTGTCGCCCAGAACCGGAAGATAAAGGAGCTGTTTCATGAAAAGGAGAACAACTCTGAGGGAAAATTCTGCTATGAATTAACATGCAAGCATCAGAGCAAAATTCAAGACTGCACGGCAAGGGAAGTCTTTGAAAAGAACAGGCTTGTGGAAAAGCATCACTGGAAATGTCAGGATACGACTTTCCATGTAATTGGCGCACCGATCAAGGATTCAGAGGGCAAACCGGTACTTGCGGTACTCTCCTATTACAACATTTCAGAGCAGTTAAAACAGGAAGAAGAGAGGGAGAAGGAGAGAGAGCTCCTGAGGATCACACTGGAGGGAATAAATGAAGGGATACTCTCCCTGGACCAGAACGGGGCTATCATCCTTGCGAACAGCGCCGCGGAAGATATCCTTGAACAGAAGAAAGAAGAGCTCATCGGAAAACAAATTGAAGATCTCAATTTTTGCAAGAAGTTAGTATTTCAGGACAAACAGGTATTCTATCCGGAATTCAGCAAACAACTTCAGCCGTACCAGGGTTCTATGTGTATTCACTGTGACAGTGAAGAAGGTAAACAGATATTGGAGATTTACCAGATACCGCTCCTGTTCAGTGAAAAAATAAAATCAACAACGGTACTTATTATCAGGGACATTACGGAAAACCTGAGGATAGAGAGGGAAATGCTGAACTTCGAGAAGCTGGAGTCCCTCTCGATACTGGCAGGAGGGATTGCCCACGGTTTCAATAATATACTCACATCTGTCATGTCCAGTATTGACCTGGCAAGGATGAACCTGGACAACAGGGATGAGTCGGAGACGTACCTCAACTACGCGGACACCGCCCTTGACCAGGCCAGAAAACTGGTCAAACAGCTCTCTGTTTTTGCCAAGGGCGGTTCACCCATAAAGGAGGTGACTTCTCTCAGGGAACTCTTCCATGAAGTCATACAATTCTCCCTTGACGGAAGCAATGTAAAGCATGAGCTGTCAATAAGTAATGACCTCTGGCTTGTGCATATTGATGTGGCGCAGTTTGGACAGGTCATCAATAACCTGCTTCTCAATTCTCTCCAGGCAATGAGTGGAGGAGGTACAATCAGGCTGAAGGCGGATAACTATATTAAGACAGCGGGGGATAAAGGCATTCCCATCCCAAACGGCAGGTATGTGAAGCTGTTAATTGAAGATACGGGAACGGGCATTGAAGAACAGAACCTCAAAAGGATATTCGATCCTTTCTTCTCAACCAGGCCCGGTAGCAGCGGTATCGGCCTCGCGTCCGCATATTCAATAGTAAAACGCCATTACGGACATATTGCTGTTAAATCAAAACCGGGAACAGGGACAACCTTTACGATTTACCTTCCGGCAACCCGTTCCATGAATGCGGAGGGGGAGAAAAAAGTCAAAGAGGAGAAGAAAAAGAGAGATAAAATCCGCATAATGATTGTGGATGATGATGAAATGATACTCAAATCAACAGGAAAACTATTGAAATTAATGGGATATTATGTAGATACTGCCACAAATGGAGAAACCGGCATTAAAATAATGAAAGAGAACCTGGCAGAGAACATTCACTACGACCTGGTAATTCTTGACCTGGTCATACCGGGAGGTATGGGAGGAGTAGAGACCTTAAAACACCTGAGAGAGATAGCCCCTGATATCAAGGCAGTCGTCTCAAGCGGATATTCCGATGAAGAGGTCCTGGGAAACTACAGCGAATATGGATTTAATGGGATCGTCCCCAAACCATATAAATCAGCAGAACTGCAGGATGAAATAAATAAAGTCCTGTCAGAAGCTTAAGAAATTTTAAATTTTGAATTTTGAATTATTGAAAAAAGTTTCACTCAAAGCCCCCCTAACCCCCGGAGGGGGCATAAGAGAGTATCAGATAAATATCTTGCGCCCCCTTAGGGGGTTGGGGGATATACCATGGATCTAAAAAAATTCCGAGAGGTAATGAAATGAAAAGAACAGACCCGGTTGTTGCATCAGAGAGAATATATTCCTACTCCGTTGAGAGCAAGAAAGCTGTTTCCGAGTTTTACGGTGAGGACACATTCAACAGCAGGGAGATGGAGAAGAGGCTCCCAAAATCCATATATGAAAAATTTCATGACATCAGGGAAAAAGGAAAAAACTTTGACCTCGAGACCGCAAATGCCGTTGCCCATGCCATGAAGGAATGGGCCATAGAAAAGGGGGCAACGCACTACAGCCACTGGTTCCAGCCCATGACCGGAAGTACCGCGGAAAAACATGACGCTTTTATTGAATTCACGGATTCGGGGAAAATCATTGAACGCTTCACGGGGAAACAGCTTGTGCAGGGTGAACCGGACGCGTCGAGCTTTCCCAGCGGCGGGATAAGGTCCACATTTGAGGCAAGGGGATATACGGTCTGGGACCCTTCAAGCCCGGCATTTATCATAAAAAGCGGCAAGGGGACGACCCTCTCCATCCCGTCACTCTTTCTTTCCTATACGGGAGAGGCCCTGGACAACAAGACTCCCCTCCTCCGTTCTATTCGCGCAATAAACGAGAGCGCACTGAGAGTGATGAAGATCCTGGGCAACAAAAAATGTAAAAAGGTAAGCGCCACCCTGGGACCGGAACAGGAGTACTTTCTCATAGACAAGGACTATTACAGCAAGCGGCCGGACATTGTTATGACCAAAAGGACACTTATCGGCGCAACACCGGCAAAGGGGCAGCAGCTTGAAGACCACTATTTCGGAAGCATAAAAGAACGGATACTCTCTTATATGCACGAAGTTGACGAAGAACTCTACAAACTTGGCATTCCGGCCAAGACGCGGCACAACGAAGTGGCGCCGGGCCAATATGAAATAGCGCCCATCTTTGAAGAAGCAAATATCGCCGTTGACCATAACCAGCTTGTCATGGAGACCCTGAGGAAAATCGCCCTGAGGCATGACCTTGTGGTCCTTCTGCATGAAAAACCCTTTGAGGGGATCAACGGATCGGGAAAACATCTCAACTGGTCCCTCTCCGATGACGCGGGGAACAACCTGCTCAATCCCGGGAAGACACCCCAGGACAATATCCAGTTCCTCGTCTTTCTCCTGGCAACCGTACGGGCGGTTTATCTTCACGCTGATATCCTGAGGGCATCGGTTGCTTCATCGGGGAACGACCACCGCCTCGGGGCCAACGAGGCGCCTCCCGCCGTCATCTCTGTGTTTATCGGGGAACAGCTTTCACGGATACTTGAGGATATCGAAAAAGGGGCTGTCACTGAAGTAACCAATGAAGCCATTATCGACCTGGGGATATCCAACCTGCCGGTCCTCAGCAGGGACAATACGGACAGGAACAGGACCTCGCCCTTCGCCTTCACGGGAAACAAGTTTGAATTCAGGGCGGTGGGATCACAGCAGACTATTTCATTTCCCGCCATGGTCCTCAATACCATCGTTGCCGAGAGCCTCGATGATATAGCGGACATGATTGAAAACAGCAGCTCGAAGCCGAAACAGGCCGTTCTTGAAGTCATACAGGAGGAGATAAGCCGGGTAAAACCGGTCCTCTTCGCAGGGGATAACTATTCACGTGAATGGGAAGATGAAGCGGAGAGAAGGGGGCTTCCCAACAGGAAGAACCTCCCCTCATCGGTCACCGACATGATATCGGACAAAACCGTAAAGATGTTTGAAAAGTACAGGGTCCTGTCGGAGGTTGAGCTTCATTCCCGGTACCATATCAGGATCGAGAGGTACTGCACCAAGCTCGATATCGAATCACTGGCCCTCCATAACATGATCTCCAACCAGGTCCTTCCCGCGGCAATAAACTACCAGAGAGAATTTGCCGGCTCAATTCACTTTGCCAAGAGGATGCTTGACGATTCCCACGATGTCTCCCTTCAGGAGGAGATGCTTATGGACCTTTCTTCACTGATCAGCAGGCTGTTGCAGATGAGAAAGGAGCTGAAAAACAGGCGGGAAGAGGCAATCTCAATAAATAATTTTCAGGAGCAGGCGGAATATTTCGCCCGGGAAATTATCCCCGTCATGACTGAAGCCAGGGAAATATCCGACTCCCTTGAACTACTGGTATCGGACGACCTCTGGCCCGTCCCCAAATACTGGGAAATACTCTTCATCGGCTAGAAAGAAAAAACAAAAACAGCGGAGGCAGCAAATTGGATGTAAAACTGGACAACCCCGATGATATTCAGAATCTACTCTGGAAATTCGCGGAGCAGAGGATACTGACTGTTGCGGCACGGACCGGTATCCTGAAACACCTGGGCGACACAAAGGACACCATCGAAAAAACCGCCGCGCAGCTGAAGCTTGACAGCCTCGCCGCCGGCAAGATCATACGGGCGCTCTCCTCCATGGGGATCCTTGAAAACCGGGGAGACACCTACTTCATGCATGAACCCCTGGCCCGATACTTCAGGGGCGACCCGCACGATATAACAGCCATGATCATGCATTCCCACCACCTCTATGATATATGGGGGACTTCCCTTGAGCAATGGGTCCGGGGCGAAAAGCTGCCTCCCCGGCAAAGAAGCGAGGAGGAGCTAAAGGCCTTCGGTGAAGCCATGCAGGCCATGGGGTCCTATGTGGCAGAGCAGGTGTCCGGGAGCCTTGACCTCAGGAATGTTAAAACCATGCTGGATGCGGGCGGAGGTTTCGGACATTTCACCAGGGCTATCATGAAAAAAAACCCGGACATCAAAGGCACGGTGCTGGATACTCCGGACACGGTGAAACTGGCACAAAAGAATGCCCGGGAAGACCCTGCCGGCAAAAAGATCGAGTGGATACAGGGGGACTACCACACCGCAGACTGGGGCAAAGATTACGACCTGGTCCTCCTGGCCAATGTCCTGCACCAGGAGAAGGTTGAGGGCGCGCAATCCCTGGTGACAAAAGGGGCAAATGCCCTGAAGCACGGGGGACGGCTTGTCATAGTTGACTTTTCAATCGATGATGAAAAGAGAAAAATGCTCATGGGGACTCTCTTCGCGGTAAACATGAGATCATTCGGCGACACCTACCCGGAATCGGACCTCAGAAGATGGATGGAGGAAGCGGGCCTGGTCAATGTTCAGCGGACAGACCTGAGTCCCTGCAGGTGGATGATAACGGGCTTCAGGATCTGGTGAGGGTGTAAGTTACAGGTCACGGGTTTCGGGTTGAACCATCTCCCGGCTTCTCAAATTCTTAAATATCATTGATTTTTTCAGGCATAAAATATTAATGGGACCCTGACTGGTTATCATGACTTATGAGCCTGTATACCGAATGAAAAATTTCTTGCAATTAATCTATAAAAAATATAATAATAAAGCTGCTCCCGTAAGAAATATTTACAATCAGCAGCGTTACTGTTACCAGGTTTAATCACATGGGACAATTAAGTGAAAACAGATCCCTCTTCATAAAAATTGCCGTTTATACGCTCTCATATCTCGGTGTATTTCTCCTGGCAATGATACTGTTTACGAAAAACAATAACTTCAATGTCATCTATCATCCCGATGAACCGGGAAAGGTCTACCAGGTTAAAACCAACAGCTATAACCTTCATCATCCCCTGCTCATGCTGAACGCGACCAGGCTTTCGGTGGCCGTAACCGGGGCTGAAAAAGACCAGGATGTTGCGGAGACCGGCAGGACAGTATCGGCCTTATTCGGCGCTTTTTCAATTATTCTCATCATGATTTCACTGAACATGACATTAGGACTCCCGGCCGCGTTCTCCGCAGGTCTGCTCGCAACATTTTCTCCTCTCATCGTTCAGGCAGCCCATATTTTCAAGGAAGATATCTCCCTGCTTTTTGGAATAACGGCTGTTATATTATCTATTTCGCTTTATGATAAATTCAGGAACAGAACAACCCTGGCATTGACCGGTATCTCTGCGGCCCTTGCGGCTTCTTCCAAATATATCGGTTTGATTTTTTTGCCCGTGGCCCTTTTCTTTCTCCTTTCGGATAAAACCGTCAGCAACGGCCTGACAAGAAGGAAACGCGCGCTGACAATGCTTGCCGTATTTTTTCTCGCAAGCTCTCTCCTGAACTACCAGGCATTTTATTATAAGGATTATATTTCAGAAAAATTAAGCGTTAAGCTTTCAAAAACCTTCCGGAAACCCGGTCCGGTGAAAAAGCCCCGTAAGGTCAATCTTAAAGATGAATCAACCGATATCAGTATCGCCAACACACGGCCCTTAAACCGGGCACCCGGAAACGGGAAGAAACTTTCCGGCAATAAAAACCCAAAAGACCATGACAGGGGCGGACTGGCTATTCTGACCGGCCATGGAGGCGTGGTATCCAGGAGCCCTTTGAAAGAATATATCCGGAAATATTTTAACCATACCGTTCCCGCGATTCCCGTACTGGCAATCCTTTTTTTCATTATCATGCTTATTAAAAGGAATGAAATAACAGTCCAGTTAAAAGTCATGTTTACTGTTTTCTTCATCTACTTTCTCGTAATCTCACTGGGGAAATCTACCGCGTCGAGGTATTTTATTCCCATTTCTCTCCTTACCCACGTTTTTGCCGCACTGGGGATTATTAAAATGACCGAATTGCTGGGGAAAAAATTTAACAGGGTGCCGGTCACTCCCGTCTCTTTATTCCTCGTCTTAATTCTTATAATCCCCGCTTACTCCAGGGCCGCAAAAATGAACAGAATGTTTGACACGTCACGGGACAACAGGAATGAAATGATCACATGGCTCGAGTCCAATATCCACAGTGAAGCGGTAATAGCCGCAGATTCTTATACGCGGCTGAAAAAGATGGTCCGGAACATTGCTCCCGAAAAGAGGAAAAAAATAACCGTCAAAGAGATGACATATACCGGGGACCTGGAGAGTATCGGGAACGCACGGAAACTCGGTATTACACATATTGTTGTATGCTCAAAATCTTATAATCGTTTTTTTAATAAAAACCTCGTAAGCAGCAGTAAAGCTACCGATACTGTGAGCATGCGAAGAAAATTTTACTCCGAGTTATTTAAAAATGGCTTGCTGGTATGGGAATCCCGGTATCCTGATACGGGTTCTCTTAATCCGGCGATTAAGATCTATCAACTGGAAAAAAACCAGTAACGACTCAGCTATATGACTAAAATATTCATATTTAATAAAAATGCCAATAGTATGTCCCCGCCGCGGTCGGCGGCGGGGACATACCAGTTGTCTTGTATTCATTAAAATGTCTATTTTAATACATAGCTGAGTAATTATAAAAAATAATTATTAGTCGAGGGAAAACATGGCAGAAAAAGAGAAAATAAAAAAAATCTCCTATATTATTCCTGTTTACAATGAGGAAGAGAATATTGAGTCCCTTTATCATGAATTAAAACCTGTAGCTGAAAAAATTGGAAAAAACTATGAAATACTTTTCATAGATGATGCAAGTGCAGATAAGTCCCTTGCCATTATTAAAGCACTTTCAAAGAAATCAAAGAATGTCAAATATCTCTCTTTTGAAAAAAACTGCGGTCAATCAGCCGCCCTCTCCGCCGGGTTTTCACATGCAACCGGTGATGTTATTATCACCATGGACAGCGATATGCAAAACGACCCGAAGGATATTCCTGATATGCTGGGCCACTACGGCAAATATGATATGGTCAATGGATGGCGATACAACCGGAAGGACACCTTTTCAAAAAAAATCGGGAGCAAAATCGGCAATGGTGTAAGAAATCTTTTTTTAGGCGACAATATTAAAGATACGGGATGTTCACTGAAAATTATGCGCGCTTCCCTGCTGAAACGGATAAAGATCTTCTATGGACTCCACCGGTTTTTACCGGCACTGATGATGCTGGAGGGGGCCTCCGTAATAGAAGTTAAAGTCAATCACAGGGAAAGGATACACGGAACATCCAATTACAGCAATCTCACACGGGCATGGCAGGCCCTTTACGACCTGATTGCAGTAAGGTGGATGATAAAGAAGCAATTAAAATTTAACATAAAGGACAAAAACATTGGAAAGTAAAATAATTCTCATAATAGGTTTTGCCGGCCAGGCGGCATTTTTCATGAGATTTTTTGTACAATGGCTTTACTCGGAAAAGTACAAAAAAAGCGTCATTCCCACGGCATTCTGGTACTTCAGTCTCACAGGGAGCGTCCTCCTTTTAACCTACGCAATATTGAGAAAAGATATTGTCTTCATCGTCGGGCAATCAACCGGGTTCATTATCTATACAAGAAACCTCTATTTCATTAATAAAGAAAAGGGATATAATTAATCCGTCAAGCGGAGGCCCCCCCTCCTCCCCGTTTCCGGACATTCAGAAACAGAGTCGTGTTATCTCAAAAAGCACTGTTAAAAGATGTGTAAGAAAAGGAGATCGGGGGGATGGAGAGGCCGGTCTTTCGACCTCCTGTCTCGACCGGCATTTCCCACGTCCTATGGGGCAGAGATAGGGGGATAAGAAAAGTTAATATAATTAATTTATCCCCACATCCCCTCTTTATCCCCTTATCCCTTATTACACTCTTTTTCCTTTTCCCTCCTCTTCTTTTGTGGTCTTCGTGATAGATATCTTTTTTCTTTCCGAAACCGGAACGACATAAGCCTGCGGGGCAGATTTATCATTTTTAAAATATTTACCGTTAAAATCTTAAAAAAATTCACTTCCCGGTAACAGTTTTTACCACAGCTCTTGTTATAATTAATAACAACAGAAAAGGAGAAAAAAAATGAGACAGTTAACAGGTCTGTTTGTCATAACATTTATTCTGGCTGCCGCCCCGGTCCTCTTTGCGGACGGTGAAGTCAAAAAGGACAAACCGAAGAAAAAGGACAACCCCCCGCACACACTTATCGGGAACAAGGATGTTACTCTTTCAGGTTACGGAGCACCGGTCTACAAGTTTTCGCCCGTGGGAGAGACCTACGGTCACTTCGTGGGAGGCCGCGGCGGTTTAATAATTGATGACATCTTTGTTATCGGCGGCGGCGGATACGGACTGGTCTATCCTGACGAACGGGAGAAGTTCTCCGGAGAAACCTACACCGGGACAGAGCCCTATGTACACATGGGTTACGGCGGAGGAATCCTTGAATTGCATTTCTTCCCCAAGAGTCTTATTCATATTTCGGCAGGTGTTCTCGTGGGAGCCGGAGGTATAACATTTGACAGCAATAATGAAGACAGTGGTAACAATAACAGGCAGGGAGACACATTTTTCGTAACGGAACCGGAAGTGAATCTCTTTGTCAATGTGACACGATTTTTCCGGATCGGCATCGGAGCATCATACAGGTATGTGTATGGAATTAACTCGGAAGAAATTTCGGACAGCGATTTCAGGGGACCTGCGGCACAGGTGATGTTTGCCTTTGGATGGTTCTAAGGGGCAGGGAGACACGGGGAAAAACCCGTGTCTCCGCCTATTTTTTCAGGGGATCTTACGGAAACAAGTAATTGACAGGCTCTCCAAAGAGCAGTATTTTTTCCATAAAGATCAGCCGGGGACCGGAAAGGGCGAATGGAAATAAATATCGAGGATTACTACAGAAAATACGCGCCAATGGTATTAAGAAGATGCAGGTATCTTTTAAAAAATGAGGACCGGGCAATGGATGCAATGCAGGACACATTTGTAAAACTTCTTCAGTACAGGAACAGGCTTAAAGGAGAATATCCCTCGTCTCTCCTCTACCGCATTGCCACAAACATCTGCCTTAACATAATTAAAAAAGAGAGTAAAAACCGGGAATTAAGCAGCGACACAATACTCAGCACCATAGCAGGTCTTGACAACTTTGAGAAGAGGGTATCGGACACCGACCTGCTTGAAAGGATCTTCTCCGGTGAGAAAAGCTCAACCCGGGAGATAGCAGTAATGCACTATATCGATAAGATGACATACCACGAGATATCAGGGGAAACGGGACTCTCCGTATCAGGGATAAGAAAGAGACTTGACCGTCTGAAGAAAAAGGGAATAAGCTCTCTGGAGGCCCTCAGATGAAAAGGGACCTGTTACCGGAAATAATCCTTGAACGATACCTCCTCAATGAGCTTCCCGAAGAAAAAGCGAAAGAAATTGAGGCGTACATCCGGGAAAATCCCCGTGAAGCCGCCCGTCTTGATGAGCTCAGAGAATCAAACCGGAAGATCCTTGAAGAATATCCACCTGAAATCCGGACACCGATTATACGGGAAGCCTATGAAAGGGAAACGAAAAAGAAAGAGAGAAAATCCGCAATGGGTCTCCCCGGTTTTCTTAAAATCGCGTTTCCCGCGGGGGCCCTGGCGCTGTTTATTTTTTCATTCTTCTTCACGGGTACAGAAGATAACATTTTAAACAGGGACATTACCAACGGGAACGGCGAGGTAACACGGATCAAAGGCCGGGAGGACAGCCTCTCCATTTTCAGGAAAACAGGCGCAGAGGTTCAGCCGCTTAAAAACGGCGATATCGTAAAGGAGAGTGACCTTCTTCAAATCGCTTACCGGGTCACCACCGGCAGGTACGCGGTGATTCTCTCCATGGACGGCAGAGGATCCGTCACCCTTCACCTCCCCGAGAAACCGGACAGCTCCCCCAGGGTCAACCCGGGAAAGACCGTTTATCTTAAAAATTCCTATGAACTTGACGATGCCCCGGGGTTCGAAAGGTTTTTCCTCCTTGTTTCAAAGAATAAAATTAATATTGACAGCATCATTAAGCGGGCGGAAGTATTGGCAAAAAACAGGGAGAGGGTGAGAACCGGGAAACTTGACGCGGGTAAACAGGTACGGGAAGTATCATTCATATTGAAAAAAAAGGATTAAGATGCCATGAAAAGAGCAGTCACCATATCTCTTATTACACTCTTTATTCATTCTCTTTCGGGAACCTCTTTTACGGACCGGGCATGGGGAAAGGAGATAATCCACCGCTATGCCATTGTGGTGGGGGCCAATGACGGGGGGCCCGCGCGGATAAGGCTGAAATACGCGGTCTCCGATGCCGGCCAGTTTATGAATGTTCTGAACAACCTGGGGGGGGTCCCGGAAGAGAACAGCGTACTCCTCTTTGACCCTGACGTGAGAAACTTTGCATCCGCGTTCAGGAAGATCCGGAGGAAGGTAAAGGAGAGGGAAAGCAGCAGCAGGAGAATTGAGTTCTTCTTCTATTTTTCGGGACATTCGGACGAAGAAGGGATCCTGCTGGGACGGGAAAAGCTTTCATATAAAAAGATCAAGAAATCCATCGAATATATCCCCGCGGATTTCAGGATAGCCATACTCGATTCCTGCTCATCAGGGGCCTTTACCCAGGTCAAGGGGGGAAGGAAGAGGCCTCCCTTCCTCTTCGATGAGTCGCATAACATGAAGGGGAATGCCATCCTCACATCGAGCTCCTCAGACGAAGTATCGCAGGAATCCGACAGGATAAAGGGTTCCTTTTTCACACACTACCTGGTGACCGGTCTCAGGGGAGCGGCAGACGTAACCCAGGACAGCAGAATCACCCTGAACGAGGCGTACCAGTTCGCCTATTCCGAGACCCTTTCGCGGACGGAAAAGACCCTGAGCGGACCGCAGCACCCCAACTACAACATACAGATGACCGGAACGGGAGACGTTATTCTCACGGACATCAGGAAAGGGGCCGCAAAACTCATACTGTCAAGAAACCTCACGGGCAAATTTTTCATCAACGACCATGAGGATATCCTGGTGTCCGAATTCAGAAAAGCATACGGGAGAACAATGAGCATCGGCCTGGACAGCGGCGCCTACTCCGTTATTAACCAGAGACGCGACGGTACCTACCAGGCAAAGATCAGGCTCACGGGGAGGAGATCACAGACTCTTGCCATGGGGCATTTCTCAAAAACGGAGACCGAGACAACATATTCACGGGGAGGCCGTTCAAAAGAAGAAAAAGACAGTGTGCTGATCCCGGATTTTCACAGGCTGAAATTTTCCGGTTACGGCGCTCCCGTGGTCTCATTCGGAAAAGCCGGCAGCACACTGGGGACCTACGTGGGGGGCAAGGGGGGACTTATTATCAACAGGCATTATGTGATTGGCGGAAGCGGTTTCGGGCTTGCCTGGCCGAACAAGAGGGAAGAAATCACCGGGGACCCCTATACGGGGGACAGACCCATAGTGGGGATGGGTTACGGGGGAGGAATGCTTGAATATATTTTTTCACCGTCAACCCTGGTAAACGCCACAGCCGGGTTAGTGATCGGCGGAGGAGGGATTGGAGTTTCGGATACGGTGAACAGCGGCAACAGTAATGAGACCCGGAATGACACTTTTTTTATCATTGAGCCTGATATCAACCTTTCCCTGAACGTAACCTGGTTCTTCAGGCTGAGCTTCGGCATCTCATACAGGTATGTAAACGGTATTGATACCTATGAGTTCAAGGACAGTGATTTCAGCGGGTTCAACGCAAGGATCACCCTGTCATTCGGTGTCTTTTAGCGGTCAATTCACAGGGTCCCGGTACCGGAGCTCAACAAGTTCCGGCATCTCATGGGCGATGTTCCGCATCTCAACGGTTACACTGTCAATTTTATGGATAACATAATCGACCTTATCATCGATTTCACTGTCTTTTTCAGCGGGACCGGCCCTTTTTTCATTAATAATATTAATTGTTTCAAAAAAATCAAGGACATAGTTATTGAGAAGTTCGACCGATTCCCTGGTTAAATCGTAGACCCTCTTCGATTCATCATCATTTCTCTGAAATTTTTTCAATACAAGAACTGGCTGCTGTTTTATATCAGTCATCTTCGGTTACTCCCGGTTTAAATACAGGATACTTCAAAAATCGTTTTTTTCATCAGTCAGAGATATTTTTTTTATCATCACCTGTCTCTTCCCGTGAACCAGAACAGTCCTCCCCGTAGAGGTTTATATACTTCATGACCTTTGCAACAGCGTCCGGTTTCATGTTTCTTTTTGACGGGGGAAAGCTTTTTATGACCGAATCCACCCTCCCGTAC
The DNA here is from genome assembly GCA_050298055.1 of Spirochaetota bacterium. GTDB lineage: Bacteria > Spirochaetota > UBA4802 > UBA4802 > UBA5550 > JBNKTL01. Next base: position 20,789 of record JBNKTL010000033.1, read on the forward strand.
ACGGAACAGAACGAGCTCTTCATCAGTCCCTGGGCCTCAACCAGTGAAAGGATGAACTGGAAGGTAAAATTATCCGGTTCACGCTCCGCGGCATGCCTGAGTATCTCCGCCGCCCCTTCCCTCCATATCCCGAATCCCCCGGACCTGAGAGGTTTCAGGGTAAAATAATCATCCATGGCCAGGAGGTAGCCGAGGACAAAGAGCTCGGCCGGTTTCATCAGGGTATAGCTCATGTCATTGGGAGAGACCCTCTTCCTGTTCGCGAGAGCAGTGATGTAGAGGACGGCATTCTTCTGTCCCCTTATGTTCCATCCCAGGGCATTGATGACCGCGGCCTTTCTGTCCGCAGGCGCTGTCCCCAGGAGATAGCCGAGCACCTTCCCCGCGGCTTTTCTGCTCTTTCGCGCTTCCCGGACCTCCGGAATTTCCCGGTAGAGTGTATAAAAGTCCGTTGAAGTGAGAGGGGAATCGGCTGACAGTTTATCTCCCCAAAAGAGAAGGGAGATCACGAAAAGAAAAAGAAGACCTGGTCCTGTTCTGCTGCTCTTTTTTTGCATGATAATATCCTTAACCTGAATTTTCCATTAATTTTATACCGGTCTATTTTTCAACAACAATGTCAAAATAACTTTTTCCGTCCCGCAGGGTATACTTGTCAAAATCTATTTTTTTCCCGGCAGGCCTGTGCCGGTACCTGCTCCATTTTACCTTCATCCCGGTAAAAAGAGAGTAGATACCAACTGCCAGTCCGAGGGCTATCTCATTCTGTTTCCGGGTAAGAATATACCGGTCACTCCCGCGCCTCAGGTAGCCCAGCTCAAAGAGGGGGCTGACGGCATTCATGTGAAGGGGAACGATCCAGGTCCCGACGTACGGTTTGCCGATAATGAGATTCCCCGGCTTCACCCCCTTCCCGTGGAGAGAGTACTGCATAAACTTTATCAGCTCATACGCGGCATAGAGATTGTCCCCTCCATACCCGTAGTATCCCCCTTCTCTCCTGTAGCTTTCAAACACTGACTTTTCCCTCTCCCAGAACCTCCCCGAGGGGACCACATCGTTGTAATCAACAGAGTACCTGCTCCCCCGGGGATGACCTGCCGCTTTTTTTTCCCAGCCGGGACCGTCCCTGTACGCCCATGTCACCATGTTGTACCTGTACCCCCTGAAATCACCCGGATCCGGGGTCAGGTCCCCTTTGAGATGAAATGAAGTAAAATAGAACGAGACATCATCAAGGTAGCAGTACCAGTCGTCCCTCAGGTCCCTGCTGAGACACCAGTTCCTGTACCTGAATTTTTTCCTGAAGTACCGTGACCTCTCCTTATCCTGAACATACCTGAGCCCCCTGTAGAGCACACGGTAGGGTACCGCGATAACCGGGCTCATTCCCCTGTAATACCTGCTCCCCCGTGACGCGAGATGCAGGGAGACCACCAGGTGAGGTTTTAAAGCATTAATGCGTGATATCTTTCCCTTTATCATCCTGCCTTTGCTGTCAGGAAAATCAAAAAACCTGTACCCGGCATTGGGGTCATCCGTTTTTGCGGCAGTACCGGGAGAGATTGACTTTTCCCGGCTCATGAAGGTCTGCAGATATATTCGGGGAAATTTTATCCCGGTAAACTGCCGTGCAAGTCTTTTAAACCTCCAGAATTCACCTCCCGGTTCACAGTACCTGAGTATCCTTGCCGTTTTCACCGCAATGCTGTAGACAATCTCATGTTCTTTTAGTCCCCGGTACTTCGCGCCATACTTGAACGGATCGAGATACTCTCCGGACAGGGGATCGTAGCGGTCACCGTGCCGGGACTGGGGCTCTTTGCTTACGCCCCCATGCCCGGGATTCAGGACGACCCGGTAAACCGGAACAGTCATCTTTTCAGGATAAAGGGGCCCCGATACCGGTAAAAGGAAAAAAAATATAAGAGAAATTTTCTTCAGCATAGAGGGATAATAGTTTTAACCTGTAACAAGATTTCACGGCAGTTGTTATAACCGGTTTTTATTATAAGGGACCGGGGAGCCCTGTCAAATGAAAAATCAGGGGAAGCTGATGATATTCAACGAGAGGTAGGGATTTTCACCGGTATTCCCGCTTTTGCCTTTGCAGCTGTCATCATAACTCTCATAATCCAGAAGCACCGCCGCATGGTTCCCGAAGGGACTCATAAGCATCTTCCTGACCTGGAGATCCGTGAGACCATTAATTCTATTGATATATCCTTTAATTCTCCCTGACCTGATGACCTCCGCATCATCCGTTGAACTGAGATAGACGCTGGCTGATTTAAGACTTATGACTTTTCCTTTGACCCGCTCACACCTGTACCTGATAAATGCCATCTCACGGGCAAAATCGATACCGATTCTGTATTTCCTGTGATCAAGAGTGACAGAGCCGCTTTCCGGTTGAAATGAGGTAAACTGCACAATTTTAAACCTGTTCAAAAGATCCGATATTGACTGGTAGTTTTTCTTCCACAGACCGGGAAATCCGTCACCCCTTTCCGATTTCCAGAACAGGGAAGAAACAACCTCACCAGTCTTCCCCTGCCTGATGATGAATTCATAACCGCTGCGGCCGTACTTTTTGCTGTATCTTCTGCATATGTAGGCAAAGTTTCCCTTCTTTGACCACCCGATAGGATAATGGACTCCCTCCATTGAGGTAATGTGTTTCGGTTCAAGATAGAACCTGTGTTTCATCATATGAAGGAGTTCCGCATAAGCAGCCGAATTACGGAAAGCTTTCAGTTTATCATCTGTCATGATAAGCCTGTATACACCGGGAGACCTGTCGATCTTCAGGGCAAGACCGAAGTATCCCGACGCGTCCTTCATCCGTCCCTCAAGAAGCCGTGCGCGTCCCATGTTGTAATAGGGTTCCCACCAGAGAGGGTCAACAAGAACAGCCTCATGCCATATCTCCATGGCCTCACTGTATCTTTTTAACGTATAGCTGTACTTTGCCCTGTTGTTAAGGGCGCCCGCAAGGGTTCTGTTCCCTTTTTTCTTTACGACTTTGTTTAAAAAAGGCAGGTATTTATCCGGTTCTCTTTCCCGCTTCTTCCCGCTTCCCGAAAGGGGAAGACCCGGGAGAAAAAAGAAAATAATAAGGAGGGATATGAGTCTATACATAACATAATCTATTTAAGCCCGGAGAGATATCTCAAAGCATCACCGGCTGATATTTACAGATCAAGACCGGTTTCTGTAAAGTCTTTTTCATGGAAGGGACACGAAGAACATGCCGGACTTTCTTTCCCTCCCGGGACCGGTATCTATATGCTCTTCAACTCTTCTATCATGCTTTTGAGTTTCTGATACTCCCGGGACTCGTTGCTGTAAAGGGCAAGACAGGACGTAAAGCACTCAATATACTCATTTTTCCAGTTTTCAAACTTCTTGTTTTTCTTCTCCATCATAAGGCTCCTGCTTGGAATTAAGATTCATAGACCGCTATCTGAATTATCGGGGAAAACCGGTTTTTCTATTAGGAGAAAATCATGGTTTATTATTTTACCTCAACACTCCGTATCCGGTTCAATAAAAAGCCATTCAACTTCTTCATGGTTCTTCCTGATGTTTGCTTCGATCCTGTTAATGATCGCACAGGATGTATCTATATCGAGGCCGCTCTTCAGCCTGATCTTTGCCGCAAGCATCACATCCGGCCCCATCTGCATTGTAATAATATTGAAGATCTCAACAATGTTTTCGTCAGATTCAATCTCCTTTTTTATCAATACCTGGAGTTCTTCCGATGCCGAGCGGCCGATGAGGAGTGATTTCAGCCTGATGATCAGGAACAGGGAAACAGATATCAGGATGACCCCGATAAAGATCGACCCCAGAGAATCATAGAGAGGGTTCCCGGTGATAAATGAAAGAAGGACAAAGACAAATGCTATAGTAAGACCAAGGAGGGCCGCAACATCCTCTCCCACAACAACAAGGAGCTCCGCCCTGGCTGTTGTTTTGATCCACTCTCCCAGGCTTTTGTTCTTTTTGATGACTTTTATCTCTCTCAATGCCCCGAGCAGGCTCAGGCTTTCCAGTATAAGAGAAACACCCAGAACCAGGAGCGCCACCCACACCCTGTTCAGTTCTTCGGGATGGTTCAGCTTCTGAACACCTTCATAGATGGAGAAGAGTCCTCCCATGCTGAAAAGGAGAACCGCAACAATAAAGCTCCAGAAGTATATAAGCTTGCCGTAACCCAGTGGGTGTCGAAGGGTGGCGGGTTTTCCGGAACGTTTCAATCCCAGGAACAGGAGCATCTGGTTTGTACAGTCTGCCAGGGAATGAATTGCTTCTGCCAGCATACTTCCGGAACCGGTATAGAGGGCGGCTGTTCCCTTGGCCAGGGCGATCCCCAGGTTGGCCAGAAACGCGTACATAATCGCTTTTGTTGATGAGCCATGCTTTGACAAGTTATTACCTTCCTGATTTTTCACAAATTTACCCGGAGCAGCTTATAAATTTCTTTCTCCGGGATCAAGATGATTTTTCATTTTTTCAGCAGAGTGAGAAAAATTTAAAATATTGTCATTGACTTGTGCTCATATTTGTATATACTATTTATTGAATCATCGCTGACAGGTTCAGCCCATTGAAGAAAAGAGGATGGTATATGCGCGGTAATCCGATCAGGGGACAGGAAAATCCGGATACAGGTTCCGGGAAAAGATTGAAAATAAAGATATTAATAGTTGAAGATGAATGGATTACCGCCAAATACATAAAAAAGGTCCTTGAGACCGAGCGCTATTCCGTAATCGGCATAGCCGCAACAGGAGAGGATGCCGTGAGAATTGTTAAGGAAAACAATCCCGATTTTATTATTATGGATATTGTTCTCCAGGGTGATATGGACGGAATTGAAACCATGAAGGAGATCCTCTCCATTGCCAGAATACCCTTTGTTTATTCCACAGCAAGCGCGGACAGCAATGTCAAAAGCCGCGCCATATCCACAACTCCCTATGGATTCCTGAATAAACCCATTGAAAAGAGCGAGTTGATATCCGTCATAAATAACGCTCTTGCATAGGAGTGGCATCCCCTTTTTACATCTTTTTACGACAAGGAGAATACGAATGAATGAAAATGACCGGATCTTCAAAACGCTTCCTCTTCCGGTGGTCTATACCTTCTTTATAATAGGGATTATTTCAGCTCTCTGCTTCAGGGCAATAATACTCTTTCAGTATTTTGACGCGGCGTATGTGAGAATCACCTGGTATACGGGAATTATCGGGTATCTCTTTTTCTTTTTGTACAGGTACCGGGTATCAATGAAAAGGAAGGAAATAATCAAGAGCTACCGGCTCATAGAAAAACTGGAAAGAGGCAAAAAGCTTGAGGAAACAGAACAGAAGGCCGTAATATATATACTGTCCTCAATTAATGTTTCTCTTGAAAACTATAATTACAATATCATTTTCCTCCTTTCATTGTTCGCAATAATTTTCGACCTTATCCTGAGTAATACCCCGAAATAAATATTTCTTAACAACTCAAGCTGAGAATAATCTTATTCAGTAAAATAAATATAACCGGTATGTCCGAAATTTCTCAAATACTCCGGAAAGGAGAAATAAAAGAATTGAAAATAAAAAGTCAATATGGCAGTCTTGCCGACAATAACAGAGGAGGATGAGACATCATGAAAAAATTTCTTTATATTATATTACTCTGGTCACTTATTTTTACTACACAGTGTAAAAAGGAGAAGAAACAGGCGGTAGCCTTCGGACTGATAAACCTTGTTACGGGAAATGTAACATTAGATGACGGGGAAACGAAAAAACCCGCGGCACTTGGAGACAAAGTGGGTTCGGGGATGATCATAACAACAGGAAGTAAATCACTGGTTGACATCTATTTTGGAGTCAATGTTGTCAGGGTCACGGATAATTCCGTCCTGGAAGTTACGGAATACCTGAAAGAGACGGCAGCCGGGGGTGAGAAAACAGACCTTATGCTGAAAAAGGGAGCAGCGTACTCAAAGGTGGTAAAAAAACTCTCGAAACAGGATGTCTACACCATCGGGACACCCACAGCCGTGGCGTCGGTCAGGGGTACCGAATTCCTGGTCAGGGAAAAGGACGGGAAGAGTAATGTGGCCTGCCTTGACGGAAAGGTCTCGGTAAGACAGCCGGAAAAGCAGGAAACGGATTCCGTCCTCCTGAAGCAGGGCCAGGAAGTTGACGTGGAAGCGGGAAAAGCGCTTTCCGTGAGGGAACTCAAGGAAGAGAACCTCAACAATATAAGGAAAGTCCTTGATGATATCAAGGAGATGAAGCTGGAGATACGGGCAAAATTCGAAGAGCAAAAGGCTGAAATAAAGAAAAAGCTTGAAGACCAGAAAGAAGCAAACAGGCAGATGCTCCAGGACCAGAAGGATAAAAACAGGGAAAATATCCAGTCCCAGAAGGATAAGGGCAAAGAGCAGATCTCCACTATCAAGGACACCGTCAAAGAAAAAAAGGATGAGATCAAGCCCGATCTTAAGGGTGTTAAACCGACGATCAAGAAGCCGGAGTTAAAATAGGGTATTCCCCCTAACCTGAGGGGGCGCAAGATTTTATGCCAGGACTCATTTGCGCCCTCCGGGAGCCAGGGGAGGATATTTTAAGAAATATACAAAATTCAATTTCCGTAATTTCGCGTTATTAATAACAAGAAAATTTATAAAAAGGAAGACATTTTGTGAAGGGAAAAGTCCATACCGCCGGAGTGGTCTTTCGTGAAAGAGCCTTTCTCTTCATCACGGTCATTCGGACCATCCCGTTCCTTTTTGCTGCCGGTTTTTTCCTGATACTCAAAATCAGGGGGATTTTTGATTTTGAGACATCGGAAGAATCACTCTCTCTCCTTCATGACATGGGTACAGAATACTTTCCCGAATTTATTCTGCCAGTTATTGTTATTTACACTGTCATTTTTTATTTCAACCATAAAAAGATCAGGCAAAAAGCAAATCCTGTAAGGCATTTAAACAAAAACCGTGATCCCGCGAAAGCCGGGAAGATGGAAAAGGCACGCATGAACAGGGCGAAGCAGCTTCTTTTTTTTGAATTGAAAAAGACCGTCATTAATACACTGGTACTCCTGGTCAGCGCTGCCGTTATTACCTTCTTTATTATAAGTTTGGTCGATAAAAACAGGTATGAAGCCACTCCTTTGAAAAATATTTCCTGGTCACTCTTCGCACTTTTCGGTATAGGTTTCTGGACATTCAGCAGGTTGAGGAATATTTTAGAAAACAGCGACCTCTGGAACATCATGTATGAATCATTCCCGGAAAAGCTTTCGGGGCCGGATCTCATAAACCACGGGTTCTTTCGGGGAAATGAAGCGCTGATCAGGTGGCTCGATTCTTTCTGGGCGGAACCGTTAAAGATCAATTACGCGCAAAAGGGGAGCGGGTTTGCCCTTGAAAAGGAAGGGATACAGATATATCTCTTTTGGGATTGCGCTTCATCTTCAATCCTCTATCTTTTCATAGCTGCCATGCTTCCGGAGGGAAGCCGTGACGCCAACGGCAAATTAAAAGAATTTACAGATTACATTGAAGACCGGGACTTTGATCTTTCTCTTTTCCCGGAAGGCATTTATATGAAAGGGAGAGAAGACAGGATCTATTCTCTGCTGAAAGAATACAGGGAATATGGCGGCGAAGCGACAATGCTTACTGATATTCTGAAAAGGATACTGCAGTCAATAAAAAAACTGGGGGGACAACCCGGGCCTTATTATCCATCTTTTATTAATGAGTAATTTACTTATTAGTATTCATTAAAAAAAAGAACTGATATGTCCCCGCCGCCTTCGGCGGCGGGGACATATTGTTGATATTTTACTCAACAGGTTGATTATGTCAATAGGGATGTAATATTAATATTATTTCATGTTTACCAAAAAACAACTGTTTGCGTTACATGCTTTCGGCAGTGCGAAGTTGGTTTTTTTATTATTCTTATATTGAGCCTGAACAGGTGCGTTTTTTAATTTTTCCTGATTTCCAATAATTTTCTTTGACAGGGGAGATAAATAATTTATAGTATTCATAAAGTGATTGTGTGGTGCATCATGAAAAACTTTCTTTTCCTGTTCATAATCGTGCTGATGGTCCCCCTGAGGCTGAATTCCGAGATCGTCTACATGAAAGACGGCCAGATATTAAAGGGATCGATTATCAGAGAGGACAGGAGCACTCTTATCGTAAAAACCAGGTTCCAGACAAGAAAAATATACCGGGACCATGTAAAGAGGATACTCTATGGTGACCGTGAAATGGAGAGTATTAATATACTCCTCAAAAGCGGAGAGATCTTAAAGGGCTACCTTGTTGACCAGGACGCGAAGCAGGTGATCTTCAGGGAAAAGAAGGACGCTACCTGGAATGAAGTAAAGAGTGAAACTGTCATCCACGACGGGGGAACAGGGGCGGTTTCATCCACGCTCCTTTCCAACGGTTATTTTTTAATTTCATACAGAGACTATGATGATACCTATAAAGGTAAGTATGTTATTTTGGACACGGATAGCTGGAAAATTGCAAAGACAGAGTCTATTTTCCACGATGCTCAGACACTTTATATTTCACCAATGGCCATGTCCGATGGAAATATACTTTTCGCCTATGGCGATCAGGACGATTCTGTCTATGGAAAATATGTTGTTATTGATAAAGCATTAAGCCATATTAAGGTATCAAGTGACGCGATAATCAACGGCATCACCCTCACATCCCGTGACAGTTACTGGCTCAATAACCTGGTATCCGTGAACAACTCCAAACTCACCCTCAAATGGTGCGACATCTGCAGCAACAACTCATCAACCTCCAACCAGACCGCGGAAGCGGTTCACACAAACGGTGAACTGGTGGTCCAAAACTGCAGGTTTTACGGAAACGACGGGGGGATCTTTGCCGGATCGGGAAAAGTCCGTATCATCGACTCCCAGTTCTATAACAACGGGAAGGGCTATGCCCTTCACATGGACGGCCCCGCCGTTTCATACGGTGATGTTCTCATCAACCATGCGGACTTCTTCAACAACTACGGGGGCATTAGGCTGGAGAACAACAACGGAGCCAATGAAATAATTAAGAACTCAGTTTTTCATATGAACAGAAACGGAGGTATCACAGCGGACAGCAGGGTAACGCTGAACAACTCGGTCTTTACGGATACGTACACGGGGATGGCCCCGGGTACTGACGTTGTGGATTCGGACCCGTTGTATCTCAATGAGGGGACCCCCGATTTTGGATATATCGATCTCTTCATTCAAACGGTCCTCCTGGGGTATCCGGCTGATTCTCCCGCAAAGGGCCTGGGGGACGACCTGCGTAACGCCGGGGCGTATGATTCGGGTTATGCGGGGGAATGAAAACGGTTTTTAATTGACCTCGTTCCACCGCCACCGGAGCGCCCTTTCCCTATGGAGAGGGCTCCTTAGTATAAAACTTTATCTGTTTTCATATTTGCCACCACAGATGAGAAAGATGGATATAATATATGGAAAAATAATAAAAATATTATTGCCTAAACACTCATTGAATATAAAGTGAAAAAATATTTCTTTCAACAGGCAATTACAGATAAAAATGATGTTAAAAATATTTTTTTTCACTTTATATTTTCTTTTAATCAATAAGATGGCATTCGCGTATCTTGATCCGGGATCAGGAAGCTATTTATTTCAGCTCCTGATCGCGGCATTTATCGGCGCGATTTTCTCATTGAAATTATACTGGAAAAAATTCTCAACTTGTGTAAAAAAGCTCCTTGGCCGGAAACAAGACGCAAAATAATGGAAAAAATATATTCATCCTTCCGGGACCCCGACGGATTTGTTTTCAAACATAATAACCGGGTTTACAGGGCCGTTACAGATTCGGGGAAACAGAATTTCGAAAATCTTATTAATACGGGACTCTATAAAGAATTAACAAACAAAAGACTGCTGATAAATCATGAAGTGGTCAATGACGCCCGGCTCCGGGAAAAAACAGGGGAGAAATTTCCTTTATTAAAGGACTCCCTTTACACACTGATAAAACCCGAACCGGTCCCTTTTGTTTCCTACTCCTACGAATGGTGCTTTTCCCAGCTGAAAAGCGCCGCTCTGGCAACACTGGAGATCCAGCGGACCGCATTGGGATACGGGATGTCACTGAAGGACGGCAGCGCATTCAATATTCAATTTCTAAACAATGATCCGGTCCATATTGATACCTTATCATTTGAACAATATACTGAGAACGAACCCTGGGCCGCCTACGGACAGTTCTGCAGGCATTTTCTCGCGCCGCTGGCGTTAATGAAATACAGGGACTTGAATCTCAACAAACTGCTGCAGGTATACCTGGACGGGGTCCCTTTAAACGTTTCTTCCCGGATCCTCCCTCTTAAGAGCAGGTTTTCTTTCGGCATATTACTGCATATTCATTTACATTCAAAAGCGGATAAAACTTTAAAAACAAAAAGTTCACAATCCAAAAAGATCAGCAAACATTCACTGCTGGGAATAATTGATTCACTGGAAACGGCCATTGAAAAAATTAACATTAAGCAAAGCGAATCAGAATGGACGGGCTATTATAATAACCTGACTTATTCCAAAGAATCTTTCGCGCACAAAAAGGAGATTGTATCGGAATTACTGGATAAAATTAACGTAAAAACATTATGGGACATCGGGGCCAATACCGGGGAGTTCAGCCGGCTTGCGGCGGAGAAGGGGATTGCTACTCTCTCAATAGACGCTGACCCCCACACCGTTGAAAGGAACTACCGGGAAAGCATGAAGCAGAACACCGGAAACATTCTTCCCCTCTGTATTGATATCTGCAATCCAAGCCCCGGTTTGGGCTGGAGCCAAAGGGAAAGAATGCCGCTCATGGAGAGAGCTCCCGCGGACGCGGTCCTGGCACTGGGAATCATTCATCATCTTGTCACGGGCAATAATCTTTCCTTTGAAATGATCGCCGGGTTCTTCGGCAGGATCTGCAAAAATCTTATAATCGAATTTGTTCCCAAAGACGATCCCGGGGCAAAGCAGCTGCTGAGATTCAGGAAGGATATTTTCACAGATTATTCTCAAAAGGTTTTTGAATCTGCTTTTTCAGATTTGTTTTCCATTAAATCACAAACACCTGTTAAAGGAACCGGCAGAATTATCTATTTAATGCAAAGGAAGGGCCTTTGAAAAAGATTTATCATAAACTCTCTTTTGCGGTCCATCCCGTTCTCTTGTCCGTGTATCCCGTTTTGTTCCTTTACGGCCATAACATTGAACAGACCGCGTGTAAAGAAATAATTCTTCCCATAACCTTAAGCACGGGGAGTACAGTCATTCTCCTGGGTCTTCTGGCCCTTGTTTCCCGAAACAGGTTTAAATCATCACTCTTTACCTCCCTGTTTCTTTTTCTCTTCTTCAGTTACGGGCACGTGAGTGAAATTTTACATAAGGGGGCAGTGTTAAAAAAACCGGAATATATTTTACCGGCACTCTATTTATTCATTCTCATTATTTTCACCGTCCTGACGATAAAATCAAAGAGCAAACTTCATAATATAACAAATATACTAAATATTATATCCCTCTCTCTTATCCTTATTTCATGTTTCAGCATCATTAAATTTTCAGTTGAAACCTCCGGTGATGTAGTCCCTGAGGATGATCTTGGAAAGAGAATCACTTCCCGTGATCTCAACACAGAAGACCTTCCGGATATCTATTACATAATTCTGGACGGGTACGCGGGAGAGGAGACCTTAAAGAATGTCTATAATTTTGATAACAGTGAGTTTCTTGATTTTCTCAGGAGCAAGGGGTTTTTTGTTGCTTCGAAGAGTTATAGTAATTATCCGCATACTTTTTTATCATTTGCATCGACTTTAAATATGGAGTATCTTAAAAATAATAATCTCAATAAAAAAGATATTGGTCAATATTTCAAGATGGTAAAAAAAAATAAGGTAATGCCGCTATTAAAATCAAAAGGTTATACAATCATAAATTTTATATCCGGTTCTACAGTTACAAATAATATTAATAATGTTGATTTAAATATTGATTGTGGTTTATTAAATGAATTTAAAATTATACTGGCAAATTCAACATTTTTATTTCTATTCCTTAAAGAAACAGGTTTTTATTCTCTTACACGAAAAAGAATATTAAATACTTTTAGAGAAATCCCAAAACCAAGAAAGACTAAAAAACCATTATTTATTTTTGCTCATATTCTTTCACCACATCCGCCATTCCTGTTTAATCAAGATGGTTCTGAAGTTTTAAAAACCGATTTAAAATTTACAGGGAATATTTGGGAAGCAAAACCAAACTATATTAACCAATTGATTTTTATTAATAAAAAAACAAAAGAATTGATTAAGAATATTTTAATTGCAAATTCAAAAGCAGTAATAATTATCCATGCGGATCATGGGACTTCATCTATCAATGAAGATAAAAAAATAAAAGAGAACCTCTTTTTGAAAGAAAAATTTAATATTTTAAATGCACTTTTATTACCAGGTGGGAAAAATGTTCCTCCGTATCATACAATAAGTCCCGTAAATATCTTTAGACTTCTTTTTACTAAATATACTGATGAAAAATATAACTTACTTCATGACAATTGCTTTTTTAATTATGAAAAACAATCAATTATTTTTACAGATGTAACTGAAAAAGTAAAAAAATAAATTCATACACATTTTATAGAAAAAAATCAAAATAACCCGGACCATCAGCAATTATTCCGTTTTGTCCATAATTTATACGCCCTGAGCCTGAAATATCATCCACTGATATAATTCTGTCATATGTAGAATCTTCATCCATAAAAATTATAGCAGAACCCAAATGATTTAAGAATTTACGTGGTCCGTAAAAATCAACGATAGCTACTGATGGCAATCTGGTTTCTTCATTAAAAGTTTTTAATGTTGAATTAAATGTAAGTTGAACAATGTAATCATTATTACTAGTATAGTTATCATTAACAGTCAGATAAATATATGAAGACTTGACACTGACATCCCAGGCTTCTTCATAACCAGTGCCAGTGTAAGAAGCAGCATCCAATATTGTTTCCGCACCTGGATTATAAGCAGAAATGGTGTTACTATGTGCAATATATACTATTCCATTATTATCAATAGCTAATCCCCTGATATTTGAAATACCACCCATAGCAAAATCACTTTTTAAATTGTTTCCATCAAGTTCGCAACGATGAAGTTGAGAAAATGTTGAAAAATAAACTAAATTATTAATTCTATCAACTGCTATTGCGGTAGATTCATATGAACTAATAGATGTAATCTTAACAATGGTTGTGGAATTAATGCTGTCAATTCTGAATATATCAACATCATCATAGGCATAATTTGCGATATAAATTCTACCTGATGAATCGAAGTCCACATCATATGGATTAATTGTTGTTCCTCCTCCATCATCCATATAACCAAGATCTGGTCCTGTTTTTGAAATCCAGCTTGTGCTTGAAAAATCATTATCAATCTGTACCAGGCGGTTATTCTGATAATCCGGTATCACGATCTTCGTCTCATAAAGCCCCATATCAATGGGAATATCAACAACAGCACCGGGATCCAGGTCTCTTGTTACGGCACCCCTGAGGGTGGCGCTGGGAGTGTATGCAAGGACCTCGAACAACCTGCCGCCTCCGGCAGGAACGGAAAGGGTTATTTCCGAAGGAAATGTTTCCACATATTCCTGCGTTATCGTATCCATACCCGATCCGGTCACATTGAGCACAAGGGAGGTAAGGTTCGTGGGTGCTGTCTGGGCAAAAGCCTTTGATTCAAATATATTCAGAATTTTATCTATAACAGACTTCTCATAAGACACGGACTTTTCTTTTTGAAGTCCCAGGTTAATTTTAATGGTAACGGAAGACGTTTCATGTGAAGAACAGTTGAGAAATATACCCAAGGCAAAGATAATGAGATAATACAAAGCTGTATTTTTGTTTTTCATGATAAACCCTCTTATTTCATCAAAAAAATAGAAAAAAACAAAATGCGCGATTTTGTATAATATAATAAAACTGGCCGTAAAAATCAATACAAGTTTATTTTTTTTCTCTTTTAGTAAAACTTTTCACCGGTATTTCGGGAGTATTACCGGCACAGCCGGCCGTTAAAACTATCATTTCATCCCGGACGCGAATAATACGGTTCCGGTTTATTCCGTTATTTTAATAGACAACGGTGAGATCATTAATATTCTGCCGGAATATGGAAAAAATAGAGATCGTTAAAGCTGCCTACGGCGGATACGGGCTGGGATTTATCCAGGGAAAGGCAATATTTGTTCCCCAGGCCTTCCCCGGCGACAGGCTTAATGTCAGGATTACCCGTGACCATCCCGGGCACTCTTTCGCGGAAATTGAATCATTTATTGCGCCTTCTTCCCTCCGCCGTGAAGCCCGGTGCCCTTTATCCGGAGAATGCGGCGGATGCGGTTATCTTTCCATTGATTATAAGGATGAACTGAATATAAAGAAAGAGATCCTTGTGGAATCACTGAATCGGATAGGCAAGCTGGCCCACGGCTCATTTCCCTCACCGGAAATGATTGCCGGCCCCCGGTACGGATACCGCAGCCATGCCACGGTAAAACATGAAACCGGCACGGGCAACGGATTTTTCCGGAAGAGATCCAACACCCTTGTCCCCTTTCCCGATCAGGGCTGCCTTCTCCTGGACCATCGGCTTGCCGCCGCCCTGAAGGATCACAACCCCGGGGAATACCCTGAATTTCGGGCCGCACTTGCACATGACGGCGCCTGCCGTATATCAACCGGCAGTAAAGAGCGGCTTATTGAGAAAGAAGGGGACTTTACATTTACACGGGACATATGGAACTTCTACCAGGGGAACAGGTACATCCGCGGGTCCATGCTCGCCCTTGCCTCCCGCTGGGCTGAAGTTTACGGCACCGGAGACCTCCTTGATATCGGGTGCGGTGTGGGATTTTTTACAATTCCCTGCGGGAGGTACTTTCGGGAATGCACCGGTATGGATATCGACGGTTCATCGGTTTCCCATGCGGTGGAAAACGCGAAGCTGAACGGAATCACTAACTGCAGGTTTATTGAAGGGAACATTGATACTATCAAACCCGGACGTTACGCGGGGGGGACCGTTATTATCGACCCTCCCCGGACAGGGCTCTCAAAAAGGGGCCTGAAAAATATAATTGCCATGGCGCCGAAAACCATCATTGCCTTCTCCTGCGATCCGGCAAGTTTTGCCCGTGACTGTTCGCGATTCATAAAGGAAGGATATGTTATGAAAGAACTGGTCTTCATTGATATGTTTCCCGGAACACATCATATTGAATCAGCCGCGCTTTTAACCGGGGGAGGAGCTGAAGTCTCATAAAAGAATTCTGCCGTACACTGAGAACAGCGATTAACCCGCGTCAGTGAAATTATTGGGATTCCTTTTTCCCATAAATGAATAAACGGATTTATTTCCCTTGCAATTGAGATTGTTTTATCATAAGGTGCAGAATGTTTTTTACAATGGCGGTATGCCGTAAATAACCGGAGATTGAAAAATGAGTATAATGATAAATAATGAAGACGAATTTAATTCCGCAATAAAACGTATCTTTGAAATCATTGTTTCATGCCAGGGGAACCTGCCGGAGCTGGGCACGCCCCAGGGGAAGGAACTGGAAATGCTCACAAGCATGGCCTTTGTCTATGTACAGAGAACAAATCCTTCAAATCCTGATCCCATGGAAACAATTACACGGCGGATAACAGAGCTGGGAGTTACCGGCTTATAACTTCAGGGAAGGCCGAAGTCAACCCGGAACTATACCTATTCCCCCCTCTTAAAATAATAGACCCCCCGGTGGTCCAGAAACTCTCCCTCCCCCGACCCTGAGGGAAGCGAGGCCGTAATATCCCAGGGTGTAGCTTCCCCTGAATTTAGGGAGAAGGGTCACCTTTTCACTCCTCCCGGCGCATCTAAACCAGCTATTGTTTTTCCAAAAAAACACTGTGTTTATTAAAGCTGTGATAATATTTTTAAATGAGGTATGACTTTCTGAGGCTCCATATTCTCAAGACTTTCGTCACCACCTAAAGCCAAGGCAGGAACATAAACAATTGCTTCATCACTTTGTATTGGACCAAATTTTTCGACTACAGGAATTTCAATTTCCCCATAAAAATCATCATACCAACTATCTTCTAACCCAATATCAAAATTAAAAAAGAAAGTTATGCTATTGCTCATGTATGATAGTGTTCTCGTGTGAACATTATAGAACACAATGTTCGGACGGTTTAAAACTTCAACCCATTCCCACAGAAAGAGGTTTCCTGTTGCACTTCTGGCAAATACAATTGCCTTATCACTAATTTCTTCAAAGCTCCATGCCAGTGGATTAAATTCATCAGGATTTACAAGCCAGAATAATCCATCTTTATAGCCAGAGAATCCATGTTTTTCCCACAATTCTATGATAAAATCATCCTGGTCGTCGGGTCCCATTATTAACCCCCGATACTTCTCAATTATATTTTCAGGTACAGGTTCTGAATATATTGGAGAACCTACGATACTGATAAAGTCATCTAATATTTTTTCCATCATTTAATTTTATCCATATAAGAAATTCATCTGCGCCAGGCACAGTTTTTCATAATTTAGACACATAGGAAATTGCTCTCTACCGGATACAATAATTTGTCGCAAAGCCCTTTTTGCACATCTTGTGCGGGCTTTCCACTAGCGCATCCGTGCGCGTCGCATAATCCATCTTATCAGAACCTGATTATTACAAACACCGGTTAATTTAATTGACAGAATGTGCGGGTATGGCAAGTACTTTATAAATTTGCGTCAAAAAATAAATTTTTGAGTGGATTTTTCGCATTACTCTATCCCCGGGCGGTTAACCCGTCCTGAGATTCACAATATGTTTCTATATTTCAAGATTGTAAAATGCATGGATTGCGAAGTTCGTTAATTATGGCGGCCGGCTTCGTTTTACGAAGTAACCTTCACGTATCCCGTGGGTGATGGATAAATTGAGAAGAGGCAGGTTTTCTCCGTCATAAAAAAGACTTTTCATAGCTGAAAAGTCCTTTTTATGGATGTTTTTACAATTTAAAAATAAATTTCCGGAATAAACTCTGTTTCAAGAATTTTATCCGAAAGCATTCTCAGAAAGATCTGTTTGTAATTATACTGATCCATGGATGAGACTTCAACCCACTCACATTCTTCATGGCTGATAAAGCTTAAAGCCGGTTCACCATTGGCCAGCTTACGGGACGGATCAAGGAACAACCCGTTTTGTCCCGCTAAAAACAGACCTTTCGCTCCGCTCACTGCTTCATCATCCCCTAATTCGTCCAGCAGCCAGTCATCTGCTGTTGTATTTCCCTCGTCAGATAATTCATATCCTGCTTCAGGACCGCCGGCATCCCATGTGAGTGAAGTGGCGGTTTGAGCTATCTCTCGAAAAGATCCGGGTAAACCGGAATCGGGTTCTATCTTTTCATTTTTTTGATAATTGAATTCACATTCTTCAAATTCAACCGTTCCCTCTTCAACCTTCACCACCGCATCACACAGCCTGTTAAGAATTTCATTATCTTCATCGGTGCTGCATAAACCAATTAACAGGTCTTTCAATTTTTCCGAATCATTCATAGTAACTCCTTTTTATATGGCCTGAGACCAGGCAAAATCTTATATTCATACTGAAAAACTCATTTAGTCTGTTTGCAGGTTCTTTTTGAAAACCCGCAGAACATTCCTGAAATGCGATTCAGTATCCGTAAGAAAAAAACCGAAACAGTAAATATCGTCAAACTCTTTTTTCACACAGATCAGTTAAAATGGATTCTTACTCTGGCAGCTCTGACTACCTGTATGACATGCAATACACTTTCACTGCCTTGGCAGTTCAATTCTTTTTTTCCTTTTTCTCTCTTCCTTTCTCTTCCTCTGTGCCCTCTGCGGGCTCTGTGTGACATAAATCTTTAAGTTTCTCACAGAACTCACAAAGCTCATAGGGTTAAGATTTCAATCATCAACAAACTTTTAAATCAATCACTCTCTCCCTTCGCGCTCTTTGCGCCTTTGCGGTTCAACATTCTTTTCCTTTTCCTTTGTGCCCTCTGTGAGCTCTGTGTGAAACTCTTTCCTCTTAATATGTAAAAAAGTGGATAAGAAAACAGATCATTACGTCGCTGAGCTCCTCATGATGACAGATTCTTTAATCCGGAACTTGTAACTTGTAACTCAAAACTAATCTTCTGAGAGCACAATATCAACTTGACTTTTTCACCTTTTATCCGCATTCTCACTTTTACAGACACCTAAACAGAACAGGCTGTCACGGGACGTTAAAAACATTATGAAAATCAGTTCAGAATTCGTGGGACTTAAACTGAAAGAGTATTCCGTAGAGACAAACCGGCGGCACAGCATGAACTATGCCGCGGCTGTGGAGGCGGACAACCCCCTCTATTTTGACGATACCTCACAAGAAGGGATTGCGGCCCATCCCCTCTTCCCCGCGGCACTGACCTGGCCCATGATACAGAATATCGGGGACTTTATTGATACCCCCGATTTTCCCAAAGAGATCTTTCTCACCCAGGTCCACTATACGGAACATATCGAGGTCCGGAGACAGATCATACCCGGAGAGACCCTGGCCATCAGCGGTGAATTCGCCGCCATACTTCCCCACCGGGCGGGGACCCACGGAATTATCCGCTTTGACGCCCGGGACAGTTCCGGGGAAACGGTCTTCACCGAGTATATCGGTGCCATGTTCCGGGGAGTGGAATGCGGCGATGAAGGGGCGGGTACCGGAAATACTCCCGTCATCTCAATCCCGGAAGAACTCACGGAGACAAAAAAAAGTACCAGGAGGATCCACCGCCTGAGGCCCTTTCTCTATGACGGCTGCAGCGAAATTGTCTTCCCCATCCATACCTCGGAAAAATTTGCACGGCAGGTGGGGCTTCCGGGGATCATACTCCAGGGTACGGCAACCCTTGCCTTTGCCATGAATGAAGTGATAGAAAACCACTGCGGAAGAGATCCCCGCAGAATAAAATCCCTGGGGTGCAGGTTCACCGGGATGGTCCTCCCCGGAACGGAGATCACCATATCCCTTTATCAAAAAAACGGCACACCGGAAATGATTTACTTCGAGGTGCTTAACAGCGAATCAAAAAAAGCCATATCCGGCGGATACGCGGAAATAATAAGATGAGGAAGGAATAAATGGAAAAGGAAGAACTTGTACTGCCTCTCCTGAACAACTACCTTGAATACTGGGCAAAAAATAGACCTGAGCAGGTTGCCATGGTACAGCATGAGGATGACAGGAAATTCACCTATAAGAAGTTTGTGAAGCTTGTTGATTTCTTCGCCCTGAAGCTCCGGGACATGGGGCTTGAGAAGGGGGACCGGCTGGCCACCATGCTGGTGCTGGTCCCCGAGCATATGGTCCTCATGTACGCCTGTTTCAAACTGGGAATTATCATCGCACCCCTGGATGTCCGCCTCAAGGAGGAAGAGGTGGTCCGTGACGTGGAAAAGATCCAACCAAAGGCCTTCTTCTTTCTGGGGAACACACCTGTCCGTGACTTCAGGAAAGTTGGCGAAGCGGTACGGGACAACTGTTCCTCCGTGAAACACCTCGTGCAGTTTACCCCCGACCCCGGGCCGGAAGATATTGTCCCCGGGGCAATTAGCATAACGGAGATGATGGATAAGGGGAGACTTATTCTCCTCAAGATAAAGGACCTCTTTACAAGGAAGCTTGCCAGGGCATACGGGACAATCGACACGAAGACACCGGCACTGATCATCTACACAACGGGGACCACCGGTGAACCAAAACCCGCGGTCCTCACCCACGAAAATATCATCGTCCAGAACCGGGTGCTCCGCCGGGGAATACAGCTTGATGAGGATATTGTCATCATCGTCAACCTCCCCCCCAGCCACGTGGGCTGTGTCACCGAGATGTTCATGACCACCATCTACGACGGCGGTACCGCCGTACTGCTCCGGATATTCGATGTCAGGTTCACCCTGGATGCCATTGAGAAGCATAAAGTCAATGTCATCGGCCAGATACCCACCCAGTTCAGGATGCTCTGGGCGGATGTGGATTATGCCAGGTACGACCTCTCAAGCCTGAAGTTTGCTGCCTATGCCGGATCGGCGGTTGACGTTGAATTTTTAAAGAAACTCTCCGCCATGGCCCCGGCCTTCGGTACGGGGATCGGTATGACGGAGAACGCGGGCTTTGCCACCTTCACTCCTCCCGGAATTTCCGTGGAAGAAATGGCCGGCCAGGTGGGCAGGGCCTTTCCCGACCTCTTCGAGGTCACGGTCCGCCAGCCCATGAAGGAGGACGGGAGCGCCGGGGAGGAGATGCCTTCCGGCGAACAGGGTGAGATATGCTACCATCCCCCCGGGGTTTTCCGGGGATATTTTAACAACCCGGAGGAGACGGCGCGGGTGGTCTCACGGGAGGGGATACTTTACACCGGGGACATGGGTTACTTCAGGGAGATGGGGAGCTATAAAGCACTCTACCTCTCGGGGAGGAAGAAATTCGTCATCAAACAGAAGGGGTACAACGTCTTTCCCGGTGAGGTGGAAGACCATATCATGGCCATGGACCAGGTTGACGTTGCGGAGGTCGTGGGGATCAAACATGAAATCTTTGACGAGGGAATATTCGCCTTCGTGAAGCCTTACAAGGGAATGACACTGACACCGGAAATGGTCCTGGAGCATTGCAGCAACATTGCTTCTTATAAGAGGCCCCAGCACGTGGTCATCTGGCCCGCGGAAAGGGCGTTCCCCATTACACGGAGCACCAAGGTGGACAAGCTTGAGCTGAAAGAAGAGGCCGAAGCAATAGTCGGCGAACTGAGAAGCCGGGGAGGCTGGGACGCCGGATAATTCCGGGCCCGCGCCGGAACTCATTTAAGGCTTTTAAGAAATTCCCGGTAGTGACGGGCGGATTCGCCGGGCCGTTCCACCATGGGCACATGTCCGCAGTTTTTCATGATCACCACTTTGCTTCCGGGAACTTTCTTTGCGAGGATGTCCGCTCCCGAAACATGGAGTATCCTGTCTTTATCACCCCAGAGAATCAATACCGGTTTTTTGACTTTCCCTATCTCCGATTCAAGTGAGTATTTTTCCCTGGTAATCTGGGCGAATATCTTCTCATTAAACGGCCTGTTTTCAATGCTTTTCAGGGTCAGATAGCGGATAATACTGCCGGGTAGAGGAGGAGCCTTCACAAACACAAACTCAAGGAGCTTCTGAAAATCCCCGGGTGTATTGACCATTAACCTGTTGTTCCCTTTTTCAAGCAGCCGGACGAACTCGCTTTTTTCGGAGGAAAGGACTCCTCCCGGGGCAAACAGGCCGAGACTGAGGACCCTCCCGGGATATTCAACGGCAAACCTCCCCGCGATGGCCCCTCCCATGGAGTTCCCCACGATATGAAACTTTTCCAGTTTCAATCGGTCTGCAAACTCCCTGAGCATCCTGACCTGTTCTTTTGATGTATATACAGCTGACTCCAGTTTTGAACTCTCTCCGAAACCGGGAAGGTCGGGTACGATGACCCTGTAACCGGGTGTTATCTCTTTGGAGAACCGCGTCCAGTTGTCTTTGTCGGCGCCAAAGCCATGGAGCATGACCACGGTCTCTCCTTTACCGCCAATAAGGTAGTGAATGGTATGCTTTCCCACCGGTTCTGTTTTTTCCATTAAACCGGCAGCTTTGCGGGTTGCAAAGATTGAGAAATCATAGAGGAGTCCCGGAAAGAACAAATAGACCGACGCAGAGAGGATGACCAGTAACCCGATTATAACAGCAGCAACTTTCTTTTTCATTTTTTACTCTCCCGTGTTTCTTCCCTTTTAACAGGTTTATCCATACACTACACTATTCCAAATTTTTCAGCTATCATTTTTTTTATTCCGATGCTGTTTTTTACGGCAAATCCCCGGTAGTCGTTATTAAAATAGATATAGATCCTTTTGAGATCTCTCTTTTTAACATCTTCATGCAGCAGGTCCACATACGCCTGCAGTTCCTTATCGCTGTAGAGGGTATCATAGTTTTCTCCGTGAAATCTCAGGTACGCATATTCACCTGTAATGACCGGTTCCGAGGGCATACCCAGTCCGTTTACCATGCAGAACCCGCACCTGTTTTCCAGAAGCCGGAAAGTTTCGTCACACCACCAGGAACCGTGTCTGAATTCAATGACATGGTCATAGTTTTTGTTCAATAACTTCAGGAGCCTGTTGACCCGGTCAAGGTTTTCTTTGGTAAAATGCAAGGAAGGGGGCAGCTGAAAGAGAACGCACTTGCCCTTCCGCCCCAGCGGCTTCAACAGGGTGTAGAACCTGTCCAGCGGTTCATCAATATTATGCAATCTCCTGTTATGTGTTATTACTCCCGGGGCCTTCAGGGTAAAGAAAAAATCATCACCGGTTATCTCATACCAATTTTTAACCGTGGTTTCTTTCGGCAGTCTATAGAAGGTCATGTTGACCTCAACACTGTTAAATGTTTCGGAGTAAAAGGAAAGCCACTCCTCCTGCTTCAGTTTTTCAGGATAGAAAACTCCCTTCCAGTGCCGGTAACTCCAGCCGGAAGTCCCGATAAAATATTTTGGAATCATACGGGATATTTAAACAGAATTGTTACAAAACACCACTATTTTTTCACTTTCAGCATGAGAAGAATCCTTAGGCATTAAATAAATTCCGGAAAATTATGATGACATATTTTATAAAAAGTTTTAATTAATCAAGGGCCTCAAGCGTATTAATATTAAGAAAGGATAACACCTGTATTATATAGTGAGAGGTTGGATAATATGAGAACGACTATTAATGGAGACTTATCATTGCTCAATAGATTAACTGCAGCCATGGCTGAAGCTGATCTGCCAAAGGATAAGCTGATTAAATTATTAGTGTCACGGATAATCAATAAAAACAGTTTTGTTCCCAAACCCTATAAAACGGTGAAATATCAAGAGAGTGGACAGGATACCGTATGGAAAATTGAACATATCAACCTGGAGCCTGTAGACTATGAGAAGCTTTTGGATTTAAGGAGACATTTTAAGTTTTCAGTTTCGTGGTTTATCGCTTTTGCCATTATTAATTATCTTGATGAATTAGTAAAGGTTTTTAGTAATTCAGGAAATACTGAAGATACTCTGGATAACTATGTGAAAGATTATGTTTATATTTCTAAAATGGTATGCAGTATTCGTGTATTTATCACAATGATGGAAATCCGGAGCAAAAAAACCTGAAAAAACTGAGAAAACCCAAATAGTACGAAATTAATATGAAAATCAAGCATCCGGTTCTCATCCCGGATTTTTAATCACGTCCGAATCCTCCTGAACAATCACTTATCCGCTGTCCTGATAAAAAGGAACACATCCACCTGTCTTCCTTTCATTAATGATCAAAAATAATTACTAAATATTTTAGTAATTATTTAGCTATGTAAAATATAAAAGAAACAAAGGGGCACTTTCAAATGTGCCCCTCAGACAATTATAATCAATCAAGCCTGTTCACAGGACTCAAAGTGACGCGTTAACGAATGCCTGCAGAGAAAGGTGCGCAACCATTGGGGCCGTAACAGCCATGCAGTTGCAAGTGAAAGGAACAGAAATACCAGCGGGACAAGGGCCATTACCGGCTCACCTGCAATGATTTGAGTCAGGATGGCGCCGCCCATTGTTCCCGAAAGAATAACCGCTCCATAGAACCTCCGCGTAGGGACCACAAGCAGAAGCCCTCCTGCCATTTCAATAAAACCGGTCACATACATAAACCAGAGCGGCAATCCCAGGTTCAAAAAGTTCCTGATCTGGAACTCCATGCCGACAATCTTTGTCCAGCCCGTATAAAGGAAAAAGAAAGACAGTCCCAGGGGAAGGAGTATTGTTGCTCTTTTAATAATGTCTTGCGTTTTCATGTCAAACCTCCTTAAGGAGAATTGTCAAGTCTTTTGAAATCATCACATATGTTAGTGATTTCTAACATATTTTAGTTACTGGAAACGGCTGCAAAACAGGTATTTTTTTATTCCTCAAGGGCCCCTTCAAGAAGAGCAGAGAGCCTCTCCAGTGTAACAGGGTACGGTTCAATCCCTATCTGCATCCAGTCGCTGAAGCCCAGGAGCGCCTCGGGGTCTTCCAGGGAAAGATAATTGAAATAGTCCAGGGAATCAAGCAGGAGTGCGGTATCGTTCATGGGGAAGGTCTCGTTTGCCTTTCCCCGGTCCCAGTCACCGAATATCTCATCCTTTTTCTCCATCCATCCCGGGGTAAGCCAGTAGACCTTCCTGCTCTTTTCCGCGCCCCTGCGCGTTTCTTTATCCGCGAGCATATCGAAGCAGTCTTCTACATCCAGGCGTACCGCCCTCTCCGAATGTTCCCTGATCAGGCTGTCGATGTTTTTCTCCGGTTCGTTGAAGTTAAAATAGCATTTAGTCCCCAGGGCAACGATTATCTTCTCTCCCCTGGCGGACGCCTCTTTTAACCTCTCCGGAAGTTCCTCTTCCATTTTCGAGGATTTTTCATGGGAACCGGCCGACACAAAGAGAATATCAGCGGCATTGAGGAAACCCTCCTCCTTCAGCTTCTCCATCTCTCCCTTCAGGGCATTGCAGGTCACAACAACTGTATTTTCGAAGCTTTTGTTCATATCTCTCTCCCTCATTTATTAAGAATTTTATAATATACTAAATATTACTTGGCTCTCGTCAAGTAAAGTTTCCGGAAAAACACTCGACGGGATTTATATTGAGTATATTATGAAGACCCCCTAACCCCCTGATGAGGCATAAAAGGGTTTATGATAAATATCTTGCGCCCCCTCAGGGGGATGGGGGTCTAAATAAGAAATCAACGGGTGAAGAAAATGAACCATAATAAAACAGATGAGATACTGGCATCCATCAGGAAAAAACGAAAACAATTCAGAGAGGAGCTGGGCCTATTGAAGATCGGGCTCTTCGGCTCCTACGCCCGGGGAAGCAGGGTGAAGGGAGGTCATATGGATATCCTGGTTGAATTCAAAGAGGAAAACCTGCGCTCATATATCCAGATGAAAGATGAACTTGAAGAACTTCTGGGTGAAAAAGTATTGCTCCACAACGCACATCAGCTTAAACCCGCGGTAAAGCCCTATGTTCTCAGGGAGGTGATCCATGTTTAAAGACTACAGGATCTACCTTGCCGATATTGAAGATGCCCTGATAAAAATAATGCTCTATACGAAAGAGATAAGCCGGGAAGAATTCACCGGCAACTCCAAAACTTCCGATGCCGTTATCTATAACCTGGAAAAAATATCGGCCGCGTCCGGGCAGCTCCCCGATAAGGTAAGGTATCTCGCCCGTGATGTAAAATGGGACAAACTGGAAGTCCTGGGGGAGGTCCTTTCCACACAGATCACTTCACCCAACAGGGAACTTGCCTGGGAAGCGGCAAAGGCTCTTCTTCCTCCCCTTGGAAAATCTCTCACCACTCTTAAAAAATGGTCCGGCGAGCTTGCCGCGCGTGAAAATATGGGGCGGGGGATGCAGACCCCGGAACAGGAATATGAAAGGTGGTATTAGGGTCTTTCGTTCCCCGGATAAAAAAAACCGGGCAGTAACACCCGGTCCATTAATTTCCAATGCATGATCTCTGGGATTTTTAAGGCTTACCGTTGTTGGGACGGCACCTCTTCCCCGGTTTTCGCCGCGGATGATAGTGTGTTTTGCCCTTCTTGATACACTTTTTGCAGGCCCCTTTCTTCTGCGGCTTTTTCAGTTTATCGCAGCCTTCAAGGGTCCTGATTTCACCTCCCGTCTTATGGGCCGAGCCTGATGTGATCAGCAGGCCAAAGAAGATAAAGGTGAACAGGGAGATAAGAATAATGGGAGTAATTTTTCTCATAGAACATCTCCGGTAATAGTTATTTTTCTATCCGGGGCCCGGAAAATATCAGCCCCGGAAAATTATTACAGGTATAATATGACAACGGGAGTTTGTACAAGCTTTTTTTTTATCGTGAATAATTATTTATTTCCACGGGAATCCCGTACTCAGGCACCAGAACATTTATTTCCGGATGGATCCGGTCCAGCATTTTTACCAGGGGGGCGGGGTCTATGGTGCTGCTTATGGGCGGGAAGGCATCGTCGAAGTGATGGAGAAACACATTCCCCGGCATGAGTTTTTCGATAATAGCAAAGGCCATTTCATGGATGCGGCTGTGTCCCTGGAGGGGGAGACTCAAAATATCAACGTCCTCCGGATACTCCTCCCCGGGATCGAGACCCAGGCTTCCCAGGTGAAGGAGCCGGAAGCCCTTCCCTTCAACCAGCCAGGTGACCGTCCTGCCTTCCGGGAAGGGGGCCTTTGCTATCCTGAAAAGCCTTACCGGTGAACATAACGACCGGAAGAGCGTCTTAACGATCAGCCTGATATCGAACCTGATGTGTCTCCCCCTGAGCATGGTGATATTCACTGACCCTATACCCAGTGATTTTGAAGATTCCGGTATGACAAAGCACTCATCATTCATTCCCTGGTTTTTTTTCAGATTTGCGGCTATCTCCGGAGGAAGAAATATCTTTACCCTGATCTGTTCCGAAAAGTATGGGAGATTTTCCGCGTGATCAAAATGTCCGTGAGTCACAAGAATTCCCGAAACATCCGGGATATTCTCTAGCTCAAGCTTCGGCATTTCCGGGTTGCGAGTGATATAGGGATCGATAACTATCCCGGTTCCCGATGCATCGATCCTCACTGAGGCGTTCCCGTACCAGGTGAGTTTTATCATGACCTTTCTCGTACTATGAATATTTTGTGTATAAGACTCTCTATAATATGATATCACTAACACTAGTTATTCTCAAAATATCATTACTCCAGTCAATGGTTTTTCACGAAAAAATACAGTATGCCACAGGATACGCAGCCCGATACTCCTTCCTGGTCAAAAAATCATTTACACCAGAACCCTTCATGATACTTTTATCATTGTAAGGGAAAACAGATGTTACAGATTATCTCACAGATCATCATCTTCGGGGGAGCCCTCTCCCTCTTTCTCGCGGTAACCCAGTTGGTTGCCAGAGACCGGACCACCCAGCATTATCTCATTGCCCTTCTCCTGGTATGCCTGGGGATTTTTCTCTTCAAGGCCCATTTTATTTATTATGGGATTTCCCTGAAATATCCCGCGACTCTCCTTTTTTCACTTCCAACTTTCCTGTCAATCGGGCCGTTCCTCTATTTCAATTTTCTCATGCTTATGGATTCCCGGTTTACAGTAAGCTTCCGGAAGGGCCTTCACCTGCTTCCGGCATTCTTCTTTTTTCTCCTGGAAATTATCTCACTGCTTTTTATCACTTCCGAGAACGTTATGGGACTGAGAAGACTGGTCCTCAGGGAGTTGTTTACACCGGGGACCTCACCCCTTACCCGGATAATTCAATACTGTATCTACGGCGCAATATTTAATACAATTTTTTACCAGCTTGCTATTCTCAAAAACACCCTTGATCTCTATAAATTCAGGGAGATGGATATCTTTAAAAAGCTCCTTTTTCTCATTATCTCCATATCTCTCCTCTCAACAACAAGTTTCTTTTTCCTGATATTTACCGGGAAAAAGTTCTTCCTGCTCTCCGGATTGCTTGTATTAACATTTCTCATCATGTTTGCCTATATCATTTTTCAGAGAGAAGTGGATTTACTAAAGAATTTAAGCAGCGACTTCCGCAGAAAGAGATATGAACGGTCACTCCTGAACGGTATCGATACGGAAAACATCCGGAAGCGTCTCTCTGAACTCATGGAAGAGGAAAAACTCTACACCCAGAGTGATATTACCCTCCCGAAGCTGGCAGAATCCCTCCTGATCACCCAGCACCAGCTCTCCGAATTTCTCAATGAAAAACTCAACATGAATTTC
The DNA here is from genome assembly GCA_050298055.1 of Spirochaetota bacterium. Taxonomy (GTDB): domain Bacteria; phylum Spirochaetota; class UBA4802; order UBA4802; family UBA5550; genus JBNKTL01. Next base: position 48,876 of record JBNKTL010000033.1, read on the forward strand.
AACACCTTTATCAACAAACACCGCATAGACGAAGCAAAAGATCTCCTGCATGCGGACACGGACCTCTCAATTTTACAGATCGCTTACAGTGTGGGATTTAACTCAAAATCGGCATTCAATACCGCCTTCCGGAACTTCACAAAAACAACGCCGGCAAACTTCCGAAAATCATATTCCCCCAATTAATACTTCGACTTCGTGATTTTGTGAAGTTTCACATGAAATTTACACAGAAAGACCCCTAACCCCCTAAGGGGGCATAAGAGAATTTTTGGTAAATATCTTGCCCCCCTGAGAGATGGGGGAAATAATCAAGGAAAAAATTCCCAAGGTCCCGATTTATAAATCACTCCCTTTTCCTCGTAGCGATTTATCTATCAGGTCGATCCTCTTACTAAAAGTCAATACACTCATACCAATGCTTAAACACTGAGGAGGACAAGTCATGAATTCAAAATTGATCAAGAGAATAAATTTTCTGGAGCTGCGCGCGAAACTCAACACCCTTGAACCCTCCGGTCTTGTGACCAAGTACGGAACTCCCCTTTTGGGGGCGATCATGAAGGAGAAAGGATATGAAGTAAAGATCCTTCTGGAAGGGACAAGTGACCTCTCCCTTGAAAATATCGCAGATTGCGACCTTCTCTGTATCCCTGTCTACTCCCCCCTCATGGGCAAAATAAAGGAATACACATTCCGGGTAAAGGAAAAATATCCCCGCATCCCCATCATCCTTGGAGGTCCCCTGGTAGGAATGCTCCCATTAAAGCTACTGGATGAAGAATTTTTTAAAATGGGAGATTACATGGTCCGGTGTGAAGGGGATGAAGCCCTCCCCCAGCTGGTTGACTTTCTCAATAAAGGAAAGGATCTCAAAGAGGTAAAGGGGATCTCATTTAAACGGAGAAACAGTATCGTCCATAATCCGGACCGCCTTCCCCCGGAGACATTCTCAACTATTCCGGACCCAACGCTCATTGAGGGTTTTGAAGAAAACCTGAAAGGGGCCGGAAGGTTCAAATATCTCAACCTCCTGCAGACCTCCCGGGGATGTGCTTTCAACTGCAGTTTTTGTCCCACTGGCAAACTTTTTGGGAAGAAATACAGGAACAGGGACATTGAGAGCATTATCGCTGATATAAAAGAACGGGTAAAGTACAGTAACATGTTCCTGGTTGTTGACAACAGCTTTCTCAGCAACCGGAAAAGAACGGCAAAACTCCTTGAACGGATGGTTGATGAAGACCTGGATGCGGGTTATATTATCTTTGAACGGCACGAGATCAGTAAAAACCGCCGGATCCTCACTCTCATGAAGGACGCCAACATATTAAGTATCATTGTGGGGATAGAATCCCTGGATGACGACAACCTCAACCTCTACAATAAGAAACAGAAAAGCGCTAATGTTCGGCAGTCGGTAAAGACCATAATGGACCACGGGATCCATGTGATCGGAACATTCATGATAGGGGGAGACGCGGATACAAAGGAAACTGCCCGGAGTATTACTGAGTTTGTGAAAAAAACCGGTGTCACCCTCAATCTCTTCATTATGCATGATACGGAGTATGATGAGACCCGGGAGCATGTCATCCCCTTTAACAGAAGGTTTGTGACCTATTACAGGAACCAGGAACCGGAAAATACCGATTTCTACGATTACATGACCGGTAATTTCGTGACCTACTTCCCCAAAAGGATGAAACCGAGCACACTGCAGCAGGCGGTGCTGGATATCTATGAAGAGGCTTACTCCCATAAGAATAACTTAATGAACATCTTTTCCGGGAATATCTTTAAATCACTTTTCGGCGTGGCCCAGGGATACAGGTTCAAGAGGATCAATAACAATATCAGAAAAATATCAGACAGCTACTATTTAAATTATCTCAAAGAGATTGAGAAGGGTCTCTATGATGAAAACGAGGTGCTCAGGGAGGACAAACTCAATGAAATTGATTTTATCCCTATCCCTCTTCCCATAGAAAGAGAATCGGGCAACAACAGCTATGATGCGCTGATATTTCTCTGCACAATACCGGGCGCGATAAGAATAATAATAAAAGTACTTGGAAAAAAGATATTAAAAAGAGCCCGAAAAGGCATCTCCCGTATTTCCCTGAAAAACAGGACGGGTAAAAAAACATTATCAGCAGGAGGGTATTAATGAAAAAAAATTTATCTGCAGTTGTTATGATCATATTACTGCACTCTGTTATGATCAGCCTTGCCCATGCGGGGACCTTAAAACCGGGAGTACAGGGATCATATCTCATCTGGGACTCCGGTGTGGCGGCCATGAACGTTGACATACTGGAAAACCAGATAAAGAAAGAACTGGACCAGGGGGTCCTGAATCTCGGGGACCTTGCCGGTTATGAAAATCTGGAGATCAGTGATCCGGAAACCACCGGGTATATGTACGGACCGGTATTATCATATGAAACCGATAATAAGAAATGGGAGTTCCGGGGTTCCCTTATGTGGTTTGGAAAGTATACTACCAGTGTGGATTCAACGGTAACCATGAGCGCCAACATACCCATATTGGGGAATACAACAATGCCTTTCACAATAAATACCGAAATGGAGATGGAATATAAGGATATTGACCTTCAGGTAAAAAGGATGATAACCGGGACATTTGGTATCCTTGCGGGATATAACTTCCAGTCGTATAAATCGGAGATTGAATCTGATTATACATTTAACTTTATGTCAGCCTCTATGAGTGCATCAATGGATTTCAAACTGGATTCCTTCATGCATCTTCTCTACCTGGGAGCGCCTTTCCGGAAGGAGATTTCCCCTCTTTTTCTTGTAAAGGGAACACTCGGAGCAGGAATCCCCGTTGCGGGAAAAGCGGATCAGAAACTGGTTATCAGCAGCACTTTTTTTAGCGAAGACATTACCAATAACAACGGCAAAGTGGTTATGGCTTATCTGGTCTTCGGAGATGTGTCACTGGGTGCAAGACCCGCTCCCAACCTGACAATATGGGCAGGATATCAATACCGCAGGTTTTCCATGAAATTCGAAGATCTTGACATGAATGCTGACGGCATTTCCAACGAATCCGCCGGTAAAACGGACAATTATCACAGGATAACATTTACGGCCGAATACAATATTTCTCTTTAACTGATGGACCCCTTATCAAGACATAAGGATAAAAACCCGGGACTACCCGAAGTACAAGCAGTCCCGGGTTTTTCGTCAACTTTCCTGTCTTTTCTCTATGCACGTGTACTTCCCCGGGAAAAACAGATCAACTCATTACTTCAATAAAATCGACTTTAACTGTTCCGTATATTGCCGGAATTCGTTATAGAGATTTTTGTCCCTGCAGTGGTTGTTGAACCTGTCAAAATCATCGGGATACTTCTCAGCTGCCGCCAGTATTTCTTTGTAAACATGGTTGAGACTTGCCATCATTTTTTCATCATCAACCTTGTCCTGGTAATTTTCATAGGCATTAATATAGTCGGCAAGGGTCTTAATAATTTCCGTATTCATGTTTTTCTCCCGGTCATGGTTTTTCCAGTCCTTCAATAAACTCATCATAATAGACTTCACTTAACGCATCAATATCATGAATTTCGCACCCGATTTTTATATAGTTCTTTTTCGTAAATGAAATATTTTTCACATATCCCAGGATATTTGCTTTTAAATTATTCGGCAGAAAGAGATCAAAATAGAGGAGGCTCTCGGTCTTAAAATATTTAATATACTTTCTGTCTTTGAATATAATTCCCAGTCCATTCTTCGACACATCCGAAACTCTGAACCTGTCCCCGTATTGCCTTATTATCTGATGTTTCATAATAAGTTTGTCCGTAACCACAGCCATCTTTTTTGCAAGGGCAAAATACTTCTCATCCATGGGTTTTTCATTATTTATTCTCACAAAGCCGTAGGGCATTTTCATTTTGTAGATAATGGGAACGGATATTTCGGATTGCAACTTCTTATTTGACTGCAGTCGGTGATCGTTCCGAAAGATCTCTTCAATATATTCACGATACATCTCTTTATCTTCATTTTCATCTTCATGATAAATATTTTTTATAAAAAGAGGTTTTATTTTATTTTTAAAATATTTAAACCGGTGGGACACACCTTCATTACTGAAATAGATAACGATTACATCAAAGATCGTATCCAACTTGATCTTTATTGCGTCTTTGATTTTTTCGAGTTTTTTCGCATTGTCCGCCAGGTTATTTTTGATTAAAAAGTCGGAAATGATATTTGATATTGTGATAATTATTTCCTTAAACTTCTCATCCAGCAGGTTTATCCGTGGATCTTTCCTTTCACAGGAATAAAATTCAAATTGTTTTGGCCGCAGGGAAACCAGGTCATCCTGCACACGGAGAATTTCGAATTGTCCCGCGAACTCCTCCCCCTTTGTGTTGCGCGTATAAATAATGAGCTCGTTATCTTCTTCCAGATCAATATCCTGAGAAGATATTTTAAATCTGGCAATATTATCTTTGTATTCGATAAACCGGGCCGCTACATTCAGGAGCTCTTTTTTGATATAGGGCTTTAACCTTGTATAATAAGAATGCAGAATTTTATCGAATGTACTTCTCTCACTGTATATTTTTTTGTCAAAAATATTCATTCTGCAGATTCCCCCAATACATATTAAAGAAACCGTAACGACTCAGCCATGCATCATAACAAAAAAACTTTTTCAAAAATGAGAAAAACATAAAAAGAAACGGTAATTTTAACCACACAGCCAAATAGCAACATGATAGAGTATCATCATTTCTCATGTAATGCAAATAGATTTTTATATTTTTTCACGTGAGGATAAGGCTTGAGTAATTAATTTAAAAAGGGAGGTTAAAAAACCTGTTACTCAATTCCCGGTTTTCTTTGACGGTGGATGTTCCATTTTCATATAGACTCCTCCCGTTTCAAGTTCATCAAGCATCTGCCGGAGCCTTTTCTCTTTTGTATCTTGCAGCTTTGCCCTGTTTATCCAGCCGATGTAATCATTCTGCTGATAGGCAGGCCGGTTTTTGTACACTTCTGTCAGACCGTTCTTTTCCAGTGCCTCTTTCACAAACCGGGGCATGGGATGCCGTTGACGCTTCAATCCTGTTTTCTTATCAGCCATCTATTTCCCCTCTGCTATCAGTGCCCTTTTTCTTTTTCATCCAGTTTTATGACTTGAGGATTTTCCGGAGTTGACCATTCATGGAGAAGGTCCTCCAGGTACTTTTCTAAATCTTCCTCCTGCACACCTGAAGGAATTATGATATCAGGGGAGATCCGTTTCTTCCCCTCGGGACCGGGAATAAAAACCTTCCACTGCCCCCCTTCTTTGACTATTTCAATTTTTTTTCCGAATACGCTGTATATCATATGCCCATACCAGCTGTAATGATTCTCCTCACTTCTCACAAATGAATATCATAAAAAAGTGATTTTATCATGTCAAACTAAATACATCATAAAAATCA
>JBNKTL010000034.1:0-8334 GCA_050298055.1 Spirochaetota bacterium
CTGAGCATCTCATGGAGGCGGTCTCTGCCGAAGACCATTCCCTTTGACGGGCCTTCCGGTATGGGTTCTTCGGTCACCCTGAAGGGGAGAGAGTCAGTTTTGATATCCGTCCCCCTGCCGCAGTTTATCAGCCTCTCAAGGTTGTATATCCTCTCACCGGTTTGTACCAGTTCATCAAGAGTGTAGTCGAAACCGGTAACGGCATTCACAAGCCTGCAGAGCGGTTCATTGAGCTCCGTACCGAAACCCCGCTCCATGACAAAACGGCACATGACCAGGGAATCACCCACAGCCGTAAAGTGCTGGCTGTTTACGCAGGTAACAGGTATCTCCCCCCGGTCGGGCTCAGCCTCCGGTTCGTAGTATTTGGGCCGGGCGTCGTGGTGGCTGCCCCCCCGTGAGGATGTTGCATAGGCAAGCCCCATGTGCCGGATCCCCCGGGCGGAATGTCCCGCCACTTCAAGTCCCTTTACAGTGTAGAGATACCGGGAGGAACCGGCTCCTGTTTCAGACGCCATGGCTTCGGAACCATCTGCCAGCACGCTGCCGATCCCCCTCCTGTACGCGGTCTTTTCAACCAGTTCCGCGATATCGTTGCTGTTCCCGAAAACAATTCTCTCCCCTGAATGTGAAACAGTTAATTCCTTCTCCATACACTCCGCCGCAAAGGAGAGGGTCACTCCCATGGATATGGTATCGATACCCAGGCTGTCGCACGCGTTGTTCCCGTTGATTATTGAGATAATATCGCTGTTTTCCAGCATGGAGCCCAGGGAATAGAGGGTCTCATATTCCGGCATCTTCACCGTTGTACCGGCGTATCTTCCTCCGGGGACATTTACTTTTTTCCCGCAGGCAACAGGGCACCGTGAACAGGCGGTGTTTCCGGTAATATATTTCTCCTTGAGGATATCACTGCTTATCTTATGGGCCCCGTGAAATACCTCGGTGATGTTGTTCCGGGTTGAGAGCTTCCCGTACTCGTTTATCTTTATAATGTTGGCCGGTGTTCCGTACTCTCTCAGGATTCCCGTGTTCTCTTTAAGGAGGGGAAGCTGCTCTTTCAGGACCAGTTCCAGGTGGCGGTTGCTGTATACCTCGTTTTCCCAATTCCCGTTTACCGAGATCCCCTTGCAGTTCTTTGATCCCAGGACCGCGCCGAGCCCGCCCCTTCCGGCGGCGCTTAACCTTCTGCCGCTGCAGATGATGTTCGCGAACCGTACCAGGTTCTCCCCCGCGGGACCGATGACCGCGGACTGGGACCCTTTCCCTTCTGCGGATTTCAGGAGTTCTATGGATTCTTCCGTGGTTTTACCCCAGAGATGTCCGGCGGCTTTGATCTCGGCGCTGCCCTCTTTTATGCTTATATAGACGGGTGTTTCAGATTTTCCCGTAACAGCAACCGCGTCAAAACCGCTCTGCTTGACCCTGTTGGCGAAATCTCCGCCGTAGTTAGAGTCGGCAAAGAGGCCGGTGAGGGGGGATATTGCTGCCGCATGGCCGCGCCCGGTTCCCCACGATTTTGTGCAGTTAAGGGGGCCGGTTGTAAAGATGAGAGAGTTGTATTCAGAGAGGGGGCCGGTCCCGCTGTCAATTTTCCGGCAGAGGTAATCTGCGGCGAACCCATTACCCCCCAGAAGCATTCTCGCGTATCCGGCATCAAATTCATCAATTTCAATGATGCCGCTGCCGAGATCTATATTTAAAATTTTCCCTGTATATCCGTACATAATTATGAAATAAAAGTAACTATTCAGTTATAGGGCTAAAATGAATCTATTAACCGGAATGTTCCCGCAGTCTTTGGTAGCGGGGACAGCTGAGCCGTTACAAATAAAATTTTTATTCACATGATTCTGCGGCTTCAAGTTTTTTCCGGGAAAAGATGAATGCCGTAATAAGCCCGGCAATAATGTGCCATATGCCCCAGAATGCAACAATTATTGCCATGCCCCCCAGGCCTTCGAAGAAATTGAAGACAAGTACAAGTCCCAGGGCCGAGTTCTGGATCCCCACCTCGATGGCAACGGCCCGTACATCTCTTTCTTCAAGTTTTGCCAGCCTTCCCGACCAGTATCCCGTGTTCAGCGCCAGGGCATTGTGTATGATGACGGCGATCACAACATATCCCACATAGTCGAGAAAGTGCTGCCAGTTGAGGGCAAGTGCGCCGCCAACGATCACCATAAAAAAAAGGAGAGAGAAGATCTTGAACGGTTTCCTTACCCTGTCCGCAAGTGAAGGAAAGCGTCTGGATATTAATATTCCCGCTGTCATGGGAACCCCCAGAATGATAAAAACGGTTGTAAAGACATCAAGGGGATTCAGGCTGACTCGTTTCAGTATGGGGAGCGTGGCGCTGTTGAGACTCCCCCAGATGGCAAGGTTTAAGGGAGTCATCACAATTGCCGCAAGGGAGGATATGGCCGTCATGCTTACCGAGACGCAGGTGTTTCCCCCCGCAAGATATGTCATAATATTGGAGAGATTTCCTCCGGGACACGCGGCCACAAGTATCATTCCCAGGGCAATGGAGGGGAATGGTTTCATGATCAACGTAAGAAGAAATGTAAATGCCGGCAGAAGGACAAACTGGGCCCCGAGCCCGATACCCGGGGCTTTGGGTGAACGGATGATCCTCTTGAAATCTTCCAGTTTCATGTCCAGGGCAACACCGAACATCATAAGACCGATGGCAGCATTGATCACCAGGAGCCCCTGGGGATTGAAGTTGAGTTTTACACTGTCGATTACTGCCGTATCCATTGATTACCTTCCTGAGTTATTTCTCCCCCCAACCCCCTCAGGGGGAGCAGGATTTATTTTAATACTCTCTTATGCCCCCTCCGGGGGTTAGGGGGCTTCCTTTACAGCTTTCGCATCTTTGCGATTTTCAAGTTTAAGTGATATGATTTATCTGTCAAGCCTTGTATCCTCCGAGGTTTGCAAGGGCGATAGATCCCGGGCTCACCACTGTGGGGTCTGTCATGACATTGATACACGCGGTCTTCCCGGAAGCGAAGGCGTCCTCAAGAGCCCCCCTGATCTCATCCGGTTTTTCAACAGAGTATCCCTTCCCTCCTATGGCCTCAACCATTTTATGGTAGTCAACATTTCCGATATAGGTGCCGTCTTCAATTGCATGCCCCATCCGTATCTCCTGGCTGTGCCGTATCATCCCCCAGCCCAGGTCGTTGTTGATAACCACAACAACAGGAAGTCCCTTCCTTATTGAGGTTTCAAACTCCATAAAGTTAAAGCCGATGGACCCGTCTCCCGATATCATGCAGACCCTCTTCTCCGGGTTGAGAAGCTTGGCGGCATTCGCATAGGGGAGACCCACCGCGAGACAGCCGTAGAGCCCGTAATCGAGATAGTGTCCTCCCCTGTTTATTGTCCGGGTCATTCCCATCCATGTGGTGGTATCGCCCCCGTCGGCTACTACGATATCATCCTCCCTGTCCATGAAGTCGTTTATCTCCTTCATGAGCCTCATGGGGTGTATGGGAACACCGGTATTTTCCCAGTTCAACGCGGCAAAAGATTTTGCCTTCTTTTCCTCTTCCTTCAGGGTATTTGTCCAGTTCTCGAACCTCTTTTTCAGTTCATCACCTGAGCCTTCTTCATCGATTATTCTGCAGCAGTGGGCAAGGAGGGGCTTGAGGTCGCTCACAATGGGAAGGTCGATACTCCTGTTCCTGCCGGTTTCCTCTCCGTCAATATCCACCTGTATGATCTTCGCGTCCTTTCGAAAAATATCGCCGAAGATATAAAAGAGGCTGATGCGGGACCCGAGGAGTATCACCAGGTCGGCGTTGGTATTGGCAAAATATGCCGCCCCGGGCCTGATGGCAAGGGATGATTCGAAGCAGCCGGGATGTGAATCGGGAACAGATCCCCGTCCGCTCACTGAGGTAAAGACCGGGATCCCGGTCTTCTCCGCGAACTCCTGAAGTTCCGCGCCGGCGCCGGAATACCAGGTCCCGCTTCCCCCGATAAGTACCGGTTTTTTCGCGGATTTTATCATGCTGATGATCCCGGCGGCCCCTTTGGGGTCATAAGGTTTTGACGCGGGCAGGGTGTTGAGTTTCCTGACCTTTCCCGGGTCCGCTTCCGCGTTGAGGATATCAACCGGAAGTTCCAGGTAAACGGGTCCCGGTTTTCCGCTTATTGCCGTCCTGTATGCGAAGTCAAAGTATTCGCCGGCCCTTTCAGGGTTCTGGCAGACATAGGCTTTTTTAACCATGGGTTCGATCACCGCCGCCTGTTTCATATCCTGGAGGTCAAGCCTGTTGCTTGTTTCCATCCCCACGCATCCCGCAATGAGGAGCAGGGGAGTGTTTGCGATCCTGGCACTGGCAACAGGGGTCAGAGCATTTGTAAAACCGGGTCCCGCTGTGACCAGTGCGATTCCCGGCTTTCGTTTAAGCTTCCCGTACGCCTCGGCCATGAAAACAGCGGCCTGTTCATGTCTCGTATCGAAGAGCTCCACCGGTGAGCCTTCAAGGTACTGGTATATGGGTGTTATGTGTCCCCCGCTCAGAGTAAACAGGTAATCAATTTTTCTTTCTATAAGGGTATCCGCAATGATCTTTGCCCCTGTAAGTTTCTCCATTTTGTTCTCCTTTTTATATTTCAAAAAATAAATTTTTTATTAATATTTCTCGTAGCTTTCCAGAGCCCCCCATCCCCCTGAGGGGGCGTAAGATTGTTATTACATCTCTTGTCCCCCCTCCGGGGGTTAGGGGGTCTTCCTTTATGAACTGCGTGCATTTCGTATGCGTTACACCTCCATGAGCTGGCCGCCTGTTATGTTAATCGCCTGTCCCGTAATATATGAAGACTCCTCCGAAGCCAGGAAGGCCGCTAGTGAGGCTACTTCCCCCTTGTCCCCTATCCTGCCCAGGGGGATGCTCTTACACATCTCAGCTTCACGCTCCTCGAGACTGCTGTTCATAAACTTTGCTTCAAGCTCGAACCTCCACTTTTCCAGGTCGGTTTTTATCTGGCCCGGGCAGATTGCGTTTGCCCTGATCCCCCTGCCTGCAAACTCCTTTGCCATGACCTTTGTAAGCATTATCAGGCCGGCCTTGGCAACGGCATAGGCACTGTTAAAAAGGGGAGGGACCTTCCCTGCCCTTGATGCTATATTAACAATGGATCCCCTGCTCCCTGTGATCAGGGGGAGAAGGGCCCGTGTTATCCTGAAAACACCGAAGAGATTCACATCGATTGTTTTAATCCATGCATCCTCGTTGTATGTGTCAAGGCCGCAGGGCACACCGAAGCTTGCTCCGGCGTTATTACAAATTATATCTATGCACTGAAATTCATTTTTTATTCTCCCGGAGAATTTCTCAACCGATTCCCTGCCGGTCACATCAAGTTCTGCGTATATTGCTTTTATACCATGTTCCCTGCTGAGAGAATCTGCAATATCCTTCATCTCGTTAATGTTCCCTGTTGTTACGGCGTTTTCAGAGTCTTCTTTGTTTCCAAGGTCGGATATAACAATATTGCTGCCCGATGATGCAAGCTTCTCGGCAATGGCGTATCCGATACCTGTTCTCTTTCCCGAACCTGTTATGACTGCAGTTTTACCCTTAAGGTCTGTGTACATTTTTATCCCTTCCATTGTTTCGAATTTCTGTACAGAATATATTTTATGAACATGAAGGGATTTATTGTCAATAAATTTTTCTTCCAATTATTGCTGAGTCATTACGGAAAAGTTCTTGATAATATTATCTCTGTTGTTTTATATAAAAAAAGAGGTTACTACTCAGCTATGTATAATAATAGGATATGTTGATGAATAAAAAACTGATGTTTCCCCCGCCGTCTTGCACGGGGACATATAGTTGCTATTTTATTAAATATATTTTAGCTAGAGAGCGAAGCAGTTAGAAGAAAATTAAATATTCAAAACAAATATGAAGATTAAACACAAGCTAACGGGTGTTGCGTTTATACTGGTTTTCATAATATCCCTGGCAGGTATATACAGCCTTATAGCAACTGATGAGATCATCAGGGTATTCAGAAAGGGCGATGTACACTTTAAGGACATTATCAGGACCTCAACCAATATCAGCAGCTGCTCAAAACGTGCTGAATCCCACCTGATCCTCTATCTCTCCTTCGGGGACAAAATGGACCTTGAGAGGTTCCATACAATATTCGGGAACCTCAAAGATAATATAAGTGAACTGCAAAAAATCGTAAAAAAGAAGACTTCTCAGGTAATTATTGAAGAGATAAACAGGTCTGTGGATTCACTTCTTCCTTCGGCTGAAACCCTCATATCACGTTACTCACCGGGTAAACCTACAGGGGCCATGGCCCGGGATGAAAAGTTCAGGAGAAATATGCGGGAATTTCATTCTCTCACCAGCAGGATCAGGAAACTGGGCGTAAAGCTCGCGCAGCTGGAATCTGATTTTCTGAACAAACAGGAGGCCATATCAAGCTCAAATGAGATAAGCAGCTATATTAAGAGGGCTGAAGGGAACCTGATGATGTATCTTTTCCTGGGGGAGAATCAAGAGAGGGAAATGTTCTTCAAAATGTATGCGTCAATGATTTCGGAGATCAGGAACCTGCAGTCCAGGATGACATCTCCCTGGGAAAAGAAGCTGATAAGGGAACTCAAGGCGTCATCTTCTCTTTTCCAGATAACCGGCAGTAAAACAATTACGAGATATGAGAGTGAAAAAAGAAACAGGAACTTCAGTATCGCCGGTTACAGGGAGTTGATACGTGATCTGAATAAATACGCGGAGAATGTCAGGGAGAAAGCGGTCAATATTACGAACCTGAAAGCCGCCCAGGAGGATGACCTCAATAATATGATATTGGAAAAAGCGAGGTCTTTTAAGCATACACTGGCGGTTGTCATTATTCTCTCTATTCTTATAACTTCGGTTTTCGGATATATAATTATTCGGTCCATGTCAAAACCGATTAATATCCTGAAAAATGCGGTTAACAGCTTCGGAGTGGGTAAGTTTGATACAAGGGTGAATATTCCCTCCAATGATGAATTTATGATTCTGGCTGATGCCTTTAACAAGATGGGTGATGAAATAAGCAGTACCGCGATATCCAGGGACTACCTTGACAATATTATTGACTCCATGAGCGACTCCCTGATTGTTCTTGATCCCAATGGTTTTATAAAAACAATTAACAGCGCCACACTGAAAATGCTGAAATATGAATCCGGTGAACTCATCGGGCAGAATATTGTAAAGATTCTTAAAGGCGGTTATAAGTTCAAATCGGAGAACCTGGAGAGAGGTCTGGACTTTCACAAAAAAAGCTCTGACGAAACATTTATTACCTCCGATAACAGGGAGATCCCTGTTTCAGTATCATTCTCGGTGATGTACTACCTGGACGGAAGCATCCAGGGCGTGGTCTGCGTGGCCAAGGATATTGGTGAAAGGAAGAAAATGGAGAAGGAGCTGAAAGAGGCAAAGGAGAAGGCCGAGTTTGCAGCGAAGGCAAAAAGCCAGTTCCTGGCGAGGATGAGCCATGAGATAAGAACCCCCATGAACGCTATCCTGGGGATGTCTGAACTTGTGCTGGACACTGAACTGACCCAGATCCAGTACGATTACCTTACAACCGTATCGGAGTCCTCCGAACACCTGCTGCAGATACTCAACGATATCCTGGACTTTTCCGGTATTGAGTCGGGAAAACTTGAACTTAAACCGGTTAATTTTGACCTTCATGGAAATATCGCCTCAATCATGAAGCTTTTCCAGAGCCAGGCGTTTAAGAAGGGACTTTACCTCAAGTACAATATCGATGATGAGATACCCCGCTATGTCTATGCGGACAAGATAAGGCTCAACCAGATACTGGTTAACCTTCTCAGCAACTCACTGAAGTTTACCGATAAAGGGGGGGTCATCGTTGAGATTAAAAAGGACATTGAAAAAGAGGTTGAAGGCGAAAACCGGGTGTCGTTGATCATATCTGTTATCGATACCGGAATAGGGATCCCGGAACATAAAATGGTCAGCATCTTCAGGAGCTTTGAGCAGGGTGATATTTCCTTCACCCGGAGGTTCGGCGGTGTGGGGCTCGGTCTTGCCATCAGCAAACAGATCGTTGAGCAGATGGGCGGATCAATATATGTTGAGAGCAGTCCCGATGACGGTTCCGAGTTCAGGATAAGGCTCTCCCTTAAAAGAGGGGAAGAGATGCCGCTGATTGCCGGCAGGGAAATTGACAATGATTTCATCCCTGATCCCGAAAAGAAGTTGAATATCCTGGTGGTAGAAGACAATTTAGTGAATCAAAAAATAATCATCAAGCTGCTGG
>JBNKTL010000034.1:8344-51708 GCA_050298055.1 Spirochaetota bacterium
TAATACAAAAGTGGCAAGAAAACTGATTGAGAAATTAGGCCACAATGTCTATGAGGCAGTTAACGGAATTGATGCCCTGAAATTTCTTGGAGAGAGCCCCTGTGATATCGTATTCATGGATATCGAGATGGAAGGGATGGATGGGATTGAAGCAACACAGCGTATACGTAATGGTGATGTGGGTGAAGATGTAAAAAATATACCCATACTTGCAATGTCCGCGCATGTAACATCTGATATCCAGGAGATATGTTTCAGCGCGGGGATGAACGGATTCATTACAAAACCAATCAGAAAACAGGACTTATACACTCAGTTATATAAAATATTTTCCATAGCCTGAACCGTGAGCTCTTTACTTAATATTCTCAAGTGATTCTTTTATAATGATCTTTTTCCTGTTATCCCGGGAAACGATATCAAGTGAAATATCGCTGGTATAGACCTGTCTCCCTCTCTGGGTGAGAATATAAATATCCGCCTTTACCCTCTCCATACCGCTCTGCAGCTGTACGACTCCGGTGAGGATTCCCCTGTAACTCCCCCTCCCGTGGGGTCTCATGGGAATCTTGATCGATATAAGCTGATTGCCGGAGCTGTCATTTATAACAAGTGTTGAATTGAATTTTGGGAGAAGACGATCATTGCTGTTTCTCAGCTTTCGGATAATCCCGGCCGGAAGATTGACCCAGCCTTCAAGAATTATTTCATCGGGGTCCAGTATATCGGGGGACTCCACGGTTTTTTTTGATCCCCTGTAGCTGTTTATTCCCATAGATATATTAAGACGGTCTTCCGGAAATGCCAGGTTTGAATAAAAATTGCCGAATATCTCCCTGCCGTCCTCCAGAGTGGCAAAAACCTCAATCTGAACCGGCTTACCGCTGCTCAGCATAAGCCTGTCAGTAAAATTCACCGTGTAGGTATTGCCGGCAGAATCGCTCTTGATTCCCGGTTGTACCCGTTTTCGGTAGATCCATCCTTTCTTTTGTCTCTCCCTGATCCTGATAATAAAACTGTTGTTGACGGGTGATTCGGAAATGTGAGGGGTCCTGCCGTAAACCGAGAGAAGAATTTCCCTTTTTTCTGCTGCTTTCTTCAGGGGACCTGTTTGTATTTTTTCCTTTAACCCTTTCAGCTTAAAGAGTTCTACCGATGAGTGTATTCTGCTGATCCCGTTTCCCGTTTTGATTTTCCACTCTTCATATATGCTGCCTCCTTCATTCAGATCTGCTGAAGCATAAGCTATGAGGTTCCTGTCTGTCCTGCATCTTATTCCCGCACTTAATGAGAATGTATAGATATGCCCGCCCTTCACCTTTCTGCTGCGTGCGGTAATATTTTGTGTATAGATCCAGTTGTCGGATCCCTCATTTCTGATCTTTACGGTAATAGAGTTCTCCCTGATTGTGTACTTAATCGGGGCAGTTCTTCCCATGAGATCAAGTTTGACTTTTTTATATGCGGTTTTCCCGTAGAGGGAAGAGTATAATGCCGCTGCCGAGAGAAAGAGAATGATGAGATTGATACGATTTTTCATATTTTTCTTTAAAAGTGATTATATTTATTGCATAGGAGAGTCATTGCTGATATGTTTTTACTGTTCAGATATATGACTATAATAAATGTATATATTAAATTATTAACAATATGTCTCCGCCGCCTACGGCGGCGGAGACATAAGTGTTATGGTTTTCATGAAAATGTTTATCCTTATGCATAACTGAGTAGTTATGATATATTTTTCAATTATTTTTATGTTATATTAGAATAAAAAATGAAAATTTTATTTACAGAATTTACCGTAATTTTGAATCTATTCTTCAGACGGTTCATCGCAGATCATCTGTTATTCATTTTAGAAGGAGGCTTTCATGGCATTAAATTCCTTAGTAGATTCCCGAGATGTTCGCTTTATCCTTTTTGAACTTCTTGAGATGGACAGGCTCAACAGGTTCGGCAGATATTCCGAATTCGACAGGGAGACCTATGAAGATGTAATCAGCCTTGCAGAGGTTTTATCAATTAACAAGGTCTATCCCGCAAATTCGGAAGCTGACAGGGAACATGCAAAATTTGATCCTGCAACGGGAGAGGTGAAGATCCCTCATGTTTTCAGGGAAGGTCTCAATGCCTATTACGAAGCGGGATTCCTGAGTCTCCCCTTTGAGGAGAGTGACGGGGGGATGGGAATGCCTATCGTTCTCTATAATACGGTCAGTGATTACTTTTCCGCGGCAAGCCTCGCCCTGGGGATGTTTCCCATGCTCTCCAGCGGTGCTCTTAACATGTATATCAACTTTCTTCCGGAGGGAGAGAGAAAAACAACTGTTATTGAAAAGATGATCTCAGGGGAGTGGGGGGGGTCCATGTGCCTCACCGAACCTGACGCGGGATCGGATGTGGGCGCCCTCAAAACAAAAGCGGTGAAGAATGGTGACGGGACCTATTCCATTACCGGTCAGAAGATATTCATCTCCAACGGAGAAAACGACTACTACGCAAATAATGTTCATCCGGTTCTTGCAAGGATAGAGGGAGACCCTGCGGGAACAAAGGGAATCTCAATATTCATGGTCCCCAAGTACTGGATAAACGAAGACGGGTCAATGGGTGAGCCCAATGATATTGTCTGTTCGGGAATTGAAGAGAAGATGGGTATCCACGGCAATCCAACCTGCAGCCTCAGCTTTGGAGACAACGGTAAATGCAGGGGTGTCCTTATGGGCAAGGAACGCCAGGGGATGAAGATAATGTTCCAGATGATGAACGAGGCCAGGCTCTTTGTGGGGTGCCAGGGAATGTCGCTTTCAAGTACTGCTTATCTCCATGCGGTAACCTATGCCCGGAACAGGATACAGGGTAAACATGTAACACAGATGCTCAACCCGGAAGCGGAAAGTGTGGCTATCAGCCAGCACCCGGATGTGAAGAGAATGCTCCTTTCAATGAAATCGAAGGTTGAAGCCATGAGGACACTAACCTACCTGAGCGGAATACTCTTTGATTATGAGATCGCGGCAGAAGGCGAGGAGAAGGAAGAAGCTGCCGCTCTTCTGGAATTTCTTATTCCCATAACCAAAGCGGGAAATACAGACCTCGCGTGGGATGTAACCGGTACAGCTGTCCAGGTTTACGGAGGATACGGATACTGCTCGGATTATCCGGTGGAACAATTTGCCAGAGATTCAAAGATACTTTCCATCTACGAAGGGACCAATGGTATCCAGTCACTGGACCTGACAATGAGAAAATTATTGATGAACGAAAATCAGCGCAACTATATCCTCTACAGGGAGAGGATAGAAAAGGCCATTGAAGATGCAAAGGGAATAGTCGGTGACATCTATATTTCTCAGGTTCAGAGGGGACTTGAGAAAATTGACGAAATTGTGGAGTTGATGAAAAAGAACATGGCAGAGGGTAAGTTCCTTCATATCTTTTCGTATGCCACTTCGCTGCAGCAGGCCTTTTCATATCTCACCTATGCTTGGATGCACCTCTGGGGGCTTACGGCAGCCATTCCGAAAATGAAAGAGCTTGTTGGTGACAGGAAAGGTGAAGAGAGGGAAAACTTTCTCAATGACAATCGTGAGGCCGCGTTCTATTCGGGAAGGGTCCTTTCGGGACAGTACTACCTGAACTCTGAGTTTCATAAATTTTTTGGAATTGCAGGTGAACTCCTTGCCGGTGAAACTGCCGTTATAAAGGCATCTGACCCGTTATTTACAGGAGCTCCTGAGGAGTAGGAAAATTTTAATTACAATCCGCGGAGGTCCCCCTGGATAAAATTTTTATGGACAGATAATATGATTCTATTATTTTATGTTCTTGCCGGTGTATTGTGTCATTTTCATCGGTAACTTTTCTGATGATGTAATGGTAGATTCAATTGCGCAGACTTTATTTCTTTACAAATGACGGAAGTTGCGGCTTAGTTGAAAAGACTCTGAAGGCCGATCATTTAAAAAGTCTTCAGGACAAAGCCGGTGATAACAATACCGGAAACTTCATAAATTTCCTGCCTCTTTTATTCGGGACTCCCGTAAGTGCAGCGGTAAATAATCAAGGTATATCATTTTGAAAAATATTCAAGGATATACTATCTCTGAAACTCTTCAGAAAGATCAGATAACGACGGTATACAGGTGTATTGAAAAATCTACCGGAGAAATGAAACTTGTTAAAGTCCTTAACGGGGAATATCCGGACAGTGAGAGCATTAAAAAATTTTACGATGACTTTAACATTGTTGAGGGCCTTAATATTGATGGAGTTTTAAAATATCATTCAATTATTGATTTCGGGCATAGTAAAGCCATTGTCATGGAGGACCCCGGGGGGATACTGCTCAGGGACTATTTTGAAGAGGGTGATGATTACATTTCACGCTATGTTGAAATCTTTATTAAAATTGCCGCAATCCTCGATGATATCCATAAAAACAACATCATACACAAGAATTTAACTCCCGATGCCATTATCGTTAATCGTGCCAGCGGGGAAGTAAAAATTACTGATTTCTCTGTGGCATCACAGGTCAGGAAGGAGGTCCAGGATTCAATTAGTCCAAAAAAACTCGATGCAAACCCGTTTTACATATCACCCGAACAGAGCGGCAGAATGAACCGTTCGGTTGATTACCGGTCAGATAATTACACACTGGGAATTATCATGTATGAGAAACTGACCGGCAGTCTTCCTTTTCTCTCTGATGATACAATGCAGATTATTCATCACCACATCGCAAAAATTCCCGATATTCCTTCGGATGTTAATGATGATATTCCCCGGGGATTATCTGATATCATAATGAAGATGCTCTCAAAAACCGCAGAGGACCGTTACCAGAGCAGTTATGGATTGATAGAAGATCTTAAAAGATTTTCGGGACACCCGAAGATTATCAATATGGATGAGGTTTTTAAAGCGGGTACCAGTGATTTCTCCGATACTCTTGAAATTCCGGAAAAAGTTTACGGCAGGGAACATGAGATTGAAAAGATTCTGAATATTACTGAAAGAATTATAAAGGGGAAAGCCGAATTGCTCCTGATAGCCGGTGATCCCGGTGTGGGGAAATCATTCCTTATTGACGAAGTCCAGAAACTGCTTCTCAACAGAAATGCATATTTTATTTCGGGAAAATGTGACCAGTTCCGCCCGACCATCCCTTATGATTCAATCGCACAGGCGTTTAAAGACTTTATCAAACAGATACTGATGGAGGAGGAAGAGAGCATTGCTTCATGGAAAGAGCTGATTGTCAGTGAACTGAGAGGAAGCTGCCGGCTTATCTGTGAAGTTATCCCCGAACTTGAACTGATCACCGGGACACAGCCGCCCCTTCCGGAGCTCACATCGGTTGAATCGTACAACCGTTTCAATTATGCATTTTTAAAATTCATAAAAGTCCTGACAGAGAGAGAGGAGCCGCTGGTCATCTTTCTCGATGATCTTCAGTGGGCCGATGAAGGAACACTGAACCTGATTACTTCGATTATAACCGGTAAAGATATATCTCATTGTCTCATTATCGGTGCGTACCGTGATCATGAAATCGGTAAATCCCATCCCCTCGCTCTCATGATGGAAGAATTGAATGCAGAGGGTACGGGTTATGAGATACTGAAAATTAATCCCCTGAAGGTGGAACATATTAACCGGATGATATCAGACACCCTCATCATTGCTCCTCAACGAACCGGCCCCCTTGCGGAAATTGTGGCAAACAGGTCCGGGGGAAATCCCTTTTTTATAAAGGAGTTTTTGATTAAACTCTATAAATCCGGGTGCATTACCCGTAACATTATGTGGACCTTCGATCTGGAGAAAATAAAGCAGCTTGAAGTCACTGAGAGTTCCGTCGACCTCATAGCAGAAAGAATTTTAAGACTGTCAGACCAGACCCGGGAAATACTTAAAGCCGCGTCCTGTATCGGTATTGAGTTCAGCGAGGGTTTGCTGCCCTCTGACACCATTGAAACCGGCAGCACTTTTTTTGATAAATTAAAGGAAGCAATCAATGAAGGGCTGGTAATAAAATTTCAGGATAGAATGAAGTTTTCCCATGACAAAGTGAGGGAAGCCGTTTATAACCTGCTTAATGAAAAAGAAAAAAGTGAAATCCACTATAAAATTGGGAATCATCTTTTATCAAGGATTGAAGAAGAGAATAAAGAGAGCAATATCTATCTTATTGTAAACCAGTTTAACCATGGTATTGAGAGGATAAATGATAAAGCTGAAAAGGTGAAACTCGCGGAATTAAATCTCAGGGCCGGCTTGAAATCAAAAAGTTCCAACTCATATTTCGAGGCAATAAGGTTTCTTGAAAACGGGTTGAGTCTTCTCTCTCCTGAAAAGTGGAGTTCCCATTACAGTTTAACACTCTCTCTTTATACAGAGGCAGGTGAAACTCTCTATCTTCTGGGTGAACATGAAAAAGCCGAGATCTATTATAACAGGGTGCTGGAGAAAGCAAGATCACCCATTGATAAAGTCAGGGTCTATGAGGTAAAAATCATTAATTACACAGTAATGCACAGGCATAAGGAAGCATTGGACCTGGGGATAAGAATTCTGAAAGATTTCGGTTACACTATGCCCAAAAGGGCCGGCATCTTTCACATTATTAAAGAGCTTCTTTTTGTAAAAAAAGGTCTGTATAAAAAAAGTAACAGGGACCTTCTGGATCTTCCCGAGGTTACGGATCCGAGGATTATCGCCATAGAACGAATCCTTATGGCATGCTCACAGCCATGTTATACGGGAATACCCGGTTATCTTCCCATCGTAATACTGAAACTTCTCAGGCTTTCACTTCGCTATGGCAATTCCATCCATTCATCTTTCTCTTTTATGACTTATTCGATGATCCTCTGTGGTTTTATCGGCAATATTAACAGTGGTTACAGGTACGGTGAGCTTTCACTGAAACTCATGGAGAAATACAGTGCCAGAGAACTGAAGCCCAGGGTATTCTTCATATTCGGGACGATGATAAATCACTGGAAAAATCATTTCAACAAGGACCTTGATTTTCTTCTCAGCGCGTATAAAACAGGAACAGAGGTCGGTGAATTCTCATGGGCGTCATATTCGATTAATCACTATTTTTTTCACCAGTTTTTTATGGGGAAACCCCTGGCGGGAATAATCAGCAGTATTGATAACTATTATGAAGGAATAAAAAGCCTGAAACAGTTAAGCAGCACGCGGATTTTCCAGTTGTTGTACCAGGTGATGCTGAACTTGAGCGGTCATTGTGATGAGAAACTGCTTATCAGGGGGGAGTTCTTTGATGAGGAGGTTGTTGTTGATGAATGGATTAAAAGCAAAGAAAAAAACTCTCTTTGCTTCTATTATACGTTCAAACAGATTTTGTACTATTTTTATGGAAAATATGAAGATGCGCTGAAGATATCTCAGGAGAATATCGAATACCTTGATTCTGCCATGAGTATGATATTCATCCCCGTATTTTACTACTACTATTCCCTTTCACTGCTGGCTTCCTCTGAACGGCCCGGTAATAAGAGAAAGAAAAAAAAATATCTGAAACAGGTCCGAAAACATCTGAAGATGTTTGAAAAGTGGGCGGAACACTCTCCGGTAAACTATAAACATAAGCTCATGATCATCAGGGCGGGATTCCGGTCTGCCATGGGGAGGGATGTTAAATCCATACTGGGGCTCTATGAAGAAGCCATTCTCCTGGCACAGGAGGGCGGGTTTATTCAGGATGAAGCTGTCGCCTGTGAAAGAGCAGGCCAGTACTGTCTCTCTGTGAATATGAACAGGTTTGCCGGAACTTATTTGGGAAATGCCCGAAATCTCTTTCTGACATGGGGGGGGAAAAACTATGTTGATGACTTTCAGAAGAGATATCCGCAAGTGTTTCAAGACGATTTTCACATAAATGAAAAGCAGGGAGTAAATAACCAGGACAAACTTGATATATCCACTGTCATAAAGTCTTCGCATGTTATGTCGGGCGAAATTATCCTGAAAAATCTTGTTGAAAGGCTTATGGAGATATTGATAGAAAATGCCGGTGCCAGCAGGGGATTGCTGATTCTTCAGGGTGAAATGGGTCTCAATATTGAAGCCGAGTATTCAATTGATAATAAAAAAATCCGTCTTTTTAAAGAGCAACCTGTTGATGATTACAGGGATATCCCTCATTCAATAATTAATTATTCAAAGAGGGCGCTTGAAACCGTGGTTTTAAACAGTAAAAAAGATATGGAAGCTTTTGAAAAAGAACCGTATTTCAAAAAGGAAACTTCACGATCGATTATATCAATGCCTCTGATTAAACAGAAAAGTCTTGTAGGACTTCTCTATCTTGAAAACAATCTCACTTTCGGAGCATTTCCCGTTGAAAGGATTGAGCTCCTGAAACTCCTTTCCACCCAGGCCGCTATATCCTTAGAGAATGCCCGGTTGTTTGCACGGGCGCAAAAAGCCGAGTCAGAAATGTACAGGCAGTATGAGGAGATACAGGGTCAGTATGAAGAAATGGAATCAATGAATGAAGAGCTTGAACAGACATACGAAGAACTTATTAATACAAATATAGATCTGAATAATGAAAGGGAAATTCTGGATATTTTTAAAAAATTCGCCGAAGCATCAGGTCATAGCCTCGGAATGACAGATCTGAAGGGTAACATCACATATGTCAATTCTGCTTTTTGTAAGATTACCGGTGAGGAAAGTGCGGGCAATTTAATAGGAGTCTATCTTGGCGACTATTATACCGAAGAGAATAAGAAAGTCCTGATGGACAGGGTCCTTCCTGATGTACTGAACAAAGATCAGGTTATCGTTGAGATGATGCTTTTATCATCCAATGAAGATGTAAGACACACTATTCAGAATATCTTTCTTATCAGGGACAATAAAAATGACCCCATTAATTTTGCCTTTGTTATAACCGATATCACTGAAATGAAAAATGCCGAGAAAGCGTTGAGGGAGAGTGAAGAACGCTACAGGCTGCTTGTGGAAACAATGAACGAAGGCCTTGTTGTTGTAGATGAACGCGACAGGATAACATACTGCAATTCCCGGTTTTGTGAGATGATACAAAACGATTATAATTATACAATAGGAAGGTATATCGGGGATTTTCTTGACGAAAAGAACAGGGAGAAAGTTAAAATTGAATCCGCGAGGAGGAAAGAAGGACATCACAATACATATGAACTGGAATTTAAAAGGAGCGACAGCCAGGTTGTCCCGGTATCAGTATCTCCGCGTCCAATATTTAACAGTGACGGGAAGTATGCGGGGAGTTTTGCAATTATTACAGACATAAGTTATCGTAAGAGAACTGAATACGAACTTCTCAAAACTTCAAAGATTGAATCCCTGGGGGTCTTTGCCGGCGGTCTTGCGCATGATTTTAATAATTTTCTCACTGCAATTATCGGTAATATCTCTTTCCTGAAAATTAACATGGACCAGGACAGTGAAAATTTTGAGATTCTGAAAGACGCGCAGAAAGCCGCGGTAAGAGCGAAAAATCTTACACAGCAACTCCTGACTTTTTCAAAAGGCGGGAAACCTGTGAAAAAGATCATTCCCATTGAAAACCTGTTGAAAGAGTCTGCCAGTTTTGTGTTGAGCGGGTCAAATATCATTTTGAAATTTAATATCAGTGATGATATGTGGAATGCCGAGATAGATGAGGGGCAGATCAGCCAGGTATTTCATAATCTTGTGATCAACGCACGACAGGCCATGCCCGGCGGCGGGGTTATAGAAATTTCCGTGGAAAATATTTCAATTTCACGTGAGGAGGGGGTCCCGCTGTCTGCCGGGAACTATATTAAAATAAAATTTCAGGATAACGGCCCGGGGATTAAGAGTGAAAATCTCAACAATATATTTGATCCCTTTTTTACAACCAAGGAAGAAGGAAGCGGACTGGGTCTGGCAATAACATATTCAATCATAAAAAAACATAACGGGCATATATCGGTTGAATCGAATATGGGAACAGGTACTGTTTTTACTCTTTATCTCCCGGCAAAGAAGAACATTCCGGAAAAAAAGACCGGTGATAAGAAAATGAGATACCGGGGAAGCGGAAGAATTCTTGTTATGGATGATGATAAAAGTATTATCAATACGGTAAGTAAGATGCTGAAATATTTCGGATTCAGTGTGGATTCAGCAACTAATGGTGAAGAAGCAATCAATAAGTATAAAAAAGCCCTGGCAGCGGAAGAACCTTACAGAATAGTCATTCTGGACCTGACAATTCCCGGGAAGATGGGTGGCCGTGAAGCCATTGAAGAATTAAAGAAACTGGATCCCGGGATAAAAGCTGTGGTATCCAGCGGTTATTCAAATGATCCGGTCATGGCAAATTACAGTGAGTATGGATTTTCCGCTGTTGTCAAAAAACCCTTTATCATCGAAGAACTGGAAGAAGTTCTTTCCACTGTTCTTGAAAATTAAGTCCCGTTTCAGAATCTCCATCCGAAAAAAAGTTCCCCCTCTATCACTTCTGCTCTTACATTGGTGTTCTCCTGGTCCTTCCCCCACCACCTTCTGGTTGCGGTATAGTCCCCGGTCAGCATCAGGCCGAAAAACAATCTCTCGGAATTGCGGCCTGCTCCTATCCTGAGGTTCCCTTTCCCGGACATGGCCCAGGTTTTAATCTCCCCTGAGTCTGTTGTATATTCCTTCTTCATTATTCCTCCTCCCAGAAACGCCCCTAATGTCAGGTAGTACTTAACTTTGAATACAAAGGTATAGGCGTAACCGGGGGACAGGCTCAAACTGGTAAAGTGTCCCTCCCTGAATCCGGAATACTCCCGGTAGTAGATCTCCTGGTTTGCAGGTATAAGGGAATAATCACTTTCAACCTGGAACCGTGTTAATGAGAACATGGCCAGCAATGAACCGCGGGAAACCCTCTGTCTTTCAGACTGGTTTACTGCGGCCCTGAATGAAAAAGTATCGTCAAAAATATAGTAGAGGTTCAATCCGAATGTCCTTATCCTGAGATCCGAACGGACAGTCTCGGGGTCTCCCTGTGTGTACCCAAAATCTTCGGAATCGGTCAGGTAGAAACCGGTGTAGTCCTGTGAGTAGAGGTCAATCCCGAAACTGCCGGCATAGTAGTAAAACTGGAAATCCCTGTATTCAGTCTTCCCGTAAACGTCCCTGTCCTTTTCCGAGTTTTTTAATGTCCGTCCAAGGGAGAGGCCTATTCCCCTGTAATCGATGCTTACGCCGCCGTTTGAAAAAACATTTGGTGAGTACTTGATTTGCTTTGAGTTGTCCTCTTCACCCTTTTCAGGATGGTACTGGATAACAAGGTTGAGCAGGGGTTTGTTGATATAGATTCTTACAAGGTATTGTTCATTGAATTCGGTTATGTATTTTGTTCTCATCAATCCCGAGTCAGCTGGAGAATCCTTTTCCCTGCTGTTGCCAGGGATGGTTGTATCTTCCGCATGGAGAGGTGAGAGCGGTATGAAGAAGAATGTCAGAGTAAAGAAAAATGAAAACAAAGGAATCTTTTTCATCATCTACCTCCCCGAATCCGGATTTCATGGATCTTACTCTATCTGTATGATAATCACAAGGATAAAATTAATCGGGATTAAAATTATTTCACAATTTATTCCAAATCTTTTGTTTTGCCGATAGTAATTATGTTCATTAATAATGAGTAAAGTGTTTTTACGAAAAGGAAAACTCCTCGTTAACGATCATCTCCAGCAGCCTGTGGCCCTCTTTAACAAAGAGTCCTGTTTCTGCCGCTGATTTTTCACTATAGCTTTTTGCGGGAGAATTATTTCGATGTCTCCACTCCCTGTTCCTGTAGATGGCAAAGGGTACCGGGTCCGATGTGTGAGTACGGAGTTTCAGTGGTGTGGGATGATCAGGGGTGACGAGGATTGTAAAGTCATCATGTTTTTTTAATCCATGAAGAACAGGACCCACTATCCGGGAATCAAAATCTTCAATTGCCTTTATCTTGTGTTCCAGGTTTCCCTCGTGTCCCGATTCATCCGGTGATTCAACATGAAGATAGATGAAATTGGCCCTGTTTATTCCCTCAAGAAGTGCTTTCGCCTTGCCTTCGTAGTTGGTGTCAATATAACCTGTTGCCCCTTCAACGTGGATCGGTTCAAGACCGGCGGCTTTCCCGATTCCATGGATGAGATCAACTGCTGATATTGTATAGCCGGAGAGTCCCCGTATTTCCCCCAGGGTTTTCATCGCGGGTTTGTGTCCTCCTCCCCATATCCATGCTGAAACAGGTTTCCCCTGATATTTTAATGCTGCATCTCTGATCCTTGAGGATTCACGGATAACCTTTTCCGAGCGTTTCATAATATCGAGGATAAGACCGGAGCCGTCACCTGCTGGAAGATATGCGTCAATAACCCTGTCGTGTATATCATGGGGGGGGGTTGATCCCGTTATTTCCTTGTGCGGATAGTTGCGCCAGATGATTGTATTTCTGTAAGACACACCGGGATAATATTCGATGTTATCCAGCCTGATATTTTCCGCGAGCTCTTCCATGACGATTTGAGAAAATTCCGAATCAATATGACCGCCGCTGAAGTCTTTCATCCTGTTGTCTTCGATAGTTACAATGTTGCACCTGAACGCGGCATCCTTTTCTCCCATCTCTATGCCCATGCTTAAAGCTTCAAGGGGAGACCGCCCTGTATAGTAGATTTTCGGGTCATAGCCGAATAACGAGAGGTTGGCAGTATCGCTTCCCGGTGCCATTCCCTCAGGGATGGTATTGACCAGGCCTGAAATTCCGTTGGATGCAATATAATCCATGTTCGGGGTGTGGGCCGCTTCAAGGGGCGTTCTGTTCCCCAGGCTTTCAACGGGATAGTCCGCCATTCCGTCACCCAGGAGGACCACATATTTTCTTTTACTGTTCATACTTGATTTTTTATTAATTGCACGGGTACCTGTCAATAAAAAAGAAAGTCTGTTAAAGAAGTTTTCTTTTACTTGTCATAGCGGGCACAGCATGGCTCATCTCGATACGATCCTGCTCTCCGGGTAGCCAGGAAACGTATCAAGATGCAGGATCACTCGATGAGCAACTGTTGTGTTCCCCGAGTGATTTGCCGCTTTATTGATACAGTGCTTTCTGTTTTAAAATGCGGCAAATTATATCGAGGGGAACAGATCATTACGTCACTTCGTTCCTCATAATGACAGAGCCAGTAATTTATAAATTCAGTACTAAAAATGAATTGATCTTAAACAAAAACTAGTAATATTATGTGAATAATAATTCAGGATCTGCATATAAGCGAGGTCTCCAATGAAAAATATCAATAGAACGATCGGGTGGTTCTCTCTCCTTGTTTTTACTCTTCTTCATTTCAGCTGCATCACGGGCGGGCTGGTTTTACACCCCCGCAGTAAAGAAAAGTCACAATGCTCTGCTTCACCCCGGCTGGCATCATACAGGATAAAAAACATTGCTGTTTTTCCCTTTGATCCAAGTCCGAAAACCGAGAAGGGGGACTATGTCCCTCCCTATGCCAGGAGAAAGCATAAACCGATTCCAAAGTATATACACCTTGAGGATGACGGGAATGTTGTTGCCACCAGCTTTGAAAAGCAGTTAATCAGGACTTATAAGTACAGGGTTGTGGACAGGCGAAAGATCAACAGGATCGTTAAGGAGATTGAGCTCCGGCAAACAGGGCTTATGGATGAAAAAGACCTGGCAAAAATAGGAAAGCTCACGGGGGCCGACGCAGTCATAACCGGTAAAATAAATATGACTGCCGCGGCGCTGCAGTGGCAGTCGTACGGTGATATTGTTTATGCGGCTTATATCGGGTATGTTAACCTGCAGCTTCGTATGACGGATGTGGAAACAGGGGAGGTTGTCTGGGTCTGTGATGTGAAGCGGAACAGCCTGAATTATATCAATAATCCGATAACTATCAGCAGCAGCAATGATATACCGAAACTGGCGGTTTTTGGAGGTCCCGCGGCCAAGGATCTTATCATGTTTGTTCTGGATAAGGCATTTGTCGAGGCAATTGAGGAAATTAAATAATGCCAATGATAACATGTCTGAATAGTGTTCTTTTAGCGGCTGTTATTCTTATTCTCGGCTGTTCCGGCGCTTCTGTTGCCGGACAGACCTGGGAGAAAAATTTCGGTAAGAACAGCAGGGACAGGATACTTGCCTGTGAGAAGGTCGAGGGAGGATACCTGGTTACCGGATACGCCGTGTCAAAAAGAACTCATGAAGATGTCCTGGTCATGAAACTTGATCCCGCCGGAAAGTTCCTGTGGGGGAGGAGATACGGGGGAAAAGAGTATGACCGCGGTTATTCCCTGGCCGGGTCAGATTACGGTTTTGTTGTCGTGGGGACAACCGATTCGGGGAGCAGAGGTGCCAGGGATATATGGATCCTGGGTCTTGACAGAGAGGGTGATATCGTATGGAACAAGATAATTGGCGGTTTTAAAGAGGATTACGGTTTTGCGGTCAAGAGACTCAGCGATGGTTTTATCATAGCCGGAACAACCGGTTCCTTCAATATCAGCGGTCAGCAGATATGGGTAATCAGGCTTGACAGGGATGGCAAGACAGTCTGGGATAAGAAGTATGGTATCAATAAAATCAGCTACTGTTATGATATTGATATAACAGGGGAAGGTTTCGTCCTTACCGGGAGCACGTTGAATGGCAACAACTACGACCTTGTTGTTATTGTGATAGATCAATTTGGAGAAAGGCTCTGGGACAGGGTGTATGGCGGCAGCGGAGATGAATTCGGAAGATCGGTGAGGCGGGTTGAAGATGGCTTTGTTGTTGCAGGTTCAACAAGCTCAAAGGGCTCAGGGGGAAGCGATGCATGGGTCCTCAGGCTTAATGAGAAGGGAAGTATCCTCTGGGAAGGGAGTTTTGGCAGAGGCGGCAGTGATTCTGCTGAGAGAATTGCCGTATCGGGTGAGGATTTTATTATTGCCGGTTATTCATCTGACAGGATCAATCTCTTTAAAAGGCAGGCCTGGATTTTCAAACTTGATAAAAACGGTGTTCTCCTCTGGAGCAGGATGTTTGAAAATGCATCTTATGCGGCAGGTGTGGTCGTAGAAAAAAGCGGTTATTTTGTTACGGGTTCACTGACAAACCCGGTTGATAAAAAAAAGGGGTTCTGGGCTGCCAGGCTCAATAAAAACGGTCTCATTGAAAAATGAGGTCAGCTCCCTTTCGTTATCCAGACTGATCCGTCGGAATAAAATTCCTTTTTCCATACAGGCACTTTCATTTTAATCTCGTCTATGATAAACATGCATGCTGAAAAGGAGTCCTGCCTGTGCGGTGATGATACTGCAATCACAATACTCGCCTCTCCGATATTAACGGTCCCATACCTGTGGATGACCGTACAGCAGCTCAGTTCCCATTTCTCCATTGCATTATCAACTATTTTCTCAAGCTCTTTCCGGGCCATTGATTCATAGAGCTCATATTCCAGCTTCAGAACCTCTTTGCCCTCTGACCTGTTCCGTGCCCGGCCGGTAAAGCTTACCAGCGCTCCGTCCGAC
The DNA here is from genome assembly GCA_050298055.1 of Spirochaetota bacterium. Classification (GTDB taxonomy): domain Bacteria; phylum Spirochaetota; class UBA4802; order UBA4802; family UBA5550; genus JBNKTL01. Next base: position 23,927 of record JBNKTL010000034.1, read on the forward strand.
CGGGTCCCCGTTTCCCGTATGATCCTTTCAACATCGATAGGTTCTTTCTGAAATGCGGTTTTTTTCATTGTTTATCCTCCGCTGACCGGTGGAAAAACAGCCAGTGCATCATTCTGTTTCAGAACAGTTTCCCGGGCGCAGTACTCTTCATTTACGGCGGTAATTAATGTTTCCTTAATTTCAAGGAGAGCGGGATATTTGTCACAGAGGACATCAATAACTTCACCGATTGTCATATTATCAGTCACATCTAATGATACTTCTTCATGACCGAAGATATCCCTAACAGTTGCAAAAGTCTTTATTTTTATCAGCATCTTCTCATTTCCTCTTAAACATGGATCGAGATAAGTTTATAAAATGGCTTTCAGTATTAATCGGGGCCAAATCCATGTAAACATATTTTTTACTTTTCAGTGCCTCTGCGGCAGATTCTCAATTTTTAGAAATAAATAGTGTTTAAAAATGAAAATATTTCCGAAATATATTAATGAAGAGGCAAAAGATATGCCGGCGGTATCAATGTCTAATAATTCCGAGGTAATAAAATGTATTGTTCCAAGTGCGCAAAAAAAATAAATGAGTTAAACCACTTTTATGTCCCCGTTAAAGGAAGAAAAGACGGTATGAGGGTCTGTGTTAAGTGTGCCAGGGAAGAGAAGATCGTTACCCTGGTATAAACAGAATTAAAAAAAGGGGTGAAGAACACCCCTTTCCCAGCTTCATATATTTTTTCTCTTCTACCAGTCGTCAGTTTGCCTGTCCGAATATTTCTCTCTTACCCTTGCGGAAATATCATCAATATAAAAATACTGCCACTTTGGTCTCAACAGCTTTGTATTGCCGGGCTGGTATATTAATTTTGTTATCTTGATGACTTTCTTCTGGCTGAGAAATTCATCTTCCTGTGCAACTTTTTTGGGGACTTTGACGGTCAGTTTTCTCCATCCGAGAAAGTTGAGTTTCCCGAATACAAGCCTGTGGGCGCTGCCGTTTGCGTCTTCAACAAAAATAGAAAGTTCCCCGGTAAAGCCCTTCCCGTATACCCATGCGCTGATAGAAGAGCAGTTTTTCTTTATGATCATTGGATTGGGCGGAATAATTGAAAAATAGTCACCACTTCTTCCATAAATCTTTACTCCCAGGTACTTCTTTGATTTTTTAACAGGTGCGGGATACTGGTCTCTTATTGAAAGGTCGCCGTCCTGGTTCTTTTTTACTACCCTGAATTTTAAATTGCTTTTTGAATAATTTGTACTTTCGAAATCTTCAAGTATAGATTCAAAATATACATTTGCAGGTCTTTTTACCTCCTCTTCGCTCTTTTTTTCAGCTTTTTTCTCAACCTTTTTCTCCTGTGCGTTGAGCAGAGACAGGGAGAAGAGAAGGAGCAGGATCATAGATAATATAAACTTTTTATTCATTAAATGTCCTCCGGATTTTTTGTTTTAAACACCGTAAAAACCAGAAATCAGTGCCTCAAAATATATTTTCTAAAAATTTAATAAAAAATTGACATTGTTTTATTAACATAGTATTTGTATAATAACCAACTAGAGTAATTTTAATATGAAGATTAATAGATGTCAAATAATTCTTCGATGAATAGAGGAAAAAATTGTAACTATGCAGATATTCGCAGATATTCATAAAAAAGAGAACTGATGTGTCTCCGCTGTCTTGGGCGGCGGGGACATATTGTTGATATTTTGTTGAATATGTATATTTTAATTATATAGCTGAGTAATAACAAATAAACTTTCACATATTCTTGTTGATAAACCGGAGAGATAATGGATAAAAGACAAACTGACAGGTTGATGATATCTGAAGTGACCCGTAATTTTATCAGTGAAGATAAAATTAATATTGAATTTGATGCCGGTGAAAAGATAAAAGGGAAAGCTGTTAATATATCGCAGAATGGTATTGGCTTTGAGGTAAGAGGACTGAGCAGGACCCTGATAGATGAAATTGTTGATGGTGAAGAAATGTTCTTGAAACTCTATGCGGGGGATGATTTTATTCTTGCCGGTGTTAAGATTAAATGGTCCCTCGTAAAAGAAGAAAAGGGGGAAACTGTTTTCAAAGGGGGGACAGAGATCAATATCATTTCCCATGAAGATAATCTGAAGCTTGCTGATTTCATTGAAAAGATCAGAAGTTCAATATCTGTATGAAATTATTTTCCGTATATAAACCTGCTAAAAATGCGAAACTGCTTTTTATCACTTCGTTTTTTCTCCTGACAATTGTTATTAAAGCTGACCTGCAGGCAGTCGAAAAAAGAGACTTCACGTGGTACTGGTTTCTTTATGAGAAGGAATCATCCCCTTTTTACAACAGTATTGTCTACAGGCCCTTTTTTTTAAAAAACAGAAGCAGGAAAGGCATCTATAGAGGTTCTCTCATGCCAATTATCTACTGGGGATATGAAACAGAGAGGAAGAAGGAATGGAAGGGATTGATCGGTCTTCTCGGATCCCTGGATTATACACATAACAGCGGTGTTAAAGACTATGACTTTGGATTCTTCCCTTTTGTTTTCTATGGGGATTCTGTTGATCCCAGGGACCGTTACCTGCTCATATGGCCCTTTGGCGGGACACTAAAAGGGAAGTTCGCTCATGAAGAGATATCCCCCTGGGTGTTTCCCGGTTTTCTTCTCTTTATCTTCTATCCGCCGTCATCAATCTTTTCCCTGAAAACTGCCGCTTATATGATACTCTCTCTTCTCCCGTTGTATGTTACCTTTAAGGACAGGGATTACAGGGCCTGGTCATTTGCCTGGCCCCTTATCCTCAGGGGAAAAAGCAAAACCATGGATGAACTCAGGGTGCTTCCCTTTTATTCCCGTAAGATAAAAAAAGGTTATTATGAAAATTATTCATACGGTATGATTATAAATTACAGAAAGGTATTCTACAAAGAGGATGTGCATAAGACCTTTTTCCTGCTGCCATTTTACGGGAAAAAATGGAGCAGGTCCCGGAGGATGGGGGCCTCTGCCCTCCTCTGGCCTCTCTTCTCCTGGGGATATGACAGGCGCTCCGGAGAGTTGGAGGTCAATCTTCCTTGGCCCCTGGTTCAGATAAAGGACAGTGAGAATCCGAAAATTACAAAGAGGATTTTCTTCCCTTTTTACGGGCTGTATAAATATCTTGAAAATGAAACATTTTTTGTGACGCCCCTCTATTTCACACTGAAGAAAAAAGCTGCAACCTATACATCAGAGTACTATATCAACTTCCTGATCGTATGGTACTTTAAAAGAGACTATACCTATGACCATAAGTATTACGGGAAATCATGGAGGTATTTCAAGGTCTGGCCCCTCTTCCAGTATGAGAAAAATGACAGGGGCGATACCTCATTCAACTTTCTCTCACTGCTTCCCTTTCGGGACCCCTTCGGCTATGAGAAGATGTACCAGCCCTTCTGGTCCATAATAGAGTATAAAAAGTTCAGTGACGGAGAAAAAAGGCTGGGTCTCCTGTTAAGGACATACTACCAGAGATGGGATGATAAGTCCTTTACGGCCAAGATGGCATTTATTATTCCGATAATTACTTATTCCGACTATAATGATAAAGTAACTGAATTATCTTTTCTCTTCTCCATGTTCGCATATACGAACAGCAGTACCGGGAGTTATCTCAGGTTTTTCTGGATCCCCATAAGAATCGGCGAAGGGGACAGTGACCTGAAAGAAGCAGATCTGAAAAAAAGAGAGAAGAATTCCGAGAATAATGAGCTTGCGCTTAACTATTTATACAATTTTAACCTTGAAAAAAACACAGATAACAGGGTGTTAAACCAATTTGCCGTTTCACACAGGATATTTTGACAGAATGATCATAAAATTAAAGTTTAAAAAACTCATTGCTTATTTTGGAAATACTCTTCTTGATGTAATTGATTTCGCAGGTTATACGGTACTGCTTTTTTTGAAGACACTCTACCACAGCAAGAGTGTTATCAGCAAGCGAAGAGAAATTGTAAAACAGATGTTTGATGCCGGCATCAGGACATTTGTTGTTGTTTCAATTGTTGCAATGTTTACCGGGATGATACTGACTCTCCAGACCGGTATTGAGCTGAAAAGATACAACCAGGAACCCCTGGTAGCAAACCTCCTTATTGCCACATTGACCAGGGAGATGGGTCCGTTTACGGCGGCAATTATTCTTATCGCTTCTGTGGGTTCTGCAATGGCAGCGGAAATCGGGACCATGAAAGTCTCAGAGGAGATTGATGCTCTCACAATAATGTCGATCAGCCCGGTCAAGTACCTGGTCATGCCCCGGGTGGTTGCACTTTCAATAATGCTGCCTGTTGCCACGATCTACACAAATTTTCTCGGATCAGTAGGCGGTGCAATTGTGGCAAAAACACAGCTTAACGTATCGTTTCCCACGTTTTATCAGCACCTTCTCTGGTCCCTCAGGTTCAAGGCGGTCTATGTGGGCCTCCTCAAGGCATTTGTGTTCGGTGTTTTTATATCCACCATCTGCTGTGCAAACGGTTTGAGGGCGGAAAACGGCGCCATAGGTGTGGGTAATGCCACTCGGGATTCCGTAGTAACTTCGTTTATCATGGTGCTGATCAGCGGTTATTTTATTACGGCAATATTTTACGGAAAATAGCAATGATAGAGCTTAAAAACGTCTATAAGAAATTTGATGAGATGCTGGTCCTTGACGGCATAGATTTTACAATAGAGAAGGGTGAAACCTTTGTCATTATTGGTCTGTCCGGTACCGGTAAAACGGTAACATTAAAACATATTGCCGGCCTTCTGGACCCTGATTCCGGTGAAGTCATCATTGACGGCGTGCAGATGAATGACGCGGCCGAAACGGTAAAATCAAAACTCAGGACGAAAATGGGAGTTGTTTTCCAGTCCGGGGCCCTGATAAACTGGCTTTCGGTAGGCGATAATGTTGCTCTTCCGCTCAGAGAACATAAAAAGTTCCCTGAAAATGAGATAGAGAAGATCGTTGACGAGAAACTCAGGCTTCTTCATCTCGATGATGCAAAGGAGAAGATGCCTGCTGATATAAGCGGAGGGATGAAAAAAAGAGCGGGTCTCGCAAGGGTTCTCGTAAGAAATCCTGAAATTATTCTTTATGATGAGCCGACTTCAGGACTTGACCCGGTGATGTCCAATCACATTAATGAACTAATTAATCAGACGAACAGAGAGTTTGGTGTAACATCGGTAGTTGTTACACATGATATGGAGAGTGCCTACTCTATCGCTGACAGGATTGCCATGATATACAATGGAAGAATAGTAGAGTGTGATACACCTGACGGCATTCGAAACTGCAGCAATCCCATAGTCCGACAGTTTATAACGGGCAGTCTCGGCGGACCCATAAGGGTCGATTGAAATTGTAATAATAACCGGAGGAGAGAGATGGCAAAACGGTTTAAATATGAAATACCGGTCGGAATGCTGTTCCTTGTTGCAATCGGGATTTTGATGTATTACACGATTATTATGACACAGGATGTCCTTAAACCTGAGCAGACATACAAGATGACAGTCTACTTTCCCAATGCAACCGGGCTTGAACTTAATGATAAGGTTAAGGTAAACGGTGTTGATTCAGGTGAGGTCACTGATATTCAGCTCATTGACAACAGGGTCTGGGTAGAAATGAGAATGAAAAAGTCCAACCGTTTTACGCTTTATGAAAACTACTCGATCAACATCAAAGCCGAGTCCATAATGATGGGAAAGCATATCAGTGTATTTCCCGGGTCGGTAAGAGACGAGAGGAACAGGACCTATGCGGTTATTGAAACACGGGAGAACCTTCTCGGGGGGTATTACGATGCCCTTGACAGTTTTACCCAGCTGATCAATGAGAACAGGGACAATGTTTACCTGGCAATCAAGAACATAAGAGAAATTACTGAAAAGATAAACAAAGGGAAGGGGACTGTTGCCAGACTTATTAATGAGGATAAGATCCATACCGGGACCGATCAGTTGATAAAGGATGTGCGGGAAGCAGTTGAGGACTCAAGGGAACAGGCGCCAATAACAAGTTTTCTCCGTGCCGCACTTACTTTCTTTTAAAAGGAAGTCCCCTTATATTTTCCGGATTTCTTATAATCCCTTAATACCTGACTTCTCTTTTATCAGTTCCTGTATGATCGATTCCAGCTGGATCTTTTCCCTTATGGTGAGTGCGCCGGTATTGATCTTTTTGATATTGAGAAGCAGGAGAATTGCGCTTTTTATATCCACGAGATCAATCTTTCCTCTCTTGACTCTCTGGAAGAGCTCAGTTTCATTTTTTTTCATAATAAAGAGTGAATTTTCCGGCAGGTTTATTGAAAAGTTGAAGAGTACCGCGTCAATAACCGAAAGCGGCATGTTGAATCCCCGGTTTTTGCTGAAAATCCCCGTGCTGGAAAACCTGAGCAATTTCTCCGTAACCGTAACCGTGTGAATCCTCCCGGCATTGTAAAAAGAGAAAAAGATAAAGAGTGATGCAACGGCAGTAATGAAAACAATGGCAAGAGTGTAAGCAGTTTCACTTTCAACAAAAGACTCCATCCCGTAGAGTATCATAACAAATGAACCGATTACAAACACTCCCAGGATATTGTTGGAGAGACTTTTTTTCATTGTCCAGCTGACGCTTGAACCCGCTCCGTCCCTCTTTATACTGAATATGGAAGAAAACTGCCCGGGATCAGGAGCGTTCCCGGAGGTTTCCCGGTTAACATATTTCATTATTTCAGCAAGAACACTCTCGCTCTTTTTTTCAGATGAGGATTGATAAAGAGTCCAGAACGAACCGTCCTTTTTCTCAAGTTCAACAACATGGTAGCTTGTATCTCCCGACCTGTGCAACCTCTTATTAATATTACTGATCTCTTCGTAGGGGAAGGCAATATATTCATCCTCCCCGGCCCTTGATTCCCGGATCTTCATCTGGCCGGTAAGATTATCGAATATCAGGTTTTCCGGAAGCGTTATCTGGGTGACCAGGATCACTGAAAAGCTGCAGAAGAGAAGCCCGGTTCCCGCCCAGAAGAACGCGATTCTGCCTGGATCAAGCATCATGATGAGCCCTGCAAGAAGAAAGGGAAGGCCCGGGATCAAAAGTAATACAGAGAGAACAATCTGTGCTTTTCTGCTTCTCATGAGTACTAGTCTGCCGGGGCCTGATTTTTTTTTATCAATAGTATAGTTCATTTTCTCTGTAACCCGGAATATAATTGTTACTCTATTTATAATTGTGGTATGCTGTATAATCAAGGTTTTTTTTATCCACATGGACCATTGAAAAGATGTGTAAAAATGACACTTTTTCTTTTTTTACTTTGCGTCCTTTTGAATTTAGAGAGAGGCTTAAAATATAGCTGGACACATGCTGGCAGGATTATAAATAGTGATAATAGTATAGGGATTTCTATTTTAGTTTTTATTTATTCAGGGGTATTTGTGTGAAGAGTTCCGGAAGAAGATCATTTATTGTCATTATCCTGCTGGGAGTGACCGGTATCATCCTCTCTTATATTCTGGCCCAGGATTTTTACTTTGGGGAAATATATAAAAAAACAGGTGATAAACTCAGTATTTTTACAGAGCTCGGCAGCCGTGTCTGCGGAGAAGGATCTTCTTTTCTCAACTGCGCGAAGATAAGCAGGTCAAAATACGCCACACTCATGAATATTCCAAACGCCGTCTGGGGAATGATCTTCTTTTCAATTATGAGCCTCCTGGCAATAATCAGCCAGTTCCTTTCAGAAAGAATGAGGGAACTGACATCATTTATTCTCTTCTGGCTCCTCCTTCTGGGGTCTCTCTTTGATGTAGCTCTTCTTCTTGTAAGTGTCTTCCTCATTAATGCCGTTTGTATACTCTGTTTCGCTACATATACCGTTAACTGGATCTCGCTTGTTCTGATAATTCTCTATTACAGAAAAAGCAGTGTAAATCCCCTGAGACCTGACAGTGTCACACGGGAGCTCATCAGCCTTCATAAAGGTGTATTCATTAAAAGGTATCTCCCTGCGGCGCTTATTATCGTAATTTTCTCATCGGCAGCCGGGTTTGCCGTAAATTCCAGCTTAAAATCTACCTGGATGGTTTTTATGGAAAATGCCCAGAAAGAGGCCATCAGGCATATCCTGGGAAACTTTCCGAAACAGGAGGTTGTGAATGTCAATCCTTCACAGATGCTGACTCTTGGTAATCCTGATGCCCCTGTTACAATTGTTGAATTTTCCGATTTTCTCTGTCCTTATTGTTCCCGGGCATCCGCTCTCCTGGAAAAACTGGTAGAAGAGAACAGCGGGAAAGTGAAGCTGATATTTATGAACTATCCCCTTGACAAAAAGTGTAATGTTAACATGAAAAGACAGGTCCATCCCGGTTCCTGTCTTCTGGCGCTGGGAAGTATCAGCGCGGCAAAACAGGGGAAGTTTAAAGAGTACCATGATGCCGCGTTCAGGCTGAAACCGGAAAATCCTGGGAAGAGGGAGATGGAGCAGATAGCCGCCCTCTCGGGACTCAATCGCGAACTCTTTTTCAGGGACCTTGCGTCTCCCGGGACACAGAATGAACTGCAAAACCAGCTTCAAAGGGGATGGGATCTCGAGGTACACGGAACACCCACAATCTATATAAACGGCCGGCTCTACCGTTACAAACCCCTGAAGGAGATTCTCCAGGAGATTATTGACCAGGAGTATGAGGCAAAACTTGCCGGGAAGGGTAAATAATTTTTTATTGACAAAACCCCTGCATAAACCGCCATTATCATATCGTAATTTGCTGATAATATGAGTATTAATTCCTAAACTTAATGTACAATATATCTTTATAAAGATTAGCTATTAAGAAAAGAATTTTGGAACCGCCAAGGCGCTAAGTCCGCAAAGGAAGAGAAAGAAAGAGTGTAAGAAAAGGAGATATGGAGATGGAGGAGATAAGGAGATAAGGGGATAAGGGGATAAGGGGATAAGAGAAAAGTTAAAACAATTAAAATATCCCCCTATCCCCCTATCCCCTCTTAATCCCCTCATCCCCTTTTTTCTTCTCTTTTTCTGTGCCTCTGTGGCAGATTTAAAAAATAATTTAAAGGGACAATATGCCGAAAAGAGACGATATAAAGAAGATACTGATAATTGGATCGGGGCCTATTTTGATCGGGCAGGCATGTGAGTTTGATTATTCGGGATCGCAGGCGTGCAAATCACTGAAGGAAGAGGGATATGAAGTCGTATTGATCAACTCGAATCCCGCTACAATTATGACTGACCCGGAACTTGCCGACAGGACCTATATCGAACCCATTACCCCGGAAGTGGTGGAGAAGATAATTGAACTGGAAAAACCGGATGCTCTCCTTCCCACAGTGGGAGGACAGACAGCGCTCAATGTTACCCTGGACCTTGGAGAACAGGGTGTTCTGGAAAAATATAAGGTTGAACTTATCGGCGCAAATATCGAATCCATAAGAAAAGCGGAAGACAGGGCCCTCTTTAAAAAGGCGATGGAGGATATCGGTCTTGAAGTACCCCGGTCCGGACTGGCATCGTCAGTTGAGGAGGCCCTGGAGGTGCTCGAGGAGATAAAGCTCCCCATTATTATCCGTCCCGCTTTTACCCTGGGCGGCTCTGGAGGAAATATTGTCTACAACAAGGAGGATTTCACGGAGCTGGTCCGAAAGGGCCTGGATGAGTCTCCCATAAGCCAGGTACTTCTTGAGGAGTCCGTTATGGGCTGGAAGGAGTTTGAGCTGGAAGTCATGCGTGATACGATGGACAATGTTGTTATTATCTGTTCCATAGAAAATATTGATCCCATGGGCATTCACACCGGCGATTCCTTCACCGTTGCCCCCCAGCAGACCCTCACCGACAGGGAATACCAGGACCTCCGAAACATGTCCATTGCCATCATCAGGGAGATCGGTGTTGATACCGGGGGGTCCAACATACAGTTCGCGGTGAACCCGGAAAACGGGAGGGTGATCGTTATCGAGATGAATCCCCGGGTGAGCAGGAGCTCCGCCCTTGCATCCAAGGCAACCGGTTTCCCCATTGCGAAGATAGCGGCCAAACTCTCCATCGGAATGACACTGGATGAGATCCCCAATGATATCACCCGGGAGACCCCTGCCTGTTTTGAACCCACAATAGACTACGTGGTGGTCAAGGCACCCCGGTGGGCATTTGAAAAGTTTGCGGGGGCCGATACCACCCTGGGGACACAGATGAAATCCGTGGGCGAAGCCATGTCCATCGGCAGGACATTCAAGGAGTCTCTCCAGAAGGCGTTCAGGTCCCTTGAGACAGGAAGGTTCGGATACGGATCTGACGGTAATGTGAAGATTGAAGAAACATTAAAGTGGCTCCCGGAAAAACAGCAGAGGGAGATCATCGAGAGGGAACTGCAGAATCCCAGGGGTGACAGGCTCTTCTTCCTCAAGGAAGCGTTAAAGCTTGGCTGGGATGTTGAGCGTCTGCACCTGCTGACCTATATTGATCCCTGGTTCCTCAACCAGATAAGTGAACTGGTTGAAGCTGAAAAAGAATATGTTAATGACTACGGCCTCAACGGTTATACCGTTGAAAACATTCTGCCCATGAAAAAGCTGGGATTTTCCGACAGGCAGCTGGGCTACCTGGCGCACAGGCTGGAGCTTGACCAGCTCAATGAGAAGGGCCCCGCTTTTCAGAAGGACTATTCTCTTCTCCTTACGGAAAAGGAGAAATCGGTGAGGGATTTCAGAAAGGAAAACGGCATCATCCCCGTGTTCAAGGTCGTGGATACATGCGGAGGTGAGTTTGAGGCATACACCCCCTACTACTATTCGGCATATGATGATGAGAGCGAATCGGCGGGTTCGGATAAAAAGAAGATAATGATCCTCGGAGGGGGACCCAACAGGATCGGCCAGGGGATCGAGTTTGATTACTGCTGCTGCCACGCCTCTTTCGCCCTCAGGGAGGAGGGAGTGGAATCCATAATGGTAAACTCCAACCCGGAGACAGTTTCAACGGATTACGACACATCGGACAGGCTCTATTTTGAACCGTTGACCCTTGAGGATATTCTGCATATATATGAAAACGAAAAACCGGACGGCGTCATTGTTCAGTTCGGCGGACAGACACCGCTCCAGCTTGCCCGTCTTCTTGAGGAGAACAATGTAAAGATAATCGGGACCTCCCCCGACTCCATTGACAGGGCGGAGGACCGTGAGAGGTTCGCGCAGGTTGTGAGAAAACTCGATATTCTCCAGCCGGAAAATGGCATTGCCGTGACACAGGAAGATGCCGTTAAAATTGCCGGGAATATCGGCTACCCGGTTCTCGTGCGGCCGTCCTATGTGCTGGGCGGCAGGGCAATGGCCATCGTCTATGATGAGCCGAGCCTCCTTGAATATATAAAGACAGCGGTAGACCTTACGCCGGAGCATCCCATACTTGTTGACAAGTTCCTGGAGGACGCGGTTGAAATTGATGTTGACGCCCTCTGCGATATGGAGGATGTCTATATCGGGTCCGTTATGGAGCACGTTGAAGAGGCAGGGGTCCATTCGGGAGATTCGGCCTGTATCATCCCTCCGCTCTCAATATCCGAAAGCATGATCGAACAGATCGAGAAGACAACAGCGGCACTTGCAATGGAACTCAATGTCATAGGGCTCCTGAACATACAGTTTGCCATAAAGGACAATCTCCTCTACGTCATAGAGGTGAACCCCCGGGCATCGAGGACCGTGCCCTTTGTCTCGAAGACAACGGGCGTTCCCCTGGCCAAGGTCGCCGTAAAACTGATGCTGGGGAGGAAACTGAAGGAGTTTGGGCTCACACAGAGGAAGAAGTTTCCCTTTATCAGCGTCAAGGAGGCGGTCCTGCCTTTTAATAAATTTCCCGGCGTGGACACACTGCTTTCGCCCGAGATGAAGTCAACGGGGGAGGTCATGGGTATCTCCTATGATTTCGGGGAGTCATTTTACAAGGCGTCCCTTGCGGCGGGTGACCGGCTTCCCCTTTCGGGTACGGTTTTCCTGAGTATAAACAGGAGGTCAAAGGAGGAACTTCTTGACGAAGTGAAGAACCTTCGTGAAAACGGGTTCAGGCTCGTGGCAACAGAGGGGACAGCGGACTATTATAACGATCAGGGTGTGGAGTGCGAAAAGATAAAAAAGGTAAGTGAGGGGCGGCCGAATATCGTTGACCTGGTAAAAAATGACGAGATAGACCTCATTGTCAATACTCCCACGGGGAAGATATCCAAGGACGATGCCTACTCCATCAGGCAGACGGCAGTGAGGTACAGGATCCCCATCGTGACAACCATATCCGCGGCAAAGGCCGCAATGAGAGGGATTCTCGAGATCAGGAACAGGAAAGAAATATCCGTGCTGCCCATCCAGGAATATCATAAAAAGGTAATGGAGCAATGAAAGAAAAAGAAATTCTCAGCAGCCGGGAGATAGATGATATTATTGGAAAGCTCACCGAAGAGGTTTACGGGGACATCTCGAATTCTGACGGCAGTTTTGAAAAGTTTGCCATCGTGGGCATTCAGACCAGGGGTGTTCTTATAAGCAACAGGATAAAGGCGGGACTGGAGAAGAAGGCAGGAAAAAAAATAAGAACGGGGATCCTTGACATTACCTTTCACAGGGATGATCTTACCACCCGGGGGAAACTTCCCCAGATCAAGGAAACCAGGCTCGATTTTGACATTGAGGACCTGACAATACTCCTGGTTGATGATGTCCTCTATACCGGGAGAACGGCAAAGGCGGCCATTGAAACCGTGATGACATACGGAAGGCCGCGCGCGATCAAATACCTTGTGCTTGTTGACAGGGGCAACAGGGAACTTCCCATCCAGGCCGATTACTGCGGACACCATGTTAAAACCGGGACCGGGGACAAGGTGAAAGCTTTATTTAAGGAAACTGACAGTGTGGATGATTCAGTTGTCCTTACCAGTGGATAGGACTGAGAAAAATGTTAAATGCTTAATGTTGAATTTTGAATGTAAAGAAAGTTAGTAAAAGTTAACATTAGGGTAAAAATTCTTATTCTTGAATTTAACATTCAAAATTAAAAATTTAACATTAACTGTGCTTTTGTGACTATATAATATATTAAAGAATGAATATTAGTTTTTTTCTGGTTAGATATTGATTACATGGAGTTTTTAATATGAAAGACCTTATCATAATCGGTGCGGGGCCCGCGGGGCTCACCGCGGGGATCTACGGAATACGGGCGGGGCTCGACCTTTCAATCATTGAAAAATTTTCACCGGGGGGACAGGTCATCAACACCTTTGAGGTTGAAAACTATCCCGGGTTTGTTGAACCCGTGGCCGGATGGGAGCTGATGTCCAACATGGAGAACCAGGCAAAGAGGCTTGGGGTGGAAATAGAGAACGGGGATATTGTTTCAATTGGGAAGGATGAAAAGGGCGGGTCCTTTCAATTGAAGAGATCCGACGGAAGTGTTGTTGAAGCAAAATCGGTCATAGCGGCAACCGGGGCTTCGTTCAGGAAGCTGGGTGTTCCGGGTGAGAAAGAGTATACCGGGCAGGGGGTCTCTTACTGCGCCACATGTGACGGAGCGTTCTATAAGGAAAAAACCGTGGCGGTCATCGGGGGAGGGAACACGGCGCTGGAAGAGGCCCACTTCCTCACACGGTTTGCCAGCAAGATCTATCTTGTCCACAGGAGAGACGAGTTCCGCGGCGTAAAGATTTTGCAGGACAGGGTGCTTGCGGAGGAGAAGATCGAACCGGTGCTTGATACGGTCCTTGAATCCATTGCCGGAGACCAGAAGGTTCAGAAGGTTGTCCTGAAAAACAAAAAAACCGGGGAGATCTCGGAACGCGCCGTTGACGGGGTTTTTATCTTTGTGGGATGGGACCCTAACACCGCCTATCTCCCCGGAGAAGTCCTGAATGAAAAGAAGGAAGTGGTTGTTGACGTGAGGATGCATACGAAAATCGAGGGACTCTTTGCCGCGGGAGACTTAAGGTGCGATTCCGAGAGGCAGATCGTTATGGCCGCGGCAGACGGCGCAACAGCCGCGCTCAACGCCTACAATTACCTGGTCAACCTGGGCTGAATTGTCAGCGGACCGGGATAAAGAAAATATCAGAAGTTCTTCCTGGTGAACTTCTCAATGGATTGCCAGATCAGGGACCTGAGCCTGTTTATCCTGATATCGTCCACCTTCATAAAGTCGTAGCTGAAGAACCTGTCATTAATAAAAAGAGATTTTGACAGGGAAAACCTCAGCATGGGGACCTCCCCGGAGCCGTATGTTTTGAGGATATGCCCCCTGCTCCGGGCTCCGCCGATCTTCACGCTGTCAGTTACTGTTTCTTTCTCATCACCGAAGTTTTTTCTCAGGATGTCCGCGAAATCAGCCGCCAGTTCCCTGCTGCATGTGGGTACTTTTCTCTCTCCTGACTCAAATGAGTTCTCTATGGATATTAATGGCCGGGGCTGTCCGGGCCGGGGTGAGTTTTTCGGGCTTACCGGCATCATTGTATGACATTCGATGATCAGCCTGATCTCACCGGTATCGAGAATTTTCTTTATGGTATCGTGAAAAGGGATATAGTACCGTTTGATCAGGTTGGCCAGGGCAATATGGTCGGGAAAGGACCCGTTCCTGAACAGGCTGTATCCGTCATAGGTGGTTTTTTTTATAACACCGTCATACGAGGCAGGGGGGACTTCGGTTTTTCCCCTGTCCAGGTCAATGAAAAGCCGGGAGATATTTGTGTCAAGTTTTGCCGAGACCTCGTTTTCAAAGGCGAAAAGGGAGTTGGCACATGTATCCGCGTACATGAAAAGCTGGAACCTGTCGAGGTCCTCATGGCCTGACATCTCCTCCGGTACGGAACATCCACCATGGGGTATTATGATCAGGATCGGAAGTTTGCTTTTCATCGGATTTCAGTTGAGGCTTTTAATATTATTTGTCAAGAATTTATCGGAAGATTTGCCACAGAGGCATAGAGGCACAGAGGAAGAGGTTTACCACGAAGTGCACGAAGTCCACGAAGGGGAGAAGATGTTTCACACAGAGCTATGCCCCTGTAATTTATTTTCTTTATAAAACTCCCCGTCATAATCCTTCAGTACCCTGTTGATGATTTTAATGACAACAGGGAGGCTCTTATCTATTTTTCTTCTGATAACCATACCAAAGAGCCTTTCATCCAATGAATCTTTTCCCAGTCCGAATTTCCTTATGTGATAGTTAAGATATTCCCTTGCATTAAAGGTTGTTGTTATGGCCTTTTTATAATATACAGCGGCAATTTTCTCCAGTCCTTCGGAATGAGAGAGTATTTTATTAATTTTTCCTGTTTTCTCTCTTAAATATTTTTTCAATAATTTATCATACACTTCCTGTGCCCTGACATTAAAAATAAGAGTATCAGGTTTAACATAAATTTTATCAAATGCGGTCAGCAGGCCGGAAGGATTATAAAAAATGAAATAAGGGTGACGTTCATCATTTTCTGTTTTCATTTTTATTTTTTTACTGATTAACTCGGTGGCAAATATTTTTTTAAAACTTCTCTCAAGTATTTCCAGGTCGTTACTGCTCATATTGATAATTGCATATGAATAACAATAGCTGTAAAAATTCCTGTTGCAATTGAGCTGTGCCGGAAGAGGGTCCTGGGCGTAAAAGGTAATAAAGTTGATCAGGCTGGCCCTTATTGTTGTAATGCTCTGGTTGAAATCCCTGAAGGGGATATCATTTTTTACCGGTTTTATTTGTCTGCACCCTTTTCGGAGATATAAAATATTAAACCGGTAAAATGTATCAATAAATGAGCCTTTTACATGTTCTTCGGTTAAGGCCGGTGTCATTAATATAAGGATTAATATAAATGTAATGATTGAGTTTCGCAGCATTCTTCAATATAAATGTTTTAATTTGCATTATTTACTGATTTAAAATATATCATGTCAAGTATTAAAATCATATTGATTGCAATGTTTAAAAATTAATCCTGTTAACCGCTTTAAAACCGGAACCCCAAATTTTCTGGACAGATAAACCAGATATCGTTACAGTGCCATAAAAACATTCCGGAGAACATTAATGAAAATAAAACTTCCGCTTATTTTAACGGAGAGGGCCGTATGACAGGGAGGAGGGCCTACCTTTTCGATTTTGACGGGACCCTGGTTGATACAATGCAGGGCTTCGCGGATATTGCCGCGGACGTCATAAGCACCCATCACCGGGAGATCAGCTTTGGTGAAGCGAGGCGCCGGTACCTTGAAACCTCGGGGAACCCGTTTTTTAAGCAGCTTGAGATGATACTGCCCGGAGATCCTCTCAACGGTAAAATGGCGTCACTCTTTGAGGAGAGGAAGATAGAGGGGTTCTTCAAATCAACTTTTTCAGATGATGTGAGAGATACCATCGAAAGCCTGAGGGCGCGGGGGGACATTGCCGGTGTGGCTTCAAATAACTTCCAGGAGCTTATCGACAGCTTTGTGGAGAGAGAGGGGCTGGTCTTTGATATTGTTCTGGGCTTCAGGGAGGGTTTTGAAAAGGGGAAGCAGCACTTCGATTTTGTCATTCAGCACTTTTCACTGGAAAGAGATGACCTGACTTTTGTGGGGGACTCGTTGAAAGACGCGGAAAAGGCCTTTGATAATAAGATCAGGTTCATCGGAGTCTGCGGGACTTTCCGCAGGGATGATTTCCTGGGAATAAGAAGTGACATTGTAACGATAAATTCACTAAAGGAGATTCTCACGTTATGAGAGCGGTAATACTTGCGGCGGGAACAGGAAGCAGGCTGGGAGAAATAACACGGGCGCGGACCAAGGGGATGGTCCCGGTGGCGGGGAAAAAACTCATTGACCACCTCCTGAACTTTCTTGATCGGGAATTCTTTGATGAGATCATTGTAGTGGGGGGGTATTGTTACGAGGACCTGAGAGACCACCTGGAAGCACAGGAGATCCCTAACCTCAGGGTGATCCAGAACAGGGACTACCTGAAGGGAAATATCTTTACCCTGCTTACGGGACTTGAAGAATTCAGAAATGACTCCTTCCTGATCACGAATGTGGATCACATCTATCCTCCCGCCATGTTCAGGAAGATGAAGGAGTCCTTCGGGGGCATCACCGCCATGTGTGATTTTGACAGGGACCTCACTGATGATGACATGAAGGTAAAGCTTTCCGCGGACGGGAAACATGTTGAGATGATCAGCAAGGAACTCTCCCGGTACAATTGCGGTTATATCGGCATGACCTATGTGGATGTCTCCAAAGAGGCGGTTTACCGGGAAGCGGCCGCGGAGACGGTGAGGACCGTGGGGGAGAAGGCGGTTGTTGAAAACGTCCTTCAGTTTCTCGCGGGGGAAAAGAGGCGCGCTCCCGTGATCTGTGATCTCTCGGGCTTCGGATGGTTTGAGGTGGATGATGAAAATGATCTCCGAAAAGCAGAGAAGGGCCTTGAGAACATAAAGAATATCAGCATATGAAGATAGGCGCCCTTTCCGATATCCATGCTGACATAAACGGTAAAAGGGGTGAACCGGGATTTGTTGATAAACTGGCCCGGTACCTGGACAGTCTTGACCTGGATGTTTTTCTTGTGCCGGGAGACGCGGCAGGGTCCGCGAACAGCCTTATTGAATTTTTCTCCCGGTGTAAAGACCTCGCTGTCCCTCATAAAATATACCTGCCGGGAAATCATGATATCTGGACCGGGGGAAAGATCCCCGACGGGTCGTGGGTGAAGTACAGAAGGGTCCTGCCGGAGATCTGTAATGAATTTGACTGGATTTATCTGCCGCGCAATCCCCGGGTCATCGGGAGGACCGCTTTTTTCGGCTCCATGGGCTGGTATGATTATTCGTCGGCAAACAGTATGTGGGAAGGGATGTTCAGTGAAGAGGATTACATACTGAAGGTCAGTCCCGGTAACGCGAAGTGGATGGATGCTGAATACGCGCACTTTGATATGAGTGACAGGGAGGTTGCCGGGAAGCTCCTCAGGGAGGCGGAGGAGGACCTGGAAAGTCTCGGGTTTTTTCCGGAGGGGGATAAGGGGATCGGATATGCCGGCGATGACTTGGATTCAATTGTCTTTTTATCACATATTGTCCCCTACAGGGATTTTCTTCATTACAAAAACGATCCCTCCTGGGATTTCTTCGGAGCATATATCGGAAATATCAATATCGGGAAATTCCTGGACAGGCTTCCCCGGCATCTCAGGAGGCTTGCCTTTTTCGGGCATACGCATTTTCCCGGAGAGAAGGTCCTTGAAAGCGGTGTTGAGGGATACTGTGTGCCCCTGGGTTATCCCGAAGAGTATGGCGGGGGAAACCTGGAAGATGTCTTCAGGGAGAGGATGGTGGTTGTCGAGGTCTAGCGTTCCCCTTTTTCCCTGTTTCTCAGCTTTTCAATCTTCTTTATATCCGATGATATGTTTTCGCATATTTTCTGGTAGAGGACATTGAACTTGGAGAGCTTGTTCAGCCTGAATTCCGAATCGCTGGCCCAGATGCTGTCAGGATATTCGTTAACAACGGTTAAAAAGTACTCGTATGATTTCCGGAAATACCTGATTGAGAGGATTGCCAGTTCCAGGAGCTTTTCATTGCTCACGAATCGTCTCGACCTGCCGTCTCTTCGCAGTTTAAACCTGCTGTTAAATATTTCAAGAGCGTTTGAGTAATAATAAAATCCCAGCTTGTAATAGGTATAGGAGGGGTCTTTCAGATGTCCCACCTCTGTGGTCATTTCCTTTTCTTCATGGGGTTCCTCATGCTGGTTCGCGGCCGGGGGAGAGGTGTATTGGTCATTGTAACAGGAGAGTACGGACATATACGCCTGGTTTATCCGCATCATCTTTAATTCCTGGCTGTGCCGTTCCTCCCTGGGAAAAAGGTCGGGGTGGTTTGCCTTGGCAAGTTTCCTGTATGAGCTCCTTATCTCATCCAGGGAAGATTCCGGCTTGACATTCAGAATTTTATAATAATACTCGTTTATCATTGGCAGAGTGAACAATTGACAGGTTTAGTCTATAGATCGGCCTTTCACCGGTATTTCCTGAAAGATCACTGTCAATATTATATGAGTAGTTTCAAAAAAGTCACCGGTCAAGTTAATTTTGAGGGGTAACACCCCGGCCGGTATGTGCGTTAAATATGACCGGCCGTTAAGGCAGCGGTGGATGTATACTCGGGGAGGATTCTGTTGAAAAAAGCAATAATTATTGGTGCAACGTCCGGTATCGGTTTTGAACTGGCAAAACTTATGCTCAGGGATAACTATATTCTGGGTCTTGCCGGGAGGAGAATTGAGAGGTTGGATGAACTGAAGGAGAAGTATTCCGGAAGGGTTTTTCTGAAGAAAATTGATGTGAACAGGACTGATGCAGCGGTGAGATCGGCAGGGGAACTGATCAGGGAGATGGGGGGTATTGACCTTTTTTTTATCAGTTCCGGTACGGGGGACATCAACTACGGGCTTGACCTGGGAAAAGAGCTCGGAACGGTTGAGACAAATGTGGCCGGTTTTACCGCAATGGCAAATGTGGCGGCCGGGTATTTTGATGAAAAGGGGAGCGGGCATATTGCCGCAATATCATCAATTGCCGCTGTGCGGGGAGGGTCGGCATCTCCCGCCTATAATGCTTCCAAGGCCTACCAGTCTTCATACCTGCAGGGCCTCAGGCAGAGGGGGGCGAAGAGGAAGACAGACCTCGTTGTTACTGATATTATGCCCGGTTTTATCAGGACAGAGATGATGAAGGGTGAGGGGCTTTTCTGGGTGGCACCGGCGGAGAAGGCGGCGCTTCAGATATACCGTGCCCTGAAAAAGAAGAAGAGCCATGCCTATATTACAAAGAGATGGAGGCTCATGGCCTGGCTGATCAGGCTGCTGCCCGATTTCCTGTATAATAAGATATAGGATCTGAGTTATATATTAGATTTGTTTTACACTATGTCATCATGAGGAGTGAAACGACGTAATGATCTGTTTCTTTACAAATAGAGTACTTTATTATCCGATACATTTTTCAGTAAGAACAGATAGCGACGCTTCGCTCGCTATGACAGTAACTATTAACTGACAACGATATTTCACCCATTCTGATATGATAGAGGAGTTATTCCCCATATGAATATAAAAGAAATTAAAATTAAAAAACCTAAGCAGGAGGACTTTATTGATGTCTATCTTCTGTTGAAACAACTCTGGCCTGAAAAGAAGATAAAGCGGAAAGTCCTTGAGAAAGTATTCACCGAGGGACTGAAATCAACAGCCGGGGAATACCTTGTTGCCTGGTTTGATGATGTTATCATAGGTTTTATTTCGGTACATTACAGGAACAGCCTCTGGCAGGAAGGGATGCTTGCCCATATCGATGAAATGGTCGTTGACGAGGACTACAGGGGTAAGGGAGTGGGCACTCTCCTCCTGGATGAATGCTTAAAGACGGCTGTCAAAAAAAAATGTTTGAGGATCGAGGTCGATTCAGCCCTCAAGAGGCTGGATGCCCACAGGTTTTATAAATCCAAAAATTTTGAAAACCGGGCATATCTTTTTTCCCGGGAACTGGATGAAAGTCCTACCAGATGAGGTTAATCGGATCGATGGTCTCTCCGTGCCTCATAAAGAGAAGATGAAGATGGGGACCCGTTGATCTCCCTGTGGAACCTATTGCGGCAATAACGTCTTTCTTGGTTACCCAGTCCCCGACCTTTACCAGTATCTTTGAGCAGTGCCCGTAAAGTGTGGTATAGCCGTCGTAGTGCTGCACCATAATTGTTTTACCGTATCCGTCCCGCCATCCCGTATAGATGACAATTCCTTCCCGTGCGGGATTTATCGGTGTGTCGTAGCGTGCCACAATATCAACTCCGTCATGAAAGTCCATACCGTGGTGGAAAGGGTCTACCCTGTCTCCGAAAAGTGATGTGAAATATCCTTCAACCGGAAGCTGGAATACCTTTTTATAGCTATAGAGTTTTTCGATTGAATCGTTAAGGACTCCAGGCTCTGCTTTTTCAAGGAAAACAAAACGAATGTCATCTGTGGGGATAAGATTAAAAATTCCGTTCAGTTGATCGCCCCTGACAATGCCTTTGTGGCCGGTTTTTTCAACCATTCTGCCGATATCGGAGCTGTTGTCATAAGGAAGGAGGACTCCGTCCACCAGCGGAATGAGTATCTCCATACCGCTTTCCGCCTGAAGTGTTTTTATAAAGGGATTGGCTGCTATGATTGTATCGATGGAGACTTTATACTTTCTTGTAATGTCCCAGAATGTTTCATTTTTTCCGATTGTATGAAGTGTGAGGTGAACACCGGGATTATAGGGGTATCTTTTTATAAGACTGATATAATCCCTGCTGTTGGTGAAGAGGGGAAAACCGTCTTTAAGAATATACTGGTTTCTTTCAACGTTTACGCTGTTCCTCAGTACTGCCGATAAAATATTCCCCGTCACAAGAATGGTAATAATGAGAATAAGTACCGATTTGAATATGAAGCTCAACCTGTTTGCCTGGTACTTTGTGACGGGAATCCCTCTTAGCATGTTTTTAACCCAAATCCCTTGATCTTTTTGTTGCTGCTTCCACCGCATCCATAACAATCCCGGAAAATCCTCCTTTTTCCAGTGAATGCAATCCTTCTATGGTTGTACCTCCCGGTGAGGTCACCCTGTTCCTTAACTCGATTGGTCCTTCGCCGCTTTCCAGAACCATCTTTGCAGCTCCCAGAACAGTCTGTGCTGACAGGATCTCCGCTTCTCTCCTGGGAAGCCCCATTTTCACTCCTCCGTCTGCAAGAGCCTGAATAAATGAAAAAACGTATGCCGGTCCGCTTCCGGAGAGGCCTGTGACGGCATCCATATGTTTTTCCGGCAGAACCAGAACGCTTCCTGTAAACTGGAATATCTCCTTAACAGTTTCCAGTGATTCATCATCAACTGAATTGTTAGGTGATAATACTGACATCCCCTCTCCAATGAGAGCAGGTGTGTTTGGCATAACCCTGATGATCTTCGTATCAGCCCCGAGAATCTTCTCTATACTCTCAAGCTTAATCCCGGCAGCAACTGATAGAACAATTTTATCTTTATCAAGTTTCCCGATACTGTTAAGTAAACCGGCTACATCACCCGGTTTTACAGCTATTGTTATTATCTCCGACTGGGAAACAACGGCTTCAACAGAGTCTGAAACCGATACCTTGAATTTGTCTCCAATCTCTCTCGCTTTTTCCGCATTGATATCAAAGAGAAAAATATTGTCAACAATATTTTTTGATGCGAGACCTGAAATTATTGCGCTTCCCATGTTTCCCGCGCCAATAAAGCCGATTTTACTCTTTTTAAGCCTGCTCATCAATATCTCCTCTCTCCGAATATGGCAGTTCCGATCCTGAGCATGGTTGCCCCTTCTTCAATGGCAATTCTGTAATCTGAAGACATTCCCATGGAAAGTTCCCTCATATTTGTACCGAGTTTTGAGTTTATGGTTTCCAGGGTATCTTTCAGTTTTCTGAAACAATCCCTTATAAGAGCGGTATCCCGGGTATAGGGAGCCATGGTCATGAGGCCGAGGGTCTCCGTATTCTTCATATCGGCAACAGCATCTATAATATTTAGCGCATTTTCCGGATCGGTACCGCTTTTTGAAAGCTCACCGGAGGTATTTACCTGGATAAGTATTTTTTGTACCTTCTCAATTTTTTCCGCTTCCCTGTTGATCTTTTCTGCTGTGTCTCTTTTGTCCAGAGAATGAATCAGGTCGAAAAGCCTTACGGCATCCTTTGCCTTGTTCGACTGGAGATGTCCTATCATGTGCATGATAAAAGTCCCGGAGAGCCCTGGAATTTTTTCCTTCGCTTCCTTGACCTTGTTTTCACCGAAGAGCTCAATGCCTGAATCGATGGCTTCCTGTACTGTCTCCCGGGGGAAGTTTTTGCTGACGGCTATGATCCTGATCTCCTCCGCGTTTCGTCCGCACGACCCTGCCGCCTCCCTCACAGACTCCTCTATTTTTCTGTAATTCTCAATAATGCTCATATTCATCAAAAAAGATAACTGGTATCCCCGCCATCCAAGGCGGCAGGGGACATATTATTGCTCTTTTAGTAAATACGTTGATTATAGTAACGAAAATACTAAATATTGAAATAGTGAAAATTGACTCTTTATTAAAAATTGAAAATTATAGTTAAATTAGTCAAGAACTATATTTGTGTTGATGTTTCAGACCGGGTAATGTAGAAACAGCTCAGAATATAAAAATGGGGTCAGAGCATGTATAGATATCATCAGGGAAAAACACAAATTATAGGAGCACTCTTAATTTTAATAACACTGCTCAGTACATGTAAAAAAACTACTGAAAAAGTCCTTGTAAAGAGACAGGGTGATAAACCTGCGGTAACAGGAATTGCCCGTCTTGGGATAAAGATGCTTAAATCAAAGACTCTGGATGCAGTTCAGGTTAAAAGGATCACCCAGAAGCTCTATGAGAGACTTTTATCCATTAAAGGAAAAAACTATATTGCATTTAAGGAGCATGACAGAAGTCATCTGGAAGTGAACCACAGTCTCACCGGGTCTGTAAACAAAATCAGCCCTGGCTATTCAATCAGTATCCTGGTATCGAACAGGTTGAACGGGAATACCGTTTATAAGAGGTCATCCAGGGTAAACGAGGAGATTGAGCTGGATTATATTCTCAATGATATTGCCGAGAGGGTAGTGGAGAAGTTGTGGTGAAATTTATTCAGCCCGGCCGGATGTTCTTATATTTTAAAAAGGTTTTGTAACATGGATATTTTAATATTGACTTATACAGTACCTTCCCTGTTCAGGTATACATGACAATATTTTCATCTAAATAAGATCTATGAAAAAAACCTTTTCCATAAAAACTCTCGGTTGTAAACTTAACCAGTATGAATCCTCAGAAATTGCCGGTGAATTTACCGGTAACGGGTGGGAGATGCGTCCATTCGGAGAAAAAGTCGATATAACGATCATTAATACATGTACCGTAACTGATGCAACTGATAAAAAATGCAGAGGGTTTATCAGAAAAGGGAGCAGAAACTCGGGATCAGGTAAAGTTATTGTAACCGGCTGCATGGCCCGGAACAGCAGTGAACTTTTAAAAGATCCGGCAGTTTATCTGGTACCGGGAAACAGGGAGAAGAACAGGGTCTACAGTTCCGCAGAGGAACTCATGGGCAATGAAATTTTTCCCGGCAGCAGTGATGCTGATATCAGTAAGCCCCTCCCTCTCAAAAGAAGCAGGGCATCGATAAAGATCCAGGATGGATGCGATAATGACTGCTCATACTGCATCGTCCCCACTGTGAGAGGCAAACCTGAAAGCCGCAATATTACTGATATCATTGACCATGCCCGGAAGCTGATTGATGAAGGATATCATGAACTGGTTTTGACCGGGATAACCATCGGAAAATACAGGTCCGGTAATACGGACTTTGCCGGTCTGGTGGAGAAACTCATTAATCTTAAAGGAGATTACCGGATCAGGATAACTTCAATTGAACCGGTTGATGTAACCGAGAGGCTCCTTGAACTTTACGGCAGTGAGCGTATCTGCAATCACATTCATCTTCCCCTTCAATCAGGTTCTGACAGGATCCTCGGACTTATGAACAGGAAGTATACATCCGCTGAATTCATGGAACTGGTGCACAGGATACGCTCATACTCTCCCGAATGCGCCATCGGGTCCGATCTCATTGTGGGATTTCCCGGCGAGAATGAAGATGACTTTTCAGCCAGCATCAATATGATAAAAAGCGCCGGCTTTGCGTATACTCACTGTTTTGCCTTTTCGAAGAGAAGGGGGACCCCCGCGGCGGATATGGAAGAGAATGAAGGTCCCCGTGTTGTATCCGGAAGGGTCAAAACGGCAAAAGAGACCGCGTCAGGAGCCGGTGAGGATTACCGGAAAAAATTCTTAAACAGGTCGCTTAAATCGGTCATTGTGAAAAATGGGAAGTCAGGTTCTTTGACCGGGATATCAGACAACTATATCAAGATAAGGCTGGATGGGGATAGTTCCACGAAGGATCTCGCCGGCACATTAAG
The DNA here is from genome assembly GCA_050298055.1 of Spirochaetota bacterium. Taxonomy (GTDB): domain Bacteria; phylum Spirochaetota; class UBA4802; order UBA4802; family UBA5550; genus JBNKTL01. The sequence goes on from JBNKTL010000034.1 coordinate 49,079, forward strand.
AGACGTAAAAATTTTGAGTGTTGACAGGAACGGGACATACGGTATAATTGAAACATGACGAAAAGCCTGGGAATGCATTACCTTGCGGAGTTTCATCAATGCCCGTATGAGATCATCAATGACGCGGGCCGTGTGGAAGAAATTATGAACAGGGCGGCGGAGAAGTCCCGGGCAACCGTCATTAAATCTCTCTTTCATACGTTTTCCCCCCACGGAGTGAGCGGGATAATCGTGATTGCCGAATCACATTTTGCAATACACACCTGGCCCGAATACGGTTATGCTTCCGTTGACCTCTTCAGCTGCGGTGATTTTGACTACCTTTCGGCGCTGGAACATATCAGGCATGAACTGAGGGCTGTCTCGTACACCTACTCTGTCATTGAGCGGGGCCGGGTCCCGGGAGATTCGGGGATAACCGGACCGTTAAAGATCAGGACAATTCCCCGGGATGACAACTGAGGGAGTATCTTCCCGTAATTAAAAATTCAAGTATTCAGATTTCAAGAATGGGAGTCACATCAATAGAATCACATTGACGGGTATTATACTTGAGAGTAAAGACCCCCCTTGCGGGCGTAATGAGATCCCGGCTGAGTATATTCTCGCCGCCAATGAGTTTTTCCATTTGCGCGAAGGTCTTATGGGGAAGAGATGGTTTTTGTGACCATTTGCATTCAATCAATTTCAACTTTTCCCCTACGGGGATAACAAAATCAATTTCATGGCCATGATGATCGCGGTAAAAGAAAAGATCCGGCTTTTTCCCATAATTATAAAATCCACGCAGGAGTTGCCCGAGTGTGTGAGTTTCAAAAATTGACCCAATCAGCGCGCTGTTTTTCAGCTCATCCCGCGTCCTGATCCCCAGAAGATATACCAGCAGCCCGGTATCAAGAAAATATATCTTTGGCGCCCTGACAAGCCTCTTGCCAAGATTTTTATAATAGGGCTCCAGCAGATAGATGATATTGGATATCTCAAGAATAGAGATCCATGATTTTATGGTATGAACACTCACACCGACATCTGAAGCAAGGGAGTTCATGGAAAGGAGCTGACCGGACCGCAATGCCAGAAGCCGTATAAACCGGTCAAAATCCCTGAGGTTTTTTACGTTTACCAGCTGGCGCACATCCCGTTCCAGGTAGGTTGCCAGGTAATCACTGTAAAATTGTTCTGGCTCCAGCCCCCTGGCATGAAGTTCCGGATATCCCCCCTTCAGTATCATTTCAACCAAAAGGTCACCCTCTATTGGTTTCTCTATCCATTTCTCAAGTTCATAAGAAGAAAGGGAGAGCAGATCCAACAGGGTAATCCTGCCCGCGAGGCTTTCCGTTACTCCCTCCATAAGGGAAAACTTTTGTGATCCCGTTAAATGGAACCGTCCCATTTTCTCCCTATCCTCATCAATTTTGATTTTAATGTACCTTAATAATTCCGGCGCGTACTGGACTTCATCAATAATGAGGGGCTCTTCCCTGCTTTCAAGGAATTCAATCCCCGAAGATTCCGCCTGTTCGGCCAGGAGCGGAATATCCAGTGTGACATAAGAATAATCCGGGAAAAGTTTTTTCAGGAGGGATGTCTTTCCGGACTGCCGGCAGCCCGTAAGGAGCAGCGCGGGCCTGTTTTTTGCCATAGATGTGATCTGATTTTTAATGTCCCGGTTGATCCACATTCGGGTATCTTGAAGTACAACTTCATAAATGTCAATAATTAAATTTCAAATTATCCTTTTGTTAAAATCGCTTTGTTGTTACTTTCTCTTTAACTTTAATTCAGAGTAGACGACAGAAAGCCGTTTGTCCCTGGTCCAGAGTGGAACTTTATTGATAAATGTTGCAGCCAGCAAATGAATGTCAATATATCCAAGCCCTTTTCCATACAGTTTTTGATTTTCAATAAAATGTAATGTTTCATCATGAGATGCCACAAGGACTTCAGGCAATGCCTTTAATAACTCAATAATTTCAACTCTATTGGTTAAATTACCACAGGCAATTTCACCAATAATAAAAGGGTGAATACAAACTTCTCCATTTTGAAGATTATCAGATAATTCAGGATCGGTTTTTCTTAAATGATCAATCCAGACAGAAGTGTCCACTAAAATCATCAGGATCTTCTTCTGGGAATATCTTTAAGTTTTTTTTCAGATCCGCCTAACGCGGCAAGGCGTTTCGCGCTCTCAAGGGCAATAAGCGTTTCAAGCCCCCTGTGGATAAGCGCGGTTTTTTCTGAAATCCCCGTCAGGTCCGAAGCTTTCTTTAAAATTTTGTCATTTATATTTAATGTTGTTCTCATGCATATATATATGCATAATTAATGCAGACTTGTCAAGTATTATTTCTCATGGTGCTCGCGGTGATGAGACGCGGTCCTCAATATAATATCATTTATTTTTTAAATCCCGCTCCCCAATCCCCCAATCAACTTAATTGTTCCTTTATCTTTTTTTCATTCAATACAAGGCTTTCTGTCCTTTTATACTCAATTTCTCTGAACAGGAAAAATGTTATGAGAAGTAATAGTCAGGGAGAGATGATCATTGTTTTTTTCATTTTATTGGGGGGCTGAACGCCGTGCTCTGGGGCAAACCGAAACGCAGCGTAGGATTGTCCCTAGCA
>JBNKTL010000035.1:0-50904 GCA_050298055.1 Spirochaetota bacterium
TTTCAGGAGCAGTCCCAGGTCCGCACAGCTGTCCGGGTGATACGACCATGGCCGGGGAGAAAACATGATAAGGTTCTTGATGCAGCCGCCGATTCCGGCCCAGTAGTGGGTCCGGAGGGGGCGTGTGTTTATCAGTGAATCGGCGTTCATAAAAATTTTATTATTCAACACACCCCTGTCATCAATACTGATCTTCCTGCTTTTTACACCGATCTTTACCAGGTTCTCTTTAAGTGCATTCAAGGGAGGGCGGTGTGGGCATATAGGCCCAGTGGTTGCTCTTGATGCCCACGGTATCACCGGGCCTTACGAGCTTTCTGAATCCGTCACCGGGATTGCTTGTTCCGGTGAGAGCCATAACTGCTTCCTCAAGCATGTTTTTGACGCAGGCCGCATCCGGTTTTGATGAGTTTTTAAAGAGGTCACGTTCCCTGATAAGTACCACCCTCGTTTTCCCGCGAGCTTCCGTTTTGTCCGAATACCCTGCGGCCAGTGCGGCTGCGGCACTTATTTTCATAAAATCACGCCGTGTTATGATCTTTTGCATTTCCTGTATCCTCACTGTTTAATCCCGGACAAGAGTTCTTTCCCATATTTTTTATCGGGAGCATCAAAGACTATGGAAATTATATTTCCCTTTCTTTCTAAAACCACCCACTTCCCATTTTCTGTTTTTAAATGGTTTTTCGTACCTGATTCTTTCATAAAGGTCTTTTTAAACAGGGAATATGCCCTTTGAGTGGATGCCGTATGGAGATATTTAACTCTGAGGAGATAGACTTTCCCTTTACGGGAATGATATTCCGCAAGAACACACTCTGTTTTATCATCAAGAATGAGTATATTCTCATGGGAGACATAGTATTTCCTGTTTAAGACCTGGTGTGTGTGAAAATATGCTGTTTTCTTTAAATTTTTTGAAGGAAGGGATGCTACGATGGGAGGGAAAGGCCCTGTTTCTTCAATAGCCGAATCGATGATTTGTGCCAGTCTGAAGATTTCCGGTCTGACTTCATCTTCCCGGGCGGTCGTTGTAATGGATACGAAATATCTTCCCTTCCAGAACCTGAGTATCCCCCCTCCATACTCTGAGCCCTGGCCGATACCCGCCTCTTTATCATCCCTTTCAACGGAGAAGATACCGTATGCATCCAGGGAATTACCCATGTTGTAAATCTCCAATGAGATAAAGCTCTCGTCATTGGCGCTGTACCTTTTTACCTCTACTTCTCTGAATGCGTAGGTGAGATAAAGCTCCGCTCCCCCGTCTATGTGATTGTAGAGATCTCTTCCCCTGAAGGATTTCCAGGGACCTTCACTTTTCCATTTTCCTGCCTTTTCGGGTATCATCATTTTTCTGATATTCATTTTACTGAAACCGCATTGTATATTTGCTCCGGAGAATAAAAAGAGTATGGTTGCCGGGAGAATAAAATATTTCACTTTCCTGCTCCTGCCGTAATCCGTTCATTAAATCTATTGTATGGAAAAACCCGTTACTCCGGGTTTTGATCCGAATAGACCGATGCCATGTTTCTTCCGTTCTGCTTGGACTCATAGAGTGCCGTATCAGCATGTCTTACCAGGTCATCAGTAGTCCTGGTCCTGCCGGTGAGTTCTGCGATCCCGAGGCTTATAGTAACATGAACAGGTGTCCCGTCATCAAAAAGTACAGGGCTCTCCGCTACCTTCTCTCTCAGCCTCTCGGCAAGTGCCCGCGCTCCCTTTATATCTGTTTCCGGGAGAATTGAACAGAATTCTTCACCCCCGTAGCGCGAAAGGATATCCCCGCCTCTCATCCTGGAGGAACAGACCTCGGAAATTTTTTTTAAGACTTTGTCACCGAACTGGTGCCCGTATGTATCATTAATGTTTTTAAAATGATCAATGTCTATCATGATAAGAGTCATTGACCTGTCGTATCTCTTGTGGCGTATAAACTCCTCGGTAAGTCTTTTATCCATGTGCCTCCTGTTGTAGATACCGGTAAGACTGTCCATGAGGTTCATTGTTTTGAGAGACCTCTCCATGAAAGCAGACTCGGTCACGTCCTGGACCGTGATAAGGATCCCTTCTATGTTCCCGTCATCCTCCCTTACCGGGGCCATTGAGCAGCTCTGCTGCATAAATTCGAAGTTGTTTGAGTGCGATCCTGTTGTCCTGAAGGGGAAAAGAAAGTTGTGGAGCTTCTGTGACAGGAAAACAATGTTGCCGAACTTCAGAACGGCTTTACATCCCCTTGTGAAGCTGGGGCTGCTGAGCAGGGGAAAGTGGTTAAAGATGCTGGAATTGATGATCTCCTTCTTATTAATTCCGCTCTGGACCTCCATCCACCTGTTCCATTCCAGTACATTGTATTTTCTGTCAATAATGACGATACCGAGGTTTATGATGTCAATTATCTGTTTGTACATTGGATTTACCGGCCCAGGAATTTTGACAGGGCTTTTTTCAGGTAGGGAAGTGAATCCATGCTGTTTATCAGGAACAGGTATCCTGTAACAGCCCTGTCCTCGAAACTGAAGTATGTTTTCATTGTAATGGCCACATCATTGTTATGGAAACGTCCCCTGAGGAAAAGCTCCTGGAAATTGCCCCCGATTATTGTCCGGGGAGGAAGATATGCAACGCGGTTGTTCAGAAGTTCAACAATCTTACCGATACAGGCGCCGATAAGTATGTTTCCGACCTCCATAAGGACTTCCTTTTCCAGTTCTACCAGGTCATCGGATTCGAATTTTTTTATTTCCTTATCCTGAAAATATGATATGAACTCCTTCTCTATCCCGAAGGGAAAGATAAGAAAGGCCAACCCGTTTAAATCACCATGGTAGTTCTGTTCCACGATACTGCATATATCGAAGTCCTTTATCTCACTGTTGATATAATCCGTGAGTTCCGGAATTTTTATGATCTTTATATTCGGGACATTGAGGTTGACAAAGATGTCTATGACTTCAGCAAGATCAGCTGCCGCGTTGCCGAATGAGATGTTCATTACCTCCTGGAGTGCGTCGATTTCAAGTTCACTGAAAAGGCCCTTTGATGTATCATCCACAACTCATTCCTGTTTTTCCTGCGAAATCTTTTCTATGATTTCGAAAATTTCTTCTTTCCGGGGAAGTTTTTTCATTACGGTATAAGCGCCCAGTTCCGTTATCCTCTCCACTGACTTTTTCTGGATATCGGCTGTGAGTATGATGACCGTGGCCTGGGGATCAAACTTCCTGATGATTTTCAGCGCTTCAAATCCATTCATAACCGGCATTGTCAGGTCGAGGAATGTGATGTCAGGCTTTTTGTTTTTGTAGAGAGTTACCGCGTCTTCTCCGTTGGCGGCTTCAAATACTTCGCAGGATTCCCTTTCCTCAAAGAAGCTTGACATGAGCATCCTTGCGGCCAGGGAGTCATCAACAATGAGGATTTTCATAATAAATTCGTACCTGCTTTAATATTTTATCATATGGATATTATTTTCCATCAGCCGGGCAGTTACTCTTATTCATTTTATATCATAAAAAATATTTTATGTCAACAAACTGACAGATTATTTGCGGGCACCCCTAAAAAATAGACCCGTGAGGTTATGAAAGTACACAATGGATGGTTATCATAAAAAATAATAAAACAATGTGTATTTAATAAAAAGTTAATTGAAAAACGGTTTTTTTTCATATTTATTATATATAGATCGGCCTTTGCTGAAATTAAATGTTTCTGAGTAATTACTAAGCCATGTATAAGAATAATCATTTTGATAAAAAGATTACTGATATGTCCCCGCCGCCTTCGGCGGCGGGGACATATTGTTAATATTTTAGTAAATAGGTTGATTATAGCCATAGAGCTGAGGAAACCTGAAGGAAGAGTCACTGATAAAAACAGTATAGAAAGACAGAAAAATAATATCGGATATGAAAATACTCCTTGAAAATTACTACCTCTTAAACCTGGGATACGCTGTTTTTATTTCTTCGGCACTGCTTGCCTATCTCACCCGGTTCAACCCGGAACACCCGGTGGCCGGGGCATTCCGGAGAATGCTTCTGGGTTTCATGGGATGGGCGTTTTTTGATTTCTTTATTGACCATGCAGGCAGGATCTACCCGTCTGAAACAGTCTTTACTTTCTACAGGTATCTTTCCTTTGGATTTCTTTTTTACCAGGGGGCCGCGGTGGAGTTTATCATTACCCTGATGAAAAAAATCGGGAAGAGATACCTCCTGATCATCTATTCTCCATTTGTCATTTTCTATATTGCAGGGATATTATTGCCCGGGTATGTTTCAGCTAAGAATTACGGAATAGATGGCGGGTATCCGGGTGTGAACGCCCCGTGGAATACCCTTGTCAAAATTTTTATATTTTCTCTCATAGCCTTTTTACTGGTTAAATTGCTCATTAATGCACTCCATGATATGGACCTGCCGGCACGCAAGGAGAAGCTGATGCTCTTTTTCGGGGGTTTCATGACATTAACCGGAATAATGATTTCGAACCTTCTATTAAAAAGGGTGTGGCCCGGTGTGCCTCTCTTCGGCTCCTTTTTTTCGTCACTTACAGCCATAGCGGCTTTTTTCGGGATGACATTTTACGGGCGTGTCATTTCCGAGCGTGACTTCTATCATGCCGTGGTAAAGATAACCCCCAACGGGGTTGTTCATCTGAAAAATGGGAGGATTACATGGACCAACTCATCTGCCGCGGAGATCCTCGGCTACAGGGGAAATGACGCGCTTTTAGGAGTACCCATAGAAAAATTTTTCTCCGATATGGAATACAGTAAAAGTGAAATCAACAGGTTCAAGGGCCTTATCGCCTGCGGTGATCTTGTTAACCATGAGGTGATTTTATCCAGGAGAAACGGTGATCAGGTGAATTGCCTGGTGAGCGGTATACTCTATAACGAAAAGGACCCCCTTGCAGGTGCTCTTATTATCATCGTTGACATATCTCCCCAGAAGAAAGCCGAGAATGAGAAAGAGAAACTGATAAATGATCTTCAGAAGGCCCTGGCGGAGATCAAGACCCTTTCCGGTCTGCTCCCCATATGCTCCTACTGTAAAAAGGTAAAAGATGACAGCGGCTACTGGCAGAGGATAGAGGAGTATATCGAGACAAGGTCGGACGCGAAATTCAGTCACGGGATGTGCAGCGATTGCCAGAAGAAATATCACCCGGAATTATCCCATAAGATGGAGGAAAAAAAATAAACGACAGGGTGAACTTATCTTTTCCTGCCAAGCCTTATTGTAATGGATCCCCCATGCTTGTCGTCAAATCCCTCCAGTGTTGACATCTTCATCACCGGGGCTGCCGCCTCTTCAAGGCTTTCCCGTGTGGGCATCTGAAAGGTCGTCTTTCTGATAAAGGTATCAACCGATGTCCCCGAAGAAAACCGCGCGGCACCTCCCGTGGGAAGGATATGGTTGGTCCCCGAATAGTAATCGCCAATTGCAACGGGAGCATAGTTCCCCAGGAAGAGGGACCCTGTGTTCCTGATCACCGGGAGGTAGTCCAGGGGATTTTTTACCATCATCTCCATATGCTCCGGTCCGAACCTGTTTGAGAATTCAACCGCTTCCCGGATTGTTTCGGTTATGAGTATGAGCCCGTTATTTTTTATTGAGCTTTTTTTGATATCAATTCTCCCTTCTCCCTTCTCAAGGTCTTTGAGTATTTCCTCTTTAACCTTACGTGCCAGTTCTTCCGATGGTGTCAGGAGTATGGGGATTGCCATTTCCTCATGTTCCGCCTGTGAAAGCAGGTCACAGGCGACCCATGCCGGATCGGCATTTTCATCGGCAATGATCAGGACTTCGCTGGGTCCGGCCAGGGAGTCTATCTGGATAATCCCAAGGCTGAAAAGATAGGTTTTAGCGGCAGTTACGTATATATTTCCGGGACCTACAATGATGTCAGATTTTTTTACGCTCTCTGTTCCCAAAGCGGCGGCAGCGATGCCCTGCGCCCCTCCCGATTTGAGTATGCTGCTTATATTGAGTTCTTTGCAGAGGGCCAGAACAATATCAGACACTTTTCCGTTCTTATGGGGTGGTGTAATGAGAGTGATATTCTCCACCCCTGCAATTTGAGCGGGAATAACACCCATGAGCACAGACGAGGGATATGATGCCTTTCCGCCCGGAACATAGACGGCCGCGTTATCTATTGGCTGGTATTTTATACCCAGCTTTGTCCCGTCATCCCGTGTGTAGATAAAATCTTCTCTCTTTTGACGAAGATGAAATTCCTCAATGTTGTTCCGTGCTTTCAAAAATGCCCTGAGGATATCGGGATCTGTGTTTTTGTGTCCCTCTTCGATCTCTTCACGCGTAACAGTCAGGCTCTCCGGCTTAATACCGTCAAATTTCTCCGTATATTCGCAGACTGCCGAATCACCCCTTTTTTCAACTTCTTTGACTATGGGGATGACTGTTCCTGTCATAATTGAACTGAAGTCTTCTCCAAACCTGTTGAAGAGGCCGGCCAGTTCCGAATTTTGCAGGTCTTTCAGTTTCTTGATCTCCACCTTCACTGCTCCACAGCCGGGCTTTACCGGTAAGATGATTATTAATGCGGTTTAATGTACTGATTTGTTTTCACTTATTGTTGCTGCTTCTTCCGGTCCATGGTTTTTTGGGGGAAATGAATTTACAAACCTGTTAATCCGGGCATGCGCAATTTTTATTGTTTCAATATCTTTTACAATCTCATTACCGATTTCTACCAGTCTATTGAGAGAATGTTTTGTATCAATGAAATTTTGAGTAATTTGCTCTTCCCTGAGAGTGCATTCATCAATAAGTTCTTTATGGAGTTCACGCTCTTCATCTGTGAGCTGTAAACACAACTCTTCTATTCCTTTCATGCCTGTCAACCCTCTGATAATGATTTTTTCTTGCTTTGCATCCTTAACATATCCATCAAAAGAGGACACAGTTTATTGTCAAGCACCAAAATGAAGAAATTTCAGTTTATTTTATTCCTTAGTTCCCCGGCACGAATAAATTGTTTGAAAAGTTTTCCCGGTTAAAAAAAAATGAACCCAGAGAAGGAGTGTATTATGAAACGTTTGTTCCTCTTACTTATTTTTCTTGCTATTTCTGTTCTGGAATTACCTTTAACAGCTCAAGAACTCGATCTGACTATCATCCATACCAATGATATGCATTCCCACCTGGAGGGCATGGCGCCAAATATGGATTACTCACCCATGAATACCGGGAATGACAGCACGCAGGGGGGCTGGGCAAGGATATCCAGTGTCATGAAGGAGATCAGGAAAAAAAGAAAAAATCCCGTTATTACCCTGGATGCGGGGGATTTTACCATGGGAACCCTTTATCATACGGTAAGCAGGGAGTTTGCGCTGGAAGCGGTGCTTATGAAGAAGATGGGTTATGATTACGTGACCCTGGGAAACCATGAATTTGATCTGAGGCCAGGGGGGCTTGCGCAAATAATTTTATCCGGGAAAAAACGCGGGATACCCCAGATAATATCCTCCAACCTTATATTCAGCAGCGAAGAGAGCGGTGATGATTCTCTGGAAAAACACTTTAAGGACGGAACAATTAAACCTTATGCAATAATAAGCAGGAAGGGGGTAAAAATTGGAATTTTCGGTCTTGTGGGGAAACATGCGGCAGAAGTTGCCCCCTTTGCGAGACCGGTCCGGTTCGGTGACCCCGTCAAGACTGCCCGGCAGATGGTAAAAACTCTCAGAAAGGAAGGTGCTGATATTATCATCTGTCTTTCACACAGCGGTCTCTACAGGAGCGGCGGTACTTCTGAAGATGAGACACTGGCTGAGAAGGTAGACGGGATCGATGTTATTATCAGCGGGCACTCCCATACCTTAACAGGCAAACCTCTTATAAAGAACGGGACGATCATCGTACAGTCCTGGGAGTATGGGAAGCGTGTGGGAGTCCTGGACATCAGTTACATCAAAGGGAAGGTCGCCTTATCGGCTTACCGGTCTGTTGTCATCAATGACACCATCAAAGGTGATCCGTACATTGACGGGGTTGTGAATATGTACAAGGGCGCAGTGAACATGAAGGTCCTCAAGTATTACCAGACCGGGTATTCATCAAAGATTGCCCGTACCGCTTTCCACCTGAAAAACGGCCCGGGGGAAACGGGGCTGGGGAACCTCATCTCTGATGCGGTCCTCTGGTATGCTAACAGCTTTCTCTGGAAAAAGGATGATCCCGGTTCCCGGGTCAGAGCATCATTTGTGTCGGGGGGAGTCATAAGGGATGATATCCTCGTGGGGAAAACAGGGTATATTACTACGGGGGACCTTTTCAGGACAATCCCCCTTGGCATCGGAATAGACGGGAGTGCCGGTTATCCCCTGGTGTCCGTTTATCTTACGGCGGCTGATATCAAGAAAACCCTTGAGGTTTCAACAAGCATCTGCCCTGTTAAGGGGAGTGATTACTTTCTGCAGGTATCGGGTTTAAAATACAGGTATAATCCCAACAGGGTGATCTTTGACAGGGTAACGGAGATTTTGATGGGAAATGAAAAAGAAGGTTATAAACCTCTGGACTATTCCCGCGGCAACAAAAAGCTCTACAGGGTCACAGCGGATTATTATAATGCGTCTTTCCTGAAATTTGTGGGCGGTTTTACCTATGGTATACTGGACATTATTCCCCGGGACCGCGACGGGAAACCTGTTGAAAATATTAACGAAACGAGAATTGACGGGGACAGTGAAAAGGAGGGGACCCAGGAAGTCAAAGAGTGGGTAGCTGTTCTCAAATATATATTGAATTTTAATGATACGAATAGTGACGGTCTTTCTGATATTCCGGAAAGATACAGGGAGAAGCAGAACAGGATCATCAGGGAAGCAAGCTGGAACCCGGTATCACTTCTCAGAAACGGCAGTTATCTCACGTGGGGCCTTTTTACTCTTCTTTTACTTCTGGGTATTATAACATTTTTTACAGGCAGATTTATTTACAGGAAGGTAAATAAATAACAGACTATTGAGACGCCGACCAATTATAATAAAAAGGTCTCTATCAGATATACCTTTTAATATGGTCGGATATGACTTCTTCAAGTATCTTTCTGAATACAGGATCTTTTTCTTTTGAATAAATCATGAAAAGGGGAAGCAGGACTTTCCTTTCATTCAGCCTCTGGATTGAATAAAGCGCTGCTGTTTTGACATACCGTGTTTTTTCATTTTTAAGGAGCTGCATAAGGGGGAGAAGAACATTTCTCGCCCTGAACATTCCAAGAGAATGGCACGCCTCTGCTCTGACCCTGTAATCAGGGTCCTTTGCCGCTTCTATGAGTATATTTATTGTCCTGTCGTTGTTAATGATCCCCAGTGCGTGAACAGCCTTTACCCTGATGTGAAAATTTTTATGAGATAATGCCGAATTTGTTAATCCGGTGATATTGCCGGCATTTCTGAAGCTCATAAGAGCTTCTATTATCTCCTCAATGTTTTCATCCACCTTCTCATTCTGAAGCTGAATTGAGAGAAGGAGCGATGAGTTCTTTAAGTGAAGCTCCTTTAAAGTAATGATCGCTTCCTTCCTTATTCTGCTCTCCCTGTGTGTTGCAAGATTGTTGAGAAGAAAGTGAGATTTTCTGTCATTGAGCCCCCTTATTGTCCTGATAGCTTCAATGATGACTTCGCTGTTGTCGTCGGTGGATAAGGTCTTTCTTACAAAGGGAAGTGATTCGGTGAGCCTGTTGTGGAGTATGCAGTTCAGCGTGTAGATCCTTATTGATTTATTTTCATCCTTCAGGAGTTCAAGAACTACGGGATAAAGCCGTTTATCATACAGCTGCATCAGGGCATCAATTGCATAGAGCCTGTACAGGGGATTGTTATTCTCTGAAAGCTGCAGGATAGCGAGATACATCCTGTCATCACTGAATTTTTTCAGCTGGGATGCCGCTTCCTTTCTGATGGTTATGTAGCGGCTGCTGAGAAGACGGATCAACGATGCGGTTATTTTCCTCTCTTTCAGGTCTTTTATTGTTTTTAAAATATCAAATTTTATTTTTAGAGAACCGGTTTTCTCAAGGATTTCAAGCCAGTAATCTATGGCTTTTAATCTGTCATATTTCCCCAGCGCTCCGAGAAGCTGTTCTCTTCTCCGGGTATTTTCACTAATAATGATTATTTTTGTTATCAGGGGGAGAAAAGTTTCAGGTTTTCTCTTTTCAATGAAGTTTACCGCTTCATTGAATTCTCTGCTGTTTCCCTCAGTAAGGGCTTCCCGGAATTTATTATCTTCCGGTGATCCTGCATACACAGCAGCCGTTACGGTGAGGGTCAGGATTAATGATAAAATTAATTTCATAGATCCCGGGGATTTTTTATCAGAAAAATTATCAAATGTCCTGATGTGAGTTAATTACTTCAGGGTACCGTTGAGATACTGGTTAACAATAAGTGTAAGAGTATTATCATCCAGAATGTCCAGACGTTTCCTGTCGTGTTCAAATATGAGCATCATGATACCGCCAAAGAGCATGGAACCTGTTATCTTCGGATCGATTTCCGGCTTAAAGATACCCCATTTCTTTAACTCCTCAATGCTGGATGAAATAAGGTTTCTGATTTTTAATACAGATTCTTCCACTCTTCTCAGCACATCTTTGTCGATACCTGCAATCTGGTTGAATATGAGTTTGATAACGATGGGTTCATTTATGAGGATTCCAAGGCTTGCGGATATCCTGGTCTGTGTGAAGTTTTTTATGGTGTCAAGTTCGGGCTTTTTATTCATGAATTCAACAACTTCATCCATATCAAGAATATCTTCAATTTTTTCCACAACATTATCGAGGAGGGCGTAAAGGATCTCTTTTTTATTACTGAAATACTGGTATACAGTTCCCCGTGCGATATTCAGTTTTTCACAGACCTGACCGATATGAGTACTCTGAAATCCTTTCTCAATAAACATCTCTTTAGCAGTGTTGATGATCTGCTGTTTTCTTCTCTCTCCTTTGGGTGGCATATAATAAACCTCGTTAATAATTTATCTTTATAAAGGGAGTTTTCTCAATTCTTTTAATTTATGGATGAAATTAAGTTGATTTTAAATTAACCTGCCGGAAGAGTTCTTGATTTTTCTTATCTCTTCCCTTAAAGGAATTATTGCATCTTTTAATTCCCGGATGACTTTATCAGCTTTTTCCTGTAGTTCTTTGCTCATACCAGATCCCGTTATTACTTTCTACATATAATATCGAGTATTTCTTTCAGCTACTTTAAAATGAATGAATATATTTGAGCAAAAAGTATTTAAAAATTATTATAAATACTTAGGAAATTTTGTATAAAATATGAGAGCATATATATCGGTCAAGGATTTTTTTTAGTTATTTTATACTGATTGTTAAGTAAATTTAAGATTAATTGAGAGAATTCTTGTGGGTAAATGTGATTATGCGAGTATATCTTTTATACAAAAATATGCATAACAGATTAAATATCTCTTTATTCTTAACCTGTTATACATTTTATGCTACAAAATCAATTGTTGAATTTTTTATACGATTACCTGAATCAGCGTGTAAATTTGTCCCTGTTATCATGAACAGGAAGTTCTGGACATCCTTGAGATCCATAAGAACATCATCACTAATTTTAGTATTTTCTTTTGTTGACGGTATATTTACTGCCTCTCTTTTACCATCACCAGCCATTGATACTTTTACGGAATCCATTCCAGTATTTACGCTTACAGGTAAGTTCATTGATATATTGTTGATCATTTTTCTTACCTCCTTTTAAGAAATATCTCTGTTGTTATTATCGGTACAATGTAAAAATTTCAATTAGCATTTTTTTAAAAAAAAGTGAAATTTCAGCACATATAATTACTGTGTTATGCAGCAGCCTATTTCTTTATGATCATTGCAATTGAGAGAATCAGAAGCAGGAAGCCGAAAATCTTTCTCAGGACGGCAGCATCGATTTCTATTGCAATTCTTGCACCAATAAATCCTCCTGCCATGAGTCCCGCAGAGAGTATTACCGCAACAGGAATATTTATATGTCCCCTGAAAGAGTACTGCAGAACTGCAAGTATGTATATGGGGGGCAGCATTGCTGCAAGAGCAGTCCCCTGGGCTATATGCTGTTTCATGCTCAGGATAATGACCAGTGAGGGAACGATGACAATACCGCCGCCAATTCCTACGAGCCCCCCGGCAACACCTGCTGCAATTCCTATTAATAGTCCTGTTAAGTACATATAAGCTCCTTATTGATAATATAAAAACAATATGAGTAACTACTCAGCTATATGGCAATAATCAACTTATTTTCAAAAAAAATCAACAATATGTCCCCGCCGCCGACTGCGGCGGGGACATATCAGTTATCTTTTTTTATTGAATATGATTATTCTTATACATATCTGATTAGTTACCAGTATTAATACAATTATTATATACTGCCAATAAAATAATTGATTTATTACCAAATAATCCTTTTGTTGATTAATAGGATTTTTTAATTTATGATAGCTATTCAGCTGAATGGTCAGAACATATATAACAATGAAAATTAACAATGTGTCCCCGCCGCAGTCGGCGGCGGGGACACATCAAGTATCTTTTTTTCATTTATGTATCAATTTTATACAAAGCTTGACAGTAACAATTTATATATAGTATAACAAGACCAGTACGGGGAGAGTGAATGAGAAATATTAAACCGCTATTTTATCTTTACCAGGTCTATAAATACCTGATATTTTTCCCCTTTCTGGGAATTGCAACTCTGTTTTGCGGATCTTTTGCTGTTTTGACAGCAATATTTATCGGGCATAAAACATCTTCGCTTTTCGGTGTTCTCTGGGCCAAGCTCAATGCATATATTACACCGATGTTTGTCTCTGTCCACGGAAAGGAGAATATTGACAGGAACCAGTCCTATGTGATCGTATCCAACCACCAGAGCCAGTATGACATCTTCCTGGTCTACGGCTGGCTGCCCGTCGATTTCAGGTGGGTGATGAAAATTGAGCTGAGGAAGGTCCCGGTACTCGGTTATGCCTGTTATAAAATTGGCCATGTATTCATAAACAGGAAGAACAAACAGGCGGCTCTTACTTCACTTGAAGAAGCGAAAAAGAGAATAAGCGGCGGTACATCAATCTTCTTCTTCCCCGAAGGGACAAGAAGCAATGACGGGAAATTGATGGAATTTAAAAAGGGCGCGTTCAGGATGGCCATAGACATGAACCTCCCCATTCTTCCCATTACTATTGTGGGGACCAGAAAGATCCTGCCTAACAAGACCATTGCACTCTTTCCCGGTTCTGCGAAGCTCATTATCAATAAACCTGTGGAGATCACCGGGTACAGTGAAGAGAACCTGGATGAACTTATTGGAATAGCAAAAAAATCCATACAGGAAACTCTTGATAAATATCCGGGAGAATAAAACTGTCTGTGAGTAAAAACATTGACGGCATATTTGAAAAAGCAGTATCTCTCATTGGCAGCCTGGCTGTTGATTATGCGGAGATACGCCTCGCTGAGAATGTCAGCAATTCAATTTTTATTTCCGGGGAAAACGTTGAGTCGGTGACCTCAGGAGAATCTGTGGGCGGGTCCATACGGGTCCTGAAAAACGGAGGGTGGGGTTTTATCTCCTTCAACGATTTTTCCACACTTGAAAAAAACGCGGCACGATGTGTCGAGATTGCGAATATGGTCTCCGGGGAAAACAGCAGGGGAGTTGTCAGTTACCGGCCCGTGAGGGCGGAGTATTCAGGAAGCTACAAAAAGGACTTCAGGGAGATATCCATCGATGAGAAATTTAACCTGATAAATTCATATAACGATATCATAAAAAATTCCCGTTATATCCAGTCAACAAACGCGGTCTACAGGGACACCTCCACACGCTACCTCTACCTTAACAGCGAAGGGTCAGAATTTACTTACAACAGAATGTATTGCGGCATTTCCCTCTCTTCTATTGCAAAGGACGGTGCCGTGATTCAGCCATTCAGTACGTCTGTTGCCGGCAACGGGGGATACGAAATTGTTGAGAATTTAGAGGGGGATGCAGAGAAGGTCATCAGGACTGCCGTTGATATGCTCTCTGCGGGTTCTGTGCCGGGAGGCACTTATGATGTCATTGTTGACCCGAAACTTGCCGGTGTGTTTATCCATGAAGCATTCGGTCATATGTCCGAGGCGGATTCAATCCATGAAAATCCACGGATGAAGGAACTGATGGAGCTGGGGAAAAAGTTCGGCCCGGAAGAACTGAATGTGGTTGATGACGGGAGCATGGAAGGACTTTCCGGGTATATTCCCTTTGACGATGAAGGGATCGTTCCCGAAAAGACCTCTCTTATTAGAAACGGTGTCCTTGCGGGAAGGCTCCACTCCCGGGAGACCGCATACAGGATGAAAGAAAACCCAACGGGAAACAGCAGGGCCATAGGTGTCATGAAACAGCCCATTGTGAGGATGACCAATACCTATATAGATAACGGAAAGTTCACAAGGGACGAGATCTTTGAAAACCTGGATGACGGGATCTATGCCCTTAACTTCATCGGCGGCCAGACAAACCTTGAGATGTTCACCTTTACCGCCGGTTACGGGTATGAGGTAAAAAACGGGAAACCGGGCAGAATGTTCAGGGACATCGTGCTCTCCGGGAACGTTTTTCAGACATTGAAGAACATCTCCATGATTGGAAATGACAGGGCAATGTACGGGGGGCTCGGAGGCTGCGGAAAGGGAGGACAGGCGCCCCTGCCGGTATCATTCGGAGGTCCTCACATGCTCATAAAGGATGTGCTGGTCGGCGGTGCGCAGTCATGATGGATTTACTGAACAGTGAAAGCAGGAGCATTTTAAAGAGGTGCAGGTGGTATGATATTATCGAAATTACCGGTGATAATACCCCTGTTTCATTTAAGAACAACAGGCTCCATACAATCATGGAGAAGCAGAACAGGGGGTTCGGGATCAGGCTCAATATTGAGGGGAGGACAGGCTTCTCCTATACAAATGATCCCCGCAGGATTGACAGGGCGGTGAGGCGGGCCGCGGCCACATCTGTTTACGGTGAAATGGAAAATTTCGAACTTCCCCGCATAATACCTTCCCACTTCGATCCCTATAGCAGTGAAATAGATCTTTTTAATGTTCGAAATGAAGTTGAAAAGGGCAGGGAGGTTATCAGTTCACTGCTTAAGAGTTTTCCCCCTGTGACCGTTGATATCAGTATAAACAGGTCAACAGGTTCAATGAGACTGGTTAATTCGGGGGAGCTTGATATATCCTACAGGAATTCCTACTATTCCGCATCTGTTTCCGCCACACTTATATCAGATGACGGTATTAAGACGGATGTCTGGGAGGGGAAGTCTTCCTTAAAACCTGAAGATCTGGGGGACCTTGAGGAGAAGGTAAAAAACAGGCTGGAATCGGCCCAAAAGCTTAAAAGTGTTGCAAGCGGAAAGAGAAGAATAATCCTTACCCCCAAGGCGGTTTCCGGGCTCATAAGGATTGTTACCGGGGGACTCAACGGGAGGTCCGTCTGGAAGGGGATCTCTCCCTTCAGCCGGAAGCGGGGGGAAAAGGTATTCTCACCGGGCATTACAATTGCCGATGATCCCACACGTGAAGATTCCCCGTTCAGTTACCCTTTTGACGATGAAGGTGTGCCCGGAAAGAAGAAAGTCCTCATCAACAGGGGGACCATTGAAACATTCATCAATGATCTCAAGTATTCCGAGAGGCTTAACGAGGAACCCACGGGTAACGGCTCAAGGGGGTTCGCGAGTCTTCCTTCACCGTCATTCAGCAATGTTACCATGGAAAAAGGCGCCGAGGGCATTGACGCGATCATTGCGGAAAGCCGTGAGGCTATACTCATAGACCAGTTCATCGGTCTCGGACAATCCAACACTCTCACCGGTGATTTTTCCGCGAACCTTGATCTGGCGTATTGTGTCGAGGGGGGAGAAGTCACCGGGAGGGTCAAAGACTGCATGATCACCGGGAACCTCTTTGAACTCCTCGCGGGGGAACTTATCTTAAGCAGGGAGAGGGAGATGAGGGGAGCGGCCCTGGTTCCTTTTATCTGTTTCCCTTCCGTTAACTTCACTTCCTGAGTGTTCTTGATGAATAACCCGGCACCACTTTCATCTTAAAAGTGGCACCGGGAATTGCAGATTCATATCAACACTCTCTCTCTCCCCTTACGGGTTCCGGCCGGTAAAGCTGTTGATATATTACAGAATTATTTTTTGCCTTTTAAATTATCCACATAGAGGGCCAGGGCCTGAATTTCTTTGGGGTTAAGCTTTCCGCAGAGAGACTTGCCCATGATCTGCGCTTTTAATTCACTTATGAAATGGTATTGTGTGTTTAAAACTGCTTTTTTATTACATTTTTTATTGAGAATTTTTTCCCCCATGGGATACATCATTTTCGAACGTTTCATTCCAACCATCTTTTTATCTGCTGCCATGTCTTCCCTTGCCATTACAAGCGCTTCATCAAAAGTTGCCGGCTTACCGCCGTTTTCAGACATGAATTTATTTGCGTCATCCTTTGATGTAAAAGCATACTTGCTTCTTTTTGTCATGGTCCCTTTTACTTTGCTTCCCACAACATAGGTGAGGTCCTTTACCGGGTATTGTTTTAAACTGTTTGTGTCAACACCATAGATCTCTTTGACCTTCTTGCCGTCATATTTACCCTGTTGATAGGTTTCTGCCAGACAATGCAGCGAACAAAACTGTGCCTTTGTATCATCCTCAAGAACAATGTAATGGGTTGTTTTGTAAAACATAACAAGATTCATACCGCAATTGGGACACCACTTCTTCTCAGGACCTTTCTGTACAAGCACGGCCTGGTCCGGGTTTACCGATTGAAACAGGCCTTTTGGGGTGCTTTTTGAATCACTCTTTGAACAAACAGGCGCAATGGCCAGAATTGTCACAATTATTAAGAATTTTTTCATTTAAAAAAACCTCCATAAAATTATAATATTTTTTATAACCACTCAGATATTTTGTAAAAAATATACTTATTGATAAAAACATTAATAATATCTTTTACCGCCGAAGACAGCGGTGGAATATCAGTTATGTTTTTAATAGATTTGGTTACTGCTCAGTTATGTATAAATATATCAGTCACATTATTATACAATTGAATGAATAATATTGGACATCTATTTACTAAAATATCAATAATATGTCCCCGCCGCCGTAGGCGGCGGGGACATATCAGTTATCATTTTAATGAATACAATTATCTATATATATAGTTGAGTGGTTATGTTCTTTTTAAAAAACTCAGTAAATCCCTTGACAATAACTCATCCCTATTTAAAAGGAATAATGAGGTAAGAAGAGGGAGGGGGATGAGACCTTCCTTTATTATTCATCAAATCAACTTCTCCGGGTGTTTACACGCGGCTTTTTCTGCACAGATAATTTTTTTTTCGTTAATGAATTCTCCCCACAACCCGGCAAAATAAATTTATTGCAAACATAATGTCCGGGTGTTAAAATAGTTATATTATAAATATGTAACGACTCAGCTTTATGGCGAGAATAAATATATTTACAAAAACACCAGCAATGTCCCCGCCGCCGACCGCGGCGGGGACATCCCGGCTTTGTTTTTTATTAAATAAGCTTGTTCTTACGCTGAGCTTAAGTCGTTACATAAATAAAATGCCATGGACAGCTTTAAAAACAACAGCTATGAAATAAGCGATTATCTCAATCCCTTTTTTGTGGGGGCGAGCATGGTCTTCAACAGCCTTTTTAATATCGAGTTGAGAAGAAGGGAAGTTACCGTCATAAAAAAGCTGGAATTTACAGAGGCGATTATTATCAAGATATCCTTTACCGGGAGCGTAAGCGGAGTTGTCTTTTACGGATTTGATCTTGATGTTGCCTTCCGGATCGCGGAAGCGATAAGTCCGGGGATGAGCCAGACGAATTTCAAAAAGGATTACCTGGACATTATGGGGGAAATTGGAAACATCATTGCGGGAAATGCAGTGAGCATGATCATGGATGAAGAGGTCACCCTTTCACTGCCGGAGGTTATCAGTAAATCTGATTATGAAAAAGAGAAACCCGGTACAGGGATGATCTATATGATCCCCCTTCTCTGTCCCTTCGGGTATATTACCATATATGTTTATTTCAGTCAGTAGTGCTTCGACTGCGTGCAAAATCATGCGGGCTCAGCACGAGGAGAGAATGATATCCGATGCAAGGAGAAAGACGGGACGGGTGATGAGGCTCTTCCCCGGGCTGCCGCTCTTGATCCTGTAATCTGTTTCAGAAATAAGGCAGAATATCTTCTTGAGAGAACGGGCGGTGAAGATCTCAGTGGACCTCAGAAATCCCTCTCTTTTGCTCTCAAATACACCGCATGCCTTGATGGCTGAGTTGATATCTGCACCCTCATCAACCAGCGAGTGATACTTTTCGATCATCTCGGCCTGCCTGGTTATTATTCCGAGAATATTCAGGTCACTGTTTTGTCCTTCTTCAAGGATTTTCTTGAGCATGCCAAGGGACTCATTGTTTTTAAGAAAGAGGCTTTCAGCAAAATCGAACACGGAGTTCTCCCGGGTGTCGGCGACAATCTGCACCACATCCCCGGGGGATATTTCACCCCGGATACCTGAATTGATCAGTAATTCCACCGCGTCATCGACCTTTCTCATGTCCCTGCCGGTAAATTCCAGGATCTGGTGAACGGCATCGGTGCTTACCGTGAGGCCCGCGTTATTTAATTTGGAAACAGCATACTTTCCCAGGTCATTTTCAAAGTACCGCCAGAACTGGACTATCCGAAAATCTGAAACAAGCTCTTTTTTTAAGACCGACGGGAGCCTGTTTTTCCCGGTGGTGATTATCAGTGTTGTAGACAGGGGAAGGCCGGTCAGGAGATCATCAAGAAGGGCGGAGGATGATTTGCCCTGCTTCAGCCGGTCAATGTTCTTTATTATGCAGAGGAGTTTCCGGGAAAACATGGATGTTGAAAGTGCAAAATCCGCTGCCGGGAGCAGTTCATCGTTTTCCGCGTGAAATATCCCCGTGGAGATCCGTGCTTCTTCGGGATCGGGAAAGAGAGCGGTCCGTATGCTGTTGATTATCTTTTCCTTGTCTCCCTCTTCCTCACCGGTGAAGATATACCTGGCGAAGATCTTACCGCTCTTTATTTCTGATCTCAGCTGTTTCGGTTTAAGAGGGCTTCCCGGTGACATTATCTTTTTCCTTTTTCAATATTTGTCATTTTGTCCGTATACCATCCGGTAAGTGTCTGGGAAACAATCCTTTCTGCCAGTTCATCAATGACTCTATTTAATACCTGGAATTCATTCTCTACCGGAGGGAGGATGTCCGAATAGGTCC
The DNA here is from genome assembly GCA_050298055.1 of Spirochaetota bacterium. Classification (GTDB taxonomy): domain Bacteria; phylum Spirochaetota; class UBA4802; order UBA4802; family UBA5550; genus JBNKTL01. Next base: position 19,425 of record JBNKTL010000035.1, read on the forward strand.
TGAATGACTGCACGTCAGAATCTCTGAATACCGTTCTCATGTTAATTCTGTCAAGAAGTTTTACCGAGGCTGTTATTCTCATTCTTTTTTTTACCGGCTGGCCGATTTCGTTGTATTCCAGGTTCTGTAAGGTAAAAGAGAGAACTTTCCCGGAGAGGACCAGGTCGGTTTCCAAAGGTGAAGATACAACAGCAAGCCTGCCGTCCATGCTTATGAGTTTTTCAATCCTGAACAGAAGCCTGTTTTCAATCTGCTCCCTGCCGCTTGAATTTATAAAATTCCTGATGAATATCCGGTTAGCTCCCCGGGGAATGACCGGTTCACCGGTTGCACTTTTGAGAAATTTTTTTACTCCGGACCCTTTTTTTTTGGGGGAGTTGTTACAAAAGGTGCCCAGGGACAGGGAGATGAGTATGACCAGTGCCGCTGTTTTTCTCATAACTTGTTTCTCTTTTGCAATATATAACAATATTTAACAATAAATAAAACTGATATGTCCCCGCTGCGGTCGGCGGCGGGGATATATAGTTGATATTTCTGTAAATAGGTTTATTTTGGCCTTATAGCAGTAGTTACCATAATTTTTATTGCTGAAGAATTCTTATCTTCTCTGCCAGTTTGTATATCTCGTTTATATATTTTTTTGCCGGGGTGTCCCAGAAATATATTGAATGTTCCGCGTTTATTCTCGCGCTGTATATGACCTCTTCACTGGAGCCAGTGAAAAACTGGTGGGCCCTTTCCATGGCATCGTAAAATGCCCAGGGCGTAAAATCTGAGAAGAGGAACCCGTTCCCGGTCACACTCTCGTCACCGGCCTGGACAGGGAAGACGGTATCTCTCAGGCCCCCTGTTGCCCGGGCAACCACCAGGCATCCTGCGGCAAATGCTTCAAGCTGTGAGATCCCTCCCGGCTCGTGAAGGGAGGGCATCCCGAAAATGTCGGAACAGAGAAGGGGAACAGCTACATCCTGGAAACCTATGGATACATTGACATTCTCCCTGTAGAACTGAGAGAGGAGGTAGAGTCCGTGCGCCAGCTCTTCTCCCCTGTTGTCACCGGAAGATATGGCGCCGCCGATAATTGCCTGAAAACCCAGTTGTTTGAAGATCCCCTCCGAAGCATCAAGGAGCAGCTGGAAGCCCTTCTGTTCGGATATCCTGTGTATCATGGTGAAGAGGATTTTGTCCGGGTTGACTTCAAGGCCCCTCTCATGCTGAAGCATCAGCTTGTTCATCATTCTCACAACGATGTATCTTCTGGCAGGGTCTTCAATGCCGCTGACACTCTTTTTCCCCTTCAGTATTTCCGGGTACCTTTTTTCAACCTTCTCCAGAAGTGTATGGCTTCCTTTGATATATTCAACAAGTTCCGGGTGCCTGTTGTCAACAAAGCCCGATTTGTGAAACCGCGCGTCAAGTTTTTCCCTGAAGTCATGGCCGATGGCATTACTTATCCCTATGACATTGTAGAGGATATGCTCAAGGCCGTCACACGCGAACTCTATCTGCCGGGCGTAAGAGGGGCTTACGGTGATGGTCCTGTTGGCATAGCGGATACCCGTGGCCATACAGTTAAGCCTGCCGTTGAAAACGGGATCCACAAATCCACCCGCACACCATGAGGGGAGGTTAAAGAGGTTGAAAAGATCAAACCCCTCCTCCCAGCGGTTATAAGAGTCAAAATACTGCCAGCCGCCGTTATGGATAATGTGGAGGAAGGTGTTTCTCTTAAAATTCGGATTGTTTATATAGTAAGGATCCGATCTGATTATTCCGTTGAAAACCCCGGCAAAGGCGTCATTTGTAAAGGTATAATAAGGTTCGAGATTAAATTGTGTAATGACCTCCGCGGACGCCCGGGCAAAGGCCACTCTTTTTCTCAGTTTTTCATTTGACGTATATCCCCAGTAGAGACCGTCAAAAAATTCATAGTGGTCGAGGAGGTAGTAGTTAATGCCGTCAACAACTCCGTGGTGAACGCCAGCCTCGTATTCGTAATCCATGATCTTAAACCGGACAGTTTTCCCGGTATATTTTATTCCGTACTGTTCTACGGCGCTGTTCATCTTCTCCACGACTTTCTCGGATCCGTGTTTATAATATGCCGTGATCACATAGACCTTTTCCCTGAGCTTTACCAGTTCCCTGGGCAGTTCGTAGACCACATTGGCGAGACCGCCGCTCTTTGAAAAGGGCTCGGCTTCCGCCGAGAGAAAGACGATAGATCCCCTCTCGTTATGGTACAGGAGGGATTTTCCCAGTTGTGAAACAATTTCGTTGCTGTGTTTCAGAAGTTTATCCGCGTAATCAAGAATTTCATTGTCATCGAGGATTTCGTTCTTATGCAGTAAAAATGCTGTTCTTTTAAGGCCATGCTCCAGGCGTTCTCTCCTGTTTTCCCAGTATTCCGGTACCAGGTGTTTCGTTATCAGGGGGATGAGTTTTTTATAATCTTTACTGCATGCCGCGATTTCACTGAAGGAGAAATTTAAGAATATCTCATCGACGTTTGACATGTCGCACAGTCTTTCAAAGGAGTCCTTGAGGAACTGGCTGTAGTATTCCTCCCTGTTGACTTTCTCCAGCCTGAACATCTTGATCCTTTCGGTATAGGAGACATTTGTATTGAGCCGGGATATCCGGAGTTCGCTTCCTTTATAGTAGCTGTACTGGTGCGTGATATCGGAATAAACAAGATCAACAATCCTGAAATAGTCATCGTCCCTGAAGGGGAGATTGGGATTGTCGAATTGTATTGAAGCCGGCTGGTTGGAATCGGCAAAGTTGAACGCGCCGAGCCAGATATCATTTCCCGAAAACTTTATGGCGGCGGCCACCATATTGTTGTTTGCCCACACCAGGTGCCCCCTGCCCTTTGCCTTCCTGTGAAAGGTGTACCATTCGGCGTAAAAACCTTCCAGGCTTCTGTGGGAAGCGTATTCAAACTGGTTCCAGTTCACATAAATATTGTCAAGGAATACCTTCCAGCCTTCACCCTCCGGGCTTCCCTCGTAGTCCATTATGATGTTGCTCATAAAGGACGTCAGGGCCACTGCCGCCCTCAGGCCCCTGTGTCCGAATGTGTTAAGGGCCCTTCGTTCATCGTGGTTTCCAAAGATGCCGAGAAGTTCGGTCCCCCGGGGCAGGACTGAGGGAAAGTAGTTGTCATAGAGGTGGTAGATCTCCCTGACATCGCTTTTCATGTGGATAATGTTTTCACAGATTTTGAAGAGGGAGGAGTTGTAGGGGATCAGCCCGGTCCGTGTGAGAAACCTCTCGTGCCCCCAGTAACACTCCGCGATGTTAATAAAAAAGTCCTTTCCCAGCTCATTGAGTTTTCTCTCAACATTCAGCATTATGTAGTAGTGAAGGGGAACGGAAATCTGGTCCCTGCACGCGGAGTCATAATAGCCCGTGGTTACGAAGTGGTCGTATTCCCTGTCGTTGACGATGATCTCCCCTTCAACCATGCTCTCAGCGCTTCTCTTCCTGTTGAAGATAAAGGGGTAGTTGTTCTTTTTCATCATGATGGGAACGGCGTGGGCCGAATCGAACCTGATGCCGTCAATGTCAAACCTGTGGATCAGCTCCCTGATTGAATCCGCGAGCCACTCCCATATTTCAAACTTTCTGTAGTTAAGAAGCTTCCCGTCATCCCACGATCCGTACCTGCCGTCGGTTGACGAGCGGGGATACAGGTTTCCGTCAACACCATATGTTTTTACCACCAGTTCATCGGGGAGATGATCGCTCATTCTGTTGATATGAGGAACGATGTCAACAATGACCTTAATGTTCAGTGAGTGCGCTTTTTCTACGAGCTTTTTCAGTTTTTTATCACCGCCCAGCGAAGGTTCAATTTCCGTCAGGCTCATGGGGGAAAAGGGGGAGGGTGATGTGGCGCCGTATGCCCAGTTTTCCCTGTTATCACCCCGTTTCTGGACCCCCAGCAGGTAAATGGCACTGATATTGTATTTACTCTTTATATCATCCAGGTGGATGGTCACATCCTCGAAGTTCCCCAGCCGGATCACTTCCCCGTATTCATTGTAAAGAAGACCGGGATTTCCGGCACCGTCTTTCCACCAGGTCCTGGTATGGCCGTGGATGTCCGTGAATATCTCCAGGATGATTTCGCCGCGCAGGTCGGGAATGACATTTATCCTGCCGTTTGTTCCCTCTCCATTGACCCACTCGTTTCTGTTGCTTCTCTGTTTTATTACGGCATAATCGTAGTGCCCGTACTTGTTAAACCTGTAGGAAGCGGTATAGCAGTTTTTTTTGCTGTTGAACTTCAGGGGGATTTCCTCGAATTTTATCTCTTTTTCAAGACAGAGGCTTTTCTTTGTACTGTTTTCGTAAATCCTGAGTACCAGGGGTTTTTTGCTTTTTGGAATGGAAAACTCGAAGTTCTCAGTTTCCCCGGTCCTCAGGTTGATAAATTTTGTCGCCAGGGGGGCATCGAATTCCTTTGGAGCCATGACCTTCTCCAGGAGAATATTCGCCCTGTTCCTGATCTCGTGGATATCATGACCCGATGCCGCCACAAGGAGCCGTACCGTTTCTCTCAGTGAATCGTAATCGCCGCTCTTCTTATACCTTCTCGAATAGTTTTCCAGGGTTTTCACGGCTTTGAGAGATTTCTCGTAGTCGATCATCATCTCATTATCCCCGGGGCGCGCGTTGAGAAGTTTAATGAGCGAGTCCCTGTTTTTGGGTGTAAATTTCTTAACCGGTTTTTCTATCCGCTCTTCACGCTCTTCGGGGACTTCAACTTCAAATTGAACGGACCTCCTGATGACTTCGTCAACGAGAAAGATGATCGACCCGGTTATTTCAGGGGGATAAATCGTCGTGTGATTAAAACCGGTCTCAATCGCCCTCTCTTCAACAATAAGCAGGTTCCTGAAAGCCCGGAAGAGTTCACTTTCACCCCTTTTCTCTTCAAAGGAGAGGGCATCAAATGTCTTTAATCCCAGGTAGATAGTGGGTATTTCCGTCCATACAGGGCCCTGTCCCACCCGGGAAATGACAGTTGTTTCACCTGATATATGATAGAGAGTGGGAATGCCGGGAAGTTCCTTAATGATGATAATTCTCCGGTTTACAATATTTACCAGTTCATCAACTGCTGAAGCTCTGTGGAAAAACTTTATTGCCGATATCAGCCGGGAGGAGAGGCGCGCGTCGTTCATTAACAGGTTTTTCATGTTCTGGTCGCCCTGTGAATACCTGTTGTAAACATCGTTGAGCAGATCCCCATACATACTGAGAAGTAATTCTGCCGGTTTGTTATTTTTCAGGATGTCAATGATGTCCCTGTCCGGGTAAAATTCATAGCACCTGTTTTCGCTGAAGGCCCTGGCAATTTCTGTTTTAATGAGGTCTTCCGTAATCAGGTGTTCGTCGGCAATCCTGAACCTTCTGAGGCTGGAAGTTGTTATCTCCTTTTTTACTCTTTTTTCGTTCAATCTTCAATACCCTTGTCAAATGATCTCTTTTCATGCCCCGGAAGTTACTGGCTGGTATGGATTTTTCAATTGTGACCGGATAAACGTTTTCTCGTTTATTTTCGTGAGGTGAAAAACCCACATTCTTTATATTGCAGCATTTAACAGGTTTTGTCAAGGCGATTATTGGAATGAAGATTATTTAATCTTCATTCTTCCACATGTTTATGCATCTTTTGTAGTAATCTGCCGGCGGCGGTGCGGGGGCTATTTTTTTCACAAGGATGGTCCGTGCCCACCGCCTCTCGGTGAACTCGCATGTGTCCTTGATATTTCTGCCGGAAAGGCCTTCACTTCTTTCACCCAGCTGCTTACACTCTTCTTCGGTGAGGTGGCGCGCGTAATTTCCGAAAATAGATGACCGTTCATTCATGTTGGGGAGCGGGAACCGGATTATCTGGTCAAACCTGCTGATAAGGGCGTGATCCAGGTCATTTTTTCTGTTTGTTGCGCCGATGGTTATTGTATTCAGAGCGGCATCTATCCCGTCGAGTTTTCGGAGCAGTACCGAGAGTATTCTCCTGGTTGCTTCGAACATATTCTGGTCCCGTGACCCTGCCAGGGAATCTATTTCGTCGATAAAGATAATTGACCCTCCCAGTTCTTCGCAGAGGTCGAATATCTGCGAGAGGTTCTGTGATGATTGTCCGAACCACTTGGACATAATGGATTCGATGGGAACATAGACAAGGGGGATGTCGGCTTCGCCGGCAATAATTCTTGCCGCGGTGGTTTTCCCCACACCCGGGGCTCCTTCGAAGAGGATCGCCCGGGGACGGTTTGATTCGAACACACGCCGTGTCATTTTTGCTATTGAATCGTAGAGGTCACTGTTTTTCAGCGGCAGGAGGACCGACTCCCTGATGCTCCGTTTGACTTCTTCGTAACCTGCTATATAATCCCAGTTTACGGATGTATTGTCATTGATAAGGGACGCCCCCAGTTTATTAAGCTTTAATACCGGGTCCTCTCCCGCGGATGAATAAACTGATTTGAAAAGTTCAATGACCGCGTTTATCTCCTCCTGGTTCAGGTTCCCCTTTTTGGAGATTATTGCCCGGGAGTTTATCAGGCTGAAAAACTCAAATTTTATATTGTCCAGGATGTTGTCCGGCTTGAAGAGGTTTGTGTTCAGTGCCTGGAAAGAATAATGCCCCTCTTCGAAGGTTGCGATCCTCATATGTTCGATATGCTTTTTAATAACCGAAAGAAAATTGAAAAGCATGCTGTCCGTCAGAGGCGGAGAGGTAAAACTTATCTGTGTTGCCCCCTGCTCATAGCTTATTTCCGGGAGTGAGATTGTGTCAAAGAGGGTTGAATTTTCAAAGGCGGATGTGAGTTCTTTTGTGATCTGTTCCTTCATCCTGTCGTAGGGAATCAGCCTGTCTTTTGCTTCATTCATATTTTATACCGTTTATTCTCTATTATTTTCCGTATCGGTTTTACGGGGAATGTCATCCGTTTCAATATTCATAAAAGTCAGTTTGATGATTTTCCTGTTTTTTTCTATTTTGCGGCTGAAGTCTTTGTTCCATTCAAGCTTCATGAAAACAAGAAACAACACCTCCCCGGTTACATCGGTCAACGGTATCCTGTTTTTTCCTGTTTCTTCGGTTTGAAGAGATGTTATCTTTCTGCTGCAGAGAATAGAGCCATTCTCCTTTTTGACTTCGTTGAAGCTGTGGTCATTTTCGTTGGAATAGTGCCAGAAGTTCTGGTTTGTATCGGAGAGAGTAAGGATTTCTTCTCTGTTAAAAAGTTCTTCGGTAATTACCGTCCCGCTGAACCCGGGAATCTCATCCACAGGTCTCATCTTTTTCGCGGATATGAACGAACCGGGATTAAATGAAGCATTTATGAAGACACTGTCCTTGCCGCCGAATCTGAATTCAATGGTGAACGGCTTTCTGTATATTGCCGCTTCATTATTGACAATATCCTTCTCAATGCCGTCCTGAACAACTCTTATATTCAGCTCTGAAGTTCCCTCCTCCCTGAGGTTATTATCTTTTCCCGAACACCCGGTTATTATACACACAAGGAGGGCCAGTACGGTAATTTTTCTGACACGAAGCAAAAGAAATATATATTTCATTTATTCCCGATTATCCTTAATAACAATTTTATCAACGACTTACTTGTATTTTTCTATTTTCTCTGAATCCAGTACGCAGGTGGAGAGAATTCCTCCGCGTATATTATATACGGTTTTCACAGAGAGGTATCTCGGCTCAAGACAGCCGGCCAGGTCTTTGTAAATCCGGTCTGTTGCTTCCTCCTGGTAGATCCCTACATTCCTGAAGGAAATAAAGTAGTATTTTAAAGACTTGAGCTCAACCAGTTTTTTGTCCGGTACATAAACGATCTCAACCTGCGCGATATCGGGCAGACCGGAAAAGGGACAGACAGCGCTGAATTCACCGGTCTCATACTTTATCTCCTGGGGTTCTCCCCTGTATTCAATGACCTCCAGGAAATCTTTCCTTATGCTGTCAGTGGATTCAAAACTGAATTCTTTTCCTTCCGGTACCGGCATATTCCCACCCTGTAATAAACTGATTCAGGGATAAATTAATATTATCAGCAGTCAAGTAAAAAGAGATGCAGATGCGTCATTTTTAACTGATTGGTCCTGACACTTCTCCGGAGAGAGTTTTTAGAAGTCGCCTTAAATTAATCTTGAAATGAAAATTCTTTTATAGTAATATATTTGAAATTTATCTTCTCCACAATGGATTTGAATGCCGGGAACCATCTGGAGGTTCTTCATGACAGCAAAAAAATATGAACCGAATGATGTAATGGATGGATTGCCTGTAAAAGAAAAAGAGATAAATGGCAATAAAAACAGGGAGGTGTTATTGATTGAATTAGCTAAACGGGAAAAAAACAACGGAAAACAGAGAAAAGATGAAAATGCCCTGAGGGGATCGGAGGAGAGGTGGCGATCCCTGCTGCAAAATATACCTGATTACATTTATACGGTCAATCGTAAAGGCAAAGTCCTCTCAACAAACCATGATCGTATATATGATAATTCCGAAGATGTAGTGGGTAAGAGTATATTTGAATTCCTGCCGCCCGGCCACCTTGAACATGTCAAAAGATCACTTAAACATGTTTTTCAAACAGGGGAGCCTGATATATTTGAGTCGACTGTTCCCGGCCCGGAGGGAACGGATTCGGGATATTATGAAACCCGCATTATCCCCGTTATGAAAGATAATGATGTCTCTACAGTCATGTTTATCAGCAGGGACATAACTGAGAGCAAAAAGGCCCGGGTGATAATGGAAATTAATGAACTGCGGTACAGGTCCTTTATTCAGAATATTCAGGGTGTGGTTTACCTGGCAAATCCCGACGGGTCAGCAGAGTTTATCATCGGTTCAACAATGGATCTCTGCGGATATACCGTGGAGGAATTGAATTTGAAGGAGGGAAAATGGCATGATATCATTCATGCCGAGGACAGGAGTAAGGTCTGTGCGGAGAGTTCTCATTTGAGAAAAGAGAAAGGATCTCTGATCCAGGTTTACCGGATCATCACAAAGACGAATGAAGAGAGATGGATCGAAGACAGAAAAACCTCTCTCTTTTCAGAAAAAGGTGAATTCCTGGGGATCAACGGCATTATCTTTGATATTACCCAGCGGAAAAAGGCAGAGGCTGAAGTTATTGTTCACAGGAACTATCTTGAAGAGCTTGTCAGGGAACGAACAAAGGAACTCTATCAAAGCTGGGAGCGGATGAGGCTTGCCCTGGAAGCAACCAGCGACGGGCTGTGGGACAGGTATATCGTGACCGATGAGATGTATTTCAGTTTCGGCTGGTACCAAATGCTTGGATATAAACCGGGTGATTTTGTCCCGTCAATTGAGTCATGGTATGGTCTCATGCATGATGAAGATATTAAGGAGGTCCAGGAGAAGATAAATAACCATATTAATGGCAATAACGAAAAATATGAAGCGGAGTTCAGGTTGAGAACAAAGACGGGTGACTGGAAATGGATCCACAGCAGGGGACGGGTTGTTGAGCGGGACGAAGCCGGTAAAGCCCTCCGTATTATCGGTACACATATCGATATAACTCAGCGGAAAGAATCGGAGGAGAGGCTGAGGATCATGGAAAGGGCCATCGGTTCATCAATAAACGCAATATGCATTACCGACCTTGAATGCAGGCTGGTCCATATTAATGATTCACTGTTAAAAATGTGGGGTTATGAATGCAGGGAGGAGATCCTGGGAAGAGATCTCCTGGAGATCTGGGGCGGAGAGAATGTTGCCGGTACTGTTGTATGGCTTAATGAAATCGGTTTTGCCACCGGCGAAGACAGGGGAGTGAGAAAGGACGGTTCGGTTTTTCATCTCCGGTTTTCCGCGAATCTCATATCAGGTGAAGATAATCAACCGGCTTATTATTTTTTCTCCTTTATCGATATTACCGAAACTATAAAGATTAGAGAAGAGATCACACGGTCCAGAAATGAACTGCACCAGATGTTTAACAGCACTACAACCGGCATGTGTATTATTGACATGAATAATAAAATCATTAAAGCCAATAATAAATTTATGGAAATGTTTAAAATATCTGTCCTGGATATTGAAAAAATCTTCTGTTATGACATCTTTGACTGTTCGGGTAGATGTATCCTCAATGAATATACAATGAACAAAAGTCCGGTTAAGCATCATATAAAGGTAAAAAAGGATTCCGGAAGTGAAAAAGTCCTCATGGTCGATGAGGTCCCTTTTTATAACCATGCGGGTGAAGTGATAGGGATTCTCGCGGATTTTACCGATATTACTGAAATTTTTCTCCTGAAAATGGAGAGGAAAGCGCATGAGGACAGAATCATTAAACTGACAAATGAGCTGATCGCTTCACAGGAAAAAGAACGTCAGAGAGTGGCGAAAGACCTTCATGACGGTGTGGGGCAGACAATACTGGCCGCGAAGATCAACTTTAAAGAGTTCATAAAAAATCCCGAACGTTTAAGGGAACGTTTTGACGCGGGACTTGGATTCATAGACCAGGCAAGCCAGGAACTGAGGGAGATCTATAATGATCTTTTCCCGTCCATTCTCCAGGATATCGGCATTGAAGCGGCCGTCAGGCAGTATGTGAAGCAGAGCCTGGAGGTAAATAATATTAAATGCGAACTGGATTTCAATCTTAAAAAGAAACCGGACCGTGACATAGAAGTTAATCTCTACAGGATAACACAGGAGGTTTTTTCAAACATTATTAAGCACTCCGGGGCGCAAAAAGTCAGGGTAGGACTCTCACAAAGTAACAGGATGATAATCATGTGTATTACAGACAATGGATGCGGTTTTGATTTTAAGGAAATTTTTAAAAACAGCCGCGGCCTGGGACTGGTGAGCATCTGGCAGAGGGTGGAGAGTATGAAAGGAAAGCTTGACATTGTTACTTCTCCCGGCAATGGAGTAGAGTTCAGGATAACAGTGGAGTGCAATTTTTATGAATAATATAAAGATTTTTCTTGCCGATGACCATACAATGGTCAGGGAGGGATTAAAATATATTTTATCAAACCAGGACGGATTTAAGGTCATTGGTGAATCGGGTGATGGACGCGAAGCCTTAACGAAAATTGAGAAACTCAAACCGGATGTAGCTGTCATTGACATTTCTCTTCCCTCCATGACGGGAATTGAAATTACCCGGCAGCTAAAAAAATATCAACCGGGTATTAAAATAATCATTTTAACCCGGCACAATAATGAGGAGTACCTCTTTGAACTTTTAAAATACAATATTGACAGCTATATCTTAAAGGACAATGCCAGTGATGAGCTCATTCACGCGATCAATGAAGTAACCGTGGGGAACGCGTACTTCAGTTCAAGAATTACCAAAACAATCGTTAAAAACTACTCTGAGATGAAAAAAGACAATATCAAGAAGAGCGATAAGAGCGATCATTTACTCTCTCCCCGGGAGAAGGAGATATTAAAGATGATAGCCGAAGGGATGACAAATAAAGAGATCTCGTCAGTACTTTTTATTTCCGAATATACCGTGAAGGCCCATAAGACAAATATCATGAAAAAACTTGATGTGCATAAAACCAACGGCCTTATTAAATACGCAATAAAAACCGGCCTTATAGAACCATAAATTGCCCCTCCTTCTTATCCGAAAGGACTAGGAAGAAAAGACTAGGCAGTATATCGCAATTACTCTGGCGATTATGTCCTTTTACACTTCTTGCCTTATTGACTTTTTTTGCACTTCTCCCCTATTATTAACTACTTCAATATTATATTAACCGTTTGTTCCGGCAGGCCCTCTTACAGAGAGTCAGCTGACGGATAGACTGTTAAACCGGAAGGTACAGGATATGAAAAGCAATGAAAACACAGCCTCTTCCGTTGAGGAAAAAACCCGGAGTAAGAAGTTCGTTTCATTCAGTATCGGGAAGGAGAAATACGGGATTGACGTGACCCGGGCAAAAGAGGTCCTCTACCTGATTGATATCGTGGAAGTCCCTCATTCAATGCCCTGCCTCATGGGAGTCATTGACCTCAGGGGGACCATTGTTCCGCTTATTGACGCCCGGATCAAGTTTGAACTGGAGCCAAAAAAATACACTGATGATACTGTTATCATTATCATAGAGTACGCGGACAGGCTTGTGGGTCTCATTGTTGATGCGGTGCTGGACGTGCTGGATATATCTCTGAATGAGATCCAGGACCCCACGCATTTTAATGAAGAAATTGAAAAGGACTATGTGAGAGGGATTTCAAAGATCAATGATGATTTGGTCATCGTGCTGGATGTTGACAGGATTTTTTCCGAGGGCGAACTGGAGATAATTACGGGAGAGGATCCTGAAGAATCCGTGGCTGTATGAGCCGCGGGATCTGAGAGAAAATAGATTATGAGGTAACTATCATGTTTGCAAAGATGAAAATAAGGGTGAAACTCATTGCGGGATTTTTACTTATCGGTTTAATACCGGTCCTTGTCGTCAGCTTCCTGCTCATGAACAAGGCGGACGACGAGTTGATGAACGATTCCTTTGACAAGCTCAAAGCAGTGAGGGACATCAAAAAGGTTTCCGTGGAAAGATACTTTAAAACTATTAATGACCAGGTTTTGACTTTATCAAACAATCAAATGATTGTTAATGCCATGAAAAACTTTAAGGAGTTATTTAAAAGCTTCCGTCGTGAGAACAGGATAAATACAGAAAGACTCGGTTACCTGAGAAAGGAACTGGAGAGTTATTACAACTTTGAATTTTCCCAGGAGTATAAAAAAAATACCGGCAGGGAACCGAATGCTTCAGGTTTATTGGCCCAGCTTGATCCTGATTCTCTTGCGCTCCAGTATTATTATATTAAACACAATAAAAATCCCCTGGGCTCAAAACATCTGCTTGACAGGGGGGGTGACAGGTCCCTCTACAGCAGGCTGCATGAGTCCGTTCACCCGATCATCAGGGAATACCTTGTAAAGTTCGGGTACTATGATATCTTCCTGGTTGATAACGATACAGGGGATATCGTTTATTCGGTCTTTAAAGAACTCGACTTTACAACGTCACTGCTCAACGGCCCATACGCGAACACTAATTTCGGGGAGGTCTTTAAAAAACTCAGGTCCTCCGGTGAAAAAAATAAAGTCGTACTGAGCGATTACAGACAATATACGCCTTCATACGAAGCGCCGGCGAGCTTTATCGGTTCTCCCATATTTGACGGAAACAGGCAGATAGGGATTTTGATATTTCAGATGCCCATTGACAGGCTGGTTGCCATAATGCAGGAACGGACGGGTATGGGAAAATCGGGAGAAAGCTACCTTGTGGGACCCGATAAGCTCATGCGTTCGGATTCTTATCTCGATCCCAAGGCACATTCGGTAAAAGCATCATTCGCGGGGACGGTTGAAAAGAACGGTGTTGATACGGAGGCCACAAAAGAGGCCCTGGCGGGTAAGGAGAACTCTAAAATTATTATCGATTATAACGGCAATCCCGTCCTTTCATCCTATGCTCCCTTAAAGGTGGGGGATGCCCGGTGGGCCATTCTTGCGGAGATTGACCTGGCTGAGGTGAGGGAACATGTGGAATCCATGCAGTATATGATGTATATCATACTGGCACTGTCACTTGTTGCTATCGGGATTTTTGCCTTCTTCATGACCTCGTCTATCTATGAGGGAATTAAGAGTATTATTAAACAGCTGGGTTCCCTGATCGCCAATGTGGTCAACGGTGACCTCGGTGCCCGGGGAGATCCCGATTCCGTGGGAATTGACTTTAAGGAGATCGTCAATGAGACCAATAATCTCGTTGAAGCCTTTATCAAACCGATCAATCTCACATCCGATTATGTGGAAAAGATTTCCGGCGGAGATATTCCGGATAAGATTAAAGATGAGTACAAGGGTGATTTCAACAAAATCAAGAACAGCCTGAACTCCATGATCGATAACCTCAGTGAATTCGCGAAGAATGTACAGAGTGCCTCTTCGCAGGTGGCCGCGGGTTCGGAACAGATGAGTTCCGGGTCACAACAGATGTCACAGAGCGCCGTTGAGCAGGCTGCCAGTGTTGAGGAAGTCTCCAGTTCAATGGAGGAGATGAACAGTACCGTGATCCAGAATGCCGAGAATGCCCGGGAAACTGCTTCTCTCTCTGAAAAAGCGGCGAAAGACGCCAATGAAGGGGGGGACTCTGTTGTCCAGACTGTTGAAGCCATGAAGAGCATCGCGGAGAAGATAAGCATTATCGAGGACATTGCCCGGCAGACCAACATGCTTGCCCTGAACGCAGCGATTGAGGCGGCCCGGGCGGGCGAGCACGGCAAGGGATTTGCCGTGGTAGCGGACGAAGTGAGAAACCTCGCGGCCCGCAGCGGTGAAGCCGCCAGAGAGATCAGCGAACTTTCCAGCTCAAGCGTGGAGATAGCGGAAACAGCCGGCAGGCTCATAGAAAGTATTGTTCCCCAGATCCAGAAAACTTCGGAGCTGGTACAGGAGATCGCCGCGTCAAGTTCCGAACAGGCCAACGGGATTGAGCAGGTCACACAGTCCATAGCCCAGCTTGATAAAGGGATCCAGCAGAATGCCGCGGCCACGGAACAGGTTGCTACCACCAGTGAAGAACTGACCGGGCAGGCGGAACAGTTAAGGAAAATAGCGGCATTTTTTAAATTCAACGGGTCCGGCACAGAAAGGCTTGAATATGCGGGAAAAAGGAGCCTGGTCTATCAATCGGAAGAACGGGAAAGTGCCGGTTTTGTTCCCGATTCACTCCACTATGACCTCCGGGACACGGGAGCCCAGGACATGGCTGAGAATGAGGATGAATCGGAGAATTTTGAAAAGTATTGATAATAATCTAACGGGCCCCTTTCGTAAAGGGGCCGCTTTTTACGATGAACAATTTATCAGGAAATAATATAAAAACGGATGAGGAGATATGGATTTAAAAAGTTCACTTACTTATTACGATATGTCGGACCGTGAATTCAGCTCTTTAAGCAGTTATATTCACAGCCAGTGCGGGATCAACCTGACCCCGGACAAGAAACTGATGCTGGTAACACGGTTAAATATGCGGTTAAAACAACTGGGGATGAACGAATACAGCCAGTATTATAACTATTTAAACAACGGCAGTAAGGATAACTGTGAGTTCTATAAACTGCTTGATGCGGTTACCACGAATAAAACGGATTTTTTCCGGGAAGCCGAGCATTACAGAATATTAACGAATACGGTACTTCCGGAGCTTCTCTCTCTCAGGTCTGTGAAAAACAAGAAAGGGATCAATCTCTGGAGCGCGGGGTGCGCCACGGGAGAAGAACCGTATACCCTGGCCATAGTCCTTTCGGAGTTTTTTTCAACAAACAGCGGGTGCGGATTTTCAATTCTTGCCACGGATATCAGCTCCAAGGCCCTGTCAGCTGCGGGGAAGGCAATATACAGGGAAGAGAGTGCCGCCACTATCCCCGAGGAAATGAAAGTTAAATATTTTTTACGGGGGAAGGGGCCCCGAAACGGATTTATAAAGGTCGCCGATGAGCTGCGGAAACATGTGACCTTCCAATGGCATAATTTAAAAGACAACGATTTCAGGTTTTCCCGTCCGGTTGATGTCATCTTCTGCCGCAATGTTGTGATCTACTTTGATGAGAAAACGAGATACGAATTGTTCAGAAAATTTTATAATATGCTGACTCCCGGCGGTTTTCTTTTCGTGGGGCATACGGAAACCGTGAGCTTTTTTAAAGACAAATTCATTTATGTTGAACCCAGTGTTTATAGAAAACCTGTTGCGGGATAATAAAGGGTTTTCAGAAAAAAATAAAACTCCCTGTGGAAAGGAGACATAAATATGGAAAATCACCAGGCTGTTGAAGAAAAATACCGGAATGAGGAATACCGGGCTCATAATTCCGTTAAGTACCTGACTTTTAAAGTGGGAAATGAAACATTCGGCATCCCGGTCAGGAAGGTGCGGGAAGTCATTGAATATTGCACAATATTCGTTATCCCGTCTGTTCCCGATTATATTGCCGGGGTCATAAATCTCAGGGGTGATGTCATTCCCGTAATCGACCTTACATGCAGGTTTTATGGATTTCAATGCAGTAAAACGATCCTCACATCCATTGTCTTCATTGAAGTGGATTACAATGATAAGATCGTTGAAATAGGGATTATCATCGATGAGATCAGGTCTGTGGTTGATATCTATGAAAATGATCTGGATTCAATCCCCGACTTTGCCGTCAAGATCAGGGCGGATTACATAGAAAATATCGGGAAGGTCAGGGATGATTTTGTCATACTTCTGGATATTGACCGTGTTCTGGACATCCATGAACTATCACAAATGAACCGGGAGCATTAAATGAAAAGAATAATGGTAATACATCAATCATCTATGATACGCACCCTGTCATCCCTCATGCTTCAGGATTACGGCTATGAAGTCCTTGAAGCCGGGAGTTTTGAAGACGCCCGTGAAATGTTTGGCAGATGGGGAGTTGATCTCATCTTATGTGATTCACTCTCCCCCGGTATGGACACCGCTGAATTAATGAAGAAAGGGAAAAATAATTGGGAATGTCCGTTTCCCGGAGATGTCCCTGTGATCATGATGGCCGTGAAGTCGTGTAACGGTGTCTTTAATAAAGGAGTCAAATGTGACGCGGGCTCAATTCTGTTTAAACCATTTTCAAAAAACCAGCTTTTAGAAGCTGTAAGAAATAATATTTACCAGTAACTATTCGGCTATAAAGGAGTATTCAGATGGATGCAAAGAAAAGTCTTCTGGTTGTCGATGATACCTGCGCGTTCCGAAAGCTTATAAAGTTACTTTTGTCCGATACTGATTTTAATGTTCTTGAAGCGGAAAACGGTATCGATGCCCTGGATGTTATTTCACATTCTGAAGTGGATATTGTTATCTGTGATCTTTTTATGAAGGTAATGGACGGGTTCGGGTTTATTAAGGCCCTGAAAAAAGACGAGAAGTTTTTTCAGTTCAGTAAAATACCGGTGGTACTTGTAAGCGGTGACATGAGCGGTGAAAATATTGCGAAGTGTAAGGAACTGGGTGTTGATTCGTGGCTTCCGAAGCCGTTTAATCCCCTGGAGTTTCTTAACATAATCGGGGACCTGACAGAAAAAACCAAAATAAGTAATCTGCATAAATAAATGATCTGTAAAAGTGTAATATAAAGGGGATGAATGATGAAAAACAAAACCGACGTACCTGTTCATGAATTTCAGGCGGAATCCGAAGTTAAGGGTCCCGGCAGTATATCTTTTCACTACAAAGGGAATATGACAGTCTATAACGCGAAAACTCTCCTGGAAGAATTCTGCATGACTATGGGCAAATACTCCGAGATGAGTATTGATCTGTCGGGAATAACGAAAATTGATTCGTCAGCCGTCCAGTTGATGATTATCGCGAAGAGGGAATCACTGATAAAAAACAAGACCCTGAGTTATATTAATCCGAGTAACGAAGTCATGAGAATGTTCAACACCTATGGTTTAAGTCACTATATCGAGGGCCAGTCATGAAGAATGAAAACAGTTTTTTTAATGATGAAACGGTGAACCTGTTTTTTGAGGAAAGCAGGGAAATGCTTCAGGAAATTGAGAAATGCCTTCTGGACATTGAAAAGGGGGACCACGATGATGAAACATTGAATTCCATCTTTCGCTCGGCCCATACAATCAAGGGGTCTTCGGGGATGTTCGGGCTGGAGCATATTGTAAAGTTTACTCATGTCCTCGAAAATCTCCTGGACAACGTAAGGAAAAAAATCCTCTCGATTGATCTGCCCCTCTGCTCTCTTCTCCTTGAATGCAAAGACCATATTGAAAACCTTATTGATTTTTACAAAGATCATGAATCGGAGGAGCTGGATGATGAGATGGAGGAAAAGAACAGCAGTCTCCTGGAACAATTAAACGGGTTTTTGCAGCCGGAGGAAAGAGTCAGCGATGACACCGAAGTCAGCGGACCGGATGCTCCTGAAAACCCGGACGCTGCCGTATCCGAAAGAAGCGTGGCAAGTGAGTGCTGGCATATCTCCCTCCGTTTCGGAAAAGATGTCTACCGCAACGGGATGGAACCCCACTCATTTATCAGTTACCTGAATAAATTGGGCAGTGTTGAGGGTGTTTCCACTGTTTCGGATTCAATCCCTCCTCTTGACAGTCTCAATCCCGAAGACTGTTATCTTGGATTTGAAATTGATTTTAAAGGTAATGTGACCAAAGAAAAACTGGAAGATGTCTTTGAGTTTGTTAAAGATGACTGTTTTATCAGAATTATACCTCCCCGCAGCAAAATTGATGACTATATAAGCCTTATTGAAGAACTTCCCGAAAAAAACTTTCGTATCGGGGAGATTTTAAAAGAGGCGGGAACACTTACGGACGCGGAACTGGAAGAGGTGCTGAATATTCAGCAGGAGAAAAAAACAGGTCCAGAGCAGAGAACAGCGGAACCCCTGGGGAAAATAATCACCGATGAAAAGATCGCCCACAAAAAGGTGGTGGACGCTGCCATTGAAAAGCAGAACAGTATCAGGAAAAAGCTCAACACCATAAGGATCGATGCTGATAAGCTTGATAAACTGATCAACTTTGTGGGAGAACTTGTCATATCGGGGGCCAGCATAAAGCAGGTGGCGGAGTCAAAGGAGATAAACAGGCTGGCTTTAATGGAATCCATATCAAATATGACCCGGCTGATAGAGGACATAAGGGAAAGTACAATGAGTATCCGGATGGTCCAGATCGGTGAGACCTTTCGCAGGTTTGAACGGATTGTACGGGACCTGAGCAAAGAGAGGAACAAGGAGATTGACCTGGTCATTAATGGCGGGGAGACAGAGCTTGATAAAACACTGATCGAAAAAATATCCGACCCGCTCATGCACCTTATCAGGAACTCAATTGACCATGGCATCGATCTTCCCGATGACAGGATGAGGAAAGGTAAACCGAGAAGGGGGAAAATAACATTAAACGCTTACCATGAAGCGGGGAACATTGTTATTGAGGTCATTGATGACGGGGACGGTCTGAACAGGGAAAAAATACTCTCCAAGGCCGTTGACGCGGGACTTGTGAAGCCGGACCAGGCGATCAATGACCAGGAGCTTTTCCAGTTTATTTTTCACGCGGGTTTTTCAACGGCCCATGAGGTGACAAACATATCGGGCAGGGGCGTGGGAATGGATGTTGTCAAGCGCAACATCGAATCTCTGCGGGGAACAATAATCCTTGAAAGCATGGAGGGGGAAGGGACGCGGATAAAAATTCATCTGCCCCTGACATTATCAATTATTGACGGTTTTCTCGTGCAGGTCAACGGGTCGTATTACGTGGTCCCCCTCGACCTGGTCATTGAGTGCATTGAAGTTTCCAAAAGCGATTTAAACTCCCGGGACGGCGGCAATTATCTCAACCTGAGGGGAGACGCTCTTCCCTATCTTAAACTGAGGGATTTTTTCAAAATTGAGGGGGGCGAGCCGGATATTTCTTATGTCATTGTGCTGAACCATCTCGGAGGTATCGCGGGACTTGTGGTGGACAATCTCATCGGAGAATTTCAGACGGTCATTAAACCCCTTGGTGAGATATTCGGCGAACTTAAGTGGATAAGCGGCTCAACGGTCCTGGGATCGGGAGAGGTCGCTGTCATACTCGATGTATCAAATTTGATAAAGAACATCAGGGGAGCCGGGGAGAAGCAGGCACAATTTGAAGAAAAAACGCATTAACATATGAAAATGCAAAAGAAAACATATAAAGAAAAGAACTTTTTACACCGGAACTCACGTGATATCATCATGAAAATGCTTAATGCGTCTTCTTGTGACAGGGATGAAATTGCCGGGTTACCGAAAGAAAAGAGAGGGGAATACTCTCAACAGGATGATTGTGCACATGTTAATGAAAGATTCCTGTCACTGATTAATATTTCAAACGAAATTGTCTATCTCAACGATTTTGAGGGGAATGTCCTGGATATAAATCCCCGGGGCCTGGAAATTCTCGGGTACACAAAAGAAGAAATGCGAAGACTGAATTTTAATAAAATACTGGCCGAAAACCAGGAGGAGAAGATCCGAAAGGCCTATGATGAATTGATCGAGTATGGCAGAATGATAAACACCGTGGAGTTTATCATTAAGAGCAAACAGGGCGCGCATCTCTCTTTTGAAGTCATGGCGCATGTTGTCTGTAAAAAGGGGAGGCCCTTTGCCATACAGGGGATTGCCCGGGACATTACGGAACGGAAGCGGTCTATCATTGCCCTGGAAAAGAGCGAACAGAAGTGGAGGTCAATGGTAAATAATATCCATGAATACATATACAGTATCGAGTATGCGGACGGGAAAGTTGATGCTGTTTATCACAGTCCCAAATGCCTTGATATTACCGGGTATTCCCAGGCGGAATATTTGAGTGACCCCTTTCTCTGGAGTAATATGATCCATAGAGATGACCGCAGGCGCGTTACTGAATTTATTGATAAACATAAAAGAGAGGGGAGCACCGGTACCATTGAACACAGGATCTACCATAAGGACGGGTCGGTCCGCTGGCTGTCAAATACCTGCACAATCCAGCATGACGGTGCGGGAGACGTGAAGTCCCAGACAGGTTTTATCCTCGATATAACCGAAAGGAAAATTTTTGAGGAGAAGCTGAGCAGGTCGATCATTATTGCCGACAGCGCGAACCGCTCCAAGAGTGAATTTCTGGCAAATATGAGTCACGAACTGCGCACCCCCCTTAACGGGATCCTCGGTTTCTGCCAGATCATGCAGATGGAAAAGAACGGCCCCCTGTCTGATAAGCAGGTCAAGCTTCTCAGCAATATCCTGGATTGCGGGAAGCATCTTCTTGAAATGGTCAATGATATCCTTGACCTCGCGAAAATCGAGGCCGGCAAAATTGAAATCAATAAAAAACCGTTCAGAATAGAACAATTGCTGACCAGGTCGATTTCTTCCATAAAGGCCCTTGCCATGGAGAAAAATATAAAAATTAAATATGGGGTGACTTCCGAACTGGGCTGGATCAATGCAGATGAAGTGAGGATCAAGCAGGTCATGTACAACCTGCTCTCCAACGCCATAAAATTCACGGGACCGGAAAAATCAATCGGAATAGAGACCACCGTGCTGGGTGACGAGATGGTTATTTCCGTGTGGGACGAAGGGATCGGGATCCCGGAAGAATACCTGGAAAAAATATTCGACCCCTTTGAACAGGTCATGAGTGAGGGAGTTGAAAAACAGAGCGGGACCGGGCTCGGTCTTTCAATAACAAAAAAGCTGGTTGAAATGCATGACGGGTCAATTATGGGGGAAAGTACCCCGGGCAGGGGGAGCTGTTTCACGGTAACGCTTCCGGGAAGAATTGACTTTGGGGAAACATCCGATGAAAAAGAGGGCCTTTCCCATTACCCGGGCCAGAGTTATTTTCCCGGGAAAAGCCGGATACTGGTTGTTGAGGACAACATATTAAATATCGATGTCCTGAAAAATATGCTGGAAAATCCCTCCTGGGCCGTTGATTACGTCCTCTCCGGGGAAAAATCCCTGGAGCTGGTAGATGAAAAGGAGTATGATATTATCCTGATGGATATTCAGCTTCCGGGAATGGACGGGATTGAAGTCATGAAAAAGATGAAAAGAGAAAAAATGACAAACAGTAAAATAATCGCGTTAACGGCCTACGCCATTAAGGGTGACTGGGAAAAATTTATCAAGGAAGGATTTTATGATTATATTTCAAAACCCGTTGATATCAACACCCTGCACACGAAGATCAGGAACCAATTAATAAAAAGTGATTTTTCATGAAGGCGGGGT
Organism: Spirochaetota bacterium; assembly: GCA_050298055.1. GTDB lineage: Bacteria > Spirochaetota > UBA4802 > UBA4802 > UBA5550 > JBNKTL01. Next base: position 41,347 of record JBNKTL010000035.1, read on the forward strand.
CATTTCATGAAGGCGGGGTCATTTCATGAAGGCGGGGTCACGTGACCCCGCCTTCATGAAAATCCACCGGCTGGTCGCTGTTTACGGTACGGTCGGTTTTGCATGTGGGGCAGAGGTAATCGCCGCTCTGTTTGATCCTTATGAGGGTCTTGCAGTTTTTACATTCCACGATAAAGGGGTCAAACGCAGCAGGTCGGGGTTCTTCTCTTTTACCGCCTGTTTCCGTTTTTCTTTTCTGTTCTGTTTTTATCTCTTCGGGGTGACTCTCTTCCTCTTCAAAAAAACTTCCCTGAAACTCCGATACGGTAATATCTTCATCTTCTTCGAGAGAAACGGAAAAACTCCCGGGACCTTCATCTGCCTCCGCGCCCTCTTCCCTGTTCTCTCTCAGCCTGTCCATAATCTGCATGGCGTCAATCCTGCCGGCGGCTATCCTGAAGACCCTGTTGAAGCCGAGTATCTCGTAGAGCGAGGAGACTTCAGATGAGAGGTTATAGAGGATAAAATAACCATTGGACTTTTTGATTTTCTTCTGCACATGGAGCATGACTCCGATGCCTTCGGAACTCACGAACTCAAGCTTTGAAGCATCGAGGAGTATGTAAACCAGTTTCTTTCCCAGAAGCCGGTCAATATACTCTTCGAAACCGGGACTGGTCTTCCCGTTGAGGGGGCCGTCAATCTCTATGATGGCGGCCTCACCCCCCAGGACCTCCATATGATTGATATTGAGCATATTATGATTTCCTCTGAATGGGGATCGCGTCTTTTATTATCTGTCCCCGGCCGGGCAGGCTGTCCGGACCGTTTTCAACGACCATCCGGGGCATTCCGGCGGCGGTAGTCCTTAATTTTTTGTCCTCATTTCCCGGTGTTTCCTCAAGGAAGTCCACCTCGTATTCGCTGTCATCAAAATCCTCGATGATGTCCACCGAGATAAAATCATCACCGGGGGATTTCTCTTTCATGGTCACCGCGATACGCTCTTCGGGGATGACTTCAATAATGTCTCCCCTGTGAAAATCTTCTCCAATGGTTTGAAGGGAGTCCCTGTATGTTTTCTCCTGGATACTCCTGTACCTCATAAGAACAATAAGGGAGACAACCAGGGAAACCATGAAGGCGATAACCTGGGCAATTTTATAGAATTTAACGGCCTCATTCATCTGGGCCCGGATGAAGTCATAGACCCTCTCTTTATAGATCAGGAAGTTGACCGTGCCAACCGGTTTCTTCTTATAGTAGACGGCCTTGCTCACCAGCCAGCCCAGCATGTTGATCTCATCGTAAAGGTACTTTTCCAGGAGTTCTCTCACCTCCCTCCTGAAGGGGACCTTTTTGTTCATGACGTTGTAGGAAGTGAACTGGACCGTAGTCAGCTTCCTTTTCGCGGGGCGGAGGATGAGGTCGATATTGTAGGCAAACTCATCGGTGGCGATGTTCCCCTTGAGTTCCTTTTCAATATCTTTACTGGAATGGACAACGATGTGCCCGTCGTTCAGGACAAAAAAAGCCTCGTCAATGGTGTCCTCCCGTATCTCCTGCCGGAAGAGCGCCTTCAATACCGAATAGTCCCTTGCTTTGTAGCTCAGTCTTGCCACATCGGCAAAGGCGTCGATCATGCTCATGGAGTAGTTCCGGGTATATTTTTCGATCTTCGCGATCTGCTTTTTCCCCGTATGCCTGAAGTAGAGACCCACGGCCAGGACCGCTATGGCGGATTCAATGACCAGGAGCATAAGGAATATCCCTATGGGAAACTTTTTCTTCTTAAAGCCTCTGTTTTTCCGGTTGTCCATATTTTTGCCTTTTTATCGTTATTCTCTAAAAATATCGGAGATATGTCATATTTTTTTCAGTAAAAAAGCGGGGGGGATTAGTTACAAGTTACAAGTTACAAGTTACGAGTTACGAGTTATGGAGAAGTTCCGGGTTCCGGGTTGAAGAGGAAGGGTGCACAATCAGGACATAGGTAACGGAGAAGAGAGCCGCAGATGGACGCGGATAAACGCGGATGGGTTTGAGCAGAGAATTAAATTTTTCCAAGTCAAGAAAATAATTGATTTTCTCACTGTAAGTACTACAATTTGTTAAACTTGTTATTATGGTATATCCAATGCCCAAAATTTTTGAATGGAATGGCTATAAGTTTTTCTTTTTTTCAAATGAAGGAACCCTGTCACATTCATGTAAGAAAAAATGAAAATCTTGCCAAGTTCTGGGTTGATGATGATATTTCTCTTGCAGCTTCATGGAATATGACCCCTAAAGAGTTGAATATATTAGAAAAAAAAGTTGAAGAAAAGAGAGATTTAATTATGGAGAAATGGAATGACTACTTTAACATATGACGCAAAAGCAAGTAAAGTATGGTTTGATGAGAATAACATGTGGGTATTATTTTCAGACGGACGGCAATTATCAGTCCCCCTGGCTTATTTCCCGCGTCTTCTTAACGCTCCATCTGAGATGAGGAACAACTTTATCATAAGCGGCGGAGGTATCGGGGTCCACTGGGATGACCTGGACGAGGACATAAGTGTTCCCCACCTTCTCATGGGGCAGTATGAGAAGAAAGCCGTATAGATAAAGCCCGAAACCTGTATTGACCGGCAACTTGAAACTTGTAACTCGTAACTTGCAACTTTCTTCAACATGCTGTTTATTAAAATCCACATGTCGTTCATTACATTCTACGTAGCGTTCATTACATGGGGCAATTAATCTATTGACAGTTTTTTGAATTAATAATCATAAGGCACCTTGAATGTATGTTTAAGTGTGCAGGTCTATGTTTTAAAAAATCAAATTTCATAAAAAAAACTTTGTCCCGTTCCTGCCGGAACCGACACTTGTTTATTTGAGTGGATATTTGATGTGAGGGAAACCCGGTTGTTTTTTGACCTGTGTTTCCCCGCGGGTGTATTTTTGAGGCAGATATTTTTTCCTGCTTACCCGTAAACCGGCACTCAGAAATTTTTTTATTTATTTTTTGCCGGGGGAAAAATCCCTCCGGCAGCGGCAGCGTGAGCTGTGTCCGAAACTCATAAAAGTCATAAAGAGGTTTGTCATGAAAAGGTTTGTCTATGGTTTAACGATTTTTCTGTCACTGGCGGCTGCCGGTATGTTAATGACCGGCTGCGGAGGCGGCAACCGGGACGCGGGAAAGGTCCTCACGGTTGAGGAGGTTGATCCCGGGGACGTGACCGGCGGCAGCGGTACGGACAGCGGTACAACGGTGACCGACGGTACAGGAGCAACGGGAGATTCCGGTGACGGGACGCTTCACCCAATGTTTTCACGGATGCTGGGGGTTCCCATTTCCAATACATCCAGCGGTATTATTGATCCCGACCCCACGGGGCATACGGCAAACACCGATTATGACGGTGACGGAATACCCAATGCCCATGAGATCGTTTCCAATCCTTATGTTGCCGACTACCCGAGAATAGTGACCCGGGTCTCTGCCCCGATAACCATGGAGATAAGGATCAGTTACTCTTCGGTATCGGACAACCACACGGAGACCATTGAAGATTCCGGTGTGAAAGACACCATCTCAAACAGCATGGAGGACAGGCAGTATACCCAGGCAAATGAGAAAACAACCCCCTATGTGACCAAGGAGAGCTATGAAAAGAGCGGAAGCCATTCCGAATCATTCGGTGATACTGAAACAACATCCAGAAGCAGCGGCGGTTCGGTAAATTTCGGGGGATTCGGAGGAAGCGCGAATTCATCACGGACTAACACCACAAGCCATAATGAGAGCGTATCCAACTCATTTTCCAATTCCGCCATGTCTGAAACCACTGTTTTTGAAGATGTGGACTATATAGACAATCTCTCACGGAACGGCGTTGAGTTCACCAACGATACCGTGGAGACCATGTCCCAGAACTTCAGGAAAAGCGAGACCCTGAAGAACACCGAGAACATCGGTCCCAACGACGGGGTGGTGAGGGCGGCCCTCTTCCTGAAAAACGAAACAGTTAATATGCCGGTGAAGATCTCCAACGTGATCTGCACCCTGACCTTCAGGACCCCGGCGGGTGAGTTTCTCCCGGTAAAGACCTTTAAACTCCGTAACGAGGACTACTCCGAGTTCAACCAGAGCATCTACGGGAACGAGGAGCTGGGACCCTATACAATCGAGGTCGCCAACCTCAACACCTACGAGGTGATGAAGGCCCTGGAGAACGGCTATATCCCCCAGATCCACGTGGTGAGCTATGACATGCATAAGGTGGAAGACTCCAACTACAATCCGGGCGTCGAAAACCTCAAGATCATTGAAGAGACAGCCAAGGGGAGGACCGCCCTGATCAAGATCGCGGGCACCAATCTCCGGGAGACCTACCGTGTTGCGGCCTTTGACGTGAATGAGAATGGCGACCTGATACCGGGGATATCCCTGAAAAAGGCCCTTTTTAATATTCTCAGAAGCAAAACAGGGGGCGGCGAACAGTGGAGCGAAAATCCACTTACCGTGGATGACGACGGACTGAAGTGGAAACCGGGGAGCGCGGACCCGGACAACTATGTCTTTGCCGACGATATCGAAGGTAACTCATGGGACAAGTTTGAGACCTACGTGAAGACCTATACCGACGAATTCAACGTTGATCATAAGATAGAGACAATAAAAAGGATCGGGGAACTTCAAAAGTACAATCCCTTTAATCCCAAGGACAACCCGTCGTATAACCCCAACGAGCTCCTCAGCGAGACCGAGATCAACAAGATGAAGTACTGGATCATTTACCATAACGGCAGGTATTTTAACGGGGACATCAACGACCCCATATGGGCCGGGGAGCGCTATGAGATCGTCTGTATCGACATCAAGGACTTCAACGAACACTTCCAGGGCTATACCTATACCCCCATCCAGTCCCTGGAGACCGTCTATCTCGACACACGGTGGAACAGGCTGAATAACGCCGGACCCTTTGACCGGTCCACATACCTGGGAAAGATCATTAAAGGGGACGTTATTCACCTGGAGGTTGACCTCCTGAAGTCCCGGTCTCTGTTTAATTCCTCATCGGCGGGGGCAAGCTACCAGCTGGATACGGTAAACGATCTCCACCTCTGGAATGATGATGACTTCAAGTATACCTTCCAGTCCGGGGATGAGTATGTTGACGGGATCCCCGGCGAATTTTCCCATATGGCAACAGGGGGGACCAATAATATCACGGTCTCCATTGACGAGTCCCAGTACGCCCAGTGGTACGAGATCGTTTTCGGGGATGCGGGCGCTTCAACGGACACCTGGAAGAAAATACTGGTCTCAAGTGAAGACCTGTCAAAGAATAACGGCAAAGTGAGGATTACGCGAAACAGTATTGATACGGAAAGCAATCCCGTGGGTAAAATCGAGGGAGGCATCACCTACAGGGTGAATGTGAGGGCCCACGGGTCTGTTTACGGGGTGGATGTGTCATCGGGCAGTGTTGCCAATAACCACACCGGTTCCCTGACTCTTGTTGAAGAGGCACAGGCGGGCACGCTTCCCGGAGAGTTTTTCTACAGTACCTCCGGGCTCCTTAACAGCATTGACGTGAGGATCGCGGAAGGAACAAATACCGAGTACTATATCATCGAATACCAGGGTCCCTTCAACTATGACACGGGGGGAGGGGACCCGCCGGTTGTGACACAGTACGGGTATCCCGGTGTAAACAGCATCGTCGTGGAGAACCCTTCTGGCGAGATCGTCAATCCCGGGGTTTACAGGATTAATGTCTACGCGGTCAATAACAACAACATGGGCAGCGGCATGGCATCGTCAACCGGGGAAAAGTATGTTCTTGTGAGTTACGAGAGGTACCGTGACCAGAAGGTCTACTCTCCTGTGGTACGGAGCGACCTTGAAAGCATGGATTCCATCGACCTGGAGGTGAATTTCAACGACGGCAGCGGCTGGTACCGGCTGAAGCTCTCGGATTTTGATACGGGACCACAGTCCATAGACTGCAGGTACACCAGCTACGTGGAGTATGACAAGCAGAAGTTCCATCTCTTCTTCAGGGTCCCCGACGGAACAGGGAGCGGTGTTAATGAAACAGTTCCTTCTTTGTATAATGTTTTCGCGGGAGGGCGTGATGTTGCCGATATCTACATTCGGACATCGGCGGACCAGAAGTACCGGGACACCTTCTGGCCGAAGAGCAGCGCCGCGAACGACTATTATGTGAGCACTCCCACATCGGTCACCGATTTTATCTCCTACTGGATCAACCAGGATTATACCGATGCTTCGTATATCGAGGACACCCTCGGCGGCAGCTATACCGGCACCTTTGCCTTTTCCAGCACCGATATCGGCAACTATTTCTTTTCTCCCTATGAGCGGAGGATACTGGGCCTGAAGGTGAAGCTCCAGGATTCCCTGGGAGAGGCGGACACCAGCCGGATCGAGGTCCCCACCTTTACGGCGGGAGCGGGTAATAAGAGCATAACGGCCACCCTGCAGACGGCAAATTACGCGGACAGCGTGCAGGTCTTCTGGAAGCAGGTTGACGGGTTGACCGATTCGCAGCTCAACGCGCTCATGAACGACAGCAACCTCAACGGCTGGGACAGCTCAACCGTGATACCCATCGCGTCGCTGGACGGGGGGAATTCGTATACAATAGAGAACCTTCAGCAGTACAGCTACTACGTGGTGGCGGTAAAGTCGTACAATGAGTTCGGGAAGGTGAGCGAACCGGCGTTTCACACGGTAACCGGGGACCTTGCAAGACTGGAGCCCTGGTCTGCCGATGTACCCGTTGCCCCCGCGGCGGTCTCCCTGAACCTCGGTTCGGACGGACACAGCATCTATGTGAACAATATCTATGTTCCCGGTGAGAAATATTATCAACTGCAGTACCATAGTGAGAGCGGATCATGGGTTGACTACACACCTGACATCCGAGGCAACGGTGTTGATCCCCTGTCCTGTTCTCTTTCCGGGCTTAACTACTGGGACAGGTATTATGTGAGAGTACGGGCTGTCAATGAGCACATAACCGACGGGGAGGGTCCCTGGACAACAATGATGATCGACACTGCCCAGGTTGGCGGAGGACCGGGAAGTGTTGCGGCAGCATGGCGTAATACATATATTCAAAGTACATATAACTTTTATGGAAGAATACTTATAGATAATTTGGGATCTTCACTTGTTCCGCCTCAAGGAACAACACATTATTCAATAAGCTGGCGACTTGATGCATCCGCAGCTAATCCTCTCCTTCCCGATCCATCCACTACAGGTGAAACAGGTAAGAGAGCAATATCAAATAGAGCATCAATTCAGGTTATTCCATCACAGTTACTTTCAAAGTATGTTTCAAGTTCTAGTAGTAATGTTGTATATGTAGGTTATGCTGAAATTAATATGACATTAACATATTATAATTCATATGGTGACAGTGTTTCATATAATTTTTTTACAAATCTGGGAACTTGGCTTTACCATGGTGGTTCAACAGGGTGGACAATTACTTATTGATAAGAGATGTTGATTTGTTAATAAACAACCTTTGATTGTTCACAAACAATCAAAGGTTCTAAGAACTGAAGTGTTTAAATATTAGTACCCTCACCCCCCGGCCCCCTCTCCCGGGGAGTGAGAAAAAAAGGACGTGAGAGGGGGAGATTAAACAGGCAACTTAATGCATTGTTTAATGAATTTTTAATGCGAGAAATCAAAAGCATTTAAGAAACCTAAATTTCAAAAAAACCATGTTAAAAAAAAGAACCCTCCATATCACCCCGGCCTTGATGCTTCTCCTCTTAAGCATCTCCCCGGCCCTCATTGCGGGACCGGAAGAGAACGAGATGGAGATGTCCGGAACCGACAGTGTCCTCTTCTTTGAAGGGAAAACCAACCAGGAGATGAGGGACGAGATCAAAAAGCGCCGGGAGGAGAGGGAAAAGAAGGAAGCCGCGAAAAAGGCTGCACTGGTTAACTGGCAGAATGACGGACAGGGGGACAACTGGAACGGCCTGAAAAACGGGCCCCGGAATGTTCCGGCGGCGGGGAAAAGATGGCCGGGGATCTACGGCTACGGCATGACTCCCGCCCTCAACCTGGGGTTCACCTTCCCGGGCTTTGCTTACGGGAAGAGGTATAAAAGTGTTCCGGGCTACTCCCTGGGGACACGGTTGGAGAGGTATGAACGGTTCGGCCTGGTGCCCGACGCGGTGTTCCGGTACACGGAGCTTGAGAGCAGGGACCGGGCGGGGAAGGTTGATTCGTCCCTGAGCCTTTCGCAGTTTTCGGTGGGGGCCCGGTACAACTATAAGGTAAAGCTGCCGGATTTTCTTTCGCGGTACGATTTTTTCAGGAGACCGGTGACCCTCTACGTAAGGGCCTCGGAGGGGATCACCCGTGTGGCTTTTACCTCTGACCAGGTGACGAGCCCCATTGTTGAGTATATCAACACCATTGAGCTCTCAACGGGGTTTGTCTACCCGGTTTATAATTTTGTGGAGGGAGGGGTGGATTTCGGGTACAGGTATATTGCCACCAAGGACGTGCCGTTGCAGGCTTTTTATTTGATGTTGGTTTTTGGGGTGAGGGTTTAGGATAGTTACAAGTTTCGAGTTACAAGTTACAAGTTGAAGAGGGTTTAGGATAGTTGCAAGTTGCAAGGCTAAAGAATAGTTATGAGTTACAAGTTTCGAGTTACAAGTTACAAGTTGAAGAGGGTTTAGGATAGTTGCAAGTTGCAAGGCTAAAGAATAGTTACGAGTTACAAGTTACATGTTTCGAGTTGAAGAGGGTGAAGGATAGTTACAAGTTTCGAGTTACAAGTTACAAGTTGAAGACGGAGAAAAAGACGGAGAGGAAGAGGGAGAGTGACATTTGATAGATTTGAAGATATAAACGCGTGGAAGAAGGGGAGAGAGTTGGTGAATGAGATTTACAGGATTACGTCTAAAGGAGCCTTTGACAGGGATTTTGCTTTAAAGGACCAGATGAGAAGAGCGGGCATTTCGCTTATATCAAATATCGCGGAAGGTTATGAAAGGGACGGGAATAAGGAATTTATTCAGTTTTTATCAATAGCCAAGGGGTCTGCCGGTGAAGTCCGGTCCCAGTTGTATATGGCTCTGGACCTTCAATATATAAAAGAAGATGAATTTGAAAGAATAAAGAACCTGGCAGGTGAAACAGGTAAAATGATATCAGGCTTAATCAAATATCTGAAAGGAAGTAAAATAAAAGGGAGAAAGTTTAACCTGTAACTTGTAACCTGAAACTTGAAACTTTACATGAAATGAAAAAGTTTATCCTACATATTATATTTTTAACCAGTGTGATTTCACTCACACTAACATCCTGCGGAAACACGGACTTTCTCGACCTGGCGGACAGGAATGACAACAAGTCGTATCCTTCGGCGCCTTCGGGGAATGACGCCGTATCCTCGTCTACAAACCGGAGTGATAAGGAGGGCGAACTCACACCGAAGCTGGACCCCCTGGCGGGGGCGGTGTTTGTGAAGCCTCCTTCCATCAACAACTACGGGACGGTGAGTTTGAGCCACCCGGTGG
>JBNKTL010000036.1:0-50633 GCA_050298055.1 Spirochaetota bacterium
TATATTTTCACTACTGTTATTGCAGATGTAAAAATGGAAGCACCTTCCGAAAAAGATTCAGAATCACTGGCAAAATCAATAAGCTATAAAAGCTTTGATACCATCACAAACAGGCTGATGACATCTCTCAGTGAAAAAGGCAAGGTCGTCAAAAACCTCAAAACAGAATAGTTATAGCAAAAAAATACTGTTGACTGATTTGAAGTATATAATATAATAAAAATGATACTGAAATCACCTGCTGATTCCGGTGTTTGTACTGAAATTTACTCTGGATACCCGAAAAACAGCTTATCGCTTGTGAAAACGTGCCGATTATTGATAAGAGGAGAAGTTAACGAGTAATGAATATCAATGCCGAATATGTAAATCCCTTTCTGGAAGCAGCAAGCGCTGTCTTTAAATCTATCCTTAATGTTGATTTGAGAAGGGGAAAACTGGTTATTAAAGAGAGCCCTATTCCCTCCATGAATGTTTCCATAATAATTGGAATTACCGGCGGCGTCACAGGGGAAGTTGTATACAGCATGGAGTTCAATATGGTACAGAAAATTGCAGGTATTCTTGCCCCGGGACTCTCCGAAGAACAGCTTAAATCAGAGTATAAGGACATAATCGGTGAACTGGCAAATATGATTACCGGAAATGCCATGAACCTCTTTGCCACAACGGGGAAGCAGATTGAGATAACAACACCAACTGTTGTTGAAGGAAAGGAAGTCCAGATAACAATGATCAAGCAGACCACACTGGGAATAAACCTCTACAGCCCCATGGGCCAGCTGGAGATGAATATAGCACTGAAGTAAGAACAGCAAGGCTAAACCGGCTTTACTTACCCGGATTTTTATCCTCCATTTCCCCCTGTTTTTCCATCCTCTCTGCAATATCACTGATATCAATATCATCCAGGTTGCTCATAATGATCTCTTCAAGTTCTTCAAGGACCTTTAGCAGGTCATCAGCTGTAGGATGGTGGTCAAAGATGAAAACAATATAGGCGTGATAACTTTTCGTGATCCTGATACCGAACTGGGAAAAAAAAGCCTTCGCTTCATCCCGTGTCATTATCCCGGAGACTACACTGTCCCCCTCTTTTAAGATATCAAACCTGGAATGAAACAGCGAGGAATGATCATCTTCTTCGAAGAGATGATATTCAAGACCCGCTTCGTCCAGGAATTCAATAAACGATTTTATTCCCAGGAACTTGTAATCAATGAACGGTTTTTCTTTATGACTCAAATTTTCATTCCGGAAAATCCGAGAAAGGCAAGGGAAAGAAGCCCCGCGGTAATAAATGTCGCGGGAAGTCCCTGGAGGTTTTTTGGGATATCCGCAAGCTCAAGCCTCTCCCTTATCCCGGCCATGAGAATCAGGGCGATTGTAAAACCGATACCCGCGCCCATACCCTGGACAACCGATTTTATCAGCCCCATGCTGGCGGTCACAAAGCCGGAGTTAATGTTGAGAACCGCAACACCGAGGACCGCGCAGTTCGTCGTAATAAGGGGCAGGAAGATACCCAGTGACTCATAGAGCGCCGGTGAGACCTTCTCAATTATCATCTCCACCAGCTGAACAAGGGAAGCAATCACAAGGATAAAGGTAACTGTCCTCAGGTAGACAATGTCATTGGGGACCAGCGCGTACTTATAGATAAGATATGTCATGAATGAAGCCAGGGTCATGACAAAGATCACCGCGAACCCCATACCTATGGCTGAATCGATCTTCTTGGAAACACCCAGGAAGGGACAGAGTCCCAGCATCTGTGACAGGACATAGTTATTGATAAAAATCGTACTGATAAGAATTGTAAATAATACCTTGATCTCCATGGATAATATCTCCTTCTCCTATTCCTTCCGCGAGTTGATGGTGTTCATGGCCCAGAGCATGAGGCCTATGGTAATAAATGCCCCCGGTGCCAGGATCATTGCCGAAGAGGGTTCCATTCCGGGTATGAGCAGATAACCGAATAGCTTATTGGCCCCCAGTGTCTCCCTGAAAAACGCGAGAACAACAAGGGCCAATCCGAAACCGAGGCCCATTCCCAGACCGTCAAGGATCGAAACGAAAACACCGTTTTTTGACGCGAACTCCTCTGCCCGTCCCAGAATAATACAGTTAACAACAATGAGAGGGATAAAGATACCGAGACTTTTATAGACTTCAGGCTGGAAACCCTTCAGGGTAAGCTCAACGATTGTTACAAATGACGCAATGACGGTAATAAATATGGGTATCCTGATATGGGCCGGGATAAGGTTTTTTGCAAGGGATATGATAATATTCGAACAGACCAGTACAAAGGTCGCCGCAAGCATCATCCAGAGAGCATTGGATACCGATGTTGTAACAGCCAGCGTGGGGCAGAGGCCAAGGGCAAGGACAAGAATGGGATTTTTTCTCCATAATCCTTTGGTAAATTCCTGCATTTTGCTCATCTACTTCTCCTCCTTTGCCGGTGTTTCTTTTCCGAGGACTTTTTTCAGAATGGGGATCCCGTTCTCAAGGCTTCGGGTAACGGCCCGTGATGTAATGGTGGCCCCTGTTATGGCTGAAATGGAATTGCGTTTAAGAAGTTCATCACGCATCCCCTCATTCCAGTCGCCCATTTTGAGGATCGTGATCTTTTTGAAAAGATTCAGGCCCCTGTACTGTTCCTGGAACCAGGGTTTGGTGGGCTCGTCTTTGACTTCCCTGCCCACAAGGAATCCCACAAATGTCAGTTTACTTGCAATCTCGATACACCGCGCTCCCAGTCCCGGGGTCTCAAGCTGTTCCATTATGGAGATACCCAGGATCTTCCCGCTTTCATCCACACCCACCATGGAAACAACATCACCGCTGTATCCCGACTTTGAGGTTATATAGGCAATACCCCTGGTGAAAATATCCTCACCTTTTTCATTTTTCGTGCCGGCTTTTTTCTTCCCGATCCAGTATTCGATCTCTTTGCCGTTTATTTTCTCGGTCTGCTTTTCACCAACCTCGAACCCGGGAAGGACCATGGCAAGAGCATTCTTCTGCTTCTCCTTCTCCTGCTTAACAATCTCAGGATAGGTGAGTTTCATAACATGAGAAAGCAAGAAGGCTGAAAGAAAAGCCACAATGCCGAGGGTAACAGCTGACTTTCCGATTGTTTTCATAATTTTCCTCTTGAATAACCTCGATTTTGTTTGGTAAATTTATCTGCCCCGGGCGGATATCTCTCTATCTACGTACCGAAAATTCTCGGCTTAATATACCTGTCAATCAGAGGAGTAACAGCATTCATAAGGAGTATTGAGTAAGAGACTCCTTCCGGGTATCCTCCCCATATCCTGATAACAAATGTGATCAAACCGCATCCGGCCCCAAAAACCAGCATCCCTTTATAGGTAACGGGAGATGTGACCATATCGGTTGCCATGAAAAACGCTCCGAGAATGAGACCTCCCGAAAGCAGATGGAAGAGCACTGCAATGTGAACATTGGGGACACCGGTTATGAGATAATAGATGAACGCAAGAGCGGCCACAGTTCCCATATATGCAACCGGGATATGCCAGGTGATTATCCTTTTCCAGAGAAGAAATATCCCTCCCAGGAGGAGGAACAGGGCAGAGGTTTCACCCACAACACCTCCGATGCTTCCGAAAAAGAGGGGCTTGATCCTGTCAGCTGAAAAAATAAAGCTGTAAAGCCGGTCAACTCCCACATTCATCTCATGAAGGATCTTCGGTCCCTCCTTGAGGGCCGTAAGAGGGGTTGCCTGTGTAATGGCATCAAAAAGCTCAGGGGCAAATCCCGGACTGTTGTTGATATTCTGCATGAAGACATTTGACTTGCTAAAGCTGAACCATCCTGTTGTCATGTGCACGGGCCAGGAGGCGATCATGAATGCCCTGGCCGCAAGAGCCGGGTTGAAAATATTGAAACCGAGCCCCCCGAAGAGCTGTTTGACAATAATAATTGCAAAAAATGAACCGATGACCACCATCCAGACAGGGGCGCCGGGAGGGACATTCATGGCAACAAGAAGGCCAGTAATAACCGCGGAACCGTCCGCTCCTGTTAAACGTTTTTTTATAAGGTATTCATAGCCCACCTCGGAAACTACCGCCGCTGCTACCGCAGAGACCAGGAGTACCAGGGATTTTATCCCGAAAATATAGACCGAATAAGCCGCTGCCGGGACAAGGGCGGCAACAACAAGCCACATGACAGTGGCAACACTCTCCTGGGATTTCACATGGGGCGCACTGGATAAAGTCAGTAGTGATTCTTTTTGTGTTGTCATTTTATTTCCAAATCCAATCTATTTTTTCTGTTTGAGCCTTTCCTGGGCAAGCTTAATGAAATGACTCAGGGGCCGTTTGGCAGGACAGCTGAAAGCGCATGAACTGCACATGATACAATCATAGGGATTAAGCTTTTCTGCCAGATCAAGCCTGTTCATTTCAACGGCAGTCCCAATATCACAGGGGACAAGTCCCATGGGGCATTCGGCGACACATTTTCCACACCTGATACAGGGAAGGTATTCATCTACCGATACCTCCTTTTCAGAGAGAAAAAGAACCCCGGAAGTCCCTTTTACCACAGGGATATCAAGATTATGGATGCTTGTTCCGCACATGGGTCCGCCCAGGACGATCTTGGCAGGATCTCCTTTAAGCCCTCCGCACTCCTCCACGATATCAGAGAGCTTCGTTCCGATCCTGACCTTGAAGTTACCCGGTTTATTGATCATTGTTCCGGAAACCGTAATATATCTTTCAAAAAGCGGCTTGTTTAGAGATACCGCTTCATAGATTGCCAGTATAGTCCCTACATTCTGAACCACCACGCCAATATCCATGGGAAGGCCTTTTGAGGGGACTTCTCTGCCAAGAAGGCTGTAAATAAGCTGTTTTTCGGCGCCCTGGGGATATTTTGTCTTCAGCGGAACAACGGTTATTTCTTCCGGAAGGTTGAGCCTCCGGATGGTTTCCTGTAATGTCTTCGCCGCTTCCCCCTTGTTGTCCTCAATGCCAATAACAGCTTTTTCAATACCGAGGACCTTAAGGGTTATTCTCACACCCAGAAAAATCTCTTCGGGGAAGGTTTTCATGAGCATATCATCAATTGTGAGATAAGGTTCGCACTCGGCACCATTTACTACAAGGGTGTCAATACTCTTTTCAGGCGGCGGGGAAAGCTTTACTGACGTGGGGAACGCGGCCCCTCCGAGACCGACAATTCCCGCGTCCCTGATTTTGTTCAGAATATCATCTTTGGAATACCCTGACCAGTCAACAGATTCTCTCTGTTTCCCCGAAGCGGAAAACGCGCCCTCCGCCTCAATAACGATGGTCTCTGAGAATCCGCTGCTCACCGGATGACTTGTTATTTCAATAACCTTTCCGGGAATGGGAGCATGGACATTGGCGCTGACAAAGCCCTCTGCGGCGGCAATCAGCTGACCTTCTTCAACACTCTGGCCAACCTCCACCACAAGCCTGGCCGGCGCACCGATATGCTGCTGAACAGGAACATAACAGAGCTGAGGAATCGAGAGATTTGTAAACGGGAACTCTTCGGTTATCTGTTTATTCTCAGGAGGATGAATACCACCTTTAAAGGTTGACGCCATAATTAGATTTCCTTGGTTGAATATATCTCGTCTTTAATGGGCAGTTCCTTTCTCAGGTTCTTAATGTAGGGAAAGAGCTCACCCGATTCGGTGTAATGCTCACATTCATCCATTATTCTTCGTGCAACGGTAAAATACTTATACAACTTCTCTTCTCCTGACCTTTTCACCCATTTTTTCTGCAGGCACTTTACTCTTAACACGTACCTGTCAGGTTCTGATTCATACTGCCTTATGACAATACAGTTTTGACAATTTGAACAGAAGATCTTATCTTTAGACATTATATTAACTCCTTAAAATCCACTTATCTGGATTTTATTAAATTTGCTTCTGAATTACGCTAAATTGCATGGAATTTTCAATTCAAAATTATATTAAAAAACAGTCAAGAGTTTTTGTATAGGTTAAGAGAAATTAATTCCCCCCTGAGCCCCCCATCCCCCTGAGGGGGCGAAAGATTTTTTTCTTCCATCACTCTTGTGCCCCCTTTGGGGGTTAGGGGGCCGCCGAGAAGTACTCCCGTTCCCTGCTGAGATCAAGATAATCGTACCTTGCACACAGCTCCCGGACATATTTCAGGTTCTCTTTGAGGAACTTTTTGTGTTCGGGGCTCTCCTCATTCCGGGGCCTGTGGTCCATTGCCGCAGCCAGTCTCTCCATGTCAGCAACGGCATTGAGGCAGTCCCCGCTGAAACATGAACGGGAGAACTTTTCCCAGATATAATCTGTAGCAATACGGTTCGGGTGAAGGAGGTCCGCAGCATAAAACCTGTAATCCCTCAGGTCATCCATCATCAATTCATATGCAGGGAAATAATCAGCATTTTCACACTTCTCCAGCACAGTGTGAAGAGCTGTTATCAGAAGAGATTTGCTCAACTGGTTTTCCACCGCCCCGTCCTTCCAGTGCCTCACAGGACTGATAGAAAAGATAAACCTGAGATCGCTCTTGATGGATAAAAGCATGTTTATGAGCATCTCCACCGAATCCACTATCTCATCCGAGCTGAGCCTGTACCGGACAAAGTAAGATGCCGGAAACCTGTGGCAGTTGGATACGGTCTCCCCTGTGGACTTCAACCTGTAGGTAAAGGAGGTGCCAAAGGTTATTATTGCAAGGTCCGCTGTTTTAAGGAACTCAAAGGCCTCATGGAGCCCCGTATTTATCCTCTCAATGACTGCCCCGGGATCGTGGCTTGAAAAATCGCTGTGATGAAAGAAGCTGTGCCACTCACCCTGGTACTCAAAAAGGTCATCCCTGTTAAACTCTCTTTTATCAGCAACCAGTTTCAGTGAATTGAGGATGGATACGGGATTAAAGAGTACACCGAAGGGATTTGCCATTATTCTGAACCTGTACCTCTCCAGGTAGGCAGATATGTTATCGGCAAAACATGAACCAAGGGTGATAATTCTCTGGTAATGTTCCACCGGGTTACCCGGAGGAACCGGTTCGATTTCAGTTCTGAATTTCACTCTTTAAATTTATTCCTGTATCTCTTTTTTTGGTAATGAGCACCTGCTCAGGCTTTATATTAAGAATAATCATATTTATATTAAAACCATAACTAAGATGTCCCCGCCGCCAAAGGCGGCGGGGACATCCTGTTAATCTTTTTGAAAGGAAACGTCATAGAGGTTCCCTTTTTATAGCCATACAGCAGATGTTATAGAGTAACATGAATTTTACAACTAAAATATATTCCGGGGACAGTTTATCCGGAAAAATCACATCTCTTCATTTTAATGAGACACCAGCAAAAATTCCTTGATAAGAGGACTTGAATTTAGTAGAAATGACTTTTCCATAGAGGGCATATTCAAGATCAAACCGGTTTTATAACAGGAAAGCAGTATGAGAAAAACAATTATTTCGGCTATCATTACATCGATCATCTTTATTTCACACTACCTGCCCAATCTGAACCGAGCGGAGTGTCAATACCACACATGTAAGCTGAAATTCCAGAACTGGGAATCCTATTCATCCAAGTTCCTGAGAAAGAGGTCCCAGGAACTCAAGTCCATTGATACCAAAATACGCGAATATGTTGAAGCACTAAAGAACCAGGAGACCGGAAGGTTTTCAAATATGGAAAAATTCGCAGCACTCCAGCAGGTAGAAACGGAAATCGGAAAGTGGAGGGCCTCAAAAGGCGGATCTGCAAGCATAAGGGATGAAGAGATCAAAGCGGTTATTCAGTGTATTGACCGTGAAATCGCCTACATAAGGGATGCCGTAAGGGAACTGGAAATAAAGGAAATAACACTTGTCCCGGGACTTGCGACAATTACCGGTGAGACCCATAAATATATCAGCACCGCGGCAACGGGCCAATCCGGGGCATCCGATTCCTACTTTGACAGACACAATACAACAAATGCCATTCAGGGCATTTTTAAGCCGTGTGCCAAGGAGGGTTTCCTGGGACCACAGCACTTTCCCGAAGGAGGAAGCGCGCTCCGTGAAGCCATGGCATACTCGCTGTCAAAGGAGATGGGCATTCCCATTATCCCCCTTACCCGCCTGGCCAGGATCGATGATCCCGTCTTTAAACCGGTAAGCAGAACAGGGGTGATGAAATCCAACTATAAAGCCGCCGCTTCAAGCCTCCAGGTAGGGTCATACCAGAAGGGTGTTGAAAATGTCATAGGCGACTTAAAGAAGTATCTTGAGAACAAACCGGGACTTACGGAGGTCCTGCCCTTTGATGTCGATACTCTACAGTGGATGGCAATAATCGATATCGTTACACTGAACAGCGACAGGCACCTGGAGAACCTGATGCTCCAGCGGGCGCCTCCACCTCAGAAACAGGGGACCGGTGACCAACAGGTTAAACAACAGCCTGTCAAGCTCATCCCCATAGACCATGGAAGGGCTTTCCCCTCCTTTATGATGTGCTACCAGAGAATGAGCACCCCTGACAAAAACACAATGTGGGCATGGGCCAAACTTCCGGAAAGTGAAGAAAAATTTACCGATTTTAACAAGGGGATCGTAAGAGCTCTTTCAATATCCGGGAGGGACAATTTCCTGGATAAGGTCAGGGACCTTGCGGAGAAACGCGCAAGGGTCCTGGCCCTGGCCACGGGAGACACAGAAGATAAATATATGATAACAGAAGATATCTGGGCCATGATAAGACTCTCAATACTGACCTTCAGGGAGTGTATCAAAAACAACCTGACGCCAGCACAGATTGAGACCATCTATAAAAAAAGGAGCGGTGAATGGTCTCATACGGCTGTACAGGGCAAATTCCGCGCGGTCCCCAAAAATGAAGAGGGAGGGGAATTCGCGGAAATGATATTTCAAATGCGAAAAAAGAACAAGCTGAATGATGAAACAAAAGAGAGGCAGCTGCAGAATGCCGTTGATGAAATGATGAAAAAGGCCCTTTTAAGAATGGGACTGGGAAACAGCTATTAATAAAAAAAGCACCGGTCTTTGCCGCCAGTGCTTTTTTTTGGAGTATTTTTGGAGTAATTTTTAAAGTAATAGTGTTTTCAATTCGTAATTTCTCAGTTTACCTTCAAAATATCGGAGATGACCTGTTTAAATGATTCCTTGGGAAGGGCCCCTGCCTGCATGACCGGTTTTTCATCCACAGGTACAAACAGAATGCTGGGTATACTTGATATACCGAAAGCCATGGCCAGCTCCTGCTGCTCCTCTGTATTTACCTTATAGATGTCAACTTTCCCGTCATATTCTTTTGCAAGGTCCTCAAGTACAGGGGCAACCATTTTACACGGCCCGCACCAGTCTGCATAGAAATCTATAATCGCAGGAAGCTTTCCTTCAAATTTCCATTCCTTATTTTCTTCATAATTGAACACTTTTTCCTTGAACGTTTCAACTGTAAGATGTTCCATTTTCCCGTCTCCTTTCATATTCCGCCATTGCGGATAGATAATCATCTAATTGAATAAGTATTTTAGAATTAACTAAAATTTAATAATATTATCCCTTTTTGTCAAGTGCTTTCATGAAAAAAATAAAAAAAACTTCTAACAAAATCTATAAAAAATAGATCTCTTTATCGGTCAGGATGGGAAAACCCGCCTCACGGAGGAGGTTTTCGGTGACAATAATATTTTCAACCTGAAATATGAAGACCGCCTCATTGCTCTCCCTTATGGTAAAACCGTAGGCATCCTCCACATTGATCTTCTGTTCACTCAGGACAGTTGACGCCTTGAGAAGCCCTCCGGGGCTGTCATCAATTTTTATGGCCACAATATCCTTGAGTGTTGCCGCTATCCCCTCCTCCTTCAGCGCGTTGCAGCCCTCATCCGGCCTGTTGAGCAGGAGCTTGATAATACCGTAATCCCCTGAATCTGATATGGTTATGGCGCGGATATTGATCTTCTCCCTTTCAAGAATTTCCGTTATCCTCCTGATTTTCCCGGGTCTGTTCTCCGCAAAGACTGAAACCTGTTTCGGCATAATTTCCTCCTGAACCTATATTTTCCTGTTGTCAATGACCCTTACGGCCTTTCCCGTTGAAGGGGGAAGAGACCCCGGCTCCATGAGTTCAACACGGGGATTAACCACGATCAGGGCCCGGAGTTTCTCAACAATCTTCCTCTCAAGGTTTTTCAGCCCGGTGAGGTCACCGGTAAACATCTTTGAATAGAGTTCCACCTTGATATGTATCCTGTCAAGATTATGCTCCCTGTCCAGAACAATCTGGTAGTTGTTTCCCACCTCGGGGACATTCATGAGTACCGTCTCAATCTGCGAGGGGAAGATGTTGACCCCTCCCACGATCATCATGTCATCGGTCCTTCCCTTTATCCTCTCAATTCTCCTGTGTGTCCTCCCGCAGCTGCATTTCTCCGGGACTATCCTCGTGAGGTCCCGTGTCCTGTACCTGATTATGGGCATGGCCTCCCTGTTTATATGGGTGAGGATCAGTTCCCCTTCTTCCCCGTCGGGGAGCTGTTCCCCTGTTTCAGGATCAATAATCTCCATAATGTAATAGTCCTCCCAGAGGTGCATGCCCTCCCTTTCACTGCACTCGAAAGCAACGCCGGGTCCGTTCATCTCCGAAAGACCGTAAGAATTATATGCCTCCATCCCCCACTGTTCCTCGATCTTCTTCTTTATCCCCTCCGAGTAGGGTTCGGCGCCGAGATAGGCTTTCCTCACCGTAAGATCGCGGGGGTTGATACCATTCTCCTCTACAATCTCAACAAGGTGTAAAGCATAGCTGGGGGTAATATGAATAACTGTTGTGTGAAAATCCTGCATGAGCTCAATCTGTTTCAGGCTGTTCCCGGTGGATGAGGGAATGACCAGGCAGCCAAGCCTCTCCGCCCCGTAGTGGAGACCCAGGCCCCCGGTAAAGAGTCCGTATCCCATCATGTTCTGGAAGACATCATCACCGGTTGTTCCGGTGGCCATCATACTCCTGGCGATGAGGTCGGCCCATTCATTAATGTCCTTTTGAGAATAAAAGATAACGGTGGACTTTCCCGTGGTCCCGGAAGAAGCATGCATCCTGACAATATTTCTCCTCTCCAGGGCAACCATTCCGTCGGGATAACTGATCCTCAGGTCATGCTTGGTGGTGAAAGGGAAATCCCGGAGATGTTCCAGAGTGGTCATTTTTGAAATATCGATTTTATTATCGTTTATAACTTTTTTGTAGAAGGGGGTCTTCGATGCCGATCCCAGCGCATTTTTCAGCCTGTCAATCTGAAGAGCCTCCAGTTCTTTTCTTTCAATTGTTTCAACCGCTTCGTTATAATACATTTACTCATCCTGTTTTAAATATAGAGGTCAATTATCAGAATGATAATCAACAGCCTGAGTGAAAAATTATTGTTTCGGTTTACCTGTGTCAATGAAGAATTTAATGATAATTTAGGTTTATTTAGGGGACCAAAGGAAACAAGTAGGTTTGTAAATTAAATGGGTCTTTTAAATTTGTCATCCCGTTAAGTTGTCAGCAAATATTTTGACATTTATTATTATTTATTAAATAAATGGATTCCCGTTTTCACGGGAATGACATGAATATGAACCTGCCCGGCTATAAAGTTGAGTAGAAACATTTTTTTAAAATTCCAATCCACCAATTTTCACATTGACAACTAATCAGCTTCCGGTAATTATTATTTCACACAACCTCAAAACCCAATGGAGAAACCAGTTATGGAAATTGATTTCGCGAAAATACTCGACTCACTGTCCGGCACGGGAAAATCTTCCGCAGGGGATTTTGAGGAATCGGACTTTTCCGGAAACCACCTTGAAATCATGAAAAAGATCGCCGGGCAGATTGTCAGAGACGACCTTCCGGTCTCAGAAAGAAACTGCCCGGAATGCGCAAAGAGTTTTTCCCGTGTTTACGTAGAGGACACGGAAATCGATGTCTGCAGGTTCTGTAAAAGCATCTGGTTCGACAGCGGTGAACTCAAAACACTTACGGGATATGCAAGCGATGTCCCGTCTGAACACCTGCGCCACAGGAAGTCCAAATACAGCTGTCCCGTATGTTCCCTTGAAATGAATGAGTATGTCTTCAGGGCCCCGGGGAACGTGCTGGTAGACCAGTGTCCGGAGAGACACGGGGTCTACCTGGAGAGCGGAGAGCTTGCGAGGATATTCAAGTCAGTAAATATCAGGCTGAAGTGATGAACAGGAGAATCAACCGGAGGAAATCCCGAAATGAAACAGATAATTCCCCTCATTTGCATAATCTCCCTTTTGAACTGCAGAACGCTCCCCCATAAAGAAAATCTCTCAACGCCGGACCTCCTGGCACAAAAAGTCCTGGAATCCATAAAAGAAAAGAGTATCGGCAGCTTTCTCAGGCTGGCCATAACACCGGCGGAATTTGTCGAAACAGTGGAATTACAGAAAAACGAGAAAAGCATCCTGAAGTTATCAAAAAGAGAAATGCTGGAGTGGTGGCTTCAGGATTTAGTGAAAATTCAGAAAAGATTTTATTCTGTGATTGAAGAGGGAGAAAAAAACGGCATCAAATGGGAACATGCTGTATTCGAACATGCCGAATATAAAATTGAAAAGAAGAAACCGGTAATATTTGCTTCATATATAGATATTGTTTTTTCCTGCAATAAAAAACTCTTTAAAATTCGCCTGGATGATTGTGTGAAATTAGAGCGGGGCTGGCTTATGGTTGATAAAATCATATGGGAAGGAAGAGTCCAATAGAAGAATACCGGGAGCTTTACCGGGAACATCCATATCTTATATCTATATTCTTTTCATTCTCTTATCAATATTCCGCGAAATGAGTTACCCGTATTAAAAAAAATTGGAACCAATAAAGACTACCCGGGGTCAAACAGGTAAATTTAAACCATTACGGGAGACAGACAATGAAAAAGACCTTAACAATAACCGGGCTTCTGCTCCTCCCCTCGGCGCTCCTTGCACGATGGGGGAATGACTGCTGGTATGGCGGATTTATGCCCGGCGGCGGCAGCTGGTTTGGCGGTCACTTCTTTGGAGGAGGAATTTTTATGTTTATCACAACACTGGCACTCTTAGGATTACTGGTTTTTTTCGCGTACGGTTTCGCAAAAAACAAAAAAATATTGGACGGAAAAACAGGATCGGCATTTGATATAGCAAAGATGCGGTACGCAAAAGGTGAAATCTCAAAAGAAGAGTTTGAGACAATAAAGGCTGATATCGGTTAATCCGTATCACGCCCACGGAGCTTTGTTATGAAAAAAGGAGTATTACTATTTACAGCGCTTTTCTTCCTGTTCTCATTTACGGCTGCTGAACTGGCAGCCCAGGAGATGGGAGAAAGAGGTCCCGGATTCGAAAGGGGCCCGCACAGAGGACCGGGAAGAGGCCATGGGATGGGCCCGCACAGGGGACCGGGAATGGGCCCCGGCAGGGACCGGGGAATGTGTTTCGGCGACAGGGAGCATATGCGAGAGAACCTGAACATGACCGACAAACAGATCGATCTTATCAGCGGCATTAATGCAAAGTACCGGGACAGGCTGATAGTCTTCCGGGACAGGATCCGTCCGAAGAAGATCGAGCTCCGAAGACTCCTCCTCCGGGAGAAACTGGACCTGAAAAGCATCAGGAAGCTCCTGAAAGAGATAGCGGACATCGAAGTGGAAATCCGCATGATCAGGATTGTCCAGCGAAACGAGATCGAGAATGTCCTGACGCCCTCACAGAGGGAAAGGATGAGAAGAGAAAGGAGAATGCATCGGGGCCCCGGGAGACATGACAGATAAGGAGTTCGCGGATATCATAAACTCGACCAAGGGGGTGGTTCTTTCTGCCATTGAGAAAAATCTTTCCGGCAGGTTTTATCACGCAATCGATGATATTGTCCAGGAAACCTATATCCGGGCATATAACAGCCTTATGAAAAATACCTTCAGGGGCGAATCAAAGATTGAAACATGGCTCTATACCATAGCCCGGAACGAGGCGATCAGGATGGGAAAAAGACTTGAAAGAGAGGAGAAGAAGTTCCGGAAGTCCCTTGAAGAGACGGATATTTTAAACAGGGAGGACCCGGGAAAAATCGATGAGGATATCGAAGAGCTTTACCAGAAGATACAGATGCTCCCGGAAACCTACCGCGAAGCCCTGGAGCTCGTTTCAAACGGGTTTACCGAGAAAGAGATCGCGGCAAAACTGGATATTAAAAAGGGGACGGTAAAGTCGAGGATATCCCGGGGAAAGGAGATGCTTGTAAAGTTATACTCTCAATAACAAAGACGGGAGAAAATTATGGAAAAGAATAAGATACAACAGAGGATGAAGGAAGAGATCACGTCAAGGATGGAGAGCCGGTCATGGGACCTCAAGATGGCCGCATCAGTTCTTGAGAAGAAGAGAAGGAAAAAAACCCTTTTTCTCTTTTCGGCGTCCGCGTCATCACTGGCAACCGCTTCGCTTGTGATCTTTGTTTTTCTTTTCGGCACAGGAGAGAAGAGCGTCAATAAAGACTACAGCAGTTTTATCAGCACCCAGCTGAAAGGAACATACACAACTGTCTTCTCTAACGGAAGCACCACCGGTCCGGGCGCTGACGAAAACAAGAGTTTTGTGGCACAGCAGGTCCGGGGCACATATAAAGCCGTTTTCGGAGAAACAGGGTCCGCGGGAACCGGGAGTAACGGGACAGCCGATTATCTCTCAAGCGATATCGATTCAATGATCGACAGTACGCTGGCGCAGAGATAGAGAGACATCAGACAATCGCAAATAAACGCTGTAAATAATTACAGATCCCGGGTTAAAGACTCAGTCATCATGAGGAACGAAGTGACGTAATGATCTGTTCCCCTCGATACCCTCGATACGATTTGCCGCATTTTAAAAACAGAAAGCACTGAATCAATAAAGCGGCAAATCACTCGGGGAACAACAGATGCTCATCGAGTGATCCTGCGTCACTATGTATCGTTTTCTTGCTACTCATTGAGCAGGATCGTATCGAGATGAGCCATGCTATGACAGGAGGATAAAATCTTCCTTCTTCAACCAGAAACATCCGCCCCCTCAACTGTTTTGTCCTTGAAAATAAAAATATCATGTTGTTTATTGCACTTTTTAATTACGAAGAGGTTAATTCCCATGTACATCGACTCACACTGTCATTTTGATATTATAATGGAAAACAGGAAGATATCCTCCGAATTCCTTCTTTCAGGCATGAAGGAGAACAATATGAGCCATGCGGTACAGGTCACCATAGACAGCAAAGGGATGAAGTGGTCACATGACTTCGCGAAAAGATACAGGGAAAACGGGGTCCTCTTTACCCTGGGGATACACCCCTCTTCAGTCGCGGAAGAGAAAAACCTCAATGAACTTTCATCATTTGTTGAGAAGATATCAGCATCGGATGAGAACGATCTCCTCTTCGGGATCGGTGAATGCGGCCTGGACTTCTACCGGATGAAGCAGAAGAGGGAGATGCAGGAGCGTTCATTCCGGCTCCAGCTGGAGCTGGCAAAAAAACAGGGGCTCCCGGTGATTATCCATTCCCGGGACGCAATGGAGAGGACCCTGGAAATTCTCAGAGAAACAGCGCCGGAGAGGGGCATCATGCACTGCTTCCCCGGGGACGAGAAGGACGCCCGCAGGGTCCTGGACCTGGGATTGACAATCTCCTTCGCGGGAAACGTCACCTATAAAAAAGCCGAGGAACTTCACCAGTCCGCTTCATATGTTCCCCCGGACAGGATGATCATTGAAACAGACTCTCCCTTCCTTACTCCTGTTCCGTTCAGGGGGAAGAAGAACCTTCCCTGGTACATAGTTAATACTTACCGGTTTATTGCCGATTTAAAAAAGGTAAAGCTCTCAAAACTGGAAGACGCGGTATACGAGAATTTTATGAAATTAAAAGAACGCTGAAAGAGAAATGAACACGAAAAAGTATATCTCCGACTATCTTGTCATTGGAAGCGGAATTGCCGGTCTCTCCTTCGCCATTAAGGCCTCCGCCGGCGGCACGGTAAACCTTGTTACCAAGAAAAAAGAATCAGATTCAAATACCAACTACGCCCAGGGGGGGATTGCCGCGGTCCTTGCCCCCGACGACAGCTTCAGGAGCCACTTTGATGACACCATGAACGCGGGAGGGGGGCTGTGTAAAAGGGAAGCCCTGGAAGTCATGGTGAAAAACGGCCCGGAACGGATTAAGGAGCTTATCAACTGGGGGACCCGGTTCTCACACAAAAATGAAACCGATGAAAGCAGCGAACTTGACCTGGGGAAGGAAGGGGGCCATACCCACAAGAGGGTCGCCCATGCCATGGACCTCACCGGGAAAGAGATCGAAACGGCGCTTCTCAACATGATATCCGGGATTGATAATATTAAGATATTCGAGGACCATACCGCCGTGGACCTCCTCACGGAACACCAGCTCCGGGCAAAAACAGACTCCGGCATCAACTGCTACGGGGCCTATATCCTGGACAATCTTACGGGGGAAGTCCATACATTCAACTCCCGGATAACCCTTCTGGCCACAGGCGGCGCGGGACAGGTCTATCTCCATACAACGAATCCCGATATTGCCACCGGTGACGGGATCGCAATGGCATACAGGGCCGGCGCTCTCATCGGCGACATGGAATTCATTCAGTTTCATCCCACATCTCTCTACACCAAGAAAAAAGTGGGGCGGTCATTTCTCATAAGCGAAGCGGTCCGCGGCGAGGGGGGTATCCTTATCAACTCCCGGGGAGATAAGATCATGGAGAAGGTCCACCCCATGAAAGACCTCGCGCCCCGGGACATTGTGGCGAGGACAATCGACAGCGAACTGAAAAAAACCGGGGATGACTGCGTTTTTCTTGATATTACTTCAAAGAAGAAGGAGTTTCTTCAAAAGAGGTTTCCCGCAATATATAACTACTGCCTCAAACAGGGAATTGACATTTCAGCGGAACCCATTCCCGTTGTTCCCGCCGCCCATTACCTCTGCGGCGGAGTTATCACGGACATCAACGGCCGGACCAATATCAGGAACCTCTACGTGTCCGGCGAGTGCGCCTGTACGGGGGTGCACGGCGCCAACAGGCTGGCCAGCAATTCTCTCCTTGAAGGGGTTGTTTTCTCCCACCGGTCTTTTCTGGAATCATCAAAATACCTGGAAAAGAACAGAAATGAGATAAAAATACCCGGTTATCCCCACTGGAGCAAAGAGGGGACCTTCGACCTGAAGGAGTGGATACTGGTAAACCACAACATCGATGATGTCAAGAGGCTCATGTGGGACTATGTGGGCATCGTCAGGTCGGACATGAGACTTGAAAAAGCATACAGGAGGATCCTGATGCTCGCGGAAGAGATACACGACTATTACAGAAAGAGCACAATCTCTTCGAAAATCGTTGAACTGAGAAACCTTGCCACCGTGGCGAAGCTGATAATAAAATGCGCCATGACCCGAAAAGACAGTATCGGCCTCCACTACAATATCGACCATATAAAGAGAGGAGAAAGCCTTACAAATGTTGTTCTCAGGTCAGGGAGCGACCCCTCTCTCATTGACGCTTCACAGAGGTAACAATGAATTTACCCGGAGGAGTTATCATCAGGGATATGGAGATTGACGACCTCAGCGCGGTTTTTCAGCTGGGAGAATCAATCTTTGGAAAGGGGAAAGAGAGCGGGAGGTCATGGAATGAGCAGAACCTTGCTGAAGCAATTGCAGATGAGATCGGGCTCTCCTCAGTTGCGGTAAGGAAAAAACAGCTCCTGGGATTTCTCATCGGACGCAGGGAAACCGGTGATAAACCGGCAGGAAGAATTATGTGGCTCGGAATAAGGGAAAAATTTAAAAACAGCGGGATAGAAACAGGGATGATAAAAAGATTCAGGGAATCCGCAGTCTCAAGAAAGTTGAGCATATTAAAAACGGAGATAGACACGGACGATATTCACCTGCTGGAAATTTTTCAAAAATTTGGCTTTACTGAAATTAGAGAAAAAATAAGCATGCAACTTGATTTGTGAAAAGGAATTCATTATTGAAAAATATTTAAAAAGAACCCGGAGAAAAATTGGTTAAGAAATCTAACAGGCAGCTTAAACTTGAAGGGCTGATTTCAAAGACAGGGAAGGCAATACCCCCGTCGGGGATACGGAAGTTTTTCGATATCGTCACCTCCATGCCCGAGTGTATCTCCCTGGGTGTGGGTGAACCTGATTTTACAACGCCCTGGAGGATCTCCGATTCCGGTATCTTCGCCCTGAAGGACGGGTACACTCACTATACCTCCAACAGGGGACTCACTGAGCTCCGGGAACGGGTAGCGGAATATACCCTCGCACACTCCGGGACACCGTATGATCCCGAAAGTGAGATTATCATAACACTGGGTGTGAGCCAGGGCCTTGATATCGCCCTGAGAAGCCTGATAAATCCCGGGGATGAAATTATCATTATCGAACCCTGCTACGTCTCATACTCTGCCAATATAAGCGTCCTCCACGGGAAGCCTGTTGTTGTCCCCACGTATTTTGATGACAACTTCGCCATAGACATGGAGATGCTGAAAAAAGCCGTCACCTCCCGGACAAAGGCCATACTTCTCAACTACCCGTCCAATCCCACGGGGAGTACAATCGGGAAAAAGACCCTGGAAGAGATCGCGTCCCTGGCGGAAAAGAACAACCTGGTTGTTATAACCGATGAAATATACTCGGCGATCACCTACGGGCATGAGCATGTCTCCATAAGCTCATTTCCCGGCATGAAAGAGAGGACAATATTCCTTAACGGGTTCTCCAAGTCCCACGCAATGACAGGCTGGAGGCTGGGATATATCTGCGGCCCCCGGTATCTTGTTGATATTATGATAAAGATCCACCAGTATACCGCCCTCTGCGCCTCCTCAATGGCCCAGTATGCCGCCATTGAAGCAATAACACACGGGGATAAGGACGTTCAGGCAATGAAGAGAGAATACCTGAAAAGACGCAATTATATAACAAACAGGTTCAACGAGATAGGGCTCCCCTGTCTCAAACCTGAAGGGGCATTTTATGTTTTCCCCCGGATATCCGGGACCGGCCTGGACTCCAACGATTTTGCCATCAGGCTCATCGAGGACCAGAAGGTCGCGGTTGTTCCCGGTATTGCTTTCGGTGAATGCGGAGAGGGGCATGTCCGCTGTTCATACGCCACATCCATGGACAACATAAAGGAAGCCCTGAACAGGATTGAAAAATTCGTAAACAAGCTCTGACGGGACATGGCAGTATTAATTGACGGTTTCAATCTCATCTACAAGTTTCCTCATCTCGAATCGATGATGTATGAAAACCGGCTCAACGACGCGCGGAAAGGGCTCCTGGAAATCCTGGGTGAATATAACAGTATCAAAACAGAAGAGATAAAGGTCATTTTTGACGGGAAAAAAAATCCTTCGGACAAAACAACAAGGGACCGTTTCAGGAACATCCATATCTATTTCTCCCTGGACTACTCGGCGGACTCTCTTATCAAAGAACTTGTGAAAAAGAGCATAAATCCGAAGATGATTACCGTGGTGACATCCGATAAAGAGATCGCGGTTTTCGCGGGGAGGTTCAGGGCCCGGGTCATAAAGAGCGAGGTCTTTGCCGCCGCGGTGATAAAAGAAATTGAGGATTTCAAGAGATCCGCAATCAGGGAAAAGGAGGAGGACCCTCTCCTCTCACGGGAAGAGATCAGTTACTGGGAAGAGATCTTTAAAAAAAAGAGATAACTCTCACTCCCGGGAGAGATTATTATTGAAAAACTTCATCACCCGTTCCAGGGCAGAACTCCACGCGTCCCAGTCGTGTTTCTTATACTTCTTTCTCCTGTAGACCACTTCTCTGTTGCCGCCGGCTTTCTTCTTTACCTGGTTGAGCCGTATCACAAGAACAAGGGACTGCTTATCTGAAAAAACATAATCGTGACTTCCGTGAAAAAGATAAACCGCCGTATTGCCCAGGTTTTCCGCCATCTTGATAACGTTGTCATCATTTTCCCACCGGCTTTTAAATTTTGTATAGTCCCCGTAGATGTCAGAGATAAGGCTGTTCTTCGACTGGTTTATCTTATCATAGAGCCCCGATAATCCTGAGACCGCGGTAAAGTCTTTGTTGTAGAGAGACGCCACCATTATCGCTCCCCTCCCTCCGGTTGATGCCCCGAGAATACCGGTTTTTGCCCTTGTTGACGCAAGGGCAAAAGTACTCCGCACATACTTTAGCAGGACTTCACCGATAAACCGTGATCCCGGCAAACCGCTCCACCTGTACTTTGTTTCCGGATAGTATTTTGTCTCAAAGAGGGTCTTGCCGGTATCGGGACAGACGATGGCGAAGCCATACCGGTCAGCGTGGGATTCGATCCGTGTATTTCTGCCCCAGGAAAGGTAATTTGAATCATACCCGTGAAGGGCGATGATTGTCCTCAGCCTGTCACCCCGGGAATATTTCCGGGGAAAGTATATCCGGGCCGGAACAGCGTACTTTTTTCCGCTGTATTCATACTCAACTTTAAGTTTGTTCAGCCATTTACCCGGCTTGATCTCACCCTTGTAGGTGAACTCAACATCATCCGAATAGCCGGTACTCAGGTCTTCATGGGAATAGAGGGCGCCGGATGAAAGGAAAGTCAAAAGGAGTAAAATAATTGGTCTCTTCATATTCATAGTATTTTTTTCGATTCTCGTTCTCATTTTTCATGATAAATTGTCACTACCCGGCTTTATGGTAAAATAATCTATTTACTAAAAATATCATCAATATGTCCTTTCCGCCCAAGGCAGCGATATACCAGATATGTTTTTAATGAATATGATTATTCATATACAAAGCTCAAGTAACTGTGTTAAATTTTATATTCCGGTAAGATTAAAATCAAGAACTTATTTTACTTACTCAAAATATTCAAAGGCATCGATAATGTCCAGGTAGACCCCGTCAAAGCCCGCGTCCATGATCTTTTTCAGATAGGAAGTGTCATTTCCAAAAATAATATTCTGCCACTGGCTTTCCCAGTATTTCACAACATAATTTCCCGGCCAGTCGGGATTCTCGGCAACGATCCATGAGGGAGAACCGATGGACCAGGACTGCCAGTAGTAGCGGTAATTCTCCGCTTCTCCAATGCTCATGTATGCAATAACAAGTCTTGCGCCTCCGCTGTTTTTTGTTTTCAGTGAATTTATATCCGACAGTGAAAATTCCACGTCATTGTAGAACAGGTCCATGATTATCAGGTCATAATCCGTTGCCTGCAGTTTAGAAAGTAAATCGGCTTTATCAGAGAATCCGTCATAGTTAATAATATAGAGAAAGTTCTTCGCCTCTGAGAGTGAATTAACTGGGTCTGTATTCGTATTATGGACAGTCGGAGGATAAGTGGGAATAAGATTCAGCTCCCTGTCAGGGGCAGCAAAGGAGATATAGCCCTTCGCCTCATTTTGTGTATAGGAATCATCCATCTTTGAATTCTCAGAACAGTAGTCTGTAGTTAAAACTTCAACATTATTGAGTTCGCAGATATCGAGAAAATCCGTCATGTATCCGGTATCCGATGCCGATGTGGCAACGTTGTCGTTATCATAGCCGTAGAAGAGGTCCTCTCTCCCCACGCCGTCTATGGCATTGAGATATTCCGTTGCGGGGTCCCCATCCCCGTTACCGTCAACAGTTACCAGTTCCTGGCCGTTTTGTGGAATGATAATAAAGTCAGGATCAACAGCTTTCGCGTACCCGCTGATCCCGATGACGAATTCTCTCATTTTCTCTTTATAGTTAACGTCACTTCCGCTCCCACCGCAGGAGAGATAAAAAGAAGTAATAATCATTAATGCGCATACTTTTTTCATAGATTTTCCTGTTGTTTTTTAGTCATTACCGGGAAGACCCCCGGTTTCGCATTCACTCCTGGAGTCCGGGGTCTTTACTCATATTTATATTCTTATACTACCCTCTTCTCCTGCCAGTGCAAGAATTTTTTTTAACCGGGTATTTCTTCTTTGCCGGTTTCTCCCCGGCTTCTTGTAAGAAAATACCTCCAGAGGGAGAAAACAGCCACCCCCAGGAACAGCACAAAGAGGGCGAAACGTGAGGTCCTGGTCCATGCCATAAAACCGGTGATCATCATCCCCGAGGAGAGGAGGATAAAAACCAGCGGAGTCAGGGGATAGAGGGGGACCCTGAAGGGCCGGGGGATATCCGGATGCTTTATTCTCATGTAAATAAGCCCCGTCACCGTAAGGATGGGAAATATTCCCAGGGCAAACCCCATATACTCCATGAGAAACTTCGCGCTGCCAATGAAAACATAGAGGACCGAAAGCAGGACCTGTACCAGGACCGAAAGGGACGGGGTCTTGAAGGTGGGGTGTATCCGGGAAAGCATACCAAAGATCATTTTGTCCCGTGCCATGGCGTAGTAGACCCGGGGACCGATCATCATCTCCACGGATATTGAGGAGAGAAGAATAAGCGCGATTGCAAGGGTGAAAAAGCTGGATACGCGGGGCCCGAAGAGGTTCTTTGTGGCGATTACGCCTATTGCCTCCTGCCCCATGAGTTCTTCACCGGGAGATGATACCAGGAAAACAACATTGAGCGCCACATAGATGATCATGGTCAGGAGCGTTCCCAAAAAGAGGGCCCGGGGCAGGAACTTCTGCGGGTCCTTCAATTCACCTGTAATATATGATGCCCCGTTCCACCCGGAGTAGGAAAACATGATAATCAGAAGAACAAGGCCGGTGCCGGGCAGTCCCGGTGCCCCGGTTGGAGCGGATACGGGATAGACCTGCGTCAGTCTCCGGACCTTGCCCCAGTCGGCAAAAGAGAGACCGAGACCGATAAGCGACAGGACAATGAGAAGCTTCAGGAGAGCAAGGAAATTCTGGATCCTGCTTCCGGACTTCACCCCGTGAATATGGACAGCGCCGAAGAGGAGGATGATAAATGCCGCAATAAATTTCTGTGTCCAGGGACCGTCGAGAAGAGAACAGGAAGACCCGTTGACGCTCATGAAATTTTTCAGGAACTGGTTGAGGTATTCTACAAAGGTAATTGAACTGATGGCAACAGAAGCGGAAAAACCCACCACAAGGGAGATCCATCCCGAGAGAAAAGAAGAGAGAAAACCGAAGGAGTTTCTCAGGTAGACATATTCCCCCCCCACATGGGGCCACATTGTGGCAAGTTCGGAATAACAGAGACAGCCGGTCACGGCAACAACACCCCCCGTAAACCAGAGAAGAAGGACTGTTAATGAATTCCCGGACATCTCAAGAACAGTACCGGTTGTGATGAAAATCCCGGTCCCGATCATGCTCGCCACAACCACCAGGATGGCTGTTGTTAATCCAAATTCTTTTTTTAATTCCAAGCTGAAATCCTGTTCACCTGAAGCTCCTGACGCCGCTCATTGTCTTTCCCTGTGGGTTTGGGAAATTTAGGGACAGCCCCCGGAAAGTCAATAAGATAAAATTTATTTTATCTCACCGCTCTCTTTCATGCTGTAGTATGACCTGACCGATACAATGATATGGTCAAGGAGCGGGATACCGATTATTTTACCGGCTTCAACAAGCCTCTCGGTGGTTATAAGATCTTCCCGGGACGGTGTCAGAATACCGGAAGGGTGATTGTGGGATATAATGATGGCTGACCCCCCTTCACGGATGGCGTCCCGGAACACCTCCCGGGGATGGACAATAGACTCCGAGACCGTCCCGATTGAGATCAAAGATTTTTTCAACACCATGTTCTTGTTGTTAACAACAAGGACCATAAACTTCTCTCTCTGGAAGCCGGCAATCTCCGGGAGAAGAAGCCTCCACACGGCCTCAGGTGAATCGACCCTCTGCAGGTTTTCCCACAGGGTAAACGCCCTCCTGCCCAGTTCAAGGGCCGCGCTTATCCGCACAGCTTTCTTCAGGCCCACTCCCGTATGGCCTGAAAGCTCCCTTAATCCCGAATCACGGAGTCCCTGCAGCCCCCCGGAACTTCTCAGGATACCCGATGAGAGCTGGATCACGTCCCGGTTTTTTGTCCCTGTACCGAGAATGATGGCAAGAAGATCGGGATCGGAGAGGTTCCTGATATCCTCACCCTTAATACATCTCTGAAGGGGAAGGTGGCTGTTATCTAAATTTACTTCTCTTTTCATGACATACTCCCTGTAATTATATACGATCGGGGAGCGTTAAGCATGAAAACTTTTTTAGGCAAAAGTGTTACTTATCAAAAAACTTCAAAGTCAGCATGAGCAGTGTGATAAAAACAGGCAGGAACCAGGTAAGGAATGTCATCCTCTTTTCCAGGGAACTGAATTTCGAATCCATTGCATTGAATTTCGTATCAAATTTCGTATTAATGGCATCAAATTTGACATTCAGCTCTTCCATAAGTGAGTTTTTAAATTTTCTCAGCTTTTCGTGAGGATGTTCTCAAAGCGCTGTTCACTTATCTCGATTATTTCATCCTTGATTGTCTTGTATTCATCAAATGGCTAATAGAGACATATCAAATAAAAATAAAAACAATGTCCCCGCCGCCTTCGGCGGCGGGGACACATCAGTTATATTTTTTTATTAATATGTCTATTGCATACATAGCTGAATAATAACATTATTTACAAAACTTCCCAATCTATTATACGATTGAGAAATTTAAATGATAAAAACTTTTTAAAAAATATATAATAAATAAAGTTGACAAAGAAATCTTTGTAAAGATATTTGAAGACATGCAAATAAACTGAATGAAAGTTATATAAAGATATCTCTTATGGAAAAATCAGAAAAAAAATATAATTCGGTATCATGTCCTCAATGCTCATCAGATGATACTTCCTCTCACGAACATGACGCAGATGATAGTGAAGGAAAAGGAATAAAACTCTTTGGCATTCCCCTAACGCCCCCTGTTAAAACCTATCAATGCGGCAAGTGCAATCATACCTGGGAAGACAGAAACCTGGGACTTAATATAATGTCATTAGTTATGGTAATTTTTTTCATTTTATATATCATTTTTCTTGTACTTGAAAGTTAAATTTAAATACTCATACCTGCTCGGAATAAGGCCCCCCCAAACAGATTGCAGCCCGAATAAAACATCCGGGATAAATATCAGCTTCCGGTATCTCCGGCAAAAGACACTCTGCTGAAAAATACATTATAAAGGATATAAAGAAACATCAGTATGGTGGCCAGGGCAAAGAGGGGATGAAACCATCCCAGGGGCGCCAGGAGGATAACCGTAATCCAGTGGAGGGCGACAAACCTGAAGAGGTTCAGCTTTATGGGGAAATCATTGGACCTGATGATCACGGAGAGCCCGCTCAGGTTCCATCCGTAGAGCGCGGAAAAGGCGTGAATTTTTAAGAAAAGCAGGAAAATCATCTTATTGTAAGGGACAAGGTTCAATGACACAAGGAGTTCCCCGGTAATATATCCTATGCCCGTTATAGCGGTAAATACCAGGAACCCCATGCCGGAGGTGAGAAAGACCTTCTCCTGGGATTTTACTCCCACCCGGATAAAAACATAAAAGAGCATGACCACCGACAGGAAAAGAATAATCGTTACAACCAGTTGAAGAATAAAAATCTCAAAGAGGATAAAGACAAAGAAGATAATCACCCCGGCATTGACAATCCAGAAGCCCATATGCTTGAGAAGCATGAGAAAGGGGTCCGGATGTTCTTTGAGAAAGGTAAACATCACCGACAGGGTAATCAGGGAGATGGGGAACGAGAAGCCGAGGAAAAAGGTGTTCAGTGTGAGCTTTTCCATTGCAATAAGCCTGAGATATTCGCTATTCAGTATCACAAGGGCGGATATGAAGAGCGCCATTGAAAGACAGAGAAGCGACGCATGGTGAAACTTCCTGGCAACGGGGACGTCCCGTGAAAAAAACTCAACAGGGAAAAAGGAGAATTTTCTGATCCTCACGGACTCAACCAGGAGAGAGAGAAAAACCGATACGGCAATAGCCGGAAGATAAAACTCCAGGTAGGCAAGAAGCGCATAGATGATTGAGAAAACAAGAAAAGCGGCTCCTTTCCCGGTGAGCCTGTTTCCCGTTTCCGTATAGATAATAATGAGGGTCCCGCCGCTGCAGAGATTAAAGAGAAATATATGGAGCCGTTCAAAATCATTAATCGTTCCTTCATTCCTGAAGAGATAGAGGAACCCGAAAACCAGCGCGGACATCATGAGAAGGAAGATGATAATTCGTATTCTTCTGCTCAGAGCAACTCTCCTCTTATCCCCGGGTCCTTCCCAGTACAAATCTCAAAGCATCTTCCAGGTCCGGGTTCCTGAATTCATACCCTGAGTCCTCGAGCTTTGCCGGTCTCACCCGTGTGCTTCCCAGAAGGACCTCCCTTCCCATCTCTCCGAAAATTGTTTCAATAAGGAACCGGGGGAGAGGAAGATACGCCGGCCTTTTTAAAACCCGGGAGAGTATCCGGGTAAACTCCCTGTTTGTCACAGGTCCCGGCGTTACCAGGTTCACCGGGCCGCTGATCCTTTCATGGGAGATGAGGTGAAGGAGAGCGCCGAGAACATCATCAAGGGTGAGCCAGCTCATATACTGTTCCCCGGTCCCTATCCTGCCGCCGGCGCCCATGCTGAAGGGAAGAAGGAGCTTTTTTAAAGCACCACCCGCCGGGGAGAGGACAACACCCAGCCTGATGAAGAGCGTTCGTATTCCTCTTTTTACAGCCGGCGCTGCTGCTTCCTCCCACCCGGTGCAGACCTCCGGTACGAACCCGCTCCCCGGCCCCGATTCTTCCGTGAGGATTTCATCTCCCCTGTGGCCGTAATATCCCATGGCCGACGCGGAGATGAAGACTCCGGGAGGTTTTTTTACACCGGCGCAGGTTTCCGCCATAAGGGATGTGGGGACCATCCTGCTCTCAATTATCAGTTTTTTCTTTTTCCCGGTCCAGCGCCCCTGACCGATGTTATCTCCCGAAAGATGGATCACCACATCGGCACCATTAATGACATCTTTATCGATGATTTTTTCATAGGGGTCCCAGTACGACTGGTTTTTCCCCGGAACGGGTTTTCTCCTCACAAGCCGGGTCACATGATGCCCTCCCGTTGTGAGAAAGGGAACAAGGGCCGAGCCGATAAGTCCGCTTGAACCGGAGATCACAATCTTCAGGGGATGTTTTATACCCGAGACCGCATGGCTTTTGAGGTCGCCCCTGATAAGCCTGTGGCGGTATCCGAAAATCCTTTCAAGCTTTTTGTTTATATTCATAAAGGGAAGATTATTGAGCAATCCAGTGAAGGGAAGCCTGTATTCAATCCTGTCGGTAAGCCGGGAACTCCTTTTATCAACTGTTTCAAACAGGTGTTTGTGCCTCCACAGGGTAAAGGGCCCCTCAAGCTGCTCATCTGTAAATGACTTATTATCATTGAGTTCTTTATGCTCTGCCAGCCACCTGTAGGAGACGGGGCCCGCCTTCATCCTGAGAAGGACCCTGCTCCCCGGATCGATGCTTCCATCACTCTCCAGCACCTCTACCGGGTCCCAGGGAGGGCTGCACCTCTCCAGTGCCCCGGGGTTCCGGTGCCAGTTGAAGAGGTCCTTCACCGGAACATTAACAAGGGAACTCTTCTCAAATATATCGGCCTTTTTTCTGCTCATATCATTACCGCGCTTATTATTAACTACACAAAAATCCCCTTCCCTGTCCATTACATTTTCCCGCAGTGAGAAAGAAAAAGTCCCGGCTCCTTTTTTAAAGAACCAACGATCATATTATTCTTGACTTTTCTCAATGAATAGTCCAGGTTTTCATAACAGTCGATGTGTATTCTTTCCTGCGATTATTTTTTCATCTTTTTTAAAAGACGAAACTTTTTTCC
This sequence comes from Spirochaetota bacterium, assembly GCA_050298055.1. GTDB lineage: Bacteria > Spirochaetota > UBA4802 > UBA4802 > UBA5550 > JBNKTL01. Next base: position 28,007 of record JBNKTL010000036.1, read on the forward strand.
GTTTTATTATAATAATCAAAAAGTACACTGCAGGCTGATTTTTCTAAAAATAATACAATACTCTGAAATCTCAATTTATTCATTTAAATTGCGAGAGGATAAAATGAAACAACGGATTATTTCATTAGTGGCAATACTGCTTTTGCTTATCAATATTCATTCCTCATACGGGAAAATGTCCGGTAATAAAGAAGTGCCGAAAGCCGGAGTTTACACCAGCCTGGAAAAAGCTCTCAAGGAGCCTGAAAGTGTTTACAAGCTTGACCTCTCCTACCTGAAATTAAAAACAGTACCCGAAGAATTCGGACAGCTCAAAAACCTCGAATATCTCAAATTGTCCGACACCCTTCTGACGACACTCCCCGGAGAGATCGGGCAGCTTAAAAAGCTCCGACATCTCATCCTGTCCGGCAACATGCTGGAGACACTGCCCAAAGAAATTGGAAAGCTAAAAAACCTGAAAAAACTTGACCTCTCCGGGAACAGGTTAAAGAATTTCCCGGTTGAATTCGGAGAGTTGAAAAAGCTCACAGAACTCCGCCTCACTTCCTGTAATCTGAAAACCGTACCGGAGGAAATTTTAAAAATTAAAAACCTGAGGATACTTGACTTAAGCTACAACCGGATAAACAGACTTCCGGAGAAAATCGGGCAGCTGAAAAATCTCACATGGCTCCAGCTGGAGGAAAACCGGCTTATGTGGCTGCCGGCGGGGATCGGGCAACTTGATAAGCTTCGGGAACTTTACCTGGGCGATAACCGGTTAAAAAAATTGCCGGAGGGAATAGGGCAGCTCAACAGTCTGCAGAAGCTTGAGTTAGCCGGCAACAGACTGGAAACGCTGCCCGGTGAAATGGGACAACTGAAAAACCTGAAAGACCTCCGTTTGTATAATAATCCGTTGCCCGAAAAAGAGAAATTAAAAATAAAGCTGCTGCTGTCTCACTGCAAAGTCTTCTATTAATGTAATAGAAAAAGATATTTTATTGAGTGTGTTTTCCCTGTTATTCATTTTTGGAGGAAAATTGAAAAAGTTTGAAATTTTATTGTTTTTTATTCTTCTGTTCCCAGGACTTTTTTGCAGAGTTCAGGGGACAAGTACGCAAACAGGAGATGATGCAATAACTCTTCCTGCGCCGGGCACTCTTATGGTAGACTCTGTTGCAGGTGACAGCATCACACTGCAATGGGTTGATAATACAGATAATGAAGATACATTTGTTCTTGAGCGGGACACACTGCCGGGTTTCATCAATCCAACTGAAATGATAATCAACGCCAATGAAACAACTTATACGGACGCCCCTCCCCCGGGGAATATCTATTTTTATAGAATTAAGGCTGTGAACAGCAACTCCCGTTCCGCTTACTCCAATACAATCTACCAGGTTTTTCACCTGAATATAAAAATTACATTTGATTTTGGAATAAATGACAGTGGTTATAATAATATTTATACCATATGGGCTGAAAATCCCGCGCACTCATATCATCAGCCCATGCGTCTTGGCGATAAGCTGCTCGGTTTACATCCGGAGGACAGGGAAGAAGGTGATACAACCATACAAATATCTGGTGTTGGCACGGCATACTGGCAATATAAATATAATATGTTTATCGCTGTTGATGTTGATACAAACACAGAGCTGGGCCGTGATATCGATGCGGTATCATCCGCAACCCCCCAACAGACAGATGATCCTGATGGCGACGGTCCCCTTAACGCAGGAGATTTTATCACCGGGGCAACATTAAAAACATCAACACCGGCCCAATTTACCTTATATTTTGAATATAACCATTCACGGGATTATAATGAGTGGTTTCCCGAAGGAATAAATGCTTCCGGCCAGCCGGCAGCCCTTTACGCCGTTGATATTGATTTAGCCGATCCGAAAAATGCTTATCAGCTTGTATTTATCGGCTGGACACCCCGGTATGAGATTACCCCGGGAATGAGCGTCACTTATGGTTTACCCATACTCTCCCCGGGAGAGCTCTGCAGAGAGACCCGGTACATAACCCATGAAAAAGACGAGGGCCCTCCCGTTGGATTTGGAGCGGAAATCACGGATAACACAAATGCCACGGCAAGCGTGGGACCGGGCGGCATAAAGCTTGAGATTTTGAGATAATTTTTACGGATACCGTTACAGGTTATAAGCGGGGCGGATCTTTATAAAACCGTCATGCCCGGTGTCGGGACTCCGGTATGCCGAGAGCATTGTCAGCCATTCCCCAACATTCTGCCAGGGCCAGACTTCCGCAGATCCTCCGCGAACCACACGGGATATTTTTCCCGCACTCCGGTCCGATCCGCCGGGAGCGGTGTTATCATAACCGGCCTTCCAACTGTCACTGCAGAGTTCCCCAAACTCTCCCATCCCTTCAAACCCGAACGGGTTCTTCGGCACAAGGGGTGACTCGGGGGGATTCACTCCCCAGGGAAAGGGAGTATCGGACCCGGCCCTGTAAACATATTCCCACTCTGATTCCGTGGGAAGACGAAGCCCTGTATCCTCAAGGGCCGCAACAACCTCTTCGGAAACATTTAATGTGAGGCACTCATCCATATCGCCTGTTTGGGATGGAGCGCTTTCACCGAGCAGATCCCTAATCTGTGTATGAGTAAGGGGATGTACCGCCAGAAGAAAAGATTCAATAGGCACAATGGTCACCGGACGAAAAGCGTCCAGAGATTCCAGGAAAAGAAGACCTGCCTCCGAATCAAGGTTATTCTCAAGTGATAAATAATCCCGCAGGGCTTCCTCTTCTTCCCCGGAAAACCCTCTTTGAAATTTTCCTTCACGGACAAATTGGAAAATAATTGAAGTGGTGAGATGCAGATAAGCAGCCGTTTTACGTCCCCCCGGAAGTTTTTTGCGGGAAACTGTTTCAAAACCGGGTATCTCTCCGGGCGGGTTCATAGGGGGAATTCTCCGGTACTTTTCATGACTCATATTAATGATGAGTGTTAATCTTTTGCTTTCTTTTTTTTAGCTCTTGGTTTGAAAGGGCCTCCCTTCCAGCCTTTATTTTCCATTGTATACATCTCCTCTTCGGCAATGATTTCCAGTGTATTGCGAATGATTTCAACATCACTCCCCTTTGATTTTTCATCAAGGGAATCGATCAACTCACAGATCAGGGATGAACGGGGGCTTGGATCGTCGTCTCCTTCATAAAATGTGGCATAGATCATAGTGGTGGCATCGCGGCCCAGCTCAATGATCTCCTTATCAGAAAGCGCCTTCCTGACGGAACTTTTAAGAGACTCCGTATCCACTTCTCCCGCAGAGAGAAGCCGGAACCACTTCCAGAGGGGATATTGCTTTAATTCCCCACTCAGTTTATGTCTGAGTTCATAATCGAGCATACCCGGTTTCTCTAGATTCAGGTAGCGGCGCCATGAGGGCCGGCTCCAGTCCCATTTCGGCATGACAAAATCAAATCCGTGACTTCTCAACATTCTGAGATTCAGTTTATTTTTTATACCAAATAAGAGCACCCGGACCTGCCCCTCACTCAGCTCTGAGAGGACCGGTGTATCTTCCTCCCTGCTTTTAAAGGGCGCAAACACCCGCTCCACCAGTCTTTGCCAGGGCCAGTTAACTTCCACACTCCAGCCGCCGTTTTTTTTCCTGGGATGGGCCTTCAAAAGATCTTCAATTTCACCCAGGAGATCTCCGGCATCAATGTTTACAAGACCGGGAAGTATAAATTCACTGATTTCACCAAGGTTGCCGTTGTTCCAGGGTAAGGCTTTGGGATCTTTTTTCAGTGAGATATTGGTTTTTAAAAGATCTATCATTTCCTGGCTTATCCACGCAGGCCGTGTCCATGCCAGGGAGATGATTGCCGCAATGCGTACCGGGAGCGGGGGAGTACGGGGACTTTCGCTGTTACACCCTGTGAGTTTTTCCATTAATTCCACATTGTCATAATCCCGGTTTCTTCCATTGACAGCGCCAAGTGCCAGCAATGCCCCTGCCTTTGTATCTTCATTCTTTTCTTTTTTTATTAATTTTATAAGGAGAGAGGAAAGCTTTTCCGGGTGTTCGGGAAGCATGGCCAGCATAAATGCTGCCCGGGCCCTGTTTGCGTCATCCGCGGATGCGAGATCATCCATCCAGTTTGTTACGACAGATTCATCGGAGTTTTTGTGGGAAGACGGATCATATCCTTTAATTTTCTCAAACATATTTCCTCCTCCTTACAAGGATTATATTTTGAAAAAAACGGGCATCTATTCCATAAAATCCTTCTTTACGGTATACAGAAAGTTAAATCAACCCGGTTACACTGGCATCACGGGGATACTCCACGCTGAAAATAAAGGGAAATTTCACCTCTTCACCCGGTTTGAGTTTAAAGTACCATTCCAGGAAACGGTCTTCATTCATTTTTAAAGAAGGGGAATCACTCTTATAAACAGGATCGATAAGGTCGATCTTAATCTCTTCGTTCTGTGAGACAGGGATCTGGTCCCAGATGACAATCTCTTCCTCTCTTTTCTTTTTATTTTTCAGAACGAAAAGATATTCATATCTCTGTTTGCTGACCTTGCTGATAATTCCTTCCGTGACTTTGAATTTTTTGATAAATTTCCGTTCAACCGAGATGCTTTCATCGATACCCAGGAAGGTCCAGAATTCTTCCGTGGGGGCAACAAGTTCCAGCCGGGAGTTTGCCACAAAGTTCCCGTCAAGGAAAACGTTTGTCTCTCCCGGAAGAAAGGGGAAATCAGTGGTATTTGTAACCTTTGCCTTCAGATAAGCATAGGGGGACATTTTCGGGACAGCGGAGTACCTGAATTCCGCGGGAAAATCATGGATCAATATCGTGACTTTATAGGGCTGGTTGTCGCTTTTAATTGTATTTGTGCCGTTTACGGTAAAAAAAGCGGAAGTGACTCCCGTTTCAACACTTGCTTCCGGGGGTTCCAACTCTTCCAGTGTTCGATCTCCCTCTAATTCTCCTGCCGGTGCCGGTTCAAACATCTGGGACATCACTGAGGATTTTGCGGGCGCCATTCTCTGGCTTTGGACCGGCGGAGGAGAGAGTACAGGCTGATAGAGCGACAGGTACCAGGGGGCAAGTTCGGGCTGCTGTCCGCTGATATTGGGCCTGGCCGTGGAGAGGGTTATCCTGATATTATCCCAATCCTCTGAAGTATTTTGATAAATCAGGGCATTGTAGCTTATGGTCATTTTTTTCTCATCTGAGGAAACGGAAAGATTATAAACCGGCACCCATGAAGGACCGTATACCATATACGACAGGTCAAGGCGCAATTTTCCCGTTTCCTTCATTTCAATTTTTATTTCTGCCTGGTTTTTCTGCTTCCGGTTTCTCCCGGCGATCTCACTGATCTCATTCCGTATTTTATTCAGCTTCTTCTCTTCCGTGATCTTTTCTTTTTCAGCCGCACGGATCTCCTTGTCCAGGGCATTGAGCCTGCTGCGGTAAAATTCAACCAGGCTCATCCAGTTCTGGGGATCAACCTCCTGTGTCTGATTTTCACTACCCGGTGTGGTAACATATTCCGCAATTTTCTCAACAAATGCCTTCTCCTTCACGGAGTGGCTTATGAGGTCATCGATCTCATTGATTCTGTCCTTAATATCCGCTTCCTCCGTATAGAGCTTTTCAAGATCGGAATCGGGATGTTCTTCAAAGTAAAGAGTTTTAAACTTTACGTCCCTTAAAACAGCATTACTGCTCCCTTTGACCTGGATGCTGTTCTGCTCCAGGTTATCCGGCAGCATGTCAAAGATGATAGTGTGTTCGCCGCTTTCCAGTTGGTTTTCCGTACTCCGTGTAACTTCAGCGCGGTCATTATATACGGTTACTTTCGTTATTCGGGATTTAACGTTCATTCATTAACCTGCCTTTTATTCAAAGAGAGTATTATTTCTCCTGCAGAAATATTTACCTTTGACAATCTCATTGGATAAATATGGGAAAAAGCATAAAGATAAATAACAGGAATATGAAAAATAGCTTACAATAATTGCCCTGTCAACAGAATTTTTCTCTTGATGCATTATGATTTACTCCGTCAACAGGAATTATTGCTCTCTCGCAAATAGAATCTTGACACTTGGATGGAAGGGATTAGATTTGCTCATTAATAGATATTGCTCAATAATAAAATATCCGCAACAGAAAAAAATCATGAACTGCCTTAACTGCCACAACAAGCTCTGTAAATCGGAGGGGAAGGACTGCACCGGCCTCAGGGAGGAGACCGTGGCAATCTACTCTGATCCCGAAAACAGGACCACCTACAGGGACGCCGACAGGCTGGTAGCCGGGGGCAGGGCGGGGAGACTTTCACGGCTGGGGGAGATAGCCGAGTTCTGCAAATACAGAGAATACCGCCGGATCGGGATCGCCTACTGCTTCGCCATGGAAGACCTTGCCCGCGAAACAAAGGAGTTCCTGGAAAAGACGGGATTAAAGGTCAGTTCCTACAGGTGCACCCTGGAGGGGATACGGGAGGAGGAGATCCATGAAAGCATGGGAGGGGGTGTAAACTGTAATCCCATCGGCCAGGCCCGAACAATCGAGAGAGAAGGCGTTGAACTTGTGGTGGAGATGGGACTCTGTCTCGGTCACGATATCCTCTTCCACAAGCATCTTACGGTCCCCCATACGGTCTTTGTTGTCAAGGACAGGGTCTATAACCACAACCCGGCCCGGGCCCTGGGTTCATACTCCGGTCTTTCCGATTCCTTTCTTCAAAACATGGACTCAAAGTTCAGGACAAAGACGCCGGAGTGGCTGGCAGGAGAGCTGGATAAAGGGAAGCTCCTGGTCCTGGATGTGAGGGAGAGGGGCGCCTTTGAAAAAGAAGGGATACGGGACAGCATAAATATCCCCCTCACCGAGCTCCCCGAAAGATACACCGGGATTCCGGAAGAAAAAAGACCGGGGCCGGTCATCTGTGTCTGCAACGGCAGCGTCCAGTCCGCCTACGCGGCGGCATACCTCTTTACAAGGGGGTTCCGGGAGCCGTATATCCTCTCCGGGGGGCTCTCCCGGTTCAAAAAGGAATTTCCCGGGAGAATCAGGGGGGAGAAATGAATTTTGCCGGAAGAGTTACAATAGCGGCCTGTCTTCTTTTTTTACTGGTCCAGCCGGGCATTCCCGGAAAGAGCGCGGGTCTCGTTGATCCGGAGATAAGATATACCGGTCTCAAAGGAGAGGGAAGTTACAGGGAGGCCCTTGACCTTCTTCACCGGTGGACCCTGAGTACGGAAGATGAAACCATCTGTGAAACAAATATCTTCCGGATCGGAGAGCTCATGGCATATCCTGACCTCTTCACCAGGGGGAGAGAAGTCCTTGAGAACATCAGGAGGGAAAAGAAAGACTCCCTCAACGGGTTTATCCTCTCCCGTATAGACAGCTGCCTGAACCTCCTCGCCCTGAAAAGGGGAGAAACGGACAGATCATCCGAAATCACCGGAAAACTCGGGTTTCTGAAATTCGACATCATCGGCCCCTTTAAAAACAGCAGCAGGAACGACTTTGAGAAAAAACATCTCACGGAATATAAAAAAAACAGGATCTATACCGGCAGGAACTATCTCGTCAAATGGTTCCCGGCACAACCTGAAAGAACAGGTTCCGTTAATCCCGCAAACCTTTTTCATGACATCGAAGATACCCTCTTCTACCTTCACTCTGATATCTGCATTGCCGAAGAGGGCGAATACAGCCTGACCCTGGGGAAAACAGGTTATACTGATATCTGGCTCAACGGGAGACGGATATTTTCAGACTGGACAAGGCACAGCTACGGCTTCGACCAGTACAGGATCAGGCTCCGTCTCAGGAAGGGGTATTACAGCCTCCTGGTGAAAACCGGCGACCTTGATGGGGACCTCAGGTTTTCAGCCAGGCTCACCGGTAAAACCGGCAGGGGAAAGAAAAAGCTGAAAGAAGACAACCGGGAAAAACCCCTGCCGGAACTTCTCGGCTCGTCCCGTTTCACCACCCTCAAAACCCTCCTCTCACCGGAGAGAAGCGAGCTGAAGAGATTCAGGGCGGGATATCTCATCTACGCGTCAGGCCTGGGCAGTAACGACAACAGTGAAATTATCGATCAACTCTCCGGAATAAAAAAAGAGAACCCCCTCTACGCGGCGGCCAGGTACTATATGGGCATATCGGAAAAGAACGCGGAGAGCAGCGAAGAGTACTTTAAGGACTCAATAAAGAGTAACGGCAGATTCACCGAATCCCTGGCCGGGATCATCAGGATCAAGATAATAAACAGGAGTTTTTATGAGGCATACCCCCTCATAGAAAAGATGAAAGAGGAGAAGAGCGGTCCAAGGATCCATTCGGAACTTCTGGCATCTTTTTTCCGGGGCAAGGGCTGGATCTTTGAAGTCATGAAACAGGCCCAAAAGCTCATAGAATCGGGACATCCCTCCTCCGGATACCGGTACTTAAGCAGCGTCTCCGAAAACGGAAAGTACTTCTCCCGGGCTGCGGACCACCTGGAACATGTCTATAAGCTGGACAGGTACAGCATGACAACACTTCTCCGGCTCGCGGACCTCTACCGAAAGAGCGGAAAAGCAACCAGGGAGCTGTCACTTCTCACAGCCGGTCTCACTCTCTTCCCCGATTCCGTGGAACTGCGGCTCAGGATAGCGGAACTTCTGAAAAACAGGGGAGACGGCCTCCATTCCCTCCCTTACCTCTCATCTTCCCTGGGCATATCTCCTTACAATAGAGAAACCCTCAGGTCCCTGGGACTCTTTTACCATATGAACGGGAAAAAGGAGACGGCTGTCTACTATCTCAGAAAGGCCCTGAACTACGATCCCGACAACCATGATCTCAAGAGATACCTGGAAATCATAACCGGGGAAGAAAATGAAATTACAAAATACCTCTCTAACGGAGATATTGCCGCTCTTCTCCGAAAATCGGCTCAATACAGGGACGAAGCAGTGGTAAGGCTGCTGGACGAGACCGGGTACAGGGTCTTCAGCAACGGTTCTCATGAAAAGTCCGTTCACAGCGTAATAAAGATCAACAGCCCGGACGCGTTGAAGAAGTTTGAGAACCAGGTCATCATCATCGACCCGTCAACGGACAGGATCGAGAACCTGAAGTGCTTCGTGATCAATAACGGCAGCAGAATTGAGATAACAGCAAAGTACAGAAGGTCTCTCTCCGACCCGGAGAGCAGGCTCTACTATAACCTCGAAGCGGTGATCATTCCCCTCTCCTCACTTGCCCGGGGAAGCATCATAGATTTAAGCTATACAATAGCCAACAGGGGTGGCGGCATCTACAAGGATTATTTCGGAGAAAAGATCATCGCCGGAAGTGAATACAGGACCATCCTCACCAATATCGTCCTCAGCTACCCTGACAACAAGAAGATATACATCCACCGGAAGAGGCTGGACCCCGGGAAGATAAAAGAGTACAGGCACATCCGGAAGAATATCTACCAGGTAAAACTTGAGGACCTCCCCCCCTATAAAAAGGAGACGGCAATGCCCCCTGAATCCGACATACTCCCTTCACTTTCCTTTACCTCTCACAGGAACTGGGACGAGCTCACTTCATGGTACAGGGCGCTGCTCAGAAATAAAATCCGGCTCAGCCCCGTGATGAAAGAAAAAGTAAGGGCCCTCATAAAACCGGGTGACACCCAGGAGGAAAGGGTAAACAGGATATACGATCATGTCACCGCCACCATCCGCTACGTGGGATTTGAACTGGGTATCGGGGGAATACAGCCGAGAAGCTGCGACCTGACCTATGCCTCAAAGATGGGTGATTGCAAGGACATCAGCCTGGTCCTGGTCGCGATGTTCAGGGAAGCCGGGATCGACGCCCGGCTCGCCCTTGTGAGAACACGGGACAAGGGGAGAGCCGATATCCGCATACCCTTCATGGGTGAATTCAACCACGCCATCTGTTATGTGAGGTTAAAGGGCAGGAACGGAAAATACCGGGAGTTCTTTATTGACGGAACTGCCGACTATACCGGTTCCCGGGAGATCAATGATGAAATAAGGGGGATAGACGCCCTGGTCCTGGACAAAAACGGCTACCGGTTTATCAACACGGAAAGCAGTTATTATCTTCCCAACACGCAGAAAGTCCATACGGTAATCAGCATAGACGGGGACGGCAACGCAAACCTTGAGAGAAAACTGGCCAAAAGCGGGAGCTGGTCACCCGGTACCAGGAGAGATCTCAGCAACATAAAAACGAAGGAGCTCACCCTCAACCGGTACTGGAACAGCATCTTCCCCGGGTCCGAAGTCTCCGGCATTAAGGTATTGAGCAGAGAAATCAACAGGGCCGTGTCATACACATACCGCGTGGGGATCAAATCCTTTGCCCAGGCCAGCAAGAAGGAGATCATCTTTAAGTCATTCCTGGTCCCCTCAGACTATTACAGGAATTATGCCGTTTCCGGGAAGAGAAGGTTCCCGGTGACCATGTCGGGGGGCGGGACAACTGAGGTCAGCATTGAATATTTATTTCCCCGGGGCTTCCGTCTCTACAGGCTTCCGGACAGCGAGAGTTTCACTCATGAGAAGTTCAGCGCCCGCTTCACCTACACCCCCACCGCCGGGGGACTCAGGGTCTCTTCATTTATCAGCCTGAAAGACTACAGGATCGAGGTTTCCGAGTACAAACGGTTCAGGGAATTTACCCGGATGGTCCACCGGAAGGAGCTCGAACCTGTGGTCCTGGTCAGGGAAAAATAGCCGGGAAGACTACCTGTAAAGCCTCCTGAATTCATCAAGATAGATCCGTGCGATCTCACGGTTTGAGATGATGAGGATATTCTCATCATTGTTCCTGTTGGCATTTCGTGAGAAATTGTACGAGCCGGTTATCACTGTTGTTTCATCAATGATAAAGACCTTGTGATGCATGCTGTTCCGGTTCCTGTCAAGCTTCACCGGGACCCCTTCAATTTTCATTTTCACATATTCGGAGTACCTGCTGTTGCTGCCGCTCCTCTCAAAAAGCCCCTTTACATCAAGACCCTCGTCATGCTTTCTGATCACCGTTTCACCGATCCTGTCGCTGGTAAAAGAAAATGCCATAAAGCGTATGGATCTTTTTGCCCTGTGGAGCCTTCTGAGGATAATCCTTTCCACATTGTCCTCCGGCGCGAAATAGGCGTTGATTGGAGTGTTCCCGATTTTCACATAGTACTTTTTTTTAAGGCTGCCGAAGGGGCCCTTCTCTTTCCTGTTGCCGAAGATCCTGTGTTGAAACATCTCATCGAACTCATCCAGGTAGATACGGGCAAGTTCTCGTGAATAGATCTTTATGGCATTATTGTTGTTCTTCCAGGCGCCGTTGGGGGTCAGGTTGTAGGACCCTGTCCAGAGAATGGAATCATCTATCACCGCAAACTTGTTATGCATGAGCCCCTTCCTTTTATCAGAAACAACGGGAATTCCCGCATCAATCAGCCGGTTTACCGCGTCACCCTGCATATTGTCCTCCTCTGTGACGATCCTGATCTCCACTCCTCTCTTTCGGGCCTTTAAGAGGGCACCGGCAACTCTTTCCGATGAAATATCATAAAAGGCGCCGTAAAACTTTTTCTCTGCCCTGTTGATGGTTTCAATGAGCCGGTATTCGGGATTGTTTCTGAGGGAGCTTCCCCGGGAATTCATTAACGGCGAGGTAAAGGAGACGCTGAACCACCTGCTTTTTTCTCCCGTGAGTTTTCCCGGCAATAGAAGAGAGAGGAACAATGCGGTGACGGACAGGATGATCTTCTGAGAATAAATAGACTTCATAGACCGGCCATAATTATAAAGACTTTGTTCCGATCTTCCCGGCCCGGTCGAGTTCATCCCATTTTTCAAGGAGGATATTTTCATACTCGGTATAGAGAATCTGTTCATCAGTGCCGGGATACTGGGCCTTGACCTTTGATATGAGCGTCCTGTATGAGGTCATCTGCTTGAGATTTGTACTGTTGGCGATCATCTCTTTAACATCATCATCGCTCTTTCTTAAAAGGTGGTGGTAAAAAGTATAGATATTCTGCAAACTTTTCAGCATAACTGTCACGCTGTTTTTGTCAGATTCTTTGATTTCATCAATCCTGTTATTTATGAAATTCAGAATATATTCCGTATCAAGGGCCGTGAGTTCAAAATCGAGAAGCAGCTGATAGATCCGGGAATAATCCCTGGACCTGATATGGACAATCGCCAGGTAAACGGGATTTTCTGACATGATATTCAGGTTGGTCCTCAGGTCCAGGTCCGGATCATCTCTATAGCGGGATTCCGGGTCGGTCAGCGGCGCCGGAATAATATTATTTTCATCTATCTTATACCTGTTATGGACAATGATTATATCATTTGATGTTATTTCATCATCTATGATAATATAGTCAGGCTTGAGGCTTATGTCATACTCCTTCACCATTTCGGCAACATTATTGACCCTGAGCATTCTCACCGGTATCATGTCAAGGTCCTTGTCTACAGGAATAAACAGGTACCTGATTTTCTTCGTTGCACGTTCAAGGTAGGGAAGGATCATCTCACCCTTTCTTATCTTTAAGAGATAATAGTTTTTATCATAATCGTGCTTGAAATCAAGGGCATTTCCCAGGAAGACAATGAGAGGAACATTGTGAAGGAGGCTTTTCCCTTCCCTGTCGGTGTATATGGATTTCCCGTTCTTATCAAAGGCAAGAAACTGCCATTTTTTGAACAGTATCTTGATAAGTTTTCCCGAGGGTGTTTTTTCCTCTGTAAAATCCATACTTTTACCCTGCCGATCTCAGGCTTCTTTTTTTGTAGCGATCAAGTTCTTTCCTGTACATTTTTGCGACCTCTTCAATGTCCTTATACTGTTTGATAATGAACATCTCCTTGACCAGTTCCTTTATTTTGGTGTCATCTTCCAGCATTGACATCTGCCTCTGGTTCCCGGTAAATTTTTCCCCGGTATCGGAAAAGATGGAATTTATTATCTTTTCAACGGACGGGATATTTCTGTTGAGAGGTCTCCCTGACTTTTTGTAGACATTCTTGAGTATGAGAGATATCAGGGTGATGACCTTTCTCCTTTTGTCAGCTTCCCTGTCCTCAACCAGCTTTTCAAATGCAGATAATATCCTGCTGTTCTTTTCTTTTATCCTGTCAACCAGTTCAAACTTCACGTCCTCGGAGAGATTCGCAAAAACCGGGTCCTGTCCCGGATAAAAGCTCCTTAAAAAAGCCTTGGAGAGCATAATCTTCCCGCAAAGCGAATCATTAATGGTCTCTCCATTGATATAGGAGGTGAGTTTATTGATGTCAACATCAAGCATACTCTGAAGATCACTGATAAAACCGGGGATTTCAAATCTTTCAAAAAAATTCTCCATTGACTTGCTCTCTTCCACATCCTTCCGGAAAAAATAATCCATAAGAAGCATTTTGAATATCTCGCCCGGCCGCCCGGTGTAATCAGGATTTATCTCATACTCAATACACTGATCGATAAGGTTATTAAAGGATTCATCATTCTTCGGTGACATAGCTTATACTCCCGGTAAAGGTACTCGCGAACTTGATCAGTATACCCTTGCAGAGACATCGATTTCAAGGCTGTCGCTCTGCCCCATAAGGAAATACCTGTATCCTATTCCCGCGACCATTGCCGCGTTATCCGTACAGAGTTCCGGTGAGGGTATGATAATCTCTTCACTGTTACGGCAACTCTCATGCAGGAGTTCCCTCAATCGTCCATTGCAGGCAACCCCCCCCGCCACAACAATTCTCTTTATATTCATCTCTCCCGCCGCCCTGAAGATATTCCTCACAAGGAGCTCCAGGGCCCTCTCCTGGAAACTGTAGGCGATTTCGTTAACATCGGCCTCCGGGTTTTCACGGAGAGTGTTTATCACGGCTGTTTTTATGCCACTGTAGGAGAACCTGAGATCCTTTGAATTATGGAGAATTTTCGGGAGCCTGATATCATGGCGAACGGCGTTCTTCGCCCTCTTTTCAACGGCCGGCCCCCCGGGATAGCCGAGATCCAGAAATTTAGCCACCTTGTCAAATGCTTCACCTATGGCATCATCGCCGGTTTTCCCCAGGACCTCAAGATCATTTATTCCCCTTACCAGGTATATTGCCGTATTCCCCCCGGAGATAAGGAGGCCCAGGTAAGGAAATTTCAGCTCATGCCCCTCAAGGAAAGGGGCATAGAGATGGGCCTCAAGGTGATTCACGGCTATGAGAGGAATATCCAGCGTAAAGGATATGGCTTTTGCCGACTGGAGAGTAATGATCAGGGAACCCACAAGACCGGGACGATTTGTTACCGATACGTAATCCAGGTCGGAAAAACCGATCCCGGCTTCATCCAGGGCCTCTTGAATAAGCGGGTTTATGGTTTCCAAGTGGGCCCTTGACGCGATCTCCGGGACCACACCATAGTAGGACCTGTGAATGTCAATCTGGCTGAAGATCCTGTTGGAGAGAACCCGGCTTCCGTTTACTACAACCGAAGCCGATGTCTCATCGCAGGAGCTCTCCAGACCAAGCCCGATAATATCCTTAACCATCCCTGCCCTGCTGCTCCCTCTTATTTCATACCGGTAATCTTCTCTATGGCAGAATTCAACTGTACATCAAACTCAAGGTCATAGACCGATTCCTTTTTAAACCTGTTGATCCTCGACTTGAGGACAAAGTCAGCAGTTTTTCTCCCAAGGTGTATTCCTTTTTTCTTAAGAAATTCAGTAAATTTATTTCTGTTCTCCTCGTTGTAACTCATATTCCCTGTTACAAACTGCGAGAGAAGCTTGTCCCTGTTTATCTTCTTGAGAGCTTTAGTATCTTCCTTTGACATCTTTGCAGACTCCACGATAAAATCGGGGACAATACCCTTTTTGTGGATCATTTTGCCCGAAGGCGTATAGTATTTCGCGATTGTTATGGCAACACCCACTTTCTTGTCCAGGTTATAGGTCTTCTGAACGGAGCCCTTCCCAAAGGTTTTAACTCCAAGAAGTCTTCCCCTGTTATTGTCCCTGATAGCACCGGAGAGGATTTCAGAAGCGGAAGCGCTCCCGTGGTTTACAAGAACAATGACTTTCCCCGTAAAAACAGGATCATTGAGCGACTTGAATTCCTCCTCCCTGTGGGAACCGGGCCTCCCCCTTGTTGTTACAATGGTCTTTCCCTTCTCAAGAAAAAGATCGGAAATATCTACCGCGGCCTGGAGAAGACCTCCGGGATTAAATCTCAGGTCAATGATGAGCTTTTCAATACCTTCCCGGTTGAACTTCTTAAGGGCCCTGGAAACATCACCTGTAGTATCAGACCCGAAGCTCTTGATCTTTATATATCCGATATTTTTGTCTTTCATCGTTGCCGAAGCCACAGACTTGATCTTTATGGGTTTCCTCTCGATCTCATATTCCATTGCTTCATCAAAACCGCTCCTTCTGACTGTAAGTTTTACTTTGCTCCCGGGAAGTCCCTTGATTAATTTTACCACTTCAGAAAGTTTTTTCCCTTTCAGGGGTGTCCCGTTTACCCGGGTGATGACATCCCCCGCAAGAATACCCGCTTCCCCGGCCGGCGAATCATCTATGGGAGAGATGACCACTATATCATCATCCCTGATGGTGATCACGATCCCCACACCCACATATTTTCCCGTTGTCATTTCCCTGAGATCGTTGAAAGACTTCTCATCGAGAAAACGGGAGAAGGGATCATCCAGGGACTTGATCATGCCCTTTATGGCCCCGTAAAAGATCTTTTTATTATCTGTTTCATCAACATAGTCTGTCCTGATAAGCTGGTAGACCCTGTGGAAATAATCGAGAAATTTATGTGCCGGCTCACTGGCCGTTGCCACGAAAGAGAAGTTTGCTCCTATGAACAGTCCACACAGGAATGCCAGTATAATAAAATGTGTTTTTCTTCTGCTGAAATTCTTAAACATCGGGTTCTCCAAAATTATATTTAATAGATTAAAAGTATATTGTTGGAAAAAAGTCAAACAATTAAATGGTATCTTTTTTCATCACAGGCCCGGTATTAATGGAACATGTTAACATTATCATATTACATATACTCATGACAACGGAAAAAAATTAAATAAAAAATATTCACTTTATATTTAGAAGCAAAAAAATCCATAATGTTTCTCTTGACACAATTAATCATTGAATTGTAACTGCTTAACCGATGCATAAGAACATACTGATCATATCCGATATTGAGGGAAGTTCCGGCTGCTGGGACTATGAATCATCTTCATTTCTGAAGAAGAAATGGGCCTCTGCCTGCCTTGAGATGTCCCGGGACGTCAACGCCGTAGCGGAAGCGCTTTTTGAGAACGGGGCGGACAGGATCATCGTGAAGGACTTCCACAGGACCGGTTACAATCTCCTTCCCGAGTTCATCCATCCCCGGGTAAAACTGGTTTCCGGGTACATGACAGGACCGGTCCCGGGGCTGGGAGACCCGGGAAATTCCACCGCGGTGATGATGCTGGGCATGCATTCATCATCGGGGTCAAAGGGCTTCCTTGCCCACACAATGACCTCCCGGATAAAAAAGCTCACCGTCAATGAAGAACTTATGGGTGAGATCGAGCTCTTTTCCGCCTCCCTGGCGCCCTGGAACATCTCACCGGTTTTCTTCTCCGGCTGCCCCGTGGCCTGCCTGCAGGCGGAAGAAGCAGTGAAGAAGATCATCACCTATCCCATAGACAAAACCCACGGCGAAGGTTCCCTTGACTACGGAAACTGGAGGAAGGGACTGGCGGAAGCGGCGGTAAAGGCCATGGGAAACCATTCAACGGTCCCCTTCAAAAAAGAGGGTCCCTTTAAAGCCATACTCTCCATGCGTGACGGAAGTAAATATGCCGGGAAGCTAGCTGCAAGATGGGGATTTTCCTCAACCGGGAATAAAATATTTATTGAAGCGGAGGATATGGATTCTCTCTATTACAGCCTGATCAGGCTCTGCTATCTCACCCCTTTTACGGAAAGGATACTCCCCCTGGGAATCAGCCTCTACAACCTGTACGGGAGACTGGGGCAGTCCTGGGTCAGGTATATGATAAAGAAGAGATTATAACCCGCAGTCTACTTCGACTTCATCCGGTAAACACCGTCCCAGTTCCTGGAAGGGGGCTTCTTCATGAATTCGCTGCATCTTTCCACATATGTCTGGCTGGGACCGTCATCAGGTATGATCTTGAGTGCCTGCTTAAAAAGGGAACGCGCCTTTTTCCACTCCCTGCCGGTAAAGTGATCGAGCCCCTGGTTGTATACATCCAGCATCTCAAACATCCTTTGGGGAAGATCTCCTTTTCTTCCCAGGAGCTCATAGATTGTTACCGGTTCCGATTTCCCGACCACCCGTATTCGGTCAAGCTTCCTTACCTCGAGGTGGTCCTTGGTATGGGAATATGTGGATTCGCTGATCATAGCATGTGTCTTATAGTGCTTGTTTGCACCCTCAAGCCGGGAAGCAAGGTTGACAGAGTCCCCCATTGCAGTATAGTCCATCCGGGTACTGGAACCCATATTCCCCACAACCGCGTCACCGGTGTTCATTCCCATCCTGGCAGAGAGGGGCTCTTCCCCCCGGTCTCTCCACTCTTCCTGGAGCTCCCTGAGCCGCCTCTTCATATCGATGGAGGCCAGGCACGCCTTGACCGCATGGTCCTCCATATGATGGGGCGCTCCGTAAAATGCCATAATGGCATCACCTTCATACTTGTCCACCGTGCCGCCGTAATTCAGGATAATATCCGTCATCTCAGAGAGGTACTCATTGAGCCGTTTGACCAGGTCCGGCGGTGTGAGCTTTTCGGATATGGTGGAAAAACCCGCAACGTCGGAGAAAAATATTGTTATCTCCCTGTTCTCTCCTCCAAGCTCCAGGGATTCCGGATGTTTGATGATCTCGTCAATAACTCCCGGGGCCAGGTAATGCGAAAAGGCGTTTTTGATGAAGCGCTTCTGGCTCTCCTCTTTGAGAAACTTAACGGCAGCAATGGAGATAGAGGGAATGAGCATGGAGAGACTCACCCCCAGCTGCTCTATCCAGATATTAGTCAGGGCAAACACAAGGGAAACAAATCCGTTTAATACGATAAAAGAAATGACAATGGTAAGGATCGACATCCTCGCATTGAGTCTCTGGATGAGGAAGCCCATTCCCAGGGCAACAAGAAGCATGAAGAAATAATCCACAAGGGGGCCGGCTTTCCTGATATATTCACTCTGGAAGATGGTATTGACCGTATTATGGTACGTTCCCACTTCGGGATACTCCTTGCTCAAAGGAGTTACACCGATATCATGGGTACCCGTTGCGGTAAGACCGGTGAGCACGGCCTTATCGGAGAGGGATTCAACCAGAAGAACAAGTTTAATGGCCTTATGTTCTTCCTCAAGATAACCAAGCTCTTCCCGAAGACCCGGATCATCTTTCTCCCTGAGCTTCTTCCTTACCAGTTCAAGATCCTTCTCTTTCTGTTTTAAGTACCCGTTCTTAATTTCGTTTATTTTATCTTTAATCCCTGACAGCTTTTTTAGTATAACTTTTTTTTCTGATATTTTTTTTGTATTTCTGAATTGTTCGAAAAGGTTATCATAGTCCCGGTAAAGAAGAATTCTCTTTTCGGACTGGTTTTCCCTGTCCGCATTATCAAAATAAATATGGACTGCCTCTGCCCATTTCCTGTAATCGAGAAGAGAATAAAAGGGAACAAGCCTGAAGGACTTTGCCCGGGGACCGGGACCGGCCCAGTTCACAAAAAGCATCCCTTCAGTATTAATCGGTATGGAAATATCTCTTTTTGCATAAGTATCGGGATCGATGGCATCTTTTAAAAGGATCTCTTTACCCGGTGTCACAGCAATATTATCAAGTTTCACACTGAACAGATCGATAAACATTGACAGGGCCAGGTTAAAATAGATCCTCCCTTCATGCATCCTCACAAGCCGCACCTTTCTGATCACACCGTCGATATCGGAATAGCTGTTAACATATCCGAACATCTTTGCGGTCTTCATAAGCTCGGGTATGGGGTATGTGAGCTTCCCTTTCTCCCTGATACTTTCATACTCACCTTCCCTGCCCTTCGGTACAGGTATTGAAGAAATTTCCGTGAATCTTTTCTTTGCTTCAAGAAAGATCCGGCTCTTCTGCCTTTCAATAACGTCCCTGGTCAGGGGATCAGGAGAGAAGGTAAATGAAAGGATGACATTTCTGCTCCTCCGGACACCGCCGGCAAAGATCCCGTCCCTGTCAACGGCAGCGTTCAGAACATCCGTCTCGGCTATCCGCGACCTCCTCCTTGCCTTGGCAACAAGATCGTTAAAACCCTCCCTGTTTATCTGGACAGGAGATGAATCGGGGAACATGATATCAAGGGTTGCCTGGCGCGCACCCACTTCACTGAGCACATCAAAACCCTCGGCATACTTGTCACGGGGCCAGGGAAATTCACCGATAGTCGTTGTGCTGTTTTCATCGATATCAAGGAACACAAGACGGTCCCACTGATCAATGGAGGGCTTCATTTTAAACCGGATATCGTAGAGTTTGAGTTCAAAAACCTCGTATGCCTCGGTAAAGCTGAAACCCAGAATAATCAGGAATGAGATCAGGGCTATGACCAGCCCCGAATACCTGCTCCTCTCAATAAACCTGCTGACGGATTCATAGAACCTCTTTAACATTTATTACTCCCGGAAAATTCTGATGATCAGAAGCTTAAATTGAGCCCGGCCATGACAAAGTTCTTCGTATCACTGTTGTCATCCGACCCATAAGCATCACCCGGCATAAAGACCGCGTAGTTGACAAAGATCGAGAGGTCGTAAAACATTCTCCATCTCAGTGATACGTCGACACCCTGCCCCACGTCAGCGTTGTTTTCTTTCGCTTCATCATATCCGATAAACGCATCCGCCTTGTCCTTTCTATAGAGGGAGTACTTTGCAATTAAAGACATCCGCCTGATCATGGTAATCTGTGACCATCCGAAGGGAGCCAGTGAAAAACCGCCCCGGATCACATGAATGTTCGAAAGAGCCGGCCTCAGGGCGAAACCGCCCACATAGGTCCCGAAGGAGATAAACCCGTTGTCCTCTCCCGATAAATTGGCGTCGGGGCTCTTGTGGTCCGACCTGTCGCTGTCCCCCGATCCGTAAGCGTATTGTAAAATGAGCGCCGGGTTAACAAGGGCATTGAAAAAATAGTAGAGGTTAAAGATCCCCGCGAATGCCTTGATATCTCCTTCCTCAGTTGTACCGTAAAGATAGCTCTTTCCCCTTTCATAGATGAACTCACCCTGGTAAGTAAGCCCCTCCAGGATAACGCCCTTGAGCCCCCCCCCGTAGTACTGGGACTGGTAACGCGAAGGCGCCGCCGAGTCCTCTTCCCCTTTATCTATCTGCGCCATGCCGAGGAAATAGAGGGTCTGGTTGCTGTAATGAAGATTCAGGGTACCCCCCGTGAAAATCCTCTTCGAGCCGTCATCCAGATCCCTGCTGCTTAATCCATAGGGATTGTTATCCTTTTTCAGGAGACCGGTATAGAGGCCCAGGAGTTGAAGACTCACAGACTTTGAGTAGAAATTCAACTCTCCCCCGTCGCCCCGGCCGTTAAGAACAAGCCCTGTTCCCACCATAAAGAACTTTCTCCCCAGGGAGACCTTTAAGACCCTGTTCGGGGACATCAGGGAAAAATACGCGAGGTCGAGGTCGTAGAGGTTGTCCGGCTGTTCCAGGTTTGCATAGGCCCCCTCATGTTTGGGATACCGGGAAAAAACATCCTTTCCCCTGACATAGAAATAGCTGTCTTTCCAGAGATAGGCTTTCAGGAAGAGCCTGAGGGTATTCACTGAGGCACCCAGGACATCACTCCCCTGCTCCTGGTCTATGAAGACAGGAGTGACCCAGCCCCCGATCTGGATTCCTTTTGATTTATATGACGATTCGGGCGTGGCTGTCTTCATGTCCCTGTCATCCTGCTGGTAGGGGAAAAACTCGTCCGCAGTATCCGCATCGCTCTTTTTAGCCAGAACATCCAGGCTTACCATAAACAACAGTACAATGGATAACAGGATTTTTATATATCTACTCATTGGTTCCCTCCAGTTTTCGTCCCACAAGTCCCATTATCTCTATAAGCTCATCGCCGCTGAGGAAGTCCCGGGCACTCTGGTTAAATGTCATGATATCTTCTGCGGCGCAGGCCCTGTGGGCATACCTTTCGCTTCTGAAAACCAGGAACATCAACGAGTCCTTAAGCTTGAGGTGTTTCGCGATCATGTACGCCACCAGCCCCCTCCTCACCGGGGCATTTTTTGTATAGTCAGTCCTCTTTATAAGGTTCATCTTACTGAGGGTCATCATATTGTTTTTAAATGTTCCCGGGTCTTTTTCTATGGTAAGAAGAAAAATCCTGAAAGCATCGTCGATGGTGGCGGTTTTCTTTTCACCCAGCTCATGGATATAGTCGAGCGAACCGAGCCCCTGGCTCTGAAGATTAATTACACCGTATGAATATAGCACTGCTAGAAGCAGTAAGCCTGCGGAAAAACGATACATGATTTCCTCCTCTTTGTTTATGGCCAGATTATATTTAGATTTACTTCGGCATCAGGTAGAATACTGTCAACTGTATCAACGGCTCCACCCGCCGCGTCATCAAGCAAATCGGGGTTGTTATTCAGTGAACCCTGTTCATCGGGAGAAATATTCGGATCATGAACAGACCCGAAACATCTGCCCCGGGTTTCACCAAGAATATCATCCGAAGTTGAACTTCCGGACCTTTGTCTGTACTGCTGCCGTCCGGTAATATGTTTTCTGGTCCCGTTTCTGCTTCTCCCTTCAATGGTACCGGTAATTGCAGCGACCCTGAATCCCCGGCCCGGCCCGTAGGAGATCTCCTCTTCGGTACCCCGGACACTTGATGTGGCAACAGGTGTTGAGACCCTGAATACAGTCCTTATCCTCTGGCCCTTTTTTATTCTTGCCCTGAGGCTTCCCCTCTTGAGACCGATCCTGGTCCGGGAACTGTTTTTTGTTAACTGGTTCTGATATATTTTGATCATGGTAAGGGGCCTTACCCTCATGACATTTTTGTTAAGCCTTAATACCGCATAAGACCTCACACCGGTACTGATCTTCACGCCTTCTGTCAGCTTCATGCCCTTTTTCAGGGGGACCCAGCTCCTGCCGGTCTTGTACGCAACCCGGCCCCTGACAGATATAACAGTTATTTTTGCAAATGCTTCCGATGAGATAACGCATGTCACGAGAAAAACCGATAATGCATAGAGTGTTAGCTTTTTCATTACAATATCACTCCCTGAAGGAAATTTTTCAAATTACTTGCTCTTAAAAATTGCTTGCTGTTACCAAGCTACAAAATAATTATAAGTATGGCAAATATTTTTTTTGTAACTCAGGTCCTCCGATCAAAAATGTACATATTTATAATACAATTATAAGAAAATACACGGTTTTTGGGCAAAAATAAATATATTATCAAAAAAAACAGGTTCTCCTCATACCGATCCGGATACCAGAGGATCAAATGCTTCAGGAGTTTCCCGA
>JBNKTL010000037.1:0-49282 GCA_050298055.1 Spirochaetota bacterium
GCAGGCTGGGTAATATATGTTTCATTGATCAATTCTGAAGTTTTATCGGTTTTTCCTCCTCCTGGGAAAATAATATCACGAAGATCGACATCTATAAAAGGCTTCAGGTATTCAGAACATTCATCAATAAGTTTCTGAAATATCTTTTCTTCTTTATAAAGACCGGAGCCCATGTTTACGTATTGTGCCCCCTGGCCGGGAAACATGAAAGAGACAGGCCTGTTCACTATATCGGTTTTATTTATCGGTCTGTTTTCATTCAGGTTTTCTTCAAGTTGATCAATACAATCTTTATTTTCATGACAAATGATGAAATCTCTGTACATAAATTCCTTTCGGCCTGTTTTCAGTGTATAAGCCGCATCAGCTATGTTGATTTCCGGATTTATCCGGAGGTAATCCCTGAATGCGGTTTTTGACCCTGATAAAGAGTTATCGGTTTTACCGGAAAAAGTCAATATTTGCCATGGTCTTGTGGGCCCTGGACTATCCGACCGAAAAGCTTCTTCAAGTATTGCATGGGCATTGGTGCCGCCAATACCAAAGGAGCTTACTCCTGCTCTTCTCGGGGTATTATCTGTTTCCCAGTCAATCAATTCGGTATTAATATAAAACGGGCTCTCCATCAATTTCAATGCAGGGTTTGGTTTTTGAAAGTGTAAGAGGGGAGGGATTTTCTTTTTTTCCAGGCAGAGAGCAGTTTTAATGAGTCCCGCAACTCCTGCTGCGGCGTCCATATGCCCGATGTTAGTTTTTACAGATCCGATTGCACAGTATCCTCGTTTTTCTGTTCCTGTACGGAATACTTTTGTCAGGGCTGAAATCTCAATGGGGTCCCCAATGGGTGTCCCCGTGCCATGTGTTTCAATATAGGATATTGTTTCCGGGTGGACTTCAGCCAGAGCCTGGGCCATTGCTATGACTTCTGCCTGGCCGTCAACACTGGGTGCGGTAAATCCCGCTTTTAATGAGCCGTCATTATTAATGGCACTGCTTCTAATTACGGCATAGATATGGTCTCTCTCATTGAGAGCGTCTTCCAGCCTTTTAAGCACCACCACTCCCACACCCTCGCCAAAGACCGTTCCGGACGCTTCGGAATCAAATGCTCTGCAATAGCCGTCGGGAGACAAAATGATCCCTTCCTTATGAAGATACCCGGTTTTTGGAGGGACTATAACAGTAGCGCCTCCACCCAGGGCCATATCACATTGATAGTTCAAAAGGCTCTGACACGCGAGATGTATGGAAACCAGTGAAGTAGAACATGCAGTCTGAATGTCAATACTCGGTCCCTTCAGGTCCAGCTTGAATGAAACCCTTGTTGTCAGATAATCCTTTTCATTTCCAATCATTGTGATAAAATCCCCAACGGTTTTTACTTGGGGGCTGTTGAGAAGGGCTTTGATCAGATAATTATTAATGCTGCACCCGCCAAAGACGCCAATTGATCCATCGTACTTTCCCGGGTCATATCCTGCATTTTCCAGGGCAAGCCATGAGTGTTCGAGAAACAGCCGGTGCTGAGGGTCCATTATTTCCGCTTCCCGGGGAGTATAACCGAAAAAGTCAGCATCAAAAAGGCTGCTGTCTTCAAGAACGGCGCTCATTTTCACATAGTTGGGATTCTGTATTAGATTTGGATCAATTCCAGCCGCAAGCAGCTCTTCATCACTGAAAGTCGTATATCCGTCTTTCCCATTGATAAGATTTACCCAGAATTCATCAATATTTTCAGCTCCGGGGAACAATCCTGACATCCCGATTATGGCAATACTATTGTCCGGAATATTATTATTTTTATTGTAATCACTCATATATGGCCTTTACATAGATTCCGGATACTAATTATTATTTTTGCCCATATTTTCAAGACTTTCCTTCTCAATGTCAAGTGCGCTTATTATTGAATCAAGTTCTTCACGGGGTTGCCGATTGATTTTCCCAAGAGCTCCATCTCTTGTTAAATGCCCTTTTCTAATAAGATGGCTTAATTCAAGTTCATAGGGATTATATCCCAGTTTTTTTTCATGAACATAATTGTTGAAAATATTTAATCTGCAGTTGGACGAACATCCGTCCACATCGCCAGGTTCTTTCCAGCCAATTCTTTTCACGTTTTGAATAAGTTCATTTTCAGTTATCTCTTCAAGGCAGAGGAGGTTAATGTTATACGGATATGACTTTATACTCTTTAAAACATCATCCGAAATCGACAGGTAATCATCAACCGAATCTCCCACATATTCTCTTAACCTGTCCATCTGTGATTTCCGGCTCTCCTGAAGAAAGCTGTAGTTGCTTTGGAAAATAATTGAATTCGCCGGTATTTGCCCCAGTGTAAATCCTGAGATGATAAAGGGGATCTTCTTTTCAAGTGCAATTTTTAAAGCGGAAAGATTGACAATGGAGATACAGGAATTACATACGGATGATATCCTTTTCAGTGTCACCGGGCTGTATATTTCTTTTAACGCGCTTGCCCTGATAATGGATTTCATGAATTTCGATGAGGGTTTATATGTTATATGGTCTACCCCAAGGTTATCAGTAATTCGTTTGATGTTTTCAAAAGCTGTGTGTGATAAAAAACCGTTGTCCAGAGTAAATGAAAGGACTTTAAGCCCGTATTTTTCAACGGCAAGTTTCAGGGTATAGGTGCTGTCTTTTCCACCGCTGTAACAGATAAGAGCATCGTATCCTGATGTGTGGGATTTTCTCTCAAAAAGGTCCCGGACTTTATCCCGCGCATTCTTGATTGCACCGGTGTCAGTTCCCGCTATTATTTCATTTCTACAGAAATTGCAGACTCCATTCTCATCAAATTTAATACCGGGAAAAGCAGATGTCATTACGCATTGAGAACATCTTTTTGCCATATTGATCAATTTCCCATCTCTCTTTTTATAAAATCAACAATCTTCAATACAGAACCAAAGTTGTCTCTGTTCATCTGGTCTTCATGTATTGCAATTGAAAATTCTTCTTCAATAAAACCGGCAATTTCTACCAGGCCGAAGGAGTCGATGATACCCTGGTCTATCATTGATTCATTTAAATTAATGTCTTCTGTCTCAACCATGAAGTTGAGGCAGATAAATCCGAGAAGTTTATCCTGTATTTCCATTTCATCCTGTCAGTTATCAGTTGCTTGAGCGGAATAATCAATAATTTCGACATTTTTTGTACTGCTATTCAGAGTGTGAATCTGTGGATTATCAATCCAGTATTTTACAATCTGGGCAGAAAGTATAAAAGTTATGATCATATTATCACGGTATCCCACTTGCTCCGGAGTTTTATTTTTAAATTTGTGGAGAAGTCTTGCAACAAATTTTTCATTAAAAATTTCATATTTATTTATCATTTCCTTTGAGAGAAAATGTTCTGTATTTTTTGTAGGTTTCCCATTTCTGAAAAAAGACTTTAGGTCCGGAGCCTGGTAGGGGAGTTTCGGCCTGTTAATGATTGATCCCGGAATTTTATCTGCGAATGTTTTTTTCAGAAGATGCTTCTGTGAGAGACCATGAAGTTTAAATGAATCTTTATAATAGAATGTCTTTTCAACAATTCTGTGGTCCAGGAAAGGATAACGGCCCTCTACGCTGTGTGCCAGTGACATCCTGTCTCCCTGGGAAGAGAGGAGGTATCCGGAAAGGAGCGATTTCATTTCGAGAAACTGGTTTTTCTGCAGGAGAGTCCATGACGGGAAATTATCCGGGAGGGTCTTCCTGATTTTTTTCAGAAGTTCATCTTTGTCAAATTTAATTTTATGGTCTTTGTTTAAATAATTGGTAATTATTTTATTGTTTCCTGTTCTGATATTAAGGCCGGTCAACTCATTGTCGAAGTCATCAACAAATCCTTCGTAATACATCCTGATAAAACCGGACCGTCGGCTTTCCCTGTAATGGCGAAGGTGTGGGTAAAGATTGCCAAGTATTTCATTGATCTTCTCTGATTCCGGATCTTTTCGCCAGAGGTCCAGCAGGACCAGTTCCTTAAAGGAATCATAACCGAAGAGAATTTCATCGGCAGCCTCCCCGGTCAGTACGACTTTAATCCCGTTTTCATGAACAGACCTTGAAAGAAGGTAGAGAGGAACAGGGGCAGTCCTGAAAACCGGCCGCTCCGTGTGATAAATGGCATTCATGAAATTACTGTCAATGAGATCATAATCGATTTTGATTTCATGGTGATCGGAATTAATTGAGTTGACCATCTCTTTCTGGTATCGGGATTCGTCATAATCCCTGTCTTCGAATGCAATTGAAAAAGTTTTAAAACGCTCTCCCATAATTTCTGAAGTCAGGTGAGTGGTAACCGATGAGTCTATCCCGCCGCTCAGATAGCATGCTACGGGAACATCACTTCTTAACCGCAGTCTTACTGAATCTTTGAGCAGTGTCCTAAACTCTTCGCACGCATCATCAAACCCGGAAGGTGAACTCCCATTGGATTCACCGATTTCATAATAACGGTGTTTTGCAGGATTTTCACCGATTTTGTAAATTTCAAATGTTCCCGATGGAAGAATTCGTATATTCTCAAAAACAGTACTTTCATCAATTGTGTTCCATAAAAGGGCATGTTCATACAGGTTCTGAATATTAAAAGCCCGCTGGTAGTTTTCAATGAGATCGAATGCTTTTAACTCAGATGAGAAATAAAAGCGGTTGTTATGGTTCAAAATGTAGAGAGGTCGGATGCCATAGCGGTCCCGGGCTGCTATTAGTTTCTTCTCAATCCTGTCCCAGATGATGAGAGCAAACTGGCCATTAAATTTAGCGAAAGCATCGTATCCGTAAACTTCAAATGATCTGAGAACAACTTCGGTGTCGCTGTTTGTTTTAAAAGCAACTCCCTTCTTTTCAAGTTCTTCACGAAGTTCGATGTAGTTATAGACTTCCCCGTTATAAATGAGAACAAATCTCTCGGTCATCATTGGTTGATCACCGGTATTTAAGTCAAGGATTGAAAGCCGGGTATGGCCCAGCGCGACATCACCAGATAGATAGATACCCCATCCGTCCGGACCGCGATGTGCCAGAGTAGAGACCATTTTTCTGATCTCACTTTTTCTGCTGTTTCGATCATCATCCCTATAAAGTATTGCAGCAATCCCGCACATTTTATTCCTTTTTTCTTATGTCCATAAGTCTGCGTTTCTGCCCGTATGATTTTTTTTGTTTGTCAATTCTTTCAACTGTTTTTTGATCAATTGGAGAAGTATCATTCTTTTTCGTAAGATATTCTGCAAGAGTGTTTATTGTTGGATAGCGGAAAAGAAGAGTAATATCAACCTCTTCCCTCAGTGAAACAGACAGCATTCTTCGTACCTGGATCATAAGAATTGATGTCCCCCCCAGGTTAAAAAAGTTGTCATTAATACTTATTGCGTCTAAACTAAGAATATTCTCCCATGTGGAAGCAATAATTCTCTGAATATCGTTTTGAGGTTTAATTATCTCTTCATCAATCCGATTGCTGCGCCAGTCAGGTTCGGGGAGTTTCGATGTGTCCAGCTTTCCGTTATGGGATAATGGAAAAGCCTCCAGAAACATAAAAAAAGAAGGGACCATATATGCCGGTATTCTCTCACTGAGGAATTGACGGATTTCATTAGGGTCTATCCTGTTTACTTCATTTGCAATGATATAAGCCACAAGACGTTTATCACTTGATGAATAATTTTTTGCGACAACAGCAGATTTGATTATACCCGGGAAATTATCCAGCTGTGATTCAATCTCTCCCAGTTCAACACGGTGGCCCATTAGCTGTACCTGGCGGTCAGTCCGGCCGGCAAATTCAATATTTCCGTCATTCAACCAGCGTGCCAGGTCCCCGGTTTTATAGATAATACAGTCTTTTTCACCTCTCCTGAAAGGATTCGGGAGAAAACGTTCCCGGGTAAGATCTTCACGGTTTAAATATCCCCGCGCAAGCTGTCTTCCGCCGATATAGAGTTCTCCGTATACTCCGGGAGGGAGAGGATTCATAGATGGATCAAGAATATACATATATGTATTGGCGATAGGTTTCCCGATAGGTACGGTTATTGTGCGGCTGTTTCTTTTACATTCATATGCAGTAACATCAATCGATGCTTCCGTAGGCCCATAGAGATTATGGAGTCTTGATGAGAACAGTTTGAAAAATTTATTTTGTACTGAAACGGGAAGTTCTTCACCGCTGCATATAACATCTCTCAGTGATGTACATTCTTTTGCGCCGGGTTCTTCGAGAAACTGATTCAGCATGGAGGGAACAAAATGTAATATTGTTATATTTTCATCTTTTATGATTTTTATAAGGTTTGAATTATCCCTGTGTGTACCGGGTTCTGCCATAACAAGGCTGGAGCCTGATATAAAAGGCAAAAAGAACTCCCATACTGATACATCGAAACCGAATGGAGTCTTTTGGAGGATGCAGTCTTTTGGGGACAGTCCGTATTCATCTTTCATCCATAACAGACGGTTGCATATTCCCCTGTGTGTTATTTCAGCTCCTTTTGGTTGGCCGGTAGAACCTGAAGTATATATTACATAGGCAAGGTTGTCCTGTGTGGTTCTGCATTCAGGGTTTTCAGAATTCTTTATATTCTCAAGTTCATCAGAATTGACAGTTATTGTCTTAATATGACCCGCTTTATCGATTTTTGAAAGGTCATTTTTTAGATGCTCCTGGGTTAATAGAATGGGTATTTTGCTGTCCTCAATAAGATATTCAATGCGCTTTTGGGGAAGCGAGGGATCAAGAGGAAGGTAAGCACCGCCTGACTTCAATACTGCAACGAGTGCAATTGCCATCTCAAGGGAACGTTCCATGTAGACCCCGATTATTGTTTCAGGGCCTGCTCCGCAGTCTATCAACTTGTGAGCAAGCCTGTTTGTCTTTTTGTTAAAATCGTCATATGACAGGCTTGTATTTTTAAATCGTACTGCTGTATTTTCCGGAGTTTTTTCAACCTGTTTTTCAATAAGCTGATGGAGGCAGATCATATCAGGATATGTCACATCGGTAGCGTTCCATTCACGTAGCAGTTTATCAAGATCGTTTTTATTCAGCAAGGGGAGGGCCGCGGCATTCTTTTCAGGATCGGACAGGGACGATTTAAGGAGAGTCAGGTATGAATTTGTGATCTGGATAATTGATTCTTCCTCAAACAGATCGGTATTATATTCAATATGTCCATTAATTGAATTCTCAGATTCATACAATCGTAAGAAAATATCCAGCTGTGATCCATTACCCTCTATTGTTAAAGGTTTAATTTCAGTATTATCCAGGGTCAGAAACATAGGGGCTTCAAATGTAAATCCTGATTGAAAGAGTGGATTTAACCGCGCGTTTCTTTTATCCGGGAATACCTTGACGATAAATTCATAAGGAACTTCCTGGTTCCTGTGTGCCTCCAGCATTCTTTGTCTGATCTGTTTCAGTATTGAATTGAATGATGGATTATTTGAAAAACTAACAGGTATCGGAAGGATGTTGACAAAACACCCCATAATACCCTTGTGTTTTTCCTCGCGTCTGTTTGTCAATGGAACGCCGATAATAATCTCTTCCTGACCGCAATACCTGTAGAGAAGCAAGGAATAAACAGAGAGAAGAACAAGAAAAATACTGGTCCTGTGAGTATTACAGAATTCTTTTAAATTACTGCAGAGCTGCTGATTAATATGAAAAGGATGTGTTTTCCCATTGAGAGATGCGATCTGAGGGCGTATTTTATCCGCAGGAAATTCAAGGACACAGTTCTTCTTTTCTAATAGCTCCTTCCAGTATGAAAGCATGTTTTTGAACTTCTCGGAATCAAGAAAATTCAATTGCCATTCACAATAATCTCTGTACTGATAGGACGGTCCATTTGTGGTGAGATCTTTGTTAGCAAGTAACTCATTATATATACAACCCAATTCTTGAGAAAACAATTCCTTTGAAGTAAGATCAATCAGGATATGATGAATAACCAGAGATAAGATAAACAGCTTTTCGTCCAGTTTAAAAATCCTGATCCGAAATAAGGGCCAGTTACTCAAATCAAATTGAAATGATGTTTCCGATTTCAGAATTTGCTCAATGGCTGGATCTCTTTTTTCCGGAAAAATATTGCTTAAGTCTTCAACGGGTATACACAGCTGTTTTGAATCCAGGATTTTCTGTTTAAGTTCGTCATTATAATGCGTAAAGATTGTACGGAATATTTCATGTCTTTTAATCATCTCATTGATACTTCTTACAAAGATATCAGGATTGAAATTACCGGAAATTTTAAAAAATGAAGAGATATTGTAAGCTGATGATTCCGGATGTAACTGGTTTATGAGCCAGAATTGTCGCTGGATTATCGAAGCCGGATATATTTTTTTATCGTTGAGTTCATTCATAGGTTATTCTTATATTGCATAATAAATATACAGATTCGCATTATGTGTTTAAAAAAAGAATGATATTTGAAAAAAAAACATTATTTATATAAAAATTTGGTGTAAAATTATCCGATTAGTGTATTATATGTCAATAAATCTATGAATAATGGGAAATAAATATGGATTATAAAATTCAAAATCGTAACGGCATCATGCTGATCAATCCTTTTGGTGATATGGACCAGTTTTTTAATTCAGGGAAAAACAATGATATTGTTAACAATATTATGGAAAATCCAGACTCCCATCTCATTATAGACTTTTCCGACTGCATTTCAATAAACAGTTCGAGTGTCAAAATGCTTTATAAATTAATCAACAAATATAATGATAATGATAAAGAGATTGCACTCTGCAATGTTAATACCGAGGTGGAGGATATCTTTAAAATCGCAGACCTGATAGATAAAGTCAGCATTTATAAATCAGAAAAGGAAGCAATTGGTTCTTTTGAAAATTAATCTCATTATAATGATTATCTTCCTTCCGCACCAATAACAACTTTTAATGTTTTGAATAATATCAGAAAGTCCATCTTTAGTGACCAGTTGTCAATATATTTCAAATCAAGTTCCATCCACTGCCTGAAACTCAAATCATTTCTTTTTGGGGCAATCTGCCACAGGCAGGTAATTCCCGGCTTCATTGAAAGACGCCTCCTCTGCCAGATATCATATTGTTCCACTTCTTCCGGAATGGGGGGTCTTGGCCCCACCAGGCTCATCTCTCCTTTGAAAACATTTAAGAGCTGGGGTAGTTCGTCAAGACTTGTTTTTCTCAGTATTGTCCCGATAAAGGGAATAATCCGGGGGTCCTTTTTGATTTTAAATGCCGGACCGTCGGCCTCATTAAGTGCCTGAAGTTCCTTTAGTTTAGCTTCGGCATCTTTTACCATGGTCCTGAATTTATAACAGAAGAAGTTCCTCCCATTGAGTCCCAGTCGTTCCTGTTTGAAAAAGATAGGTCCCTTTGAACTCATTTTTATCAGGATCATGATCAGGATAAAAAATGGTGAAATTAAGAGGAGTATTATCCCCGATAATGCTATATCAAACATGTTTTTAATAAGAAGATCCCTGTGCTTTGAACTTGTTGTGGAAAGCAGCATTGTGGGTATGCCGCAAAAATTGTCAAACATCATGGTTGCGATATTCGGCTGATAGACCATGGCCTGAACATGCCATTCAGGAATGATTCGTACTTTTACGCCTATCAGTTCGATAAGCACCAGGTAAGAATCCACAGACTCTATCTGCCTCAGGGGCATTGCAAAGACAATCTCATCAACTACATGATTCAGCAGTATATTTTTGAGGTCATCCACTGTTCCTATGACCTCCACATCATTTTCAACAACAGTTCCAACTTTATCCTTATCAGCTTCCAGGCACCCGATGATCTTAATATCCGATTGGGATGAATATATATTTTTGATTACATTCTTTGCCCTTTTTTTACTCCCTATAATAATTACGTTGTAGATGTAATGCTCATTTTGTCTGAATGTTTTCCAGATTTTAAACACGACAAGGTGTGAAAAAAGTATAAGAAAGAGATTGAAAATATAGAATATCCCGATTAAGATCCTGCTTATATTTGAAATATTAAAAAGATAGAGGGAAGTGATAAGGATTATCATGCCGATGCTCACAGACTTGGTGACATTCCAGAGAATGTGCCTGAAATCCTTATTGAAGTCAAAATATGCCCAGTAAACTTCAAATAATCTGAAGACAATATACCAGACTATTATTATTGCCAGGAGTACGATATAATAATTTGGTGATTCGGTCAATCCGCCATAAGGGTGAGGAAGAAGGTATTTTTTAGTAAAATAAGCCCCCACAAAAGAGACAACTGTCAGACTAATATCTATAAAAGTATGGAGCTGTATAATCAGGGCTTTTTTCCTGAATATCTGTGATGTAAGAATTTTGTCAGGCAATGTAATTCCTCCAACAAAATAATCTAATATTCAAAAGTAAAAAAATTTTAGGCGAATTTATAACCTGCTGGACTTGCTTGCTTATTCCTTGAGTTTAAAAATAAAGTATCCTCAGGAATTACAACCTTATAACATTAATCAGAATTTTTGTCAAGTTTTTAAAGTGTCATTCATTACACTTTATGTAGCGTTCATTACATTCTCTGTAGCATTCATTACATCGGTGGAAAAAATAATCTTTTTTGCTTGCAAATTTCTTAATTTTACTAGAAGTTTGTATATTATTTTTCACCTGTCCTGTTTTTATAACGAATATTGTTTAAAAATAATTTTATATAAAAAATAACATGAAAAAAATTGTACTATTTTTGTTTTCTTTCTTTTATATTATAACCGGATGCAGTACCGGGACAATGAAATCGTCATCATCAATCAATAAGAAGTTTGCCCAGGCGGTACTCTCAGATAACCTGGAACTTGCAAAAGAATTAATAAAAAAAGGGGCAGATATTAACATAAGGGGGAACAGAAACAGGACGCTTCTCCACATAGCTGCAGGGTCAAACAAACACGGCTTAACATTATTGCTTATTAATAACGGGGCTGATGTTAATGCCCGGGATTCCAACGGAGATAGCCCCCTTCACATGGCAGCATTAAATCTCGATATGGAGATAATAAAACTCCTTGTAGAAGAAGGGGCGGATATTAATATCAGAAATCGATTTGGAGAAATCCCGCTCTATCATATCATTACATCACCGCTGCACAAAAACGGAATTGTCTCTCTGAAAAGCTCACAGGATGATATCCCCTCAATATTTCCTAACAGGGGTTCCATTACATCATATTTCGGCTGGAGGAGGTCCCTGTGGCACAAAGGAAACGATTTTCACCTGGGAATTGATATTGCCGCTCCTCCGGGTACTGAAGTCAGGGCCACAGCACAGGGGATTATTGTGAAAGCGGGCATGAACAAAGGTTATGGGAACTATGTTAAAATTAAACATAGTTCCGGATTTTCAACCCTCTATGCTCACCTGAAAAAAATTATAACATTCCAGGGATGCAGTGTAAAGAAGGGGGAGGTCATTGGACTGGTGGGCAGTACAGGTAATGCAACCGGCCCCCACTGCCATTATGAGATCAGGGACTGTGGGGCAATTGTCAACCCGTATCCCTACCTGCATGGCAAAACCCTGGATGAGATCAACAGGGAAGCTGTTTATGAAATGACTGCTCTTTTTATTCAAAAAGGTGTGGATTTAAACTACAGAACAGAGTTGGAAAGAACACTTTTGCATGAGGCAGCGGTAAAGGATTATAAACTTGCGGAATTGCTGGTTAAAAAGGGCGCAGATATAAATAGGAAGGATTATAAAGGGAGAACACCCCTTCATGAGGCTGTCAGGGCAAACAGGATTAAAATAGCTGTTCTGTTATTACAAAAAGGTGCCGAGGTCAATTCCAGAACCTCTGCAAAGTTCAAAGATCTTAATTCAATTGTCTATCCTGAAAAATGTACACCATTGAAAATTGCCAGCTTATCCGGATTTTCCCGTATGGTGCATGTCCTTAAAAAATTTGGCGCCAGGGAGTAGAGGAAATCAGTTCCAAGTTTCGTGTTCCGGGTTCCGAGTTGAAGAGTGCTGCCACGAGAAGTCAGGTAACATAATAATCTGTTTTTTCATAAATAGTTGCGTTTCACTTGCCGGGACAAGGAATGCTAAACTGATACCTGTTCGGTGTTTGTTCTTAAAATAAGTCGGAACACGGAACTCGAAACACGAAACTGATTTTATAACGTTCCCAGTAAGAAAACCATAACAAACAGGGCAACAGTTTCTATTACTCCTACGACCATAATATAGTTTCCAAAACCTTTTCCCGTCTCAGCTAATGCATCAGATCCGCTTGCTCCTGCTTTCCCCTGGAAAAGGGCAGATAAACCGATAGCCATTCCACCGAGAAGGCCAACAGCCAGTTTTATTCCGGGATCAGCAGAAGAGTCCTTGATGGCATTCATAAGAATCATACCGTAAATTGTCTGTGAAAGGGGTGCTCCCACAAAAGCTACAAGAAGGAATGGCGCAGGTCTGTTCTGAACAAAACATTTTTTCCATGCGCCGATAGCAGCCATTCCGGCAGTACCGGTTCCCAGTGCAGATCCGAAGGCCCCGAATGCCAATGCTGCTGCGAAACCGAATTTGGTGAGAAGTTCCATAGTTATTATCTCCTTAGATACTTATTGAGTTTATTAATTTTTACTACTTGGATTTAGTTTAAATATTCATAGTGATAAAAATATAAATTATATTTCCCTGCCGCCTTCAGGGGCGGAGAAATATCAGATATGTTTTTTAAAATAAAATATATCATACACCGGTTATAAGAGTATTAATTTTTTTTAAATGGTTTATATGAAAACCCTGACCATTCCATGCTCAGGTGTCCCGAAAACTCGAGCATGTTAAGCCTGACACCGTGCACAATCAGAGACATGCAACCTAAAATGATATTTAACCCGTGACCGAAAAAAAGAATAAAAGCGCTTCCCAGTATGGCAACAACTCCTGATCCGAGACCTGCAGCCATTGCATTAAAACTCTTTGCAACCTCCAGGGTCGCGAGGCCCACCGCAAAAAGTCTCACATAAGAGACAATATCCGAGAAAAACCCGATACTTCCCAGGGAAATGAGGATAAGGTTTGAAAGACCGTTGACGATCCCCTTTATAAAATTTCCTTCCTGTTCTGAGAATATTATCACGGCTCCCAGGCCCCCGAGAAGTATATGCAAAGCGTACGGATGGGAGGGAAACTTCAGGACCAGGGCCCTTATGAGAAGATAGAGTCCCCAGAGAACTCCAAGCCAGCCGATTTCCGCGTATGCTTTCAATGAGGGAAACAGCCTGATAAAATTGAGAAGGTGAGCAACACTCAGGTGTACGGCGCCGATAATGAAGCAGATATGCATGATAAACTTATCAACATTCCCCTGGGCCAGTGATTTGAAGCTGGCAATCTGAGGTACAAGCATCCAGGAAACGGCCGGATGTGTGGCAAATGATTCCACTCCGAACCAGTTCCCTGACATCCCGCCCCAGGCGATCGTTGTTATACTTGTTACAAAAAGGAGAAGGAACGGCTCAAAAGGGACCTTTTTGAATTTGATCCTGGAGAATATTGTTATTGCAAGGAATATCAAACCGTAACCCGCGTCCCCGATTATCATCGCCCAGAAAACACTGAAGAAGAGGAGGAACCACATACTGATGTCAAATTCCTTATATCCGGGTATGGTCCCCAGGAGCCCGAAAACAGGTTTGATGGCGTTGATCCACCGGGGATTTTCCACAAGCGTGGGAACATTGTCATCATCGGTGGGATCGCTGATCATAACACCCCAGCCGTTATCTGCCGCGGTTTTCTTTATTTTGCCGTCAAGACGGGCAGGGGCAAAACCTGTTATAAAGGAGATGCGTTCTTCATTGTTCATGCTGTTTACGGCAGTTTCAAATTCAATGAGCTCATCCAGCTGTTTGAGACCTGAATTGAGGAGGTCCTTCTTATCAGTTAAGGCTTTTATATCGTTATCAACAATTTCCCGTTCTTTCTTCTTCTCTGCCAGTACCCGGTTTAAATCTGAAAGTGATGTTTCCGGGAGACTGATTTCATCAAAGGGAAGTTCTTCGAATCCCTCTGTAAAAACTGCCGCAAGTTTCGTGGTCACTTTTGTCTTTTCAATTGTAAAAATTTTGACATTTTCAGGGAATTGCGCAAGTTGTTCTTTGGTGACTTCATAAAGCCTTATATCGACTCCCTTCTCTCTTAATTGATCAATATCATTTCTGTTGAAATCACCCCATGATGAAAGCCTGTCAATTTCCCTTTCGTAGTGATGGATATCATCTGTCAGTGTGAAGTGCTTCTGGCATTCCCCGTCAATTTTTTCAGCAACGAGAAGTGCGGATTCAAGACCTGTTGTTTTATCCTGCTCTAAACTCTCTTCACTTTCGGGAAGAAGGGAGATTGCCTTTGATAAAAGGGCCTTTTTGGCCTGCAGTTCACCCAGTTTTTCATTTAATTCGCTTTCGGTTTCCAGGTGAACAACACCCAGGTCCCTGAGCGTGTCCAGTGACTGCTGGATCTGGGATGTGAGTACAACCAGGGATATCTTCTTCATTTTTACAATCATAGTCTATTGAACCTTAACAATCTTATTCTTTGATATCTTTCCTCTTACAACAGCAGCTGTCTGCTGGTCGCCAAGAAAAATCTGAATGACCCTGATGTTATGCTTTGCTTCCGGGATCTTCACTTTTTCAAAGAGGTTGACCCTCTGGGAAGTGACCCGGAGTTCTTCCCTGAGGAGTTCTTTCTGCTTTTCAAGAACCTTCATCTCTGCGAGAAGTTCATAAATTTTCATCAGTTCAATAACAGCCCTGTCAATCCAGAGTGGCGTGGTAAAAAGATCGTATTTCACCTCTTCGAATTCAACACCCTTGAAAAGTGGAATGTCAATACCTGCAACATTTCCCTGTTCCAGTGAGAGAGAAGACATTTTAACATATTCTTCAATTCTGACATCTTCTCCGAAAACATCAACCCA
Source organism: Spirochaetota bacterium (assembly GCA_050298055.1). GTDB lineage: Bacteria > Spirochaetota > UBA4802 > UBA4802 > UBA5550 > JBNKTL01. The sequence goes on from JBNKTL010000037.1 coordinate 14,998, forward strand.
GTGAGAGATACTTTCCCGTATCCTGCCCAGTTCATTTTCCTTTTCATGATGGGCGTGTTCAACCTTCTGTATCTCCATCTGGAGCTGCTGTTTCTTCAGAATCAGCGTGGGGAGATACCTGTTGAATCTCTTCAGGTCGTCCTTCTGTTTTTTGAGTTCATTTTTTGTTAACTTTATTTTAGCCATAGTAATAGTCTGTCGCTGTCCTTAGTTTTCATTTTTTCCCGGCCAGAATTTTTCCAGGAGACCTGTCCTGAGTCCCGTCTCTTCCGGTGTAAAACACTCCGCAAGAATATTCCACCCCTTGTCAAGGGCCTGTTCCAGGGGAATATTCACACTGAGGGCCATAAGTTCTTCCTCGAACATAACACCGTATTTAAGGAGCTTGTCGTCCCAATCGGACATTCGAAATCCCATTGCCTTCTTTTCAAGGGTCTCCTTGTAGGACGCGTAAAGTTTGATCATCCCGTCCATGAGGGCCCGGTGATCTTCACGTGTCTTGTCATTAACAAGCTGCTTGAGCCGCGAAAGGGAACCGAAGGGTTCAATCCTTCCGTTCTTAAGATAGAACTGTCCTTCGGTGATATACCCTGTATTATCAGGGACCGGATGGGTAACATCATCACCCGGCATTGTGGTAACAGCAAGAATTGTGATAGACCCGGCTCCTTCGAAGTCAACAGCTTTCTCGTATCGTGAGGCAAGCTGGCTGTAAAGGTCTCCCGGATAACCCCTGTTTGAAGGGACCTGTTCCATGGTAATGGCAATCTCCTTCATGGAATCCGAAAAGTTGGTCATATCGGTAAGGAGGACAAGGACCCTGCTTCCGCTAAGGGCGAATTTCTCCGCGACCGCAAGTGAGATATCCGGAACCATGAGACATTCAACCACGGGGTCAGCCGCTGTGTGAACAAAGAATATGGACCTGCTGAGTGAACCGCCTTCCTCAAGAGTTTCTCTGAAGAAGAGATAGTCGTCGTACTTGAGACCCATACCGCCGATAATAATGATGTCAACTTCCGCCTGCATGGCTATTCGCGCAAGGAGTTCATTATAGGGTTCACCGGAAACAGAGAATATGGGAAGTTTCTGTGATTCTACCAGTGTGTTAAAGAGATCGATCATGGGAACGCCTGTCCGTACCATGTTACGGGGAATAATCCTTTTTGACGGGTTGACCGAAGGTCCCGCAATTTCGATGAGGTTCTCTTCCAGAGGGGACCCCGAATCTCTCGGTTCTCCCCGTCCGTTGAATATTCTTCCCAGAAGGTTATCCGAGAACGATACCTGCATGGGATGTCCGAGAAATCTCACCTCGTCACCGGTGGATACACCCCGGCCTCCCGAGAAGACCTGGAGAGAAACCCTGTCGTTGTTGAGCCTGATGACCTCGGCCAGAGACTTCCCGTGGGCTGATGTTATCTCGGCAAGCTCACCGTATTTGATATTATCAGCATGGACTGTAATAACGTTACCTGATATTTCTTCAATTCTACTGTATATCTTTCGCATTTTTTGCCTCTAAAATTTCTTTGATAATTATATGGTTCAGCCGAACTGCCTGTTAAACTTTTCATCAATATCCTGTCCGGAATCACTTCTTTTTCCCGTGATCATCTCATTGATATCCTTTTCAAGGGACTTAAACTCGTCTGACTGGAATTCTGCTCCGTTCCAGTCGAGGAACTTCTGCCTCAGCTGGTTGAAGAATGTCCGTGAATGATCTTTGTCGGAGAGGTCGTAATTAGACAGGATTATTTTCAGTATCTGGTCGAAAACATATTCCTGTCTCTCTGCCGATGCCGCCACGTCAACCGGGTCGAAGGCGTTCTGCTGCAGATAAACAGCATCAAAGAATTCACTCTTTAAGTAGTTGATATAATCCTCGAGGCTTGTTCCCTCTTCACCCACAACCTTCATCATCTGACCGATCTCATCACCTCTGAAGAGAACGCTTCTGATATAATCGGTTTTTCTCGGATCGATGACCCCTTTGTATTTACTCCAGCTTTCAAGGGGGTGGATGGCAGGATAGCGGCGGGCGTCAGATCTTTCCCGTGAGAGGCCATGGAAAGCCCCCACAACCTTCAGAGTTGCCTGGGTGACCGGTTCTTCGAAGTTTCCTCCAGCGGGGCTTACGGTCCCACCGATGGTAACCGAACCGATCTCTCCATCCTTCAGCCGGACAATACCGGCCCTTTCATAGAAGGTCGCGATGACTGATTCGAGATAAGCGGGAAAGGCCTCTTCGCCGGGGATCTCTTCAAGACGTCCCGACATTTCACGCATGGCCTGTGCCCAGCGCGAAGTGGAGTCTGCCAGGAGAAGGGCGTTGAGCCCCATCTGCCTGTAATATTCCGCAAGGGTTACAGCTGTATAAACAGATGCCTCCCTTGCCGCGACCGGCATTGAGCTTGTATTACAGATAATGATTGTCCTCTCCATAAGAGACTTCCCGGTTTTCGGGTCGGTAAGCTCGGGAAACTCCTTCAGGGTTTCAACAACCTCACCTGCACGTTCACCGCAGGCGGCAATAATAACGATATCAACATCCGCGTAACGGCTTGTAAGCTGCTGCAGAACTGTTTTCCCCGCACCGAAAGGTCCCGGAATGCAGAAGGTCCCCCCCTGGTTAACCGGGAAGAGCGTGTCGATGATTCTGCTCTGTGTGACGAGAGGATCAACCGGTTTCAATCTCTCTTCGTAAACGTCAATGGCCTTCTTGACCGGCCAGAAGAAAGTCATAGTAAGAGGATAACTGTTTCCCCGTGAGTCTTCAATTTCGGCAATTTTATCATCAATTGTATATTCGCCCTGAGAAACAATGCTTTTTATTGTGTATGTTTCATACATATGAAAAGGGACCATTACCCTGTGGGTAAAAATACCCTCGGGAACTGTTCCAAGGGTATCCCCTCGTGCAACAGTATCGCCGGTTTTCGCAACGGGGGTGAACTTCCACTTTCTCTCCCTGTTGAGAGCCTGCAGGTAAACACCCCTGTCCAGGAAAAACCCGCACTGTTCCGCAAGCTGGGGCAGGGGATTCTGAAGACCGTCATAGATCTCACCGAGAAGTCCCGGTCCAAGTTCCACCGAAAGCAGGTCATCGGAGAATTCTACCGTATCACCGACACCGATCCCCTTGGTTATTTCAAAAACCTGCATCTCGGCCATTTTTCCTCTTATTCGAATAACCTCTGATTTGAGTTTCTTTTCACCCACAACAACATAGGCAACCTCGTTCAGGGAAACGTCTCCCTCAAACTCAACGGCTACCATGTTACCGTTTACACCGACTACCTTACCAACGTTTGACATTTGATTCCTCTCCAGTTATTGTATCACAGGGGACTCTTCTTCGAATGTGGAAAAGTCCTCTTTTGAGATATTTTCAATTATTTCATTAAATTTTTCGGTTCCTCTTTCTTTGTTGAAAGATTTTTTCCTCGTCAGGATCTGGAGTTTTAGATAGTAAATGATCAGTTTTTCCAGATCGAAATAGTGTCCAAGCTCCAGGTCATCAAGATAAGACCATCTCTCCCAGTTGAGTATATCTTCAGCAATAAGGGGAGATTCATGTTCAAAAGCTTCCCGGGTAACATGATCACCGGATAAAAGTTCCGGGGTATCAGCAAGAAACTCTTCTGCGTCGACTTTTAACTTTTTTGCCCTCAGCTTAACAAGCTTGTTTCTCAGGTTTTTTTCCCAGGCGTACCAGGAATCGAGAATGCTGTTTCCGGTTTTCTTCTTCGTGAGGTCATCAATAATTGAAGATTTAATTATTTCCAGGTCCTTCCCGCTGATATTCTCCTGGCAGGTTATCAGAAAATCATCAATCTTCGGAGCATTTTCCATCTCATAGCTCAGATGGGGAAGAGAAGCTACGGTAAAATAGTAATGAGACACTTTTAATTACTCCCCTTTTGATTCTGATATGATCTGAGAGAGGACCGGATTCAGATGCTGTATGAGATTTTCTGCAATACCTTCATCGGTAAAATCGTAATATGAATCTCCCCCCTTTTCGGAAATGCGGAAACCGGCCTTGATTCCTGAATGAGGTTTGATCTCTACTCCCCCTTTGAGTTCGGATGAGAGCTTTCCAAGAAGCGCCTTTTCAAGCTTTTTCGCATCATCAGGTGAAAGGAGAAGGTCAATTCCCCTGTCTGAGACAGAGTCCCAGCCGCTGAGTATTTTGGGAATAATATCCTTAAGGACTTCTTCTGACATCGCGTTGCTTGTTTCATTTTTGATAATCGAGTCAAAAAGTTTTGTGAGGGTGCTTTTAATGTTCAGTATAAGGTCCCGGCCCGCCTGCCTGACGGCCTCTTTGCCGGCATTTTCAAACTGTGCTGCCTCTGCCTTTGCCTTTGATATGATATCTTCGGCTTCCTTTTTAGCCCTGTTGATGATCTCGGCTGATTTGTGCTCAGCATCATCAAGTATCTGCTTTGCTTTTGCATCAGCTTCGCCGACACCTTCTGTTTTAATTTTATCAATAAGCTCTTTTAATTGGACGTCCATCTTCTCCTCTTTTGGTAAATGAATTTATAAAGTATTTTTTCTTAAAATCCAAACGATACTTTTTACGCTCCTGTCCGGCAGCCTGGCCAAAGTTACTCTCATAATTGTCAATGATGAGTATTTTGATACAGAGCCGGATAGTTACCTTCTAATTTAATTATTTTAATGATTTTTATACTTATTGCAATTTATTTTTTTTTATATAACATAGTGAAGATATTTATTGATAATATACCCATGAATCACCGACACCTTAGATTTGAAGATATATTAATCAATAAAAAAATGAATTTTATTTTAATTAATTTGACAAAAAAACCTATTTTAAAAAAATTGTTAGAATGGGAACAAATTGGCGCCTTTAGGGATTTGCTCTGATTGCAAATATAATTTTTATGAGAATTATTTTACAGAAAGAAAAAGAATAACATCTGCAAATTTTAAAACTGCCAGATCATTACCGGACCTTTATGAATCTCGATAAACATGTGAAATTATTTAACAGGATTGCTCCCGTATACAAATGGTTTTTTAACTACCAGGTAAAATCGTATACCCGTATTATAAAAAACCAGGCAGAGTATCTTGATAAATACAGAGGGGGGCGAATCCTGGATATGGGCTGCGGGACCGGAGCATTCATGCAGGCATTGAAAAACGAAGGATTTCAGGTAACAGGTATTGATATTTCATTCTCTATGCTGAAACAGGCCCTGAAATCGGAGCTAAGCTGTGTCACGGGAAATGCCGCGGGATACCTCCCTTTTAAAGATAATTCCTTTGATCTCGTAATTGCTTCATATGTTGTCCATGGTATTGATGCCCGCTTAAGACAGTTGCTTTTCCGGGAAGCATCCCGGGTGTCCAGCGGAATTGTCCTTTTTCATGATTATAACGGTAAGAGGAACTTTTTTACAGATTTTATCGAATGGATGGAGGGCGGTGATTACTTTAATTTTATCAAGCATGGGGCAGATGAAATGGAGGAGTTCTTCTCTACGGTTAATATTATCAGCATAGCACCCCAGTTTTCATGGTATATCTGTACTCCTTAAAACGGTTTCGTGGCAACTTACTTCATCTTTGTGACAATTTAAATTATGAATCCCGGTATTGATATAAATTATTATCAGGAACTTGCCGTGATGGAACCTGCTCCGGTCTGCAGAAGAACTTTATGCGGCTACCACAGAGTAAAACAGTGCTATATGATTCCTGCATGGGGAACAGTATTCGAAGTATATCCGGAATCTGCAAAAATAATCGACACCTCCGGAAAGAAGGTAAGCAGGAATGCAGGATTGTCAATACTCTTTTATCTTCTCAGAGGAAAAGAATCACTGACTATTGGTGAGTGGATTACGGAAAAAGACATTCCCGGGGGAGTGACGTTTTTTACCGGGCCCCATGCCATTCCATCCGGTCTTGTGGCAGAAAAAGTTAAGAATAACCTGGACCTCTTTATAAGGGCATGTAAAGAGCTCGGTGGTGAAGCGGGAGATATGGGTGATGCCTCCTGTGTATTCAGGATACTCCCAAGAATTCCGGTTGCTGTTATCTACTGGTTGGGAGATGAGGAGTTTAAACCGGAAACAAAACTGCTCTTCGACAGGAGTATAAGCGAGCACCTGCCCCTGGATATTATTTATGCTCTCTCATATGAACTCCTGCAGAGAATTTCGGAAATTTCCAAAAACAGAGATGAGTCTTAAAGCAGGATATTTAATAATCAATTTTTATCTTGATGGGTGCGGTTCCCTGAAAGAGAAGCGGAAGCGGATATCGGGCCTTCGGCAAAAGCTGGGCAACAGCCCGAATATTGCGGTTTGTGAAAGTGATTTTATGGATGAGCATAAAAGGTCACAGTGGTCTTTTGTTGCAGTTTCAAATGAGAGGAAGGTAGTCGGTAATCTCCTTGATTCAATTGAAAGCAGAATTGAGGAGATGGTTGATGCCCGGGTGATCGATGTTCATCGGGAGATCGTTTAAGATATCCTATTCGGATGGCCATGGGTTCATTTATCCATTTCCAGGTTTTTTATCCTTCTTCATCCTGACAATCCTGTCCATAATCTTTTCGATATTTTAATTTGACAAAATGGAAACAATAATGTAAGAGTGTTTTAGCCTGTTAAGTGAGGATCATATAACCGAAGAGAGGTGAGTCATGACAATAGCAATTATTTCGGATACTCACATCGGAGATTCCGCATCTCGTCTTGTTGATAAAAAAGGTATTTTTTCCCAAAAATTACCCGCTTACGGGAAATTGAAAAAAGGAATTCTTGAGTTTACAAATGGCAGTCCCCTGAAGTACCTCGTTCTTAACGGGGACGTCATGGATTTTTCCATTAATTCAATTGATCAATCAATATCCATTGCCCAGCCTTTTTTTAAACAGATAAGCAGGGACAAACTCACGGAACATATTATCTATATTCCGGGAAATCACGATAAACAGGTCTGGGACGGAATCCAGTGGGACACCAGTATAATCGGCAATCTGTCAGAATATTATCTGCCGAAACCTTTTAAAAGAATTCAGCCTGTCCATATACCTGCAAAAGGTGATATAAAACTGGAAGGAATAAAAAAGGACAAAAAAGGCAAATACGGCAATCTCTTTTTAAAAGGTCTTTTTGGTGATCCGGACAATAATCCCACGATCATTCTGGCATATCCGAATTTATATATTGAGAGAAAGGACAATCCGACAATTATTGTCACTCACGGGCACATGTTTGAAACAGCATGGGTCCTCCTCTCGGACCTGTTTCACGGTGTTTCCGGTTTACCTGATGAAATCGGTCTGAAAGAACTTGAAGAGTGGAATGTCCCCATAACTTCAATGATCTGCACAGGTGTGGGAAGCGGGGGAGATGTATCCCGGTTATTCTATAAGATACAACGTCAATTATATGAAAAAAACACAAAACTTCTTTCTCGCACACTGGACAGGGTCTTGCCGAGACTTAAGAATGAATTTGGTTTTCCCTGGTATAAAAAAATTCTTATACCCGACTGGCTCATTAAAAAAATAATCATTTCAACCGCGTCAAAAACTGAGGATCCCCGTTCATTGGAAAAATATTTTGATTTCGATAAGAAAAAGGTTGAGCATTTTAAGAACTTTTTCAGGGCAACAAAAAACGAACTGAAAAGACTGAAACTTCCCGATTCAAATACAATTATTTTTGGTCACACGCATTATCCCTATTCCGCCCGGGAACCCTATTCTCCGAAGATTTTACCTGAATTGACATTTTATAATACCGGGGGCTGGCTGAAGGAGAGTAAAGCGGAAGTCTTTTTAATGGATGATAAAAGATTTACAAGCTTTTCCGTGTAAAAGTTGAATGCTCTTTGAGTAAAAGCACCGGTTTTTTCACTAACTGATATCAGGCATCAATGCCCACTTGATGACCCAGTCATTATCCACAACATCCAGGCAGACAATCCCTCCGTTCTGGAACTTGAAGACCCTTTTCTCCGGTGATCCCGTTACAAGAAATGAGGCAAACCTTTCCATAAAGGGGAGGTGACCCACAACCATAGTATTGGCCCCGGTATCTGCTTTGAAGAGGCTTACGTCATCATTCGGTTTAAGCCCCTCTGATTGGGACACTCCTTCGGGAGGCAACAGCTTCTGCGCAAAAATCTCCGCAGTCTGGAGTGCCCTGAGTTTGCCGCTGTGAATGATCCTGTCCACTCTTATGCCATATCCCGCAGCCACTTCTGCTATTCTCTTAACGTCGGCAGTTCCCTCCCCGGTTAGGGGCCTTTCGGGATCAACATCCTCCGGCAGACATTTCCCGTGCTGGACAAGATAGAGTGACATGATGACCTCCTTTTAATATAGTTCCGAGTTTAAAGTTTCGAGTTCCAAGTTCCAAGTTCCAAGTTGAAGATTGTAAATCCAATTCAGTAATAAATACTTAAATTATAATAAGCCATATAGAACTTCTGTCAATAGATAATCAGATTTTTTACATTACGAAATCATGTTTTGGAATAAATACTGATCAGATTATAAAGTGAAGCGTAACTTTCAGTTGACACTGATACTCTCATCTGGAACATATCATTGAGGAAATAAAAAGCTTATGGAAGTCATACAGATAATAATACTCACTGCACTCCTGGTTGAATTTGTTTCTCAGGCGGTTGCCGATTCCCTGAACATGAAAAATATATCTGAAAATATTCCCCCTGAATTTCAGGGTGTCTATGACGGTGAAAAATATAAAAAATCCCAGGAATACCTTATTGCCGGTACAAAGTTTGGGCTTGTGCAGTCGCTCTTTGGCCTGACAGTCATTCTTCTCTTCTGGTTTGGGAAAGGTTTTCAGTATGTTGACAGTTTAATCAGGGGATTTGAATTGACTCCGCTTCTCTCGGGGCTTGTCTATATCGGTTTACTTCTGCTTTTAAAAACGATTATATCACTTCCCTTCAGTCTCTATTCAACGTTTGTCATAGAGGAGAAGTTCGGCTTTAACAGGACAACACTTTCCCTCTTTCTGTTTGATCTGCTCAAGGGGCTGCTCATCGGCCTGGTAATCGGTATCCCTCTTGTCTCAGGGATACTTCTCTTCTTTCAATATGCCGGTGAAATGGCATGGTTTTACTGCTGGATAGCCACAACGGTTTTTATCATTGCCATCCAGTATATCTTTCCGACCTTTATTATGCCTCTCTTTAACAGGTTTGATCCAATTGAGGAGGGGGAGCTTAAGGATTCAATATTTGCATACGCCCGGTCAATCGACTTCAATTTTGACAATATCTATGTAATGGATGGATCAAAGAGATCGAGTAAGTCTAACGCGTTTTTTTCAGGTCTTGGAAAGAGCCGGAGGATTGTTCTCTTCGATACGCTTATTAATCAACACACTGTACCGGAACTGGTTGCCGTACTGGCGCATGAGATGGGCCACTACAAGAAGAAGCATATACAGAAGGGAATTTTTGTGGGGGTTGTGCAGATGGGTGTTATCTTCTTCATCATGTCGTTTTTCATTTCATACAGAGGGCTCTTTGACGCATTTTATATGGAGGAGATGTCGATTTATGCGGGGCTTGTTTTTTTCGGCATGCTCTATTCTCCCCTGGGGTTTATTCTGGAGATTGCCATGCATGCTTTTTCCAGAAAGAACGAATATGAAGCTGACCGGTTTGCAGTAGAAACGTCCGGACGGGGTGAGGCAATGATCAACGCCCTGAAAAAACTCTCGGTGAACAATCTTTCCAATCTCATACCGCACCCTGTCTATGTTTTTCTTAACTATTCACACCCTCCTGTGCTGGAGAGGATCAATCGTATCCGCCGTCTTGGGGTATCCTGATTCTCAATACCGGGAATTATCAATTTGCCACAGAGGCATAGAGGCAGAGAAGAGGAAGGAAAGAAAAGAAGAAAAAGTTTCACACAAAGCTTACAGATCACACGAAGGAAGAGCTTATTAATGTTATGTTTTTAATTTTAAATGTTAAATTATAAACCTGTTTTTAATCACATTCCCTATAACTTTAAACTTTTTCTATCTTAGCGGTTTAGAATACTTCAATGACCTCTGTGTCTCTGTGTCTCTGTGCCTCTGTGGCAAATCTTAAGAGTATTCAGGAAACAAGTTTTTTCCCCAGTCTCCTCACTGAGAGGTATCCGAAGAGTGCGATAAAGATTATGATATACGCGGCATCAAGGAAAAGAGAGGGAGTGAAGCTGGCGAAGCAGAGTGCCCTGATAATGTTGGTTGAATGGGTCAGGGGGAAGAACTCTGCCGCTATCTGCAGGTAAGAAGGAAGGCTTTCAAGGGGAAACACTATTCCCGAGAAAAAGTACATGGGTGTGAGAAGCCCGGTAAAGTAGAAGTTAAAATGGTTGATGGTTGAAACAAAAGAGGTCACATAGAGTGAAAAAGCGGCAAACATGAGACCTGTGAAGAAACCGGCAACGGGAGCAAAGAGAGCCAGGGGGGAATCTATCAATCCGAAGACCGATACAACAAAGAGTACCGCCCCTGAAAAGAAAAAGCTCTTGGTCCCCGCGAAAAGCATCTCTCCCACAAGGAGATCATTGACCGTAATTGAAGAGGAGAGCATTCCGTCATAGACCTTATCAAACTCCAGCCTGATAAAAGTCCCGAAGGTACACTCAAAGGCGGCGGTGAACATGGCCGACGGAACTATGATTCCCGCGGCAAGAAACTTCACATAAGAAACTCCCTCTATGAGCCCCACATAGTGACCCAGCCCCAGGCCCACACCGGCCAGGAAGAAGAGAGGTTCCACGAAGGGGGGAAACCCGTTGCTGATAATATGCCGGGTGTAGACCCTGTAATGCCTGAACCAGACGCTGAATATCCGGGAAACAGGGGATGGGGGCCTTGATTCCAGAAGTGCGGTTATCCTGTTGTCAGTCATTGAGGTTCCGTCCTGTCACCTTGAGAAACAGGTCTTCCAGGTTCGATTGTCTCAGGTAGTATTCCCCTGTTTCCATTTTTTTTGATACACGGTTTAATGCGTTCAGGTTTTCAGAATAGAGGAGGGCCCTGCTGTCGGTATTTTCCGATCTTATGTCGCCGGAGAAATTTATCCCTTTCATGCTTTCAAGGTTAAAAACTTCAAGTACATAGGGCTCAATGTTGTTTTCAATAAGTTTTATGGGCTTTCCTTCAAGGACCTTCTCCCCGGAATACATGATGGAGAGCCTGTCGCAGAGCTGAAAGGCTTCCTCCATATAGTGGGTTGTCAGGAGCACCGTGACCCCCTCCTTTTTCAGCGCTCTCACCCTGTCCCAGATGATATGCCTCACCTGGGGATCAAGGCCGGTTGTGGGTTCATCAAGAATGAGGAGTTTCGGTGAATTAATCAGGGACCTTGCGATGGAGAGCCTGCGTTTCATTCCGCCGGAGAGTTGCCGTATTTTCGCGTCTTTCTTTTCATTAAGGTCCATGAAATTGAGAAGGTATTCAATTCGGGGCAGTGACACCTTTTTCGGCATGCCGTAGAACCGGGAGTAGATAAGCAGGTTCTGGATGACACTCAGTTCCACGTCGAGGTTGTCCTCCTGCTGGACAATACCGGAAAGATATTTTATCTCAAGTTCGTTTTTAAGGGGATTATATCCGAAGACATTGATCCTGCACCGGCAGTCTCTGTCCATGAGTGTTTTGCCGTAGAGCATCTTCATCATTGTGGTTTTTCCGGCGCCGTTTGGTCCAAGGAGCCCGTAACACTCTCCGCTCTTTACGGAAAAGCTGAGATTGTTCACGGCCCTGACCTTTTTATAGGTTTTGGACGCATTCTCTACTGTTATTGCGGTTTCTTTCATTGTGGTAATGGAGTAATTATTTTTGCCGGGTAGAGTCAAGTAATAAATGGAACTTTATTAACCCGGGATTTCCATTCCGAGCTTCTCCATGACTTTCTTTATGTCCTCCCAGACATCCTTGCGGAGCGGGCTCTTGTCCCCGCCGTTTCTCAATAGATAGCTGGGGTGATAGGTGGGCATAACGGGAACTCCTTCAAATTCTCCCCAGTTCCCTCTCATCTTTGTGATCCCTGTAGTGGTATTGAGAAGGTACTTTGTGGACGGATTTCCCAGTGTAACAATTACAGAGGGTCGTATTATCTCAATCTGCTTAAGAAGGTAGGGGGTGCACGATTCAACCTCATCAGGTTCAGGGGGGCGGTCTTTTAAAAATTTCAGATCTACGGTAGGTCTGCATTTAACAATGTTTGCTATGTAGACCTGGGACCGCGGTATCCCGATCCCTTTTTCGATTATCCGCGTCAGGAGTTCACCCGCCCTTCCCACAAAGGGACGTCCCTGGAGGTCCTCCTGTTTACCCGGTCCCTCACCGATAAACATGATATCCGCACCGGGATTTCCCTCTCCGAACACAACCCGGGTCCGTGTGGTGCAGAGCTTGCACCTTTTGCACTGCAACGCCTCTTCTTCAAGGGCGCCGAGTATTTCAGTCTGAAAATTGTCCATTTCCCAATTTTTCTCACTTAAATGCTGATTCTTTAAATAATCCATGCTGAGGTCAAGAAAATTTATTCGTTGATAGTTTATTTAAAACAAAGAGGTGGTCCTTAAGCCACACGCAAAAATTCGTTCTTTAGATCAATATTTTCACTTTTTTTCAATACAATTCACTTGACAAAAACCATATTTAGTATCTTATTTAGACTAAAAAAGAGGCATTTTATGAAAATCAAAGAAGACATACGCTCTATTTCATACATAAAAGCAAATGCGGCAAATATACTTCAACAAGTAAATAAAACGCATCGTCCTGTCTATATCACTCAAAATGGTGAAGCAAAGGCAGTTTTACTGGATGCTGAAACTTATGAAACAATGAATTCGACTATTGGCTTATTAAAACTTTTATCACAAGGTGAAAAAAATATTAAAGAAAGCAAATACTCAGATCATGATGATTTTTTTGATTCTTTAGAAAAAAAAATCGATAAAATGGATTAAAGATGTCCATAAAAAAATACAAACTCAGATGGACAGAAATAGCCCAAAACGATTTGACCGGCATAATCGAATACATTGCAGAAGACAACAAGACAAATGCTAAAAATATTCTTCAAAAGATCAGAAAAAAAGCAGATGATTTAAAGACTTTCCCATACAGAGGTAAAATACCTCAAGAATTGAAATACCATAATATTGAACAATATAGAGAAATAATATATGATCCATGGAGAATTTTCTATATAATAGAATATGATTCTGTGTACGTTGTTTCAGTCATTGATGGTCGTCGAAATGTAGAAGATATCTTATTAAATAGATTCATAAATGAAAAAAGTAATTGATTGCGCAACTTCATTAAAAATTTTCTTAGTTTTTAAATGGCCCCACGCCCCTTAGGAAAACGTTAGCTGTATAATTAGACCCACAGCATTAAAATCCAATTGACTCACATGATCTTTTTAAGTATAAATAGTTATCAGGACTGAAAATGATACATTATTTTAAAAGAACCCTTCTCTGTTTAATACCGGTCTCACTGGCAGTTATCCTTATTTTTGATATGAAGGCACTCTCCCAGCAAGAGAACAGTGTCTCTGGGAAAGAAGAGGTCTACATCCTTTCAATCCTCAATGAACTGATAAAAATCCGTGTAAAGGATGGAATTGCCGTAACTCATGACAAGGGTGAAAATCAATGGTTTGCAGTATACGATAAAAAAACCGGACACCCCCTTGTTTTCCTTCATCCTACCAGGTTATCCAAAATGGATGCCATCAGGAATCAGCAGAACTATATCACCCGAATGATGAAAAGGCCGGGTGGAAAAGAATTGAAAAAGGAGCAGAAGAACCTCGGGGGATTAAGGAGTACCGTTTTCTTTACAAGAAAGAGTTATAAAAACGGGAGAAAAAGTCCCTGGCGGCCTTCTGAAGTTTTCACCTCATGCGGATACAGGGTATTGCTCAGAACAAACCACATTGACAGACAGCGATTCAAAATTATTCAAATCGCCGCTGATCTTAACCGTATCGCCCTGAAAAGAGGGCTGGATAAATGGGCCGGTCATGAGGAATACCCAAAATACTTTGAGGAGGATATCGCAGAAGGGAGCGATGCTGACCTGAACAAGCAGATGGAAGGACTCTTCAGGTAGATTTCGGATAGATCATCTCCTCATTGAACCATACGGAAACCTTCAGGCATGACTGGCAGAGGGCGGTGGAGAGGACATCTATATTCGTTCTGTTAAGGTCCCTGATCAGGGTTTTTTCAAGTTCTGTTATCTCTTTGAGTTTTTCATTATAGAACCCGTCTCCCCATTTATAGTGGCACCAGAGATGTTGAGTGTTTTCACCGCAGTGGGGGCAGTTGATATAGCTTTTACTTACGACTTTATCCTTTTTGTCCATCTGGCCTGCATATTCCGGAGATTTATTATTTTGAGAAAAATCAATATTCCCAGTCACTGTCCTTTTGAAAAAGGAAAATATATTTACTGGTGATGCACACAGAGTTATTAAATGCTAAATTTTGTATGTTGAATGTTAAATTATGTGCAAATACCTCATTAATCAATTGATTTTTCAATAAATATAATTTAAGTTAGGTTGAGTTAATATAATGAATGAATATCTTGAACCTACATACTATATAGACTCCGATTCAAAAGCGGTAAAGGGGTTCGTTGAAAAGAATACGAGTCCCGGAGAGAGTGAGAAGGAGAAGGGAATAAAGCTTTTTTACGCGGTACGGGACATGATCAGGTACAATCCCTATACAATGACATTTGATAAAAGTAAGTATAAGGGAAGTTATCTTCTCGGAGTCAGTGAAGGTTTCTGTATCCAGAAGGCTATTCTTCTGGCTGCGGCCGTACGGTGCGCCGGAATTCCTTCACGGCTGAACTTTGCCATTGTCATTAATCACCTGACAACTGAACGCCTCTCAAAACTTTTGAAAACGGACCTCTTTGTTTTCCACGGATCAACGGAAATCTCTTTAAACGGCAGGTGGGTAAAGGTTACCCCGGCCTTTAATCTTTCTCTTTGTGAAAAATTTGGAGTGCATCCTCTTGACTTTGACGGAGCCAACGATTCTCTCTTTCATCCTTTTGACAGGGAAGGAAACAAGCATATGGAGTATGTCCATGATTATGGTTCCTTTGCCGATTTTCCTTTTGAAATGATGATCGCTGAATTCAAAAAACACTACCCGCACCTTATGAAAATACATGAACATGATATTAATGAAGGCGATTTTGAATCTGAAGCAAGCAGGGAAAGCGGGAGAGACTAGGCAGAAGGCGTTACCGGTATGCTGTTATGTACAGAGTCGGGGTTTCCTTTCATGGTGATTTAAATTTCTTTCTTGCAGGGAAAAACAGGAAGAGAGGGGGAGAGGTTTTTTTCAGGGGAAGACGTTCTGTGAAGGACCTCATTGAATCTCTGGGAGTACCCCATGTTGAGGTGGACGGCATATTTGTAAACGGGGCCCCTGTTGACTTCAGGTACGTTGTGGCGGACAACGACAGGATAGAGGTTTTTCCCGATATATCAATTTCCGGCCGAAAAAAAACCATAAAACTGAAACAGGAAACTGACTGTTCCACCCGGTTTCTCCTGGATGTGCACCTGAAGAAGCTGGCATCCAGGATGAGGCTTCTGGGGCTTGACACGGATTTCTCTGAAAACAGAAATGACAGGGAGCTTGCGTTAATATCCTCCTCCCTTAACAAAATGGTACTCACCAGGGACAGGCAGCTTTTAATGCATAAAAATGTTTTATCGGGAATGTATGTCATGAGCACGGGAACGGAGAACCAGATCAGAGAGGTCCTTGAGAGGCTTGACCTTTGGGAGTGCTGCAGGCCCTTTACCCGGTGTATCAGCTGTAACGGAAATCTTGCTGAAATTCATGATGAGTCTCTTATAAAAGAGAGAGTTCCCCCGGGTGTGAGGGAATGGTGCACAAAGTATCATGCCTGCAGTTCCTGCATGAATATATACTGGGAGGGGAGTCATTTCAACAGGCTGAAAAAAATTGTCTGGGAAATATTGGGCGGCAGGAGATAAAAGTTATTTGACGTGTATAAAAAAGTGCTTTATAAATAATCTGAATGCTGAGTAACAGAGTGTAATGGTCAATTTTCTTTAAAAGGCACTTTTGATGGATGAAAAGAGAAATACTGTTCTCATTGTTGATGATAACCAGGTAAATATCAGTTTTCTCGAAAAAATATTATTTAAAAGCGGCTATGAAACTTTAAGTGCCAGGGGCGGCAGGGAAGCCCTTGAGGTCATTGATAAAAGCAAACCGGATCTGATACTTCTTGATGTGATGATGCCGGGAATGGACGGCTTTGAAGTCTGTGAAAAAGTGAAATCTTCCCCTGATACAGATGATGTTCCGGTTATTTTTTTAACGGCAAAAACAGAGACGGAGGCCCTTGTAAGGGGGTTTGATGTGGGGGCCGCGGACTACATAACAAAACCCTTCCAGAGGGCGGAACTTCTTGCCCGGGTCAGGACCCACATTACTATGAAAGAAATGCAGAGGGAACTTCTCAGGCAGAACGTTCTTCTCGCCAAACTTGCCAGGACAGACCCTCTTACCGGGGTCAATAACAGGAGATATTTTATTGAAGCCCTTGAACGGGAGTTTGCGCGCTCCCTGAGGTATGAGAATCCTCTCTCCCTTATGATTATTGATGCCGACCATTTTAAATCGATCAACGATCTCTACGGTCATGATACAGGGGACGGGGTTCTGAAAGCCCTGTGTGATGCGGGTAACACTGTTTTCAGAAAAACAGATATCTTTGCCAGGATAGGCGGTGAAGAATTTGGCGTAATACTCCCCTATGCCGATCAGACAAAAGGTGTTGAGATTGCAGAGAGATTTCTCAGGAGGATAGGGGAACTCACTGTTAAATCCGAGAAGGGAGATGTTAACTTCACTGTGAGTATTGGAGTTGCTTCGGTTGATGAACTGACAACAAAAATGGAAAAACTTATGAAAAAAGCCGACAAGGCACTCTATCTTGCCAAAGAGAACGGCAAAAACAGAATTGAAGTCTTCTGATCAGAGCCCCAGTTGATCACTTATACCCTGCATTGCCCCAAGTGATATTTCAGCAAATTCATTAAGGGGTATCCCGATGGTTTCACATTCCCGTATGATCTCCCTGCTCACAGATGCAGCAAAGGCCTTCTCCTTCATTCTCCTGGTTATGGATTTCGGTTTAACGCTTGCAAGCTTTTTGTCTGGATAAACAAGGGCCGTTGCAATGATCAAGCCTGTTATTGTTTCCCCGGCTGCCAGTGCGTGATGAAAAACGCTTTCCCTCTTTTTGTCATGGGCCTGTTCGTTATGTCTTACAATTGCATCGACTATCTCCGGATCAACGCCCTTCCGGGTAAGAATTTTTTCTGTTTCCAGAACATGCCTCTCCAGGTCTGCGTCTGTTAATTCAACATCCAGATCGTGGAGAAGCCCGGCAAGTCCCCATTTATCCGCATCCTCACCCAGCTTCCCGGCAAGCGCTCTCATGACAGCCTCCGATGCGTAACAGTGTTTCAGGAGGTTCTCATTCCTGATATTGTTCTTTAAAAGTTCTAATGCTTCTTCCCGGCTGATTCCATATCCTGACATTGTCTTCTCCTGGCTAATCATTTAAATACGATTAAAAAGATGTGTAAGAAGGGGGATAGGGAGATACAGAGGGGATGGGGGGATGTGATAAGTATTTTTCTTTTCTTTATCTCCCTATCTTCTCCATCACCATATCTCCTTTTCTTACACTCTTTTTCTTTCTCCATTTGCGCCTTGGCGGTTCAAAAATCTTCTCTTATCATTTTAAAAAATAAAATTAACACGCAAATAATAGTTGCAGCCAGTTCCATTGCAAGAAAAAAAGTTTGAAGCTGCTCTCCATGAGAATTAAATTGAGAGTAGAAGATATATAAAGGACTTTATTTATGGATGATGATAGTGTTAAAGATATTCTCCCGGCATTACGGGTGATTTCGTTTCTCCCCTTTTTACTGTTTTTCGGATCTCTTCTCTACTTTCTTTTTGCCGGCTCTGAAGATAATATTTCTCATAACAGCGCTGTGACCGGGTATCATTTGACCGGATCAGGACATGAAAGATTATCAGCAAGGAAGATCGGGGGATTCAGGATAACTGCATACTGTTCAGGAAAATGCTGCAACGGCAGATGGCATGGGCAGACTGCTCTGGGCAGGAGTATGAGCTATTATATGAAGAAAAAAATTAAGATTGCAGCGGTAGACCCGGAGATTATACCTCTGGGGACATGGCTGAAATATGGCGCAAAGTATTACCTTGCGGCGGATACCGGGAGTTATATCAAGGGAAGAAGGGTCGATTTGCTTTTAAATGACCATGGATCAACCGTAGAATTTGGTATAAAGCATGATCAGACTATTGAGGTTATAGCAGATGAGAGGGTGATGAGCCGGCTCTTAAGGTTTTTTTATGAACCGGGCATATTTGAAATCTCTTACCTGGCTGACCACCCCTTCGTTTACAGGGGTATCAAGGAGAATGTTCATTGATCTGTTGAAGTGGTGTTCATCATTGAACGGTTCAAGTTTGTAATCCTTCTCCCACTCTATCTTAACTTTGAAAAGCCTGTTGATATTACTGCTCAGTCCTCTTTTCAATGATGTTATCCAGGACCGGGTATCCTTCTTGTAGAGTTCTGACAGTGAAAAGAGCATGTGCAGTGCTCCCGGCATAAGGCAGTAGCAGTAGAGTTCAATTTCACTTCCCCTTTGACTTCTGTTTCCCAGTTCTCTGAGGACCTCTTCGGCGATTTTCTGGGAACTGAAATCGTGTTCCCTGTTGCGGATGCCGATGACAGCAAAGTAAACATCTTTAACCGTGTATTCTCTTTTTTTCATCTTCTGTTTTTAACCTAAAGTTTATGGATAAGGGAGTATAATTTCCGATAATTATAGTGTCATTATCTTTACTTAATTGCAAAATAGTACTGAATTGTTTAATAGGAGCTACTCAGCTATATGGATAGAATAAATTCAATTAAAAAAATATCAACAGTAACTACTCAGTTTATACATAGCTGAGTAGTTACTGTTTAACAATAGTATCGATGGATGCAAAATATTAAAAAAAACAATAACTGAAAGTGAGTCGTTTTTATGAAAAAGATCATTGTTATCATATTAATCCTGGGATCGGCAGCTGTATCATATTTTTATAGCAGTGAAATTTACAGGTTTCACATGAAGACCTGGTATACTCTCTTTAAAGGTAACGACTACAAAGGCATGATGAAAAGAGCCAATGAGATGTATAAAAATAATGAATATAAAAAACTTCATGATTTTCTGAAAGTTATTATCCTTATCTATAATGACAGGCCCGAAGCTGTACGACTCATGGGAATGAATATGATCAAGCTTGGTAACAGGAAAAGAGGCATTGAGGTAATAGTCTCCTCTTTAAATGGCCGAAACATTGACAAGCGGATTATAAGGGAGACTGTTGTTGAACTCTACAGGCAGAAACTCTATGGTGATATTATTGATGTTGTGGATAAGAACCTGCGCGGTGATGATTATCTGGTAGAATTTTATTACGGGGTCTCCCTTTTCCACATGAAAATGTACGAGAGAGCTATTACAGTTTTAAAAAGATCCGCAGCATCGGGAAAAGGAAAATTTACTGCCGGGTTGAAATCTGATCTCTATTATTATATAGCTCTGTCCCATGAGAGCTCGGGAAGGCTTGAAGAAGCGTTGAAAAACCTTAACAGGGCAGACAAACTATCGCGTTCCGGGAAAAGGACCGGTGAAGCACTGGTAAGGATATATAGAAAGCTGGGTGATTATCGAAATGCGGAAAAGCGCCTCAGGACTCAGAGGCGGCTCTATTGATTTTTTTTCAGTTTTAATTTTTCCAGGGGACGTGACATTCTTTTGATTATTTCACCGGAAACATCATTAATACTCTTCCCCTTAATATGAGACTGCATCCAGATGAGATCATTATTTTTAAGGTCTATTGATCTTACCCATGCTTCTTTCCCCCCTTTCCTGAATCCAACGATAAGAAGATAATCAAGAGTATTTCCATAAACAGAATTGAGCCTGCTGATAACGTTGGTTTTTGTGTCAAGGTAGTCGTAATCATACTTGAGATAGATGTTTTTCATCTTCTCGACTTTCTTTTTATGGGCGGGACCGGCCCAGGATCCAAAGGGGAATTTTATGGTTCTGTAGTCGGTAATATAGTCATATGTATTATCATTGCTGCTGATGTACATGAATCTATTGATCATTTTATTATCGATATTATTACTGAGCTGGTTCCCCTGAAAATGAACGAGGCGGTATCCTTTTTCCAGTAATGTTATATAGAACTCGTTTAAATCGGAACCGGAGATGTTGGTCAAGACTGCAAGGTTTGAGCCTTTCTGAATAACACGTCTCCTGTATATCTTCTCCCTGTCCATATAGTTGATCAGTATCTGGGTAATCCGGTCAACCAGTTTGAAAATCTCTGTCTCCATTTTTCCGATGTTTGTAAATGTAAAGATATGATGAGATTTCTTCATATAGAGGTTAAGAATAATTTTTATCCTGTTTTCAGGAAGGGGGGTAAATGAACCGTAGATAAAAATATCAGAGCCGATTTTATCAACAAGCTTCTTCAATTCATACGGGTGGTATTCCTTTTTTAATGCGAGTTTATTTTTGGAAAGTTTTTCGTTGATCGCATGGGGTTTTACAACGTCCACATCAAATATATTACTGATAGAGCTGGCAAATGAATTGGGGAAAATGGTTTCAAGATAGTTGTAATTTCTTTCATCGGAATTATTGGCAAGATAGCCAAAGGCTATCCTGCTTTTACCTGCAGCGTCTGCCGCAAAAAAAAATGATATAATGATGAAAAAAAGAAGTAATGTTGAAGTCTTTCTCATTACCTTTTTGACATGCTCTGAATAAAGTGGTCTGTTACTGTTTCAATATTATCAATCTCTGATGTGGGATAGTTCTCAATCCAGATAAGCTGATAGCTGTTAAGGTCTATTGCGCGCCCCCAGCTTATGTGAGACCAATCTTTCAGATCAAGAAGGACAATGTACTGGACTCTCCATTTTGTCTTCAGTTCGTTGATGATCTCGGCTTTGTTCACTTCGAAGTTATATATATGAAGTTTGTAGATATTATTGATTGTTCTCTCCATGGAAATGATTGAGTCTTTTGCCCTGCTCTTATATGAGACCTTTTTTAAATCCTTAATATCAAAAACATCTTCTAATGAATAAAAGTCTGATGCGTTAACGGCCATAACTTCATATCCCTTTGCCATAAACCTGCCTAATATGGCATTTTTAACAGAATTTTTTCCATCAATTATTACCGCTATCCTTGCACCGGGCAGTACAGGTTTTTGTATGAATCTGATATTCTTTTTATTACTGCAGGAAATTATTGATATGGTCAGGATGAGAGAAAGTGAAAAAATAACTTTAAAACCGGGTTGCTTCATTTAGTCCCTCCGGGATTAATTAGAATTAAAATTACAACAGCAGATACTTTTCCCGTATCTGCTGCTTATTTATCGATACAATGAGGATAATGTCAAACTATTTTTTTTCGGTTTTCGCCCCTTCTTTTTTTTCAGTATTGGCCTCTTCCTTCTTCTCAGGTTGTTTTTTTTCTTCTTCTTCAGATATTCGTTTCTGATAATTTTTAAATCCTTCCTTGTTGATCTTGCTTTCGGCTATGAGGCCCATGAGGTACTCGTTTGATTTTATTTTAAACTTCTGCAGTGTGAGGTATCTCCGTATCTGCATGTCAGCTTCGTTTATGGGTACACCCCTGAACCTGCTCATGTTCTTTTTGTGAAAATCGTCTATCTCTGTCTGAGTGACAGATACCTCATCTTTTAAAGCGTTGGTAAGGTAGTATTGTCCAACAAGCTGAAGTTTAGAAATCTCTATAATGGTGTTGAGCTCTTCCTTGTCAAGCTTCGGATCGTTCATGGCTTTTTTAAAGAGGAGTTTCTGGGCTACAAAGTGGTCAAGAAAATTGCTCTTAATGAGGGTCTGCCTGTATTCCGGTCTCAATGTTGATGGGTTTGCCGCAAGCTTGTCCACATCTTTATCTGAAGCCAGGTTAAGGGCGAGTTTATTCTGTGTGTAGTAGTACCTGTTAAATTCATCTATTGTTACGACTTCATCATCAATTTTAACTGCCCATTCACCCGATTTCCCTCCTTTACTGTCACAGGAAAGAAAAAGAATTGATGAAGCAGCAACGGTTAATGCGAGAATTACTTTAATTGATTTCATGGTTCGTTCCTTTTTATAGTCTTCACGTTTTTTGAATGGAAAAGCTAGCAGTTAAGATATTTGTTGCAACCATTTTTTTAGTTCAACCAGCTTTTTTTCAACAGTATCTGATTTTGGGGCAAAACAGAGTTTTTCACTGTCGTCAGGGTCCAGGGATATCCTTTTATCAGATTCTATGGCCATGACTATCTTTTCCGGTTCAATGAGTGAATCGCCGGTGATCTTCAGCTTCAAACAGGAAGAATCCTCAATGATCTCAGATATCTGCATTAATGACGCCATTGTCCTTATCTCTTCAAGCTGTATCAGTACTTCCACCTTTGGCGGGGGCATCCCAAACCTGTCGATCAACTCGCTTTTTAAATTGACGATCTCTTCAAGGCTCTGGCACGATTCAAACCTTTTGTAGAATTCAATCTTCTGTTTCTCGTCGGCAATATAGGTATCGGGAATGTAGAAATCGGTATTGATAAAGACCGGTGTCCGGTAAAAGTCTGGTGTTTTCTCGCCGGAGAGCCGTTTCACGGCATCTTCAAGCATCTGGCAGTAGAGTTCAAAGCCCACCTCCATAATGCTGCCCGATTGCTCCTTGCCGAGAATGTTTCCCGCGCCCCTTATCTCCAGGTCCTTCATAGCTATTTTAAAACCGCTGCCCAGCTCAGAATACTCGGAGATGACCTGCAGTCTCTTCTGCGCCTCCTCTGTGAGGGAGATATGTTTCGGATAGAAGAGGTAGGCATACGCTTTCCTCACTGATCTTCCAACGCGTCCCTTGAGCTGGTAGAGCTGCGAAAGGCCCAGGGTCTCGGCCCTGTTTATTATGATGGTGTTTACATTGGGGATGTCGAGGCCCGATTCGATTATTGTGGTAGCAACCAGTACATGGTACTTTCTGTTCAGAAAGTCCATCATCACATCCTCAAGTTCATGTTCGTTCATCTGCCCGTGGCCCACACAGAAAGTCGCCTCCGGGACAAGTTTTCTCAGCATGGTTGTTACCGCTTCAATGGTTTCCACCCTGTTATGAACAAAGAATATCTGCCCGTCCCGCTGGATTTCATTCAGTATTGCGTTCCTGAGAATGTCGGGATTTTCTTCGAGCACATAGGTGTTGATGGCCTGCCTGTTTTCCGGGGGGGTTGAAATAATGGAAAGGTCCCGCATCCCGGACATTGACATGTGCAGTGTCCGGGGAATAGGGGTTGCCGTCATTGTCATTACATCAACCAGGGAGCGGTACTGCTTCAGTTTCTCCTTGTGTTTTACGCCGAATTTCTGTTCCTCGTCAATGATAAGAAGTCCCAGGTTTTTAAACAGGGCCTTGCCCATGATCAGGGCATGTGTTCCTATAATGATATCTATTTTCCCTTCCTTCAGTTTCTCCTTGATCCTGTTTATCTC
Organism: Spirochaetota bacterium; assembly: GCA_050298055.1. Lineage (GTDB taxonomy): Bacteria > Spirochaetota > UBA4802 > UBA4802 > UBA5550 > JBNKTL01. The sequence goes on from JBNKTL010000037.1 coordinate 38,769, forward strand.
CCCCCGGGTCCTGAACCGGGATATCATCTCGATTTCTATGGGATAGCCGGAGAAGCGGTTCCTGAAGGTGTTGTAATGCTGCATGGCCAGAACGGTTGTGGGGACCAAAAGGGCAACCTGCATCCCGGCCATGACTGATTTAAACGAAGCCCTGATGGCAACCTCGGTTTTCCCAAAACCCACATCTCCGCATATGAGCCTGTCCATGGGCCTGTCGCTCTCCATGTCGTCCTTGACGTCCTCAATGGCGGTTATCTGGTCCGGTGTCTCCTCGTATTCGAACCGGGCCTCAAATTCCTCCTGCCACTCTGTATCGGGCGGGTGCCTGAACCCCTTCAGGGAACTCCGCCTGGAATAAATCTTGAGAAGGTCCCGGGCTATCTCTTCCACGGACTCCTCGACGCGGCTCTTTATCCTGTTCCACGCGGACTTTTTCCCCAGGTGGTCTATCCGCGGTTTCCTTCCCTCCATGCCGATATATTTCTGTACAAGAGTGATCTTATCCAGTGAGATGTAGAGCCTGTCTCCGTCAGCATATTCTATGTTCAGGAAGTCCCTCTCCACGCCCCCCGCGGTCATCCTCTCTATTCCCCTGAAGATCCCGATACCGTGGTTAATGTGTACCACGTACTCTCCCACTTCCAGGTCCAGAAAGGACTCTATGGGCCGTGACCTGTCCTTTTTGAATTTTCGTTTTTTCCGGTAACTCTTTCCGAATATCTCATGGTCTGTTATGAGAAGTGTCCTGATTTCCCGGATCTCCATACCTTCCCTGAGAGGGGTAATGAGGATATTAAGCCCGCTTCCTTCATCTATGGCTTCAAAGTCCGATGACGGGTCAAAGCTGTTAAGGAGGTCAAAGAGCCTCCTGGCCTGTCCCTCGAAACCTGTAGTCACCATCACATCCCATCCCTCTGCTTCCCTGCGGGAAATCTCCTCTCTCACATCATTTATCCTTCCGCCGAAGCTGGGGATGCTCCTGATGTTCCATCTCAGGGAATCGGGAGAGGAGGTGAAGGTGTTGAGTTTCAGGGCGGACTTCTCCGCCCTGTGAAACTCTTCGGGGTCGATGAGTTCATGGGGAGGCAGGCAGAGCGTCTTCTTTCTCCGTTTCGTATAATACTCACTGAATGTTCTTTCAACCAGGTTTTTCCGGGTGAGGAGTTCCTCCGTATTGAGCATGATGACCTTTGAGTTTTCGCTCATAAACGACAGGATAGTGCCCGGATTAATGACCAGGGGGAAGAGGTCCTCGACCCCTTTTATAAGGGTAGATGAGTTTCCCGTATCTTCGTTTTCAATAAGACGGGAGGTCATTTCGTCGGGGAATTCCCTTCCTTTCTCAATTTCTTTTCTAATTATATCAGCAAACTTTTTTCTCTCCTTTTCGAAGAGGAGGAGCTCCCTCTCGGGATAGATAGTTATGGATTCAAGCCGTGAATGAGAGATCTGGCTGTTGAGGTCGAACTCCCTTATCTCCTCAAGGGTATCGCCAAAGAAGTCAAGCCTTACGGGATTTTCCCCGGACGGCGGAAAGAGGTCCAGGATTCCCCCTTTAAGGGCAAAGTGCCCGTAACCTTCAACTCTCCTCTCTCGTGAGTATCCGTAAGAAACCAGCATTTCCCCCAGGTCATCAAAAGGATACTCCTCATCTACTGCCAGTTCAATTCCCTTTCTGAGAAAGAAATCGCTGGCAGGGAGTTTCCTGATGAGGGCCTCTACGGTGGTAACAATCACTGCGGGTTCACCGCTGAGGATCCTGTAGATTGCCGTGATCCTTTCCCTCTCCACGCTGGTGGGTATTGAGACAAATTCGTAGGGAATGGTTTCCCAGGGGGGAAACCTGAATATCTCCTCCGCCCTGAGAAAGGATGAGAGGTCCAGGAAGAACTCCTGCATCCGGGATGAACTGTCTGCTACCACAAGGTACTGTCCCGGCTGGGCGAGAAAAATTGATGAAACAAGAAGGGGATACGACGCAGGTGAGATCCCTTCCACTTCTTTCGCGAACTCGCCGGGACCGGTCAGTTCCCTGAACTCGTCGGTTTCACTATATTTTTTTGCCAGGGGATTCAGTATCATGATTCAGCTTCTTGAACGGGAATAGTACTGTTTTATTTTAATTTCATGAGTTTTTTTTCAAGAAAATAATTTGGAATTTTAGTTTCTTTATACTGTTTTTTTGAGTAAGGCTGTTGTTCCCCGGGGCAGAGTTTCCTTCATTGCGTTATCCAGGGCTTTTCTGATTACATCTTCTTCACCGTTTCCTGATGCGGCCCCATAATCAGTAATATTTCCGCTGATTGCCGCACGGAGAGCCGTCTCAAGCCGCTGAGAACTCTTTGAAATGAGCTAAAGTTCAAAAAGTCCTTTTGTTTCTCATAAAAAAGTTGAATTATCTTCAAAGCTCATGAATAATTGCCGGAAGAAAAACGACAAAATGAGATTCCAGTTAAATATAAAAAAAAGATCTTTCAGGGGATTGAAAGGAAAGGCCATCCTTCTCTGCCTGCTACTGGGAACTTATGGCTTTGCGGAAACAGGCAGTGATGCCGGGATCTTTAAAAGGATACTCAAAAACAACGCCGGAATAAAAACAGTTGATGCCTCTATTGAACAGCTGACAATCAGGGGAGAAGAGGCGCCTCGTCGCAGCAGGGGGAGGTTCCGGGCGGGAAGGGGAGGGAGGTTCAGGATCGACTATACGGGTCCCGAAGAACAGCTGGTGATCTACAACGGCAGGGACCTCAGGTGGTATTTCAGAAAGGAGAACCTTCTCTATATCTACCCGGGCAGGGGGCCGGGGAAGCTCCTCTCCTCTGCACCGCTTGAGAAGTACAGGAAAGAGATAAACGGGAGATTCAGTATAAAGTATATGGGAAGCAGATTTTTTTGGCTTTTCAGGATGGTAGATCTTTACAGGCTCAGGGAAAAGAAAAGGGGAATGGATATTTTTCTCTGGATTGATTCATCCCGGGGTGTTCTCCTGAAGAGAGTTTTAAAGGACAGAAAAGGTGTTGAGTATATGAAGGAGGAATTTCGGAATTACCGGAAGGTATCCGGTCTCTCTTTTCCCGGAAGTGTGGAGGTGATGGTGAGAACCGGTGAGGGGATAACCACCAGTATTACACGGTACACCGATGTTGTGATTAACAATGTCTTCGATAATAAACTGTTTAACATGGCCGTTCCCCCGGGAACAACAAAAAAAATCATCAATGAGTATGAGAGGTAAAGAGCGAGGTGAGAAACACTATTGTCATTTTTTTGAAAATAATTATCATTATTGCGGCATTCTGCTTCCCCCTCCATGCCTTTGAAGTCAGGTCTGTTGTTATAAAGGGAAAAACCGTGGACCTTGATCTTTCCCCGGTAACCGGGATTAAAGATGAAGACCTCTCGGAAAAAAAAATAAAACTCCTCGGCGCACAGGTGGTGAACATCTACCACAGCTATGGCTATACTGCCGCAGTTATTGAGAAATCTGTTCTCAGAAAGGATGGGGTCCTCGAGATTTACCTGAACGAGGGGAGAATCGAAGGGATCAGTATCCGGGGAGTTGAGGGTGAGACCGGGGAGGAGGTCAGGGCATTTCTGGAGCCGGAGATGGGGAAGGTATTCAACGAGGGAAGTATCAGGAGGAGGATAAGATCAATCAGGAGCCTGCTGGATCTGGGCAGGATATCAATAGATCCCAAACGTTCCCCTGAAGGAAATGTCATACTTCTGGTCAATGCCGGCAGGAGGAAAGGAAGTTTTTACGGCAGGGTGGGTGCCGATATGATATACGGGGTCTCGCCCGCTATTGGCTACTGGTACCCCGGTAAGGGCTATACTTTTGATATACAGGCTGTTGCCGGGATAAAAGACGGAGAAGCCAGGAGACTGGAAGGTCTTCTGGAGTATCTGGGCAGGAGTGATTCCGGCGGGCCGGGACTTCTTTTCGCTCTCAACGGGGGGAGACGGATCGAACGATGGGAATCCCGTGATCTGGAATATTACAGGGAGAGGGGATCAGTAGAGGCCGGTGCAAATATATTCTGCGGTCCGTTGAACATAAGGAGTTACATCGGGTTTAACTATGAGAGGCTTGAAGATTATCCGGACAGCGATTTGCTCATGGAGCCTTCATTTACCCTTGAATTGATACAGAGCAGCTATTCCCGTGTATTGAATAAGCGGGAGGCGGTTTATACGGGAATAAAAGGGACAGGGGGGTGGGAGAGCATTAATAACAGGTATTTTTTCAGCGGATCGTTTCACGGTGTCTATCCCTTCTTTATCTTCTCCTCCCTGAGGCTGGTACCCCGTTTTCTGGTGTCCTACATATCATCGGATGAACGCTGCCTCTGGAGCTATGTCTTTGATAATAATATGATGGGAATTTTCGATGACTATACGGCCTCAAAGTGGAAGAACGTTGCGGGCCTTGACGCGGAATATGAAATATCCAGGTCACAGGTTTTTATCGGGCCCTTTATCAATTCAGCATATTTCATTAATGAGGAGGATGAGTGGGATAAAAAAACCGGAACAGGGATAAAGGCTATTGTGCATTATGGATCGCTCAGATTTAAAATCATTTATGGATGGGATATTGACGAAAGTGCGGGGGAAGGCGGAATATACTTTATTATTGAGGGGAGATTCTAGCACTTCGACTGCGTGATCATGATTTGTGGGCTGCTGGAATATCCAACTCGTAAGGGAATCTTATTGGTGCGAAATCACGCGGGCTCAGCACAAGGAGCTATTTGAGGTTTTCCGGGTCGGTTATATACTCTTCTACAATGGGGATTTCCTCCAGGATCCTGTTGATATCATCTTTTGTGGTTTCTATTGATATTTCAGCATCATGGAATGCCTGTCGTTCAAGTGACGAGAGGTGCTGCATGCTTTCCAGATCTTTTGATGACATGAAATTTATTAAATTGTCAACAAATGTGTTGAGCAAAGTATACACTTCCCTGATGGACTGGTTCATTTCATACAGGTAAATGAATTTCATTGCTTTTTCGGTATTTTCCGCGAACCAGTCGATGACCTCACGCCCTTTCTTGTCCATTTTTGCCTGGTAGTGAGTTATTGACCGGGGATAGTTAGTAAGCTCTTTCTTGTAATTCTCGATTTTTTCAAATTTTTGTATACCGTCTATCTCGATGTTCCTGAAAATATCGTCAAGTTCAATACTGTCTGCCTTGTTCTCCTTGGGGAAGACATTAGAATTGACAAGGTTTTTTATGACTCCCTTAAGCCTTTCCCCGTGAGTATGCATCAGTGCGAGGGTGTCATCGATGAAGATTTCAGGATCGTACGCGTGTTCATCATCTTCCGATATATCCGTGCCAAAATCGTTGAGGCTTGAAATGGATATCTCATCAAGGGGTTTCCGTGATTCGCTTATCTTCTTCTGGATAACCTGCTGCTGGATAGCTGAGGCATCTTCGTTATGTGTCCTCATGAGTTTAATAATGTCAACTTTTTTCGTCAGCCTGTTGTACTTCAGGCCAAAGAGGTTTCCCTTTTTGTCAACATACCTGTTGTTGAGATCGTATATGGACACCTTTGCCGTATTAATATCCGACACATCATTAATTCTGATAATGCGGGCTTTCTGTTTCAAATTTTACAACTCATCCCGGGAAAAGGACTCAAGTGGCTCATCAAATTGCACTGCTATATAGGTCTCGCCCTTGGCCTGGTGGACCGCGAAGCGTTGGGCAACCTCAGAAGGATTGTTTTCCAGCATCCCTGTCCGTATTATCCTCCCCATCACGGAGTAATTGTTCTCCCGTGTCTTAAAATATACACAGATAGGATGGCCGGCGGCAACCCTGCTGTCAGAAACGATAAAAACTCCGCCGGAACTGATATCAATAATATATCCGCTCCCCTTTTCGGGAACAGTGATGTTGGTATCTATGTCATCGGGATTCCCCTCGTAAAAATCAAAATCTGTTTTTATTTTACATGAGTATCTCGGATATCGTCTCTTCTCGTTCATTCGCTCTCCCGGTCCAGCTGAAAACAGAAATTTACACAGCTGTAATTTTGGATTAAGTTACTTAAATGTAAATACTCAGTTATATAGCTAAAATAAATATATTATTGAAAATATTAACAATATATCCCCGCCGCCTTGGGCGGCGGGGATATATCAGCTATGTTTTTTTTATAAATATGACTGTTCTTATGCATAGCTGAGTCGTTACATTTAAATTATTATTTTTATTCGGAATAATGTCAAGTCTTGTTTAAACGGGTAATTAAATTTGTTGACGAAATTGGCAAAAGAGAAAATAAGGAAAAGCATAAACTGTAAATCATAAAGAACACTAATGAAGCCCCCCCTAACCCCCTGAGGGGGCATAAGAGAGTTTATGCAATAAAATCTTACGCCCCCTCAGGGGGGATGGGGGGATTAAATAATCAGGAATAGTTAAATGAAAAACCAGAAGGTCAACTACATATTTGTTACCGGGGGTGTCTGCTCGTCCCTGGGAAAGGGGATCTCCATAGCGTCTCTGGGGCTTCTCCTTGAGGGTCACGGATATAAAATATCCATTATAAAAATGGACCCCTATATCAATATCGATCCCGGTACCATGAGTCCCTATCAGCATGGGGAGGTCTATGTAACCGAGGACGGCGCCGAGACAGACCTGGACCTCGGCTATTACGAGAGGTTTACCAATGCCCGGCTCTCACAGAAAAACTCGGTCTCAACGGGGCAGATATACAATACGGTGATACAGAGAGAGAGAAGGGGAGACTACCTGGGGCGTACGGTCCAGGTCATTCCGCATATAACAAATGAAATTAAAAAGCGGATATTTGACGTTGCTACCGATGAGGACCTCGATTTTGTTCTTGTTGAGATCGGCGGGACCGTGGGCGATATGGAATCTGTCCCCTTCCTGGAAGCAATACGGCAGATACGGCAGGAACTGGGCTACAGGAGGGTCATGAATATCCATCTCACCCTGGTGCCCACAATAAGCGCCGCGGGGGAGCTCAAGACCAAGCCCACACAGCATTCCGTAAAGGAACTTATGGAGCTGGGGATACTTCCCGACATGCTCCTCTGCAGGGTCTCTACCGGTCTCTCCGACGAGATGAAGAGCAAAATAGCACTCTTCTGCAATGTTTCGGAGAGGAACGTGGTTGCAGCGGAAGACATACAGGGCTCCATCTACGAGATACCCTATATGCTTCACAAAAACAGGTTTGACGAAATCGTCCTTGAGCACTTCGGCCTTGAAAAAAAGCAGCTCAGGCTTCCCAAGTGGGACAGGTTCATTAAGGCCGTGCGGAATCCAAAACGGAAGGTGAAGATCGCCGTTGTGGGGAAGTATACCAGCCTCCAGGACGCCTACAGGTCCCTCTATGAGGCGCTGATTCACGGCGCCGTGGCAAATGATGCGGAGATTGAGATTGAGAGGATCGAGTCGGATAAAATTGTTCTGGGGAAGAAATCCAACGTCAGGTCGGTATTGAAAGATGCCGACGGGGTCCTGGTACCGGGAGGTTTCGGCGACAGGGGGATCGAAGGGAAGGTTGAGGCCGTAAGCTATGCCAGGAAGGAGAAGGTCCCCTTCTTCGGGATCTGCCTGGGACTTCACTGCGCGGTCATTGAGTTCGGCCGCAATGTATGCGGGATGGAGCAGGCGAATTCCACCGAGTTCAACCCCCAGGCAGAACACCCGGTGATCTCCCTCCTGGAGGAGCAGGAGATCATCTTCGACAAAGGGGGCACCATGAGGCTGGGAGCTTACAGGTGCGACCTCAGGGAGGGGAGCAAAATACGGGATATCTACGGAAAGGCCTCCATCATGGAGAGGCACAGGCACCGGTTCGAGTTTACCATGAAGTACCGTGATATCTACCGGGAGAAGGGGATGGTCTTCGGGGGGATCCACCCTGAGACCGACCTCGTGGAGACCATTGAGCTTCCGGACCACCCCTGGTTTATTGCCACCCAGTACCACCCGGAATTCAAGTCACGGCCCACGGACCCCCATCCCCTGTTTAAGGATTTTATACGGGCCTCGTTGGAAAACGGGAAAAAGAAACGACGTCAATAGGCGCGACGACGATTTCCAATAGGCGCGACGACGTCGTCGCGCCAATTGGAAATCGGGAAAATTATCCCCACGAATCATCCGCAAAGCACCATCTGTTTTCATCAAGATTATGTTTTATCCATTGACGTTCAATATAACAGATTACTCTTTGAAATTCATTTTTATTAAATATGATGCGGTTATAAAACGATTTTTGCCATTGAAATGGCGGGATTTCACCAAGATTCTTCACGTTGTTTTTATATTTGATGCCGTTAAGGCTTTTCCCAATAAGTTTATTGGCATTTCTTGAAAAATTTTCCTTCAGCGATTTCATTACCTGGGAATAATTTGATCCCGCCCCGGGGAGAAACAACAGGTGTACATGATCCGGATTTATTTTATATCCATACAGAATAAAATTATAGATACTCCTGCAATAACCCAGATCCATTAAAAATAATTCACATAAAAGATCGTTATTAAAATAGGGGTATCTATCATGTGTAACTGTTGTAATAAAACTGGGAGCGCCGTCAACGTAGAATCTTTTAGGTGTGTTTCTGTGTAATTTCATATAAATATATACGATTGGGAAGGGGGAAATATAAAAAAAATTTATCATGGTGCGAAAAAAAATATCCCCCGCATAGGCGCCACGACGACGTGGCGCCTATGCGGGAAATGGACGTGGCGCTTATGCGGGGGAAACGACATAAAAAAAACGCCGGTAAAATACCGGCGTTTTTTCGTCTAATATCTATGTGCAAACCGTAAAGAGGTGATTCATCAGATCTTTACGAATGTCACCATGTTTTTACAGAGGAAGCCTGTAGTTTACGCCAACAGCGATAAGGTAACAGACCTTTGTATATGTATTACCTGTAGCATCAGGATGTTTTGATTCAGGTGATTCAATATAAAAGGTCCTTGAAAAAGCGGCGTTAACATCAAGCTCCTCTGAAGCGGAGAATTTACAACCGAGACCAACTGAGTGTGTATCAAGGTTAAAGCCAAGGTCGTTAAGTGTATCTTCATTGGCGGCTGTATTGGAATAGAGATAACCCAGGCTTAAAAGAAGTGTGGGTGTTACCTTGTACTCTGCGAAAACCCCAACCTCCCAGCTGTTGTCAAAGTATTTCTCTCCGCCGTCCCAGTCTGCCTGTTTCTCGAAGTAGTAGGTGAAGTCTGCTCCGACATTGAGTTCAGGAGTAGCGGAGAATACGGCTCCCAGGCCAAGCACTGCGGGTAAATTATGTTGTACTTTTTCACCATCAGCAAACATGCCAAAATCATCCTTTGAAGTATCATTTTCAAGCTCTATGGATGTTTCGGTTTCATACCTCATTCCGATGTTAATCCCTTCAAGAGCTATGTTAAGGCCGATAATACCACCGAATCCCATACCGGTTTGTTTAGCATCAAGTTCATATGTTGTCGCTACACCGGGATTAAAATTAAGTTCAGCTTTGTATGAAGTATCAACATACAATCCTCTGACTCCCAGTGCTATGCTGAACATAGGGTTTACCTCAAATGTGCCGCCCATTGTTAAAGCATAGTACACCTGTGAAACTTCAGCAGATGAACCGTCATATGTGCCAAATCCCATAGTCCCATCATACCATTGATCATGGAGCGACGGAAGACCGTCCTTAAAGTTAACGCTTCCGCCACCTGCAGGTATTGTAAAGGAAAGAAACCCCGCCCAGTTGTCCTGCCTGTAGACAAAGTAGGCATTGGGCAGAAGATAGACAGGCTCTTCAGATTTATACTCTTTTTTGGCTCCCTCAGACACAGAAGTATCATTTGTGTTGATTGTCCAGTCGTAGATGAAGAGGGACTGGTTGCTGATGTTCATGCTCAGTCCCGGCTTCAGCTTGGTAAGTCCCGCGGGATTGTAGTATGCGATATCAGCCGCATCTGTTGCGCCGTTTCGGTTCATAGTCCTTATGTATTCCGCGCTCATGTTGCTGTTATTGTCAACCCCTCCCGCGAAGAGATCCGTGCCGGTGACAAGAATTGCTGCAGCGGCAAAAAGTAGTAACACTTTCTTCATTTAAAATCCTCCTGAATTTTGAAGTTTTATATTTTAAGACTCCGCAAAGTGCGGTTTACTCCCTTCTTTATATATCTCTCTCTCTTGCAGGTACAGTAGTCTCTTAATTCAATTGTTCTTAATAGTACATACTAATTTTTTATGAATGTCAATAGATTAATAAATATTAATAAATAGGGGTATCCAATATATTATTAAAGAAAATGTAATACAGGGACCCATTTATTTCTAACCAATTTCTGATTAATCATAAATTGAAAGATCCAGTCAATTTAAGCCCCCCCGTAAATCCCCCGGAGGAGGAGCCCCCTAAATCCCCTGTATAGACCGGGTAGATGGGTAACAGTTGTTCGGACACATAGGTAACATATATATTTGGTATATCATTTCAC
>JBNKTL010000038.1:0-49196 GCA_050298055.1 Spirochaetota bacterium
TAGTAAATGATTTGAATCATTCAGGAAATAGTGCAAAAAATCTGGATAACTATACAGGAGATTATGTTTATATTTCTAAAATGGTAGGTGGTATTCTCGTATTTATCACAATGATGGAAACACAAAGCAAAAAAACCTGAAAAAACCTGAGGAAAGCAAATAGTTCGAAATTTTTATCAATATCAGGCATCCGGTTCTTGCTCCGGTATTTCAGTCACGCCCTGCTCAGCTGTATGAATAAAATTTTAAAATATGTTCCCGCTGTCCGGGGCAGCGGAGACATATTCCTTCTGTTTTGCTAAAGAGAAATATTTTTAATAAAATTACCCTATGCCTAAAAAAATACATTTTTTCCTTGACAATTATGTCTCATTGTGTGAAAAATGGGGATAAGTGGGGATTATTGTTGAAATAGTCCTCAAAGTGGTAGGGAAAGGGTGATAAAAGCATGTTTATGGGTGAGTACCATCCGAACCTCGACGAGAAGGGAAGGGTGGCAATTCCGGCAAAACTCAGGAAAGCGTTCAGCGGTAGTGCTGTGATCGATAAGCTCATCATCACTCATGGGTTTGACAGGTGCCTCATGGCCTTCAGGGAAGAGGACTGGAAGGAGTTCATTGAAAAGAAGATTGTTCCCCTGAGCCAGTCAGATCCGAAGAACAGGAATATTATGAGAAGGCTTTTCGGGGGAGCCCATGAGTGTGACCTCGACAAGCAGGGCCGTATCCTTATCCCGTCGTATCTTATCGAGGACGCGGGGATAGAGAAGGATATTACCATACTGGGCCTCTATAAGAGAATAGAGATCTGGTCCAGTGACATATACGGCGAATACCGGCCCGGTGATGATTCAATAAACATGTTTGCAAGCGACCTGGGGTTCTAACCGGGAGTAAGTCTATTTATGCGGGTAAAGATATAAATTCTAATGAGACATAATCTTGAAGATGCTTCGGACAATGGCTATGCCCATATACCTGTTTTGTGGAGAGAGATACTTGATTTTATCAGTGCTTCAGATCATACGGGAAAAGGAAAATGTGTTGACGCCACAGTGGGAGAAGGGGGGCACAGCAGGCTCATCCTTGAAAGCAATCCCCGTATGGAAATCATCGGTTTTGAGAGGGACCCGGAGATCATGAAGAGGGCAGAGAAGAGACTTGAGGAATATAAAAGCAGGGTGAAAATCCATAACAGAAACTTTTCCGGTATGGAAGAAGTCCTCGGAGAGAGTGCGGGGGATATCAGTTGCTTTCTCTTCGATTTTGGAATTTCATCCTACCATATAGATGACAGCGGAAGGGGATTTGCTTTCAGCAGGGAAGAACCCCTGGATATGAGACTTGACGGAAATACGGGAAATGACGCGGCTTATATTGTGAACAACTATACTGAGAAGCAGCTTGCGGATCTCATATACAAATTTGGCGAGGAGCGCTGGTCCAGGAAAATTGCGGCCTATATATGCAGGGCCAGAAAAGAAAAACCAATTGAAAAAACCGGCGAGCTTTCAAAAATTGTACTCAGCGCAATACCCCGGAGGTTCCATGTAAAGAACATCCATCCAGCCACACGGGTATTCCAGGCGTTGAGAATTGAGGTCAACAGGGAACTGGAAGCCATTGAGAAGGGACTCTCCGGTGCATGCAGGCTGCTGAAAAAGGGAGGGCTCATCATGGCCATCTCTTTTCATTCTCTTGAGGACAGGATCGTGAAGACGAAGTTCAGACAATTTGCCCGGGGCTGTACCTGCGGCAATGAACCGGGGCACTGTCTCTGCACCGGGAAACCCTTTGCCAGGATACTGACAAAAAAGCCCGTGCAGCCCCGGCAGGACGAGATCGATTTTAACAACAGGTCAAGAAGCGCTAAGCTTCGGGTCTGCGAAAAACTTTAAGGAGAGGAGTGAAGTCATCAAATATTTTGGTACGGCATTTGCTATTGTTGTTTTCGTCATCTTCTCCGTATGGCAGAATATCGAGGTGATGAAAATAAGGATAGATGTAGAGGGCCTTGAAAGGGCCGAAAGAGAGATTATCAAGAAGAACGACTCCATCCTGTACAGAATTGAAAAGATGAAAAGGATAGATAAGATCAGCAGTGAGGCGGAAGAGAGAAATATTAAAAAGATCACTCCCGGTGATTTAATCGTCCTGAAGATAAAGAGTAACGGTAATAATGAAAAAAAGAAGTAACATGAAAGCATCATGGCTTGTTGAAGCCGCAGGCGGATTGTTGAAACTTATCCGGGGTGACGACCGGGTTGAGTTTACCTCCGTTGAATACGATTCCCGGAAGGTCTGTAAGGGGAGCCTCTTTGTGGCCGTGGAAGGATACGAGACCGACGGCCACAGCTTCATCAGAAAGGCTGTTGATGCCGGGGCGGCTGCCCTCATCATATCCGAAAACCGGGTAGATGAATTTCATGAATCCGATTACCCGGAAATTGTGCTCATGTCTGCCGAAAGCACCCGGAAAGCCCTCTCCAGGGTCTCATCTCTCTATTACGGAAATCCTTCTTCGGAGATGACCGTGATCGGAATAACCGGGACAAACGGCAAGACCTCAATTACCTATATGATTGAATCCGTGCTGAAACATGCGGGCCGTGTGCCCGGTGTGATCGGCACCATTAACTACAGGTGGAAGGACACACTGCGCAGGGCCGATAACACCACACCCGAATCAAAAGACCTCCAGGAGGTCCTTGCTGAGATGCGAGATGACAACGTTGAGGTTGCAGTCATGGAGGTCTCCTCCCACGGCCTTTTCCTCAACAGGGCCGATGACATTGAGTTTGACGCCGCAGTCTTTACCAACCTGACCCGGGACCACCTGGATTTTCATTCGGACTTCGAAGACTATTTTAACGCGAAGATGATACTCTTTCAACTGTTGGAGAAGAGCAGCAAGAAGAAGAGGGTGGCAGTGATAAATATCGACGACGAATATGGGAGGAGAATAGCAGAGGCCTCAAAGGAGTTCTCCTTCTCAACAAGGACACTGGGGTTCAATGAAAAAGCGGACTTTCGCCCCGATCCCGAAAGTGTTGTGAACAGGATAACCGGCCTCTCCTATATTCTGGAGAGTCCCGAGAAGGGTCTTGAAGTCAACCTTTCCCTCTCGGGGAAATTCCATATATACAACTCTCTTACCGCAGCGGCAGTTCTCTCTTCAACCGGGTACTCATTTCCCGCCATACAGGAGGGGCTTCGGGAGCTTAAAACCGTACCCGGCAGGTTTGATGTTCTGGACTCCGGTTCCGGTTTTTATGTTATTGTGGATTACGCGCACACAAGCGATGCCCTGCTGAAGCTCCTGACCTCGGTAAATGAACTCAAGCCCCGGAGGCTTATCACGGTATTCGGCTGCGGAGGAGACAGGGACAGGACAAAGAGACCGGAGATGGGACGGATCGCCGTGGAGAACTCTGACATGGTCATCGTTACAAGTGACAATCCCCGGACAGAGAAGCCGGAAAGTATCATTGAAGATATCACCGTCGGACTCCGGGAGGGGGCTTACCGTGTGGTTGTAGAGAGGGAAACGGCAATAAGGGAAGCGGTGTCAATGGCCGGGAACGGCGATATTGTGGTCATTGCCGGCAAGGGCCATGAGGATTACCAGATAATCGGCAAAACAAAGATCCACTTTGATGACAGGGAACTTGCCGCGAAATACCTTGCGGAGAAGAGAGCGGGATGATCGTTGAATTCAGATCGGACATCGGTTCCATTGCGGATATATGCGGGGGAGAACTCCTCGCGGGAAGACCGGAATCTGTCATCGAGACCATAACATCCGACTCCCGGGAGCTTGGCCGAAAAAACCTCTTTGTCCCCCTGGAAGGGGAGAGATTTGACGGTCATAAATTTATCCGGCCGCTTGCGGAGAAGGGGAGCATCGACTGCTACCTGACCATGAAGGAGACCGGCGGAGTGATGGCGGAATATCCGGATACGGGATGCATTAAATGTGATGACACGCTCACTGCCCTGGGACGGCTCGGGGCATTCAGGAGAGATGAAGTCAACCCGAGGATTGTGGGGATCACGGGGACCAACGGGAAGACAACCGTTAAAGAACTTATCTCCGCGATTTCAGCGGGACGTTTCGAAACACTGAAAAACGAAAAAAATTATAATAATGAGATCGGGGTCCCCTTTACCCTTTTAAACCTGAGGGAAAACCATGAGGTGGCTGTCATCGAGATGGGAATGAACCACCCGGGTGAGATCGGCAGACTGGCCGGGATGACGCGTCCCGACGCTGCCGTAATAACCAGTATCGGTGAAGGACACCTTGAGTTCCTGGGGAGCACTGAAGGTGTTGCCCTGTCCAAGATTGAGATCCTCCGGGGAATGGAGGAGGGTTCGCAGCTTTTCCTCAACAGTGATTCTCTTCACCTTGATCTTTTGAGGAGAAGAGCCGAAGAGAAGGGGGTCCGGGTAAAGACCTTTGGGATTGACAGGAAGGCGGATTACATGCCGGAAACATATTCCCTTTCCGGTGAGGGTGTACGGCTCCGGTTTATGGGTGAAGAGATCACGGTGCCTCTTTACGGGGTCCATAACCTCTCAAATATTATGGCCGCCCTGGCTGTCTCCCTCTGGCTCGGTATAGACGTTCCTTCTGCGGGAAAGGCCCTTGCGGGTTTTGAGAACGTGGGGGGGAGAAGCCAGGTTATCAATCTCAGATTTACCCTGATAGATGATACCTATAATTCAAATCCCCTCTCATCACGGAGCGCCCTGGAATCAGTAAGCAGGACCTGGCCCCGCAGGCGAAAGATCGCGGTCCTTTCAGACATGAAGGAACTTGGTGAAGAGTCAGCGGCACTGCACCGGGAAACGGGAAATTTTGCGGCCCAAAAAGGATTTGATCTCCTGCTGGTCTGGGGGGAGATGTCAGCCTCCTACAGAGAGGGCGCCCTTGAAGCGGGTATGGAAGATGAAAGTGTAATTGTTTTCGAGAGCAAAGAGGAGCTGTCAGACCGCCTCAACTCCATGCTGAGAGATAAGGATGTTGTCCTGGTCAAGGGTTCCCGGTCAATGAAGATGGAAGATGTTGTAAATTCACTTAAGGAAAGAGCGTAGTTTAAAGGACACGAATATGTTTTATCATTTTATACTGCCATTAAAGGAATATGTTTCGTTTTTGAGACTCTTCCAGTATATAACCTTCAGGTCGGCTTACGCGGCCCTTACGGCCCTTCTCTTTGTCCTGATCTTCGGGAAGGTCCTTATTCTCCTTCTCCAGAAAATAAAGTTCAGGGAGGAGATCAGGGAGCTGGGCCCGGAGAGCCACCAGGCAAAGGCGGGGACCCCCACAATGGGAGGTATTATTATCCTGGGATCAATCATCACATCTACGATCCTCTGGGGCAACTTCAACAGCTTTTACCTCATCCTTCTGCTGGGGGCCACTTTTCTCCTGGGGCTTCTCGGTTTTATTGATGACTACATTAAAGCCGTTAAGAAAAAAAAGGACGGTCTTCCCGCGAGGGCCAAGCTCGTTTCACAGATTGCAATAGCAACGGCAGTCTCAGTGGCAATATTCATCTACCCTTCCAGCGCGGAGCAGGCTTCAAAGCTCTATGTCCCTTTCATGAATGAAGCCCTGGCAGACCTGGGCTGGGCATCGGTTCTCTTTGCCGTTATTGTCATCATCGGGACTTCAAATGCGGTCAACCTGACGGACGGTCTTGACGGCCTGGCAATAGGATCGGTCCTGATCGTTGCGGTGAGCCTGGGTATCATGTCATATCTTACCGGGCACATGAAGATAGCGGAATACCTCCGGATACCCTATATCCCTGACGGTGCCGAGCTCACGGTCTTTATATCCGCCCTGATCGGCGCGTCACTGGGCTTCCTCTGGTTTAACAGTAATCCCGCATCGGTGTTCATGGGGGACACGGGGTCCCTTGCCCTGGGAGGGATAATCGGGATCGTTGCCGTTATGATAAAGAAGGAGATCTTTCTCTTCATTGTGGGAGGAGTATTCGTGCTGGAAGCAGTGTCAGTGATCCTGCAGGTGGTATCATACAAGCTCAGGAAAAAGAGAATATTCAGGATGGCGCCCATACACCACCACTTCGAACTTTCCGGCTGGCCGGAACAGAAGGTGGTGGTGAGAATGTGGATACTGGGACTGATACTGGCCATACTGGGACTCAGTTCATTAAAGATATTGTAGAGAGGGAAAAGAGCGGTTTAAATGAACATAGCTGATATACATAAGGCTCTTGTTGTGGGACTGGGAGAAAGGACCGGGCTCACCGTTTCAAACTTCCTCCGGGAGAGGGGTGTGGACACCTTTGTCTCTGACGCTAAGAGCGAGAGTGAACTCTCCGGGACCATCTCCCGGTTGAAACCGGGAATAAAACTTCTCCTGGGCCGCCAGGAACCGGAAATCCTCCGGGAAGAGTTTGACGCCATCATACTGAGTCCCGGTGTTCCCGTAAGCATACCTCTCATCGTTGAGGCCAACAGGAGAAATATCCCGGTCATCTCGGAGATCGAACTGGCATACGGGTTCATTAAGGGAAAGATCATTGCCATTACCGGAACAGACGGGAAGACCACAACCACCTCCCTCACCGGTCATATACTGAAAAGCCTGGGCCATAAGACCTTTGTGGGAGGAAACATCGGGACCCCGGTCCTCTCCTTCGCCGGGGAGACAGACCGGTCTTCTTTCACGGTCATGGAGCTCTCATCATTTCAGCTTGAGACCATCAGGGAGTTCAGGCCCCACGTGGCATCAATCCTCAATGTGACCCCCGATCATATGGACAGGTATGATGATATGGAGGATTACTACAACACGAAGCTCCGCATAGCCATGAACCAGGAGAAAAGCGATACATACATCTACAACCTGGATGATACCATCTCAACAGAGGGCCACCATCACCTTGAATCGGAGAAGCTCTGTTTTTCCCTGGAGAAACAAGAAGCCGACGCCTGGTACAGTGACGGGTTCATCTTTCTCCGGGAAGGGAAAAAAAGCATTAACCTCCTGGAAACAGGGAGGCTGCAGATACTGGGCGTCCATAACATCCAGAACACCCTTGCCGCGCTTCTCATGGTCAAAGCGGCCCTTGAGAAAAGCGGTCTTGAGCCGTCTTACACTGCAATAGCAGAAGCCTGTTATGCGTTTCCTCCCCTTGAGCACAGGATGGAGAGAATCGGGGAGTATAAGGGACGGATATTTATAAACGATTCCAAGGCCACAACAGTGGGAGCGGTGGAAATGGCCCTCCGGAGTCTTCCCGGGAAGGGTGTGATCATTCTGGGGGGAAGGTCCAAGGGTGACGATTATTCACGGCTCGCGAATACCCTGAGGGGAAGAATCAGCGGCATGGTGCTCATGGGTGAGACCAGGGAGGAGTTCACGGGACTTTTCGATGAATTCGAACCGGTTTGCGTGGAGGACATGGACCGGGCTGTTGCGGAAGCAATGAGGCTCAGCAGTGAGAATGAAGTTATCCTTCTCTCCCCGGGGTGTGCCTCATTTGATATGTTCAGGAACTATGAAGTCCGGGGAGAAGAATTCAGGAAATCTTTTGAGAGGATCAGCAGAGGGGAGATAGCGTGGACCTGAAATCGGTTATAGATACACGGAGAAAAAATGATCCGGACCTGACCCTCTTTGTCACGGTCTTCCTGCTGGCAGGGATCGGGCTGGCCATGAGTTACAGCGCCAGCGCCGTCTACGCGTACAGGGTTTTTGGTGACTCATTCTATTTCCTCAAGCGCCAGCTCCTCTGGTTTTCCATTGGTTTTATCGCACTTCTCATATTCCAGGAGATAGACTACCGGGTCTACAAAAAGTTCACCAGGCTTTTACTGCTGTGCTCATTTCTCCTCCTTGCCATTGTACTGATCCCGGGAGTGGGAAAAAGCGTAAAGGGGTCCGCCCGGTGGATCAGCCTGGGGGGATTTTCCCTCCAGCCGTCGGAGTTTATCAAGGTTTTCGTGGTCATCTACCTGGTGAAGATATTTTCACAGGAGAGAAGGGAAAACTATGTGGCCCGGCTCCTGGTTCCGGTACTGATTACCGCAGTGATCTTTGTCCTTATCCTCATGCAGCCCGATTTCGGGACCGCGGTTGATCTTCTCATCGTGACGGTCTTTATCCTCTTCGTATCCGGCTTCCCCCTGCTTTATATACTGGGGCTTTTTGTTGTGAGTATACCGATGTTTTACCTGTTGATCTACCAGGTGGATTACCGGAAGGAGAGGATCCTGGCCTATTTAAATCCCTGGGAAGACAGGTACGGTATCGGATACCATATCCTTCAGTCGTTTATCGCCTTCAAGAAAGGGGGCTTTTTCGGTTTGGGTCTGGGTAACGGAACACAGAAGATTGCACGGCTTCCGGAACCGCATACCGATTTTATCTTTGCGGTCATCGCGGAAGAGGTGGGAATTATCGGAACACTTGTTGTTATCATACTCTTTTTTATGGTTTTCTGGAGGGGGATCGTTATCTCTGCCGGTGCACCGGACCGGTTCGGAAGGCTTCTTGCAATCGGACTGAGCATGCTGATTATCGTTCAGGCCTATATAAACATAGCCGTTGCAAGCGGGAGCCTTCCCACAACGGGCATAACCCTTCCCTTTATCAGCTACGGGGGGTCTTCCCTGGTATCGAGCATGGCGGCAGCGGGGATTCTTCTGAACATCTCACGGTACAGGGAGACTGTTATGCATGGAACAAAGATGGGGGAGGAAGTATGGCAGTAGAAGGATGCAGGGTCCTCATCATAGGCGGCGGTACAGGAGGGCATATCAGCCCCGGAATAGCCCTCTACCATGAATTTATCCGGAAAGGCGCCCGGGCTTTTTTTCTTACGGGAACCAGGGACAGGAGATTTTCCCTCCTTGAAAGTATCAGGGAAGATGAGCTGTTTCTCTACAGGGCGCCGGCACTTACCCGGAACATCCTCAAGATGCCGCTTTTTCTCCTGCTTTTCAGTGCGGCAGTTTTCAGGGCAAGGAGAATTATGAACAAAATGAATATAAATGCTGTTGTGGGGATGGGGGGATATGTATCGGCACCCGCGCTCCTTGCTGCAAGAATGCTGAAACTGCCCCTTTATCTCTGCGAGCAGAACTCGGTCCCGGGAAAGGTAACCCTTCTCTTCGAGAAGTATTCAAAGAGGGTATTCGGGACCTTTGATGTTTCCAAAAACTATATTAAATTTCCGGAAAGATATCTGCCGGCGGGGAACCCGGTGAGAAGGGAACTCCTTGAGGAGGTCAGCAGGACCGAGGCAAAGAAGGCATTTCACCTCAGCCACGCGGGAAAGATCATCCTCCTCATCGGGGGCAGCCAGGGCGCGAAAAGGCTCAACGAACTTATCCTCTGCCTGAAAAAAGAATATCCCCAGGACTTTGAAGACACGGGTATCATCTGGAGTACGGGAAGCCTTTCCTATGATAAACTGAAAGAGCTTGTCCACAGTGAAATGGATGAGGGATCAATTTATCTCTCGCCCTATATTAAGGATGTGGGAAAAGCCTACAGGGCGGCTGATATTGCCATCAGCAGGGCAGGGGCCGGTGTTATGATGGAGCTGGCGGCAACGGGAATACCCTCGATCCTGGTCCCCTATCCCTTTGCCGCTTCAAACCACCAGGAGATAAACGCCGATGAATTTGTCAGGGCGGGAGCGGCCGTGAAGATACTTGACAGTGACGCCGTGGCGGAAAAAGTCGCACCTGTTCTCAGGGAGCTCCTGGGGAACCGGAGAAACCTCGGCAGGATGTCAGAAAAAGCATCGGCCGTTTCACGGAAAAATGCCGCGGAAATAATCGTAAAAGAAATAATGGAGGCGGGAGCTTGTTCAGAAAGTCAATAAAAATGCATTTTATCGGTATCGGCGGTATCGGGATGAGCGGAATTGCCGAGATACTGATTAATCTCGGCTACGAGGTGTCCGGTTCCGACCTGCATCTTTCCGATCAGACAAAGAGGATGGAGTCCCTGGGGGCAAAGGTGTATATCGGTCACTCTTCATCGAATATAAAGGACTACTCTGTTGTTATAACTTCCACGGCAATCGATCCCAGCAACCCGGAGATTGTTGAGGCCAGGAAAAAGAAGATCCCCATTATCCACCGATCGGAGATGCTCGCGGAGCTTGTGAGGCTCAAGCATGGTATCGGTGTTGCGGGGACGCACGGGAAGACCACAACATCGTCCATCCTCTCCTATGTGCTTTACCACGGGGGGATTAATCCTACTGCTGTGATCGGCGGGAAGGTCTTCAATTTCGGGTCCAATGCCCGGACAGGAGAGGGGGAGTACCTGGTGTTTGAGGCCGATGAATCTGACGGGACATTTCTCAACCTGATGCCCACAATCGGGATCGTGACCAATATCGATGCGGACCACCTTGACCACTACAGGTATTTTGAAAATATTAAGGAAGCCTTTTTGAAGTATATGAACAGCATTCCCTTTTACGGGTACTCGGTCATCTGCATAGACGATGTTACGGTGCGTGAACTTATCCCCCGCATTGAAAGGCCGTTCTCCACCTACGGATTTTCAGAGGATGCCGATTTCCGGGCAACGGATGTTGAAGTTTCTGATGGGATTACAAGCTTCAATTGTTACTCTCACGGGAAGGACACCGGAAGGTATTCAATACGGCTCCTCGGCAGCCATAACGTAGTGAACGCGGTATCGGTTATCGCGGTGGCAAGTGAACTGGGGCTGGATTATGAGGTTATCAAGGAAGGACTTTACGAATTCAGCGGTGTGGGCAGAAGGCTTGAGGTCATCGGCGAGGTAAACGGGATCAGGGTCTATGATGATTACGGCCATCACCCCACGGAGATAAGGGCGACACTGAAGGCGCTGAAGGATCTGGGAAGAAGGCTTGTTGTGGTCTTTCAGCCCCACAGGTATACGCGGACCGAACTTCTCTGGGATGAATTCGGACAGAGCTTCCCCAACGCCGACGTTCTTTTCATAACCGGTATTTACCCGGCGGGAGAGAAACCCATCGAGGGTGTGAGTTCGGAACTTATCCGGGAATCGGTCATGAAGCATGAAAACCGGGATGTTAAGATCATACAGGCCCTTGAAGAGATACCGGAGAGTGTGGGGAAAATTCTGGAGGCGGGAGACATTGTCATTACCCTGGGTGCGGGGGATATCCATAAGTCGGGAAAGATGATCCTTGATTATTTGAGGGACAACGGATGAGGATTCTCCTGAACATACTGCTTTCAGTTGCAGCTGTCTCTTTCGCGGTTGACACGGCCTTCTGCCTGGGCAAGAGACTGGTTGTGAAAGAGATTGAGTTCAGGGGCCTTGAAAATCTCTCAAAGTATGATCTGTTCAGAAATGTAAAAACAGAAGCGGTTTCCGGCGGGATATCCCTGGATATCAGCGCCCTGGAAAAGAGCCTGGAATCAAATCCCCTGATAATAAGCCACGGGGTTGAACTGAAAGATAAAAGACTGGTCATTGCGGTTGTTGAGAAAAAACTTCTGACTCCTGTTGTGATAAAAGGAAAAGGGGAGTCCGTTCTCTACCTCCTGGACCATGAGTTCAGGAAGGTGGCCCGGAACAGGCTCTATTCGGTCCGGGGACCGGTCTTGGTTATTGATGAGAACTTAACCGGTAAATCGGGAATGTCAGGCTCCATACAAGAAATACTGGTTGTCCTGAATCGTTTGAGAATCCGGGAAAAAAATCTTTTCAGCCAGATATCGGAAATAAGCGTAATGAGAGACAGGACAGCCCGTGTGATAATGAAGGGGAGAAGGACCTGTTTCAGGATAAGGCCCGATTACAGGACATTCTCTCTGCTCGGGAAGATTACAGGATACCTTGACAGGACAGGTTCCTATCCTGAAAAAATGAAGATAATCGGTAACAGGGTTTTTTTCAGGCCCGAAAGGAAAAACTGATACTACCTGGAGAATGATATGGATGAGATCGTAGTAGGACTTGATATAGGAACAACAAAAACATGCGCTGTTATCGGTTTTGAGAACGAGAACGGCCAGATCGAAATTGCCGGTGTGGGTGTGGCTCCATCCAGGGGAATGAAGAACGGCATCATTGTAAATATTGATAATACTGTTTCATCAATTGAGAAGGCAATTGAAAACGCGGAATCCATGGCCCTGAGAGAAGTTACCTCCGTTGTTGCCGGGATAAGCGGAGAGCATATCCAGGGACAGAACTCCCGGGGGATTGTGGCAGTCACCAACCGCAACCGGACAATAGGAAGCTATGAAGTCAAAAAGGTCATCGAAGGGGCACAGGCCGTGGTGATACCGGTGGACAGGGAGATCATTCATGTTCTTTCCACCGACTTCGCGGTGGACGGTCAGTGGGGGATCAATGATCCCGTGGGAATGAGCGGTGTGAGGCTGGAAGCCGAAGTCCATATCGTTACCGCTTCTTCCACAAGCATACAGAACACCCTCAAGTCTATCAACAAGGGAGGATACCAGTGTGACGAGATAGTCTTTAATCCCCTTGCGTCCTCCGACGCGGTGCTGAGCAAGGAGGAGAAGGAGCTTGGGGTTGTTCTCGTCGATATTGGAAGCGGGACTACCGACATAGTGGTATTCATGAACGGCGGTGTTGTCTACACCAATGTACTCAAGGTGGGCGGAATGCACGTGACCAATGATATTTCCGAGGGACTCAAATGCCCTCTGGATTCGGCTGAAATGATCAAGAGGAAGCATGGATGCGCGGTAATCGACCTGGTTGATCCTTCGGAGATGATCGAGGTCCCCTCGGTGGGAGGAAGGGCTCCCCGGAGTCTCTTCAAACAGGAACTGACACAGATTATTGAACCGAGGATGACCGAGATCATGGATATGGTTGACCAGGAACTTATGAAGAGCGGGGTCAAGGGAAGGCTCAGGGCGGGGGTGGTCCTCTCGGGTGGGGGATGCATGATAGAAGGATGCATCGAGGTAACAGAGAAGGTTATCAATGTTCCCGTTAAGATCGGTGTGCCCGGGGATATAACAGGTCTTGATAAGGAGGTTGCGACACCGCAGTACGCCACCGGTGTGGGACTCCTTAAGTATGGTATAAGGTTAAAGAGATTCCGGGATTCATCACGGTACAGCAGAAAAGGTCCGGGTGTAATTGCCAGGATCAAAAAATGGCTGGAAGATTACCTTTAAGATAATCTTCCGGTATATAAAAAAGTTGTTGCTAATGCGACATAATATATTATAATGCGACATAATTAGACAGGGGGGAATATGTTTCGATTAGAAGAAGAAAGGCCTATGTCTACCGTAATTAAGGTAGTTGGTGTTGGAGGAGCCGGAACCAACGCCGTGAACAGAATGATTGCAACCGGTATGGAGGGAGTGGAGTTTATCGTAGTAAATACCGACAGCCAGCAGCTTGCTGACAGCCTTGCTCCCGTGAAGATCCAGATCGGCAACAAGCTCACAAGGGGGCTCGGGGCCGGCGCCAATCCGGACATTGGAAGAGAGGCCGCAAATGAGGACAGGGACAAGATCCAGAAAGCACTGAAGGGAGCGGACATGGTCTTCATTACCGCGGGTATGGGCGGAGGCACCGGGACCGGCGCAGCGCCTGTTGTTGCCGATGCCGCCAAAGAGCAGAAGGCGCTCACCGTGGGCGTAGTCACAAAGCCGTTCCGGGCCGAGGGAAAGAGAAGAATGAACCAGGCACTGGACGGGATAACAAACATGAAGGACAAAGTTGATACGCTGATCACTATCCCCAATGACCTTCTCCTGAAGATCATTGACAGGAAGACACCCATCGATGAGGCCTTCAAGCTCGCCGATGACATCCTGAGACAGGGTGTGCAGGGGATAGCGGATCTTATCATGGTTACCGGGCTGGTGAATGTTGACTTTGCCGATGTAAGAACTGTGATGAAGGAGACGGGTGACGCCCTTATGGGAGTGGGTCTGGGTATCGGCGAGAACAAGGCCATGGAGGCCACAGAGATGGCCATTAACAGCCCTCTCCTGGAAGAGTGCAGTATTGAAGGATCAAAGGCGGTCCTGATAAATATAGCGGGAGGGAATGACCTTTCTCTCCATGAGGTCCATGAGGTAACCGATAAGATCACCCAGCAGGTTGATCCCGACGCAAATATTATCTTTGGTACCACAATTGATGCCGCCCTTGATGACAAGGTACGGGTCACTGTTATTGCAACCGGGTTTGACAAGAAGAGGAACATGCTCGCAAAGCACAGCGCGGGTATAAGTGAACCGGACCAGAATACAGGTCCCTCTGTGACCCTTATAGAAGGCAACCGGGAAGAGTCTCATGAAAAACAGTCGAGAAAATCACAGGTCTTTACACTGAAGCGTAAAGACTATGCGAATGTTGATCTTAATATACCCACATTCCTGAGAGAAGGAATGGAGTAGCGGAACAACCTCCCTGTTCCCCCCGGGGTACACACTGCTGTACCCCGGAACTGTTTTTCTCAGGGAAGCAGGTTCCCGGCTGTTATGAACAGAGAAGATATTCCCCGGGAGTTTCTCGATTTTGTCGAGGGGTTTGCCGGACATGAATGTGATATTCAGAAACTTGCGGGTGACGCGTCCAACAGGATCTACTACCGTGTTGATGCGGGAAAGAAAAGATGGATACTCTGCCACGATGAATCATACGGTTCCCTCACTGAAAAAAACTACTCCTTTCTTATCCTCCACAGATTATTTAAAGAGAAGGGCATCCCGGTGCCGGAAATATCCGCCGCTGACCCGGAACGGGGACTCCTGCTTCTGGAAGACCTGGGTGACAAACTTCTTCAGTACCTGGTTTCCGGACTTTCTCCTTCCGGGAAAAGAGAAATCTATGAAAAAACAATCGATTTCCTGATAAAAATCCAGAGCATCAGGGGAAAAGGAGAAATCCCTTTCGGACTGGCGTTTGATGCTGAAAAGCTTATGTATGAATTCCGGTTCTTTGTTACCCATACCCTTGCAGGATATATGGGGGTGGATCTCCCGGAAACTCTCCGCGGGGAACTCCTCTCCGAGTTTGAAAAGATATCAGGTATACTGAACAGGCCGGACTACTTTGTCCTCAACCACAGGGACTTCCATTCCCGGAACATCATTCACTTCAATGAAGGTCTTTACTTTATCGACTTCCAGGACGCCCGGATGGGGCTGCCCCAGTACGACCTGGCCTCGCTCCTCAGGGACTCCTATACGGTCCTTGAAACCAGCGAGGTTGAACATCTGAAGGAATACTATTACACGCAAAGCAAAGCTGCCGGTATACAGAATATGGAGCGGGATGAATTTAACTTCCTCTTTGACCTCTCTTCTTTCCAGAGAAATGTAAAGGCCATGGGGAGTTTCGGGTTCCATGCCCATGTAAATGGCAAGAAGTTCTATGCGGATTTTATTACTCCCGCTCTTAAATATATTGAGGATTCTGTACACAGGCGGGATGAACTGAAAACTGCCGGGAAGATACTGAAAGATCTAATACCCTCAAAATATTATATTGTAAGATGAGATGAAAAATTGTTCATGATGCTTTGATATCATAGGGAAAACTTTCGAAGTTGGATAGCTGACTTCCCAATGAAAGGGCTGCTAATACATCTTCTTTAGTAATATTTGGGTAATCCTCTAATACATTGTCTATGGATTCACCTGAAGCAAGTGAACCTAATATATTGATTACCAGTACCCGTGTTCCTTTTATTACCGGTTTCCCATGACAAATGTTCGGGTCTATTTGAATTCTTTCTATCATTATTACCTGCATTAATTTTTTATTATTAATATAGTAATTTTAACAAAGTGTTTTGTCAATAATTAATTTTAACAACACATACTGTAAAGTACCTTCATGAGGGGGTCTTGATGAGACTTTTTGTTATGAATTATCATATTCATTAAAAACTTTAGTAAACAGGTTATTGAGAGCCATATAGCTGAGCAGTAACGAAAAAAAAATTGATTTCTCATGATATAATTTTCCAAATAAAACCTTGAAATAATTACCCTATAAAAATAAAAAATAATTTGCGAATAATCAGGCCATGCAGGTGCAGATAGAGAGAAAGGTAATTATTGGGAGTATTTCATGAATAGCAAGAAAATATCAATTTTACAATTTACACTTTCATTGGAGATTATCGCCCATGCTTTTCCTGTGGTACTGCTGGTATATTATATCCTCATTGCCGGAAATTATTTTGACGCATTACCTGTTTATTTAACCGGTGTATCAATTGGCGCAGTGGCAAACATATTCGCGGCTGTTGTTATGAGATGGCTTAAACTGAATAATGTAATAGCCGCATTAAAGAGTGATGAAAAACTTGATGACGAAACATTAAGGGATTACAAATTAAAATTACTCTTACAGCCCCGTTTTGAAGCTAAATCCATGCTGCTGCGTTATCCCGTAGGTGTTGGTGTTGCCACACTGGTAATAGCAGTTTTTGGAGAAATGACTCAATTGAGGCTTATCATTGCGGCAATTGGCGGGCTTATGCTTATCCCCATTACTGCCGCTTTTTTTATGTTCCAGTCTGAACTCTTTTTGTCAAAATTTCTCAAAGAGCCCCGCCTGGCATCGGTTTTAATTGAAAAAAATTTATATCGTCCTGTTCATATTTTCCCCAAGCTGGTTTTTGCTCTCATTTCAATACTCATTCCACCGCTTACAATTTTTATATCTTTTCTTGTTTTGACAGACGCAGGTCTTTTGCATCTTGGAAACCAGGTTTTTCACTTTGCGATAATTGTTTTTATAACTCTGGGAACATGTGTTATGACCGCGTATTTTTTAGCTCAATCAATAAAAAGGACCGTGTCGGACATTGAGACATCCCTTGACTCTCTAGCCCGGGGAGATTTGAGAACAGAATTTATCCCCATGACAACTACAGACGAGATGGCGTCAATGAGTGTATCAATGAATTTGCTTATGGTCCGCATTCGTTCAGTTTTATCATTGATTCAGGGCATGTCCTCCGAATTAAGTTATTCTTCTAAAGAAATGGCAGGTGCGGCGGATAATTTTTCCATTCAGAGCCAGACAACTGCGGCAACAGTGGAACAGATTTCCACTTCCCTTGAAGCGATATTTTCCGGTATTGATAAGATATATGAAAATATTGAATATCAGCATCGACGCACTCAAGTCCTTATTGATAATATAAAAAAACTTTATGCTATTGTTGAAGAAGAGGGAAGTGAAATGCTCAAGGCAATGAGTGTGAAAGATGGATTGGATACCAATATCGAAGATGTAAAAAAGAAGATAAGTGAGACTATGCAATTAATGAAGACCGCGGCAGCTGACGCGGGGCACATGCTGGATTATACGGGCCTGATAAATGATATTTCTGAAAGGACTAACCTCCTGAGCCTGAATGCGGCAATCGAGGCTGCCCGGGCAGGTGAGTCTGGCAGAGGTTTTGCTGTGGTTGCGGACGAGATAGGCAAATTGGCGGAACAAGCAGGGGAAAATACAAAGAGTATATCAGAACTCATCAAGGTAACCGACACAAGTATGGATAAATCTTCAGTTTCCCTGAATGAGGCAATTGTGGGTATTGAAATGTTCTTTGAGGGGCTCAATGTCTTCGCCGGTTCTGTCGGCCGTGTTGGTGAGCTGACCCGTAAAAACAGGGAAATCAATAATGTTCTTAAAGATGATGCGGAACATTTTTTACAGAGGGCCGATGAAATTCTGGTATCTATGGAGGAACAGAAAAAAGCTGTTACCGAAATTGTTACATCAATTGCTAATATCAATGATGCTGCCCAGAATACATCTGCCTCAAGTGAAGAATTATCAGCATCCACCGAAAATATCGCAGATAATGCTGATAAATTGAGAAGTGAAGTGGAATTCTTTAAGTTTTAGTTCATTAAAAAAGCGGCTGCAAAAAAAGCCGCTTTTTCTCAAAAAATAATGCTCTGAGCAACTAAATTTCACCTCAAAACTCATTGCCCAGAGCAACCTGTAAATAACAAAAATATTCTCGTGCTGAGCCCGCGTGATTTTGTACTAATAAGATTTTCTTAATACTGGGATATTCCAGCAGTTAACCAATCATGATTAGTAAAAATCACGCAGTCGAAGTACTAGTTACAATTACCCGGGGTCTTCTCAAGCCTCAGGTATAAAAGCTCACTGGCCGCAAAACCTTCGCTATCAAAATTTGTATCAATACCGGAAAGGGTCCAATCAAACCATATATCCACACACTGTTCACTATTAAAATCAGTGAGTTTGTTTCTTTCCGATAAGAAGAGGTTCAGATCCTGGCCTGATAAACTCATTGAACATTCACTCAGACCGTTACAGGATGAAGAGACCCCGGCATTCCAGCAGTCACCATTACAGAACCTTTCCTCCTCCATTCCATAGAGACTGTAAACCAGGCCGGTAATATCCTCACCCTGAGCTGTACCGTCCAGATAATCTACATACAGAGTAAAAACCGTATCCGTGGAGCTGATATCAACAGTATAGATCTGTCCCTCTGAAGACGGCTGACCTGCCCAGCCGTCTCCAACCTTGTTTATAAGGTTGTCAGACCAGCAGTTCCCATACCAGTTACCGAGAAGATCACCTGCAAAAGGCTCGAATGGTAAACCTATCTCACCGCCGCCAAGAGAAGAGCCTATATTCCATTCATCCTCTCCGCCGCCGCCATCAGTGCCGTTGTCCCAGAAAATCCAGTAATCATTGACAGCATGCTTGTAATAATCATGGCCATTAAAGGTGCCTGTAAGGAGATAGGTACCCATAACATCCGCCGGCAGAGATGGCCCAACAGGAGAAAGGACAATATCTGTTCCCGTACCGGGAGCTGCTGTTGCCACAACCTCACAGTTGTTGTTATCTCCGTAACAAATGCTGCAGAACTCAACCGCCCCTGCAATCTCCGTACTGCTGACTCTCTGAAATGTTACCTGCATATTATCAAAAGTTGCTTCAAGGATATCTCCTGTAAGGGTATAGGTAACTATTGTGGTTCCATCGGGCTGTATCAATGTAACCTGGTTGCCGTTAACGGTATATGTTCCATTTCTACCGGAACAATAGTATAAACCGTCAGTTTCCGGTAAACATTCACAATTATTGTTAACAATATTTGTTAAGTCCATATACTCCCTGAAAACATTGTCAGATGTCAATTCCCAGTAGGGGGTTTCAGACCATGAAGCCCCGTCACCGCATCCGGTATCATTATTGTCCCATGGTGTGTTTTCACAATCTATACCGTTTTCACACGCTGAAACCGCCTTCCATACACCAATCAGCCCCGCATCCACAGCCTCGGTTACAGTAAACATATGGGAAGCGGAACCTGCACGGCTGCCATCTGTTGTAAATGCCGTTACATCCAGTCTGTAAATGCCCTGTTCCATATTATTTATTGTATATGATGCGCCGGTTGCTGCCGATTCACCGTTTATATACCATACATAAACAACGTTGCCTGTTTCAGGCGGAACAGATGCTGTCACTGTCATAGATTCATTTGATGCTATTTCATTTAACTGGCCGGAAATAGTAACATCAATGGGATCTGCCATTTGCAGATCAATATTCACCTGAATATTGCCGCCCGGCTTGTTAATATCATAGAACTCAAAAGTTCCCTCTGTTGTTTCCTCATAGACAATTCTCACAACCTCTACTGCTCCCATTGTGAGTATGCCGTTGTCAAGCAGTTTGACTATAAGTGTATAATAACCTGTTGGGAGAGAACTACCCTGGTACATCCCTGTGTTCCCTGTGACCTGAAAAGGGAGGTCCATGGGTGTACCTGATGCCGATATCAACTGGGCCTCTATAGACGGGTTCTCCAGGTCTTCTGCGTTCCAGAGTACTGTTAAATCAAGAGAGCCGACACCGTCCAGAGGGGTAACCGTAATATTTACTACAGTGGTTTGCCCTACAGAGACTGTTGCGGTAGCCGTTCCCCTTCCGATAATTGTACCTTCAGTATTGAGAGCATCCACAATGATACTCCAATCCCCGAAATCCAGACCGGAGATTTCCGCCGTTTCCTGGTCGGTACTCATATTAAAGGTAGCCCCATTTGGCCCATTGCCCGTAATATTGTAACCGGCAGGGTCCATGTCAATATCCGGGAGAAGTGTCCTGCTCAGATTCTGAGTCATGAACAAATTCATAAATATTGTCCCGCCGGATTCATCTCCCGTATCAGGCGGAACAAAACAACCTGAAAACATGACTGCTGATAGAAGAGCTGTTAGAAGAATAGAATAAATCTGTTTCATACTAAAACCTCCTGGAAAATTTTGGGAAAGACATCATGATAGAGAAGAAAAAAAAGAAGTCAATATTATTATCCCCTGAGAGGGAAAAATGTACAAAATCTATCATTTATTTATTTAAATGTTTATTAAAAACAAAAAATAAGGCTCATTCTGAAATGCTGAGAAATTTATAATTTGACAAGAGAGAAAGAAACACTTCTATCCGCAAAGTCCCCCTAAATCCCCCGGAAGGGGACTTAAGATTGAAATTGATAATTTACAATATGCTATCAAGTCAAACTTGCAAATGGAATTGATGGAGATTTTTATAAAAAAGAAATAACTGTAATAATCAGAGGAATGAATTTTGAAAATTTTGGAGTAGAGGAAAGAGCAAAAAAGAATTAATAAAAAAAGCGGCTGCTAAAAAACAGCCGCTTTTCATTATCAGGAAAAGGGAATGTCTAGTTGTGGCTCTTGAAGTATTCCTTTGAACCTTCGGGGTCACCCTTCATTGTGTCACCGCCTTCACTCCAGTTTGCAGGACAGACTTCTCCTGTTTTGGATACGGTCTGGATGGCTTTGAGAACTCTCAGTGTTTCATCGACATTTCTTCCAATACCGAGATCATGAACAACCTGGTACTGGACAACGCCTTCGGGATTGATGATGAAAAGACCTCTTAAGGCCATACCCGCATCGAGGAGAACGCCATAGTCAGCGGAAATGGATTTTGTGATATCCGCTACCAGGGGATAATCGATGCTCCCCAGTCCTCCCTCCTTCCGGGGAGTGTTTTTCCATGCAAGATGTGAAAACTGACTGTCAACGGATACGCCGATAACTTCAGCGTCAAGGCCCATAAAGTCGCCGTACCTGTCATTCAGTGCCGTTATCTCCGTGGGGCAGACAAAAGTAAAATCCAGAGGGTAAAAGAAGAGAACGACCCACTTTCCCCTGTAGTCTGATAGTTTAACTTCTTTGAAGCTGTTGTCTTTCATCACAGCGACGGCTGAAAAATCAGGTGCCGGCAGTTGGACTAATGATTTTGTCGAGTATTCACTCATAATGTATCACCTCAATTAAAGAATAAATTTACTGCTCAGCTGTGTATAAGAATAATTATATCTGTTGAAAACTTGACTGATATGTCTCCGCCTCCTTCGGCGGCGGAGACATATTGTTGAGATTTTATTAAATATGTATATTTTACAAACAGAGCTGAACAGTTACAGAATAAAATTATTTACCTTTCATAATGTAAATATAAAATACAGGTTGCAAAAATGGGTTATTATGTCAATAAAATTATTAGTATAAATATGAAATCATTACAAATTATCTATTTTTCCCCGGGTCATTTTCATTTTCTTCCAGTTTAAACTTCCGGACGATATTCATCATTCGGTCTGCTTCTGCATTGAGTTCTTCGGAAGATCCTGCTATTTCTTCGGAACCACTGGCTACAGACTGCGTGATTTCGTTAATCTGAGTAATGGCTTTGATTATTTCGTTGCTGGTAGTGCTCTGCTCCTCCATCATGGTTGAGATCTCTTCTGACATGCTGTTGACCAGGTGGACCTCATCTTTGACTTTGCTGCTCATTTCATTAAGATCGATTGAGGACCTGGCAATACTCTCCATGAGATAAGCTGTCTTTTTGACGTTTTCAATAATGCTCCGAAGAGCTTTTGATGTCCGCTCCACGTACTGGGAACCGGTCTTGACCTTGGTATTAGTTTCATCAATGAGCTTGTTGATCTCCTGGGAACTGGAAGCAGTCTGCTCGGCAAGCTTTGAAATTTCCTCGGCAACAACCGCGAAACCTCTTCCCTGCTCTCCCGCCCTGGCTGCCTCAATAGACGCGTTAAGTGACAGGAGATTTATCTGGTCCGATATTTCTGAAATAATGGTTACGATATCGGTGATCCTCCGGGAACTCTCTGTGATTTCCTTCATGCTGTTAACGGTACTCACAAGGACTTTTTCACCATCCATTGCGTAGTTGTGTGTTTCATCGGCCATTCCATTGGCTTCCTGGGCGTTTTTGTTGATTTTCTCAATAGACTCCGCCAGGAATTCCATTGATGACCAGGTCGTATCGGCTTTCTGTGCCTGGTTCTTCGCGTTCTGGGAAACATGATCAATGGTCGCTTTGATTTCTTCAAGGGCAGCGGAGGTCTCTTCAATAGAAGAAGCCTGGTCCTGGGCCACATTGGCGAGACTTTCGCTGGATTGTGTCATTTCTTTTGATGACGAGGTCACATGTACGGAAGAATTTCTGATAATGATTATCATGCCCTTTAACTGGTCAATGAAGGCGTTAAAAAGGTCTGCGACTTTTCCTACCTCATCTTTGCTGAGTATCTGGATCTTCTGAGTCAGGTCTCCGGCTCCCTTATTAATATCCTCAAGATGACCGGCAATCTGGTCAAGGGGGTCCAGCGCGCGCTTTACTATTATCCTGACGATAATAGAAGCAGTAAGGAGAATGATAAGGCTCGCAAACACAGCAAGGAAAATCGTCTGCCGGCGTTCTGCAATGAAGTCTTCCAGGGAATAGATGAGCTCAAAGGCCCCATGTATTTCTCCTTCCTTCCAGTTTTCCATGGTCCCGCCGGTTGGGTCCTTGCCGTCATTGCGGTTCCAGAGTTTCCGGGACTGGACGGGGTCACCGTGACAGATAAGACAGTCCTTTGTAAGCCGCACTGACCGGAAGTATCTCAATTCCCTGTAAAAGCCCAGGTCAACTTCATAGTATTCGTCAAGATTTTCTTTTTTGAGTTTCTCAAGGAAAAATTTTTCCATAAGGTCAGGGGCGTTCTTTTTGTTTCTCGGATTGATCTTGGGGACCCTGAACCGGAATCCCAACTCCTTTGCTTTTTTTCTCATGGTAGCTATTGATGAAAAAACGGGGACGGCATAGAGAAACCTGCCCTTGATATCGGCCTTGAGATGGTCCACATCAAAAACATTTCTCCCCCAGTTGTCAGCCTGGTACTGGCGAATGGCCTCACCCATGGTAGTAATAGCCCTGGCTTTTTCAATAACATTCCTCTCCATGATACCTTCAAGACGATTCCAGTAATAGAGATTACTTACAACCATCAGTAAAACCAGTACAAGAATGACACCCAGAGTGACCTTTTTCTTAATGGTCAAACCGCCGCTCTTATTTTTTTCATCAGCTCCGGGACGTTTTTCATCAGTATGAGAAAGTTTTTCATCAGCATCTGGACGTTTTTCATCTGTTTCCGGGGACAACATTACTCACCTCAAATGTTTTGTTTCTGGATGCATCTATATAATTATCTCTCATATTTGGAAAAAATATGAGAGAAAGTTCCAAAAAAAGTAAGGAGTTATAACTATTCTCCTGGTAATGTAATTGACGTTCGTGCCTTTATATTCGAAAAACCTGTATTTGAAAATATTTATCTTTGCGGGTTTTTTAAGGATTTTTTTATCAAAGTTAATCATCTCCTTACCCCTGTTACACACTGTTGAATATAACGGACAACATGCAACGCATAACTAATATAAGCATCTATTTCAAATCCGTCAACAGAAAGTCGATTTATCCTTATAAGCCCGCCTGTATTCATCATCGGTTCCAAACCATAAAATGTATTGCCATAAATAATGCCTTTTGCTAAGATGTGAACGGTCAAGTGTTTTACCCGGAAGTAATTTCAAGAAGGTGAGTTATGTCATTAAACAGCTACCCTGTGAAAGGCCTTATCAACAAGCTGAAGCATATACCTTATTTCAGCAATATGGATGTGGAATCCATACTGAAAAGTATTGATTTTTTCAGCGATGTTGATGAAAAAATCATAAAAGAAATATCGGAATCCATCCTCTTCTTTGAATATGACACAGATGATATCATCTGCCGCCACGGAAAATTTGATGACTACTTTTATGTGATCCTCTCCGGGAGTGTCAGGGCGGTGATTCCCACCGAGGAGAACCCGAAATTTGAGCTTTTTACCCTGAAGGAGGGGGACTTTTTCGGTGAGGAGATCATCTTCTCTACCATGCCCCGGGAAAACAGCATCATTGTGAATGAAAGTCTCCTGACCCTTTCACTGGACCGTGAGGCCCTGAAGCATCTCATGAACAGCTCTGCGCGGATAAAGTCCCTTATCGACAAACAGTATATCGACAGGAAGCTCCGCAATGACCTGAGAAAGGTCCCGATCTTTACCAATCTCAGCGAGAAGCTCTTCCATGAGGTCCTTGACAGGGTTGAGCTTTACTCGGTACCGGAGAACACCGTAATATTTGATGAAGGAGACGAGGGTGACAGCTTCTACCTTATTCGAAACGGCGAGGTCAGGGTCTACCGGAATGTTGAGAAGAAACAGCGGATCATCGCCATTCTCAGCGAGGGTGAGTTCTTCGGTGAAATGGCGCTGGTCTCCGATGAGAAGAGAAACGCTTCCGTGGAGATAGCAAAAAATGCCGACCTGGTCAAACTCTCCAAGGAGGACTTCGAGGAGATCACAAGCAAGGACAGCAATCTCATGAAAGACCTTGCCGCCGTTACCGCGGAGAGGAAGAAACACCAGAATAATGTCCTGAAAAATCCAAACCTCGCGTTCATAACACGGATGCTCATCGACCTCAACAGGGACATCAACAGGCACCTGAATATAATCTCCCAGTGTACCGTTGATACCGAAAAGGGGAGCGCGCTCCTTGCGACACTTCCCGGTTCGCGGTATCCCTATGTCTATCCCCGTGACAGCGCGTGTGCCTCCCGGCTCCTCTACAAGCTCTCAAACAGCGACCTGAAATCAGGTGACATCGCTTTCAGGCTGCTCGGTGAAATTTCACGTTTTATCTACAACTGCCAGAGGGAGGACGGTTACTGGGGTCAGAGGTATGGCATTAACGGCGAGGACAAGGGGATATACAGGCAGGAAGATAATGTAGCCCACGGTGTGAGCATCCTCTGCCGGTACCTCCTTGCCGCGGGGAAAAGGAATGTCAGCCTCCCGAATCTCCACAGGCTGATTGGCGCCATAGACAGGGGAGCGGAGTACGCGGTGAAAAACTTTTACCGGAATGAGATCCACCTCTTCTACTCCACGACCTCCATCCATGAATCTGCAATAGAGGAGGGGTATACAATATGGGTCAACTATGCCTACCTGATGATGCTTCGCCTGATTGAAGGCATTGCCGATATGTATGGTGAGGCCGGCAGGTTCGCAAAGGAGCTTGAGCTCAAAAGCGGTTTTGAGCAGACCATTGATAACATCTTCTCCATTTCGGGACGCTACGTGAGGAGGCTGAAGCCTGACGGCGTGGCGGACCTGCGGCCGGATATCACCCTTCTCAGTCCCTATTTCTTCGGGACCGGGATGGAGAACGATGCGTTTCAAAACAACGAGTTTTTTGAAAACTCAATTCATTTTATCATGGATAATCTCTGGGACCCGGACCTGGGGATGCTCCAGAGGTACCTTCCCTTTATCGAAGACCCTGAAACACATATCCATGCCGGAAACGGGCCCTGGATACAGTATACGGCAATGCTGGCCCAGTACTTCTTCTATACGGGGAACATCGAGAGGGGCAATGAAATCATGACGGTCATAGACGGCTACATGTCAAAGGAGGGACATCTCTGCGAACACCTGACAACACCGGAAAGGTTCTACGAGTTCCTCAAGCTTGAGTGGGAGCCGGGAAGGGATTACGATAAGGAATTTGCTCCCCATATCCTTGTTCCGGATATGCCTTACGATAATATCGTTGAAGAGATAAGCCACATGAAAAAATCTTACATTGATGTTGCGGAGCAGTGCAGGAGGGTGGGTGATTCCGGTTATATAACCTTTGCCACGCCCCTCATGTGGTCCCATGCGGAGTACTCAATGGCCCTGATGATGAGGACCGACGCTGAGCTGAAGAAGCTTGAGGTGAAGGAATAGGAAGACCCCCTTACCCCCAGTGGGGGCATAAGAAAGTTTGGGGAAAAAATCTTACGCCCCCTTTGGGGGATGGGGGGCTCTGGGTGACAGAAAAAAATTTTAAGTTGTAAATAAAGTCTTAAAAATAATACTGATTAAGAATAAAAAACCGGAGGGGATATATGATTTGTCCAAGTTGTAAAAGTGAACTTGTCACGGAGAGTGTGGAAGGTGAGGAGATTGAAGTCTGCAAAAAATGCAGCGGGATGTGGCTCCATAAACACCAGCTTGACAGAATGTTCAAGGAGACCGGGGGTGAAGTTGAACTGAGTTCCCTTGACAACGATCTTCAGAAGGAGAGCAAGCCGGCAATACAGTGCAGGGAATGTACCGGTGTGACCATGGAAAAGATCAATTTTCTCCACTATTCCGATATCATCATTGACCACTGCCCGTCATGCGGAAGTTTCTGGGTTGATAAGGGGGAACTGGATAACATGCATAAGTATATTGAAAAGGTGGAGAAGGAGAGCCATGAGGCTGATAATGCCTCTGCATATAACTTTCTCCAGAAGCTGAGCAGGATCGCGTATAATATTTTTCACTGAAATCCATTGGCCCCTAATCCCCAAAGGGGGCACAAGAGAATATTTATCATAAAATCTTACGCCCCCTCCGGGGGATGGGGGGTCGTAGGATAAATTAAAGATCCCTGGCGAGAATAGCTGCCCCGATAGCCCCGTTGATCTGGGCATGGGGAGATACGATAATATCCGTACCCAGCTTCTTTTCAAGGGCCTTAACCACACCCCTGTTGCGTGCCACTCCTCCTGTCATCATAACAGGGGGCGCTACGTTGACCCTTCTGGCAAGGGCCGTTACCCGGGAGGCCACCGATTCATTGATCCCGGCGATGATGTTTTCCCGCGACTCACCCTTTGATATGAGGGAGACAACTTCCGATTCCGCGAAAACTGTGCAGATGCTGCTTATCTTCGAGGGA
Source organism: Spirochaetota bacterium (assembly GCA_050298055.1). Taxonomy (GTDB): domain Bacteria; phylum Spirochaetota; class UBA4802; order UBA4802; family UBA5550; genus JBNKTL01. The sequence continues at coordinate 27,192 of JBNKTL010000038.1, forward strand.
GTTTCCGTGTTGAGGGCTATTGATCCCATCTGGTCGAGGTCCAGGTGAAGGGCCCGGGCCATGACCTCGAGGAACCTCCCGGTCCCCGCCGCGCATTTGTCATTCATGGCGAAGTCCCGGACCTTGCCTCCTTCAAAAAGGAGAAGGGCCTTGCTGTCCTGGCCTCCCACGTCAATGATGGACCTGACGCTCCGGTCAAGGAAATATGCCCCCGCGGCATGGCAGGTGATCTCGGTGACTGCTTTATGGGCAAAATCAACGGCATTTCTTCCGTAGCCTGTTGAGACAATTTTACTGACAGAGCCCTCGTCAAGGCCTGTTTTGGAAAGGAGCTTCTCGAAAATGTTCCGTCCCGCCTTGCCGGCATTGTAGCCGGTAAAGTCCACCATTTCACCGATAATCTTCTCATCATCAAGGATGGCAACCTTCGCGGTTATGGAACCGATATCTATCCCAGCGGTAATCATCTCTTTTCTCCTCACTCACTTCCTGTGTTTCATTGTTTCCATGAAGGCATCGATCCTTGTCCCGATCTGGCTCTCGCTGAATGAGCGCTCATCAACCATGTCCGCCTCAATGATCAGCACGGGGAGGTCAAGGTCTTTAGCTATCATTCTCCGGAGATCATACTGGCCGAAGGAGTAGGGCTTGCAGCTCCTGTTGGAGTGCATGACGATACCGTCGGTGCTGTATTTTTTCACCAGTTTCTTTATTGTCTCATACATCCTGTCGATTGAGAGGTTCAGGTAGACACTGGAGTAGGCTATGGCCATGGATTCCAGGATCTTCTTCTCATCCAGGAGATGAAGGGTCCCGGTCCACGCGGTGGTGTATGTGTCCGCAACAAGGCAGGCGTTATGGGAGGCAAAGGTGTCGGAGAGCCACCGTGTCTTATACCAGAGGGGCAGGTTGTCCCAGAGGAGCCTGTACTCTTCCTTTGGGACGGCGCCGATCCCATCTTTGATCCTCTGGTTCATTTCTGCCTTAAGGCCGGCGTAGTAATCGATTACCTGCTGCTGACCCCTGAGGGTCACGATAAGCGCAAGGTGGAAGAAGGCGTCAAAGGCGGACATGGGCGCCGGTCTGTGCATGGTTGTCTCCAGCACCTCCTGCCAGAGCTTCTGTCCTTCAATGGAGAGCCTCCCCGTCTCTTCCATCCTGTCCATGTCCATCTTCTTCCCGCAGACTTTTTCCAGGAACAGGATATACTCTTTAATCTGGCTTATGACGTACTCCTTTGCCTCTTCACTGAATTCCGTATGGATAAAGGGTGTGTCGAAGATAAAGAGGGGGATATCATAATGCCGGGCCTGTACCTCGTACCATTTCATGACAGTGCCGCAGATGTTGTTGCTGCAGACGAGGAAGTCGGGTTTCGGCAGCCCCCCGATAGGGCCCCCGTTGACGGTGGAAGCGGCAATATCGGCCCGGGCGTATGAGCAGATCTCCCGGGAATACCCCATCTCCTCGGCCTTTTCGCAGAGGTCCACCCCCATCTTGCTGGCGCCGATCATGGCCCCGTGGTTTTCCGGGTAGACCGGTATCACGTCCATTGCGATAAGGGGCTCTACGGGACCGCCACTGGTTATCCAGGCGACTTTTTTGTTCTGCTGTTCGGCGGTCTTTGCCTCGATATAGTAGGCCGTCATGATCTCTTTCATCTTTTTGACGGACTTGATCTTTCTCTTTTCCCTTTCGGGGTCTCTTGGTTTTGTTTCCGCGGTCATTCTTTCTCACTCCTTTCGTCCGAGAGCATCTCTACGAATGTCTCAAAGCGTGTTTTCAGCTGCCCGAAGGACTGGTTCTGTTCATCAATCTCAAGGAGGAGTGTGGGGACACCAAGCTTCTCCATGGATTCCTTCAGGTAGGGATAATCGAACGCCTGGGGGTCGCAGAACTTCAGGTAGATGAATATCACACCCGCGGCGTTCTTTTCCTTTACCAGCTTTACCAGGTTCTCTCCCCGGGATGTTGACGTCATGTGTTTTGCCGGGCAGACATTTCTCTCGATATACCGGTACGCGATCCCCTCAATAGGGTCCCTGGTCTCATGGATCATCCCGGTGAAGAACCGGGTCCCCGTGCAGAGATCATCCCAGATGACTGCTCCACCGGAGTCCTCCAGGAGCGAATAGATGTCGGGATGGCTGCATAGTCCCCCTGCAAGGAGTATCCTCTTATAACTTTTTCCGCTTTCATCAATCTTTTTCTCAAGGGCCTCAAGGAGCTCTTTAAGTTTCAGGAGATACTCGTTTCTCTCCATGATCATCCCCGCCTTTATGACCCGGTATATGTCCTGCCCGGATACCAGGCCCGGGCTGCCGCTTTTCAGGGTGTAGATATCTGTCAAAAGCTTTCGGATGCTGTTGTAGAGCCTGATACTATCCGTAAGCTTCTCATCACTTATTGTTATACCGAAACTTTTTTCAATATCCCTCCTGAACTTTTTGAAGACATCAACGGCATATTTTCGTGAACTCTCCGTGTCAAGCTTCACCGGGAGGACAATGTCCAGGTGGACGGGGAAGCCGGCATTGATCCTCCAGATGTCCGAGAGCCTCTGGATGGAATCGCAGGTATGGGGAAAGACCGTTCCCGAGAGGAACGAAAGCCTTCCCGCAAGGGCCTCCTCAAGCCCGCCCCTCACAAGGGAACAGCAGTAGCTCTGCAGGTATGAGTCCGCCAGGGTGATATTCTCCTCTGTCCCGAATATCCTGAAGGGGAGAAAATCCGCCGCGTGGAGTATCTCTTCCGGAGTATATGTGCAGAAATACCCAACGGCTTTTTTCCCCGTCTCTTCGGCGGTTTTTATTGCGTAGCCGTAGGGGTCTTCGGTGACTTCTCTGAAAATTTCCAGTTCTTTCATCTTTTCCTCTGTTATATGCGGTTATTTAAGCGAGGCCTCACCCCACCAGTCGGGGGTGGCGGATCTTACACTGGGGTCTTTTCCCAGCTTCTCTGCCATGTGGAGGCTTTCCCTGCCGGGAGGGGATTTGATGAGATAGATATTACCGAAAGCGGAAATCTGCCTGAGGATCACCAGCTTGTTTCCCCCTGCCCAGCTCTTAACATCCTCCCTTGACATCTCCTTTGCCATGACAACGATGATGCCTCCCTTCAGGATGCGCCTGCTTCCCGTAATGGTCCTGAGAACCGGGAGATATTTTCCCTTCAGTTCAGGGGGGATCACTCCCTTTGCGAGGCTTTTTCTTAAGCCGCTGTTTTTCACCCTGAAGATCCGTACCTCCGGTGATTTTTTAACAAGCTGTGAATTTGCGTACCTTCTTTTCAGTGTTCCCGGAAACCCGGTATCCTCTGTTTTCAGCTCCGCGATCTCATCACCGGAGAAGGTGAGCCTGATCTTGCTCCTGCCGTCCTTCATGACGATATAATCCGTTTCCTGGGAAAAGATAAGCGCCGGTATGAATACTGCCAGCATGGACAGGATAAGGATATATTTTTTTAATTTTATGTTCATGATGTTATCTCCCGTAGAATGTGAGGCTCCAGTCATCAAGGGTGCCTGTGGTTCCATTATTCAGGTCCTTCACCGTAAGTTCCCAGGTCCCATCGGCGGATTCACCCAGGTGACGGGCGGAACCGAAGGGGAAGGTGTTCCCGCCGTTGAAGTAAGTACAAGCCGTCTGAGTGCCGTAATAACAGGCCCCGTTCCGGGTGCTGACCCAGCAGGTATGGGATTCCGCCAGGATACTTTCAGTCCCGGCAGGTGAGGTGAGGGTGATCTCAATGTCCCCGGCGTCAGCGTGGGTGATTGATGTTGTAATAACAACGTATTCTATGCTGTTCACGTTTGAGCCGGATATGGTGATGTTGTTGCTTATCCCGGTGGGGTTATTGTCGGGTATTGTGGTGCCGAGAGGTCCCGATGAGTATTCCGGTGTCGTTATCATGGTACCCACATTGCTCCAGATCTTGGCAAGCTCAACTGCGGCATAGGCGTCGATGACCCCGAAACCGTACTTGTAGTTGATCCAATAACCTGTCCCTCCCTGGTTCTGAACCCATTCGGAGTCACCGGGGTCTATCTGCCGGGCGGATTGCACCAGGATGAGTTTTACATCCCTCCAGGTAAGGTCAGGGTTGGCTTCCAGGATAAGGGCAATGACCCCCGAGACCAGCGGTGTGGCGGAAGAAGTTCCCCCGAAATCATCAGTGTAATTGGTATTGGTGTCTCCATAGAACCCGGTTATATCGGTGGTAGTGATCCCCTTGGAGCCTCCGTCGGAATGGGCAGAGATCCAGATATTGGCCCCCCTTTCCGAGTAGTATGACCTTATCCCGGTGTTGGTGACGGCGGCAACGGCTATCACCCCGTGGTGATTGGCATACCCGTCGTAGTTTGAGTTGTCAACCTCCGCGCTGCAGCTTCCGTTGCCCCCCGCCCAGGTATAGATTATTCCCTTTCCTCCCCGACCGGTGGAAAGCCCCTCTTCTATGCCTAACTTCCAGGCGGAAGTGGAGTCTTCAATCTGCCCGGTGTAGTCCACGGGGCCCCAGCTGTTACTGGATATATCAACAATCTCCTTCTTTCGGGTCATGGCGTCCAGCTGGTTAAGAGAAGTATATGCGAGCAGGAGGTTGTAGTTAAAGATACTGGCCTCGGGAGCGGCCCCTCTCCCGCCGTAGGGGTTGTTATGCACGGCGGCGGCCACACCCGCTACCGAGGTCCCGTGCTCACCGGGATAGACAAAAATTCCCCCGGTAAGGTAGTTGTAGTTAAGATTTTGAACAACATTTGCATGAAGGTCCTCATGGTCCGTATCGAGACCGTCGTCAATGATGGCAATAGAGACGCCGCTTCCGTAGTAGCCGTCATTCCATACCGGCTCCACGTTGATATCCTCGCCTGCGGTGCCCCCTCCCTGCCCGGTGTTATTCAGGTGCCACTGGTCTGTGTAGAGAGGATCGGGGTTGAAATTATCCACTGCTGGGGGATCTACCGGGTTTTCCTTTATGCAGCCCGGGAGAAGCAGTCCCAGGAGAAGGAGGACCGGGATATATGATTTGATGTTTGATTTTTTCAATAGAGACTCATCCTTGAAGTATTAAAAAAGATACAGGAGTAGGATTCACTGATAATCGTTTTCATAAAATTTTATTCATGTTGTTGGCTATTTACCAAAATTAATCAATATGTAGTATTATATCAACTATCTTTTAAAAAGAGCTAATAATATTCACTATGGGCGTGAATTAAATTCCAGGAAATTATGGTATAATTGTACTTTTTGCAAAAAGTTTTAATTAATCCTGGTCCTCAATCGTATTAATATTTGGGAAGAATATTGCTATTCCCGCTTTTTACAATGAGAGGATGGATAATATGAAAACAACTATTAATGCAGCTCTTCAGTATTTATTTCTGAAAACTCATAATTCCCATTTCCCAATTTTATGATTAGAGATAGTAATCCTGCCTGTTGATACTTCAAATTCAACGGTCCTGCTTATATTTTTTCCTGTGTCCTCTTTGGATATTCTTATTCCGATCTCATTGAGAAGCTTCTTCGTGTTTTTTATGTTATTTTCCCCGATCTTGAAAAAGTCCTGGTCTTCGCATATTGACGCGCCGCCTATGATATATGCCTTGAGTTTTTTCCTCTCAATTCCGGGGGAACATTTCTGTATTTTTTTAAGAATTTCCGGAACACATGTATCAACAAAATATCCCGGTTTTTTTATACTCTTTTCCCTGTTGACCTTTGAGTTTGAGAGGGCAATATGGGCCATCCCGCCGGTTTCGGTTTTTTCATCATAGAGAATCAACGCAATGCATGAGCCGAGGGCATAGGTCTTCAGGATCGCGTTTTTTTGGTTTGTGACGCTGATATCGCCAATTCCTACATTGATTAAAGACATTACACCGTTTCCTTATATCTTTTTATTGGCTTCTTCAATAATTTTATCAATCAAATCGTTTGATATTCCCTTCCGGGAGAAAGAATCTTTAAGCTCCTCCGAATAGCGGGCTATGTTCGAGAGTAACTCACGCTGCCGGATAATGACATTCTCCCAGTTCTTTTGACTCTTAAAAAAGATGTCGATCTTCAGATCTATTGATTTCAGGAGTTTGTGCCTTTCATCCTCTGTATAGACGTCACTGTTATCAAGAAAGTCCAGCAGTTCGTTGTGGAAGTCCTTGTATATGGTTATGGTGTTTTCAGGATTTAAATATGTCTTGTATTCCAGCAGCCGGTTAACGGTGCTTATGAATTCATCTCGTGTAAAGGGTTTCGTGAGATAATCGAATGCGCCCATTTTCATGGCCCTGATTGAGGTTTCTACCGTAGCATAGCCTGTCATCATTATCGTCTCGGTACAGGGGAGGTTCTTCTGTATATACTCCAGTAGTATCATGCCTCCTTCATGGTCCTCCAGGTCAATTCCGGGCATGTTTTTATCGGTTATAACAATTTCATAGTTTTTTGATTCCAGAAGTTTGATTGCGGACGTAACGTCTTCCGCGCTGTCAACTTCATACTCGAAATCGGAAAGGTAGGCGATCAGGAGATCTCTTGTTGTATCAGAGTCATCTACTATGAGAAATCTTTCAGCCATTGTATTCCCCCTGAAGTCTGGATTGTGAGATATGCATTAATCTCTCTAATACTTAATTAAAAACTGTAATAATTCAAGCTAAAAATATTTTTAAGCAGATTTAAAAATTTTGAGAATAAATTGCGCTGAATTGTTATAAATAAAAAAAACTGGTTGCACGGTATCCTGATTTTCATATTATGATCCGATAATTATAATAAATTATAGAGGGAGTTTTTTCATGACAGATGGAAATATCCAGAACAGAAGAAGGGGCCCTGACGTCCTGGTCAAGGCTATTCAGTTTTTCTCAATTCTTTCCTGGCTTTTTATTTTCGTTTTACTGATTTTCTTTTCACTGGCCAAACCGAAATTCCAGGGATTTGGAAAAGGAATGTCAGCGGTACAGTCGGGAAGCTGGAACACATTTTTTCTCGATTCAATTCTCTATGTTTTGATCGCGCAATTTCTTGTCTGTTTTTTTGGGCTGCTGTTTAATGCCAACAGGGTGAAAAGGAAAACCGATCAATTCAGCAAGTCTCTTATATTCTTTTCCGTTATGTCGTTAATTGGTGCCGTGCTGTTCGGTCTCTTAAGATAACAGTCTCCCTGGCGGATATTTACAGGGGGCAGAACTTCCCGGGTATTATCGCCGGCCGTCGGGAGCCCTGCTAAAACGGGGAAGAAAGATGACAATGCTGTTTTAATCTCTCTCTTCAGGCATGATTATCGGGAAGCTGATAAAAGAAAAGTGCTATTTATCATTTCCATTATTTATAGTTGCTGCCTTTGTAAAATCTATGTATTCTCCGCATGACGAACACTTTTTCTTCTTATCAAATTCATCGGAGAAGATCTCATTTACCTTGTTGCACCTGGGACATTTACAGGTAAATGACTGCAGATGTTTAAATTGTTCAAAACCGGGACAGTGCTGTGGTGTTATCATAATCGATACCTCCTCTCAATTTACTCCGGAAGAAATAACTGCTTTGAATTAATATAGTGAATAATCCCGGAACATGTCAAAGAAAATGAAGTGTAAAAAGTCTTTCACTTTTTTACCAGAACTTTACACGGATGTTCAGTAATTAGTTCTTTTTTTTAAATCATTACCGCTAATCTTCTTTACTTTACCGCTGTTTTCCGGTATATATTAATGTGTGGAATATTAAAATTTGAAGAAAGTTTTTAAGATTGTAACCGGGAGAGGAAAAGCTCTTTAAAATTTTGAAATGATTTAAAACAGGATGATAGAATGGCCACTGTAAATGATATCTGGAACGAGAAATTTAATGTGGGGATCGACCTTATTGATGAACATCACAAAAACCTTCTGGGAATTATCCTGGATCTTCAGAGGTCTCTGAGGTCGGAAAGGATCAACCACAAGGTGATCAAAGACACGCTCAACGAACTGGTAAGCTATACCAAGTATCACTTCTCCGCGGAAGAGAAGCTCATGAGGAAGTTTAAGTATCCGGAATTTGATACACATGTGAAAGAGCACCTGAAGTTTGTTGAGGAAGTAGAGTGGCTTATTGTGAAGTATGAACAGAACCAGGAGGATATCAATATTGAGATGCTCAATTTTCTCAAGGAGTGGCTGGTGAAGCATATCCTGGTTACGGACAAGGGGTACAGCAGTCTCTTGCAGGGAAAAGTCTAAACACTCTATTCAGCCACGGATCTTCACGGATTGTAAGTTTTTACGGTTACTTTTTGCCTACAGCTGCAATATAGAGAACAAAGCGTTTTTCACCATCCAGTTCAAGCACCCTGTTAAGGTATTCGTCTGAGAATGCGGCTATGGCGCACGCTCCGCACCCCACGGCCTCCGCTCCGAGGTAGAGGTTCTGGCATACATGTCCCGCGTCCAGAAAGATATACCTGTAACCTCTTTCTCCATATCTCCATGTCATCCTGTAGATATCCGCGACCCAGATAAATGTACACCCGCTCCTGCTCACCATTGTCTGCCCCAGGCAGCTTTCGGTGATAAGGAGTGAAATGTCACTTGCCATGTTTACCGGAACCAGCGCATGTTCGAGGGCAAGGTACCTGTAAAGACCGGGCTCGATCCCCTTCACCCTGTTGATGAGAAGGAAGGTCTCCAGTGCGTGACGTGCCCCCGCGGAAGGGACAGTCCTCAGTGTGGCGCTCCCCGGAATGACCTCCTTGACGCCCTGTGTTATCCAGAGGAGATATGCCAGCTCTTCCAGGGAAAGGGGGGTGTCTGTATACTGCCTGACGCTTCTTCGACGGTTTATGGCCTCCGTGAGGTCAATGACCGGTATCTCTTTACCGGCTGCATCCGGGAGGCCGATAAGCCGGGCACCCTGTTCAGCCGGTATTTCAAAGGGAGGAATTCTCTTCCCCTTTGACTGGTCAGATTGCTTGAGATACTTGAAGCTGGTTTTTTCAATAAATTCCTTTCCCGTACCTGTCATCGTATTTTTCCTTTATTTATTTTTTCCCCTTATCTCTCTGATTAGGTCCTTCTTTATCTCTTTTTTGATTTTTTTTCTGAAGTCTGACTTTATATGATCTTCGATCTCTTGTTTAAGAAGATCTTTTTCGTCATCTGCAGGCATCTGTTTACTGTTTTCAGGGTGTTCATTATCTGAATAAAATCTCCGGAAGATCTTCCTCCTGGCATCGGCAAATATGTTGTAGAGTATCGGTGTGGCAAAGAGGGTAATCAGTGTGCCGAAAGCCAGTCCCCATGACATTGAAATTGCCATGGGTTTGAGAAAGGGATCATACCCGCCCAGGCCGTAGGCTGTAGGTATCAGTCCGGAAAAAGTCGTAATGGTTGTAAGATAAACCGGCCGCAGCCTGTTTGAACAGGCCATTATTGTGGCGTCCGGGGTCCTGAGACCGGAACCCCGGTATTTCCTGATGAAATCCACCAGGACAATTGAATCGTTCACAACAACCCCCGCGAGACCTACAATCCCCATAAGCGCCAGAAAAGAGAGAGGCATTCCGTGAAAATAGAATGCCCAGATGACACCGGTGAATGTAAGGGGTATGACACTCATGATAATCAGCGGATGGGACAGTGACCTGAAAAGGCCCACGAGAATGATATAGATAACGAGCAGGGCAATGAGAAATGACCGTGAAAGATTTTCTATGGATTCCCGTGTGTCCTTGAACTCACCCAGGTAATCCACAATGAGGCCGGGATACTTTTTATCAATGTCTTTGAACTTCTTCTGTAAAAGGCCGTTTACATAAACCGATGTAACATCCCTGGCCTTTTCATCAATATCGGCGGTTACCTTCAGTGCCCGTTTCCAGGAGTTCCTGTTGATCAGTGATATCCCGGTGGTTTGTCTGAAGTTCGCGACCTTTGAGAGGGGGATAAGGTCCCCGTTACTGTTTGCTATTTTTACCCTGTTGAGGGTCTCTGTCCTGTTCCTGAGCCTTTCGGGAAATATCACCCTCAGGTCGATCTCCTCATCGGATTTCTTTATCTTTGTGGGCACGTCCCCGTTAAAACATGTCCTTACCGTGGACGCAATATCAAACACACTGATTTCCGCTATGGACGCGGTCTTCTCATCAATAAAAATCCTCAGCTCCGATTTTCCCTCCTCGTAGTTGTCCTTGATGTCCTTGACCCCTTCAATCTTTTTCAAAAAGCCCTTCACATCCGCCGCGGCACTTCGCAGGATTTTGAAATTGTCCCCCTTGAGTGTCACGTTTACCGCCTTTCCCACCGGGGGGCCGTGCCTGATGTATGCAAACTCAAGCTTTTCAAATTCACTCATAATTCCCGAACTCTTTCTCCTGATCGATTCGATGATCTCGTCGGCTTTTCTCTTCCTGTTACTTTCAGGTGTGAGGTTGACCATTACGATCCCGTAATTCGATCCCCTCTTGGTATCGGGGTCCATGGGGTGCTCCTGCATGAGGCCTGTTGTTGAGATGAAGTTGTCCAGTTCATCCCCAGGGAGCTGTGCCACGATCTTTTCAATGAGGGCAATTTTTTTGCTCATCATCTTCATGCCGGTCCCTTTTTTCGCCTCTGCCTTTATCACGAAGCGCTCGATGACACCCTGGGGAAAGAGTATCAGTTTGAGGTTATTCCCGGCAAAGAGAAGTGTACCCATAAAGATAAGTGCTATGAGAAGGGCGAACCGGTATTTATACTTCAGGACAAAGGTGATCATCAGGGTGTAGGTCTCCCGGATCTTCCGGTAGGTCCCTTTCTTCAGTTTTTTCTGATGATAAACAGAAACCGTTCTCCCTTTCTCCAGGTCCATGATATGACAGGGAAGGATAAACATCGACTCTCCCCATGACATCAGGAGCGCCACCGTTACAATTGCGGGGAGGGTCCACATGAACTTGCCCATAATTCCCGACATGAACATGAGGGGACTGAATGCGGCAATAGTGGTCATAATGGTCCCCGCAACAGGAGTGATGACCTCGGAGGTCCCCCGTATCACGGCCTCCCGGGGACTCCGGCCCTCTTCAAGATGCCTGTAAACATTTTCGGAAACAATGATGGCATCATCCACGAGCATCCCCAGCACCACAATAAGCCCGAACATGGACATCAGGTTAATGCTCACATCATAGTTATGCATCCAGATTATTGTCCCGCTGAACGCAAGAGGAATGCCCAGCGCGGTCACAATGGATATCCGCCAACCCAGTGTGGCAAGGAGGAGCAGGACCACCAGAACAAGGCCCACAATGCCGTTATTGTTGAGAACTTTCAGCCTTCTTCTTACAAAGTAGGAGAGATCATTGGAGCTGCGTATCCTGTATCCTTCCCCGTAGCTCTCCCGGAAATCCTTTACCTTTTCAATGACCCGGTCAACCAGGGTGATGATATCCATTTTCTCTTTCTTGATGACCGTAAGGGTGATGGATTTTTTCCCTGAGGTTTTATTCAGAACGCTCTCCTCTTCAAAGGAGTCCCTTACCGTCGCCACATCCCCAATGCTTACCCAGTTTCCCATATCATTGGCCCTGACCAGGACATTTTCTATATCCTTTGAATGAGTGACTTCCCCGATGATCCTGATCATGACCTCGGTTTTTTCCCGTTTCATGAAACCGGCAGGGTGGTTGAGGTTTTTCCTGCCGAGAGCGCCGGAAATTTCATTTATTCCTATGTGAAAGTGCTCAAGCCTGCCCGGGTCCGCTTCCACGATGAATTCCCTGTCACGGTATCCTCTTTTGTCTATCCTGGCGACTCCCGGCAGTTCCAGGAGACTGTCTTCAAGCATATCGGCAAGCCTTCTCAGTTCTCTTTCGTCGGCATCGTTTTTTATGGCGTTTTTGTTGATCAGGGAGATCTCGATTACGGGAAAGAGGGCGGAGTTCAGTTCCATCACCAGGGGGTCTTCCGTGTCCTCCGGCAGGTCGGTGACCCTCTCCAGGGAGAGCTTAATGTCGTTGATTGTCTTGTCCTTGTTTGTTATGTCCGGGTCCAGTTTGATGGATATAACGGAGCGGGACTCAAGTGAGGTTGAGTAGATCTCTTCAATGCCGTCAATCTCCCGGAGCTGGTTTTCAAGGGGGATAGAGATATGCTTTTCAATATCTTCCGGTGTTGCTCCCGGGTAAGCTGTTGTTATGACTATCCACTCGTAGTCTATCCTGGGGAATGCTTCCCTGTTGGTGTTGATCAGGAGGAGTGTCCCTGCCAGGATGAGGCCGACAGAGATGATATTAACCAGCAGGGACCTTTCAATAAAGTATGTAACAAGTCTTTTCATCTTTCCCGTGACCCGGTTACAGTTTATCTATAATATAGTGTCTATTCAATTAATCTGCAAATGTCAATCCATTGTTTTTATCTTTTACTCATAATGTAAAAAACATCATGCTTAATGAAATTATTATAATTTTTATTTTCTCCAAAATGTATTGTTGATGAGATGTGTAAAAAGGGGGATAATGATTTGCTCTGCAAATTTGAACTTGACGAATAATTACCGGTATATAGAGTTTTTCATTATCAGAGAGATGGCGGTGATGTAATGAGCAAAGATCAAATCCCCGATGATAATCGCGGATATACCGATGAACAGCTTAAACTGGCAGAGCATATTGCCCGTGTGGAAGAGCTGAAAGAATCATACGCGTTTACCCGGGAGCTTCTGAAAAAAGTTACCGAGGGCCTTATTATCTATGACAGTGAGGATGAAATAATCTATGCCAATCTCTTTATAATAGAGATGCTGGGGCTGGAAATTGATGAAATATATGGTGAAAAGATCCATGAATTTATCTCCGAAGAATATCGCTCCCTTCTTGATGAGAAGAAGTTATCGGGGAGGGGCAGGGGGATCGAAATTTGCTGTATCAATAAAAGCGGTAAGCAGATACCCGTAAGAATTAAAAATGGAGAATTGCCCTATAAGAATGATATGTTGAGTTTTCTCTTTATTGAAGATCTCTCCCGTTTACACAATTACAGAAAGGCGCTTAAAGAGAGCGGGCAGCTTTTCAGGCTTATGACCGGGAAAAGCTCCGAAGTTATTTCTGTTATAAACAGGGAAGGAGAGATCCAGTATGTGAGCGAACCTTCGGAGAGGATATTCGGGTATTCCCCCTATGAACTTGCAGGTTCTTCTTTTTACGATTTTATTCACCCTGAAGACAGGAGCAACCTGGAAAAAAAGATCAGGAACTGGATAAACAACAATGTCGAATGTACCAATACGGACTACCGTTTCAGAAGCAGTGACGGCAGTTTCATTGATGTGGAATCCACCGTGTGCAATATCGTTCACGATCCCCTGATAAACGGGTTGCTTTTACACACACGGGACATTACCGACCGGAAGAAAGCTGAGGAGCAGGCGGCCCATTCCCAGCTTTATGATACTCTCATTACGAAGCTCCCCAATATCAGTCTCCTGAAAACGCGCCTTCAGCTTGAGATTGTCAAGGTGCAGGAGAGAAGCCAGAAGAACATGTTCGCTGTGATGAGTGTGGGTATTGATCACTTTAAAAAGATCAATAACCTCTACGGGACCGATACCGGGGACCTCATCCTTTATAAAATCGGTCAGAGGCTTAAGAACTCCTTCAGGGGTGATGACCTTGTGGCCCATTACAGCGGTGATTCCTTTGTTGTCCTTCTTTCCTATATCGCGCGGTCATATGACTTCAAGGACATCATCAGGAAAACCATGGGCAGGCTTTCGGAGCCTTTCGAGATGGATGGGAAAAAAATCGATATTACCGCATCTATCGGCATCGCTGTTTTCCCCAACGACGGTGAGTCTGTGGAACAGCTTATCAATAACAGCCAGGCGGCCATGTACAGGGCAAAGGAGGAAGGTCACGGGAATTATCATCTCTTCGATTCCCTGATGCACCGGGAGCTTATTGAAAGCCTGCAGCTTGAAGATGAGCTCAAAGACGCGGTTGTCAATGGCGAATTCGTGGCGTATTACCAGCCTATCTTTGACTCTCATGGGGAGATTGCAGGTGCGGAGACACTGATCAGGTGGGAATCCCCTAAAAGGGGACTCATCCCCCCGGGCAGCTTTGTTCCGCTTATTGAGAAAAACGGCATGATTGTTGAGATAGGCTATATGATACTGAAAATGGCCTGTGAAGATATTAAGAGATGGAATGACAGGGGATTTAAAAAGACCGTGGCAATTAATTTTGCGCCGAACCAGTTTAAAGATCCTGACCTTATAGAAAATGTGGAGAGGATAATCCTTGAATCAGGAGTCAATACCGATTACCTTGAGTTTGAGATCACCGAGAGCGGCATCATGGAGAACGCGAAAGAGGGGCTGCTTAAACTCTTCAAGATCCATACCATGGGAATCAGCATAGCCATGGATGATTTCGGGACCGGCCTTTCGTCCCTCAGCAATCTGATATTGTATCCCATTGATGTTTTAAAAATTGATAAGTCCTTTGTAGACAAGCTCCCTTCCAATGAAGAAGCGAAGATCGTGGTCAACTCAATTATCAGTCTTGCGGATAACCTCGGTTATGATGTGATTGCCGAAGGGATTGAGACCGAGAGCCAGCTGAATTATCTCAAGGACCTGAAATGCGGCATGTTCCAGGGCTACTATTTTGAAAGACCCATGCCCGCGGATGAATTTGAAAAGAAGTATGTTGATAAGTCAGAGTAATCTCTCATTACTCCGGATATAGTCCCTCACGTAAAAGGGTATTGTTCCGCTTTCCAGGTAGGCCCTGAAATCACTGTTAAGCCTCTCTTTGGAGATATCCCACTTTTCACCACTTATCTCAAAAATATCAAATTCACCCTTTCCGCTCATTCTGGCCAGTATGAAAAGTTTTTCATATTCGCTGACGTTTTTCTTTTTGTAGTGCCGTGTTCTGAAATAGAGGTATGTATAGTAGAGAAGGAGGAAGACCACTATCCAGAAAATTTTTGAGCTTAAGATGTTTGTGATGTTGTTCATATCTCCTTTCTTACACTCTTCTAAAATCTTTTCTGCGCATTTTGACTCTGTGGCAAATTTTTATTAGTGTGAAATATCTTATTATTTTCATAGTATTCATAACTTTTCCTGAAGTGCAAGCTGTTTAAGAAGTATTATTGTCCCTGTTATGGATTTGCGGTCAATTTTCAATAGACTTATAAAAATTTATATATTTTATTCTCTTGACATTGCATTTTATGGTTTATATTGTTATTTAAAAATAAAATACGTATCGGTGTAAGCAATTTTACAAGTTGTTGTGTATTTATATATACTCATTTAATGTAAGGGGTAACCTGTGAAAGATGTAACATTTGAATTGAAAAATCTCATAACTCCATTGATCATTTTTTTGTCATTTTGGATCATAGCAGTTGTATTATGGCGGTCTACGGGAAACATATTTCTTTTGTTTAACTTTGGTTATATTGGTACCGCCGTTGGAGTGGGAATCGGCCTCTATACGTTCCTTCCCAAAAAAAAGAAACCATCAGGCAGACGCTTTGCTCAATTACTTGTGGGTATCTATTTGCTGATTTTCCTCGGGATGATTAAAAAGGAAAACATGCAGATAGAAGGTTTCTTTTTCTATTTGCTATCCGGATTTTTTTCAGGTTCGCTCATTCATTATCTGGTAGCAAAAATTTTCGGACCAATTATCTATGGAAGAGGCTACTGCGGCTGGGCTTGCTGGACCGCAATGGTTCTCGATTACCTTCCTTATAAAATAAACAAAAAAGGGAGAATTGCCTCAAAATGGGAATTATTAAGATATGCCCATTTTTTTATCAGCCTTGTACTGGTTCTCCTCTTTTGGTTTATTTTCCAAAATCAGTCCGTCCCAAAGGGAGAATCAGCGTTGATATGGCTTATTACCGGTAATATATTTTATTATGCTTCCGCGATTATACTTGCGTTTACGCTAAAAGACAACAGGGCGTTTTGCAAATATCTCTGCCCAATAACTGTAATACTCAAGATTACAATAAGATTTTCTTTTCTTAAGATTGAGGGAGATAAGGAAAAATGTACTGAGTGCGGCGCATGTAACAGGGTATGCCCCATGAATATTGATATAATAGAGTATATAAATAATGGTGAAAGAGTACTCTCTACCGAATGTATTTCCTGTATGACCTGTACAACAGTGTGCCCCAACGGAATACTTAATGAAACGTTTAAAATGGATATTGGGGGAAAAGAATATATACAAAGGAGATGAAATGGCTGTGTTCAACTTTGGAGGAAAAAATATTAATGGGAGTCTAAAATCAAAAACTGCCACAAAAATTATAAGAAAATGAATAGATCTTTATCGGGGTTATATGTATAAAGATAAAAAAGTCAATTTGTAATACTGATTACATCAAAACAGACAGCAAAACAACAGGAAACCGAACAACCTCATGCAGGCGGTGTCCAAAAGACAGTGCCTGAATAGTAACCTATCTGATTTTTAAATATTTCAGCAATCTATAACGGTCAGTGAGTATGTTATCACTCACTTTTTTTAGTTTAATTTTGCCAATATCAATAAAGTCATTATGAGGTCCTTCAGGCTTTTTTGAAGTCCCTCTTCTGTCTCCGGTATTGAAAATTCTGGAGACACCGATAGTACCGTCTTCAGTGATGATAAAAATGATCGTTTTCGTATTTTTCAGGAAATTTATCTTAAAACTGTTATCTTCAAACCATTGTGACATACTGCCCATCCTGCTCAGTCCAATAGCAAAAACCTGGTATATTTTCTCTTTGGGGTAATCAACAGATCCCGTAATGCAGCAGTAGGAATCCTCAGGATAATCAAAGTTCCATGGTGTAAATTTATTAATTGAATATATTCTTGTTTTCTTTTTTACTTTGTATATTTTCGCAAGGGCCTTGTTTCTTTTTTCTCTTTTTCTTATTTCTTCTTCACTTATTACAAAGGGTTTTTCTTGAACAGATGTCCTCTTCTCCACAATTCCCATTTCCTGGTTATGACCGTCATATTCCCAGTAACCGTCTTTGTTTATTTTATAGACATTGAATTTATCTCCCGGAACAATATCCGGAAAATGAACATCTATTTTTTTATCTTCTCTTAATTCAATACTTTTGCCGTTAAATTTTGCGTTTATCTTAAACATGCCTGCTGATTCAAATATCTCTTCTTTTCCTTTATCATTTATATAAATAAGATTTATGCCGGACGTGGCGAGAGCGAATGAGTCGACATATTCGGTAAGTTCAATATTAATGTTGTCATTTTCAGCTAAATCTTCATAATCAAGATCCAACGCATTTTCAGGAATTATCAGCTTTGTACCATGTTTGGCTTTTATTACATTTCTTTTGTGAGGATTTATTCTATAGGTCTGTGTCTTCTCGGCGAGTTTCTCCATAACAGGGTGAAGTTTTACTGCGTCCATTCTCTCTTTACCGCAAGAGATAAGAGTCATTAAACTAATAATTACAGATAAATATAATGTTTTCATTCTAATATATGCATCCTCTTCAAAATGCTGAATAAAATTGAATGCACTCTCTCCCATCAGCGTCTATCTGCGGTTCAAAACTCTTCCCGCCAATTTAAAATTCAACACTTGAAATTTAACATTAAAAAATTCTTCTCTGCCTCCGCACCTCTGTGGCAAATCTCTCTCTTCCTTCTCTTCCTTCGTGAACTTCGTGTGAACTCTTCCTCTTTAACTCGGAACCCGGAACACGAAACTCGAAACTATTCCTTAATAAGCGAAAGTATCAACTCAACATTCTCCTCAGAATCCCACCTTTCGGGCCCCAGCTTTACTTTTCTGATAATTCCCTTCTTGTCCACGATGAAGGTCTCCGGGACCCCGGTGATCCCGAACTGCGTGGCGGCCCTGTTCAGGGGATCGGAAATGACCGGTATGTTGTACCCCATTTTTCTTATAAACTTGAGACAGTTTTTAGAATTATCATTAAAGACAAGGGGCAGCATTTTGAAACCTGGATTGTCTTTCATTGCCTTATAGAGCCTGTCAACATTGGGCATCTCCTCAATGCAGGACCTGCACCAGCTGGCCCAGAAATTTATAAAGAGGACTTTTCCCTTGAGATCAGCCGGGTTGATTTCAAGCTGTGTCTCCACGTCACTGATCTGCATTTCCGGTATGGGGGCGCCAACAGGGAGCCTGTTATCTTTTCTGATGCCGGTCATGAGGTTGTAAACAAGGACAACAGCGCCCATGAGGATGATGGCCACCGGGAATATCTGGGTCTTCTTCATTTTCACCTTCCGATTTTTTTTCAGTGATTCTGTTTTACCGGGTCTTTCTGTCAAGAATTATCTCTTACCCCGGAAAACAGGCTATTATTCTCCTTGACATAATTTTAAACGTGTATAATAGATTGTTGAGTAGCAGTTCTGGGAAAATTGGCAGTCAGATTTCAATTCTTTTGGATGACGCCGTGGTGTTTTTTTATCCATATTATTCTTGACAAAACGTTAAATTTCATGATCTATTCCAATTTCGTTTAATTGAAATATACAAAGGTGTAATAATAATAGACAAAAAGAGTTCAAAAGTTCAAATGTAATTGTTAAGGAAATAAACATTAATCTGCGTTAAAATCTCATTACGAGACAGATCTGGATTTCAGATTAACAGATTTTATTCTGTTGGAATAAGTCTTGTACCCGGTTTTGCCACAGGTTTACAGGAGGCCACTTGCATGGAAGAAGGAATTGCGATAATTGGAATTGGTTGCCGGTATCCGAAAGCTGATAACAGGGAGATGTTCTGGAAGAACATCCTTAACAGGGTGGATGCAATAACCGAGGTTCCCAAATCGAAGTGGGATCCTGAGATCTATTATCATCCCGACAGGGAGATGCCCGATAAAACCTATTCCAAAATAGGCGGTTTTGTAAATGATATCGATAAAACCGCAATGGCCCTGCAGTTTAAAATACCCCCCAGGATATTTGATTCAATGGACATGGCGCAGACCTATGCAATCGCCGCTACTGGGGAGGCCCTTGAGGACTCGGGATATGATAAGAAGGACTTCCACAGGGAGAGGACCGCCGTAATCATCGGTAACTCCATGGGCGGTGATATGATCGACTACACCAACCTGAGGATCTTTTACGGTGACATTGAGGAGTCCCTGAACCGGAGTGATTTCTTTTCCAGCCTTGATGACAATCTTAAAAAAAAGATCCTTGCGGATTTTGAAAAATCCTTCAAGGGAGAGCTCCCTGAAATTACCGAAGATTCCATGCCGGGGGAGCTTGCAAATGTCATATCGGGGAGGATCGCCAATGTCTTCAACCTCAACGGCCCTAATTTCTCCGTTGATGCCGCGTGCGCCTCTTCCATGGCTTCACTTTCCGAATCCATCAAGGGACTCCGGATGAGGGAGTTCGACATGGTCATTACCGGGGGCACCGACTACATGATGGGGCCCGGCCCCTATGTGAAGTTCTGCAAGATCGGGGCCCTTTCTCCCGACGGAAGCAGGCCCTTCGACGCGGATGCCAACGGGTTTGTCATGGGCGAGGGAACAGGTATCTACATCCTCAAGCGTGTCAGTGACGCGCGAAGGGACGGTGATAAAATATACGCTGTCATAAGGGGCGTGGGCGCTTCAAGTGACGGGAAGGGAAAAGGAATAACCGCCCCGAACCAGAAGGGGCAGATGTTTGCAATAAAAAGAGGGCTTGAGAGCGGGGGATTCACGCAGGAAAGTGTCCAGTATGTTGAGGCCCACGGCACATCAACAACCGTAGGGGATTATACGGAGCTCCAGAGTCTTTCAAAGGTCTGGGAGAACACCGGCATGAAGGCGGGCTCTATAGGGTTGACCTCGGTGAAGTCCATGATCGGCCACCTGAAGGCCGCGTCCGGTTCCGCCTCTATCATAAAAACGGCACTTGCCCTCCATAATAAGACCTTCGGGCCCTCAATAAATTATCTCAATCCAAATCCCGGTGTGGATTTCGGCTCCATTCCATTCAGGGTGATTACCGATCCGGAGAAGTGGCCGGAAGGAGTTAACGGCAATCCGAGACGCGCGGGAGTGAGCGCATTCGGTTTCGGAGGGACAAACTTCCATGTGGCAATTGAGGAGGACGCAGGGTATAACGGTATGCCGGAAGTCCGGAGAATGTATGCTCCCGGTTTTGAGGTAAGGGGAGAACAGGCCCCCCTGCAGGCGCCGGACAGGGAAGAGATTTATCCCCTTACGGAGAGCATGAGGGAAAAGCTTGAGGGGGAAGCTGTTGTCATCGGGGGCGACTCATGGGCTGAAGTTTCCGCAACCATTGACGGCATCAACAGCGCCATGAACGAGGCGGGAGGAAACGGCGGGAGCAGCATCAGGCTTATTGACATAGCGTCAAAACAGAACCCCCTGAGCAACGGCAAAGATTTCAAGGTGGCTGTGTCCGCGGAGTCCCTGGACGATCTCCGGGAGAAACTGGAGACCGCGAGGAAATCCTTCGGTGAGGAGAAGAAGTGGCAGTTTCTCGGCAACAAGGGGATCTTCTTCGGGGCTAATCTCAGGGAGAAGGAGGGGAACCTTGGCAGGATGGCGTTCCTCTTTCCCGGACAGGGGACACAGTATATCAATATGCTCCGGGAGCTCTATCACAAGTACCAGGTGGTCAGGGACACCTTTGATGAGGGTGATGAGATCATGATGGATATCCTTGGTGAGAGAATATCCGGCCTCATCTTCCAGGATGAAAACGCTCCGGACCTGGAAAAAATGGCGGCGGCTGAGAGACTGCGGCAGACAGAGGTGACACAGCCCTCTATCCTCATATGCGATACCGCCCTTTACAGGCTGGTTTCCAGCTTCGGCATCAAGCCCCATGTAACCGCCGGTCATTCACTGGGGGAATACGGCGCCCTCATCGCCTCAGGTGTCATAGACTTCAAAGACGCTCTTCACGCGGTGGCCGCCCGGGGAAAGGAGATTGCAAGCGTACAGATAGACGATGTGGGGAAGATGGCCAGTATATCCGAGGACATCGGGAAGGTCCAGGAGGTCATCGACAAGGTTGACGGTTATGTGATAGCCGCCAACAAGAACTGTCACATGCAGACGGTCATATCGGGCAGCTCGGACGCGGTAACACAGGCGGTAGCTAAATTTACCGAAATGGGAATACAGGCCATAGAGATCCCTGTTTCCCACGCTTTTCATTCGGAGATCGTTGCCCCTGCGTGCGAGGCCTACGGAAGGGTCCTCCGGAAAATTAAAATCAATCCGCCGAAGATCGACATTATCGGCAATATTGATGCCGAATACTATCCCAAAGACAAAAAGGCCCCGGAGAAGATCGTTGAGAAGCTGGTGGCCCATATCGCCAGTCCCGTTGAGTTTGTGTCCCAGATAGAGAGGATGTACTCTGACGGTGTAAGGATGTATATGGAGCTCGGTCCAAAAAGGGCGCTTACTTCCTATGTGCACAACATAAACGAGAACAGGGAGTATTTTGCAACGGCAACCAATCATCCCAAGAAGGGAGGCATTCCTACATTTAACGAAGCCATGGCGTCGCTTGCGGCATACGGCTACCCTGTAGACTGGAACGGTACTGTTTCAGGCAGGGGAAAAATGGAGAGTCCCGCCTGGCGTTTTACGCAAAATTTTCTGGGTAAGGACGTCCCGCCTCTTTATCCCAATGAACCGGTCCTGAACCGGGAACATCTTCCATCCACAGGTAAGGTTGTCTTTGATGATCTTTCCGCAAATATGCCCGCGGGCTTTGAGGGCGGTACCTCTTCTGAAGGGACGTTTAACAGGTTCCTTGAAAAACAGGATATGCTGATGAAGGATATGCTCACGGTCTATTCCCAGCGGAGCAGGGAACTCCTGCAAGCGGAGCTCCAGGGGGCCCTGTTCCATAAGCGGGCAATGGACCTCTACAATATCAACTTGGACAAGGTTGTCATATCGGGGGTCTCGCTGGGGCTTCCGGGCCTGGGCGGCTCTGTCTTTTCGGACGACAACTTCGAGA
>JBNKTL010000039.1:0-47914 GCA_050298055.1 Spirochaetota bacterium
TTTCAAAAGTAAAAAAAAGCGACCCTGATCCATATATCAACAGACTATGTTTTTGACGGGACAAAGGAGGGTGAATATCTGGAAGAAGACAGTACCTGCCCCACGGGAGTCTATGGGAAAAGTAAACTTAAAGGTGAAAAGTATATTATTGAAACAACTGAAAAGTTCTTTGTTATCCGTACATCCTGGCTGTATGGTAAAAACGGTAATAACTTTATAAATACAATGCTGCGGCTTTTTAAAGAGCGGGATGAAGTCAATGTTGTTGATGACCAGTGGGGGAGCCCCACTTCTACAGTCGATCTTGCTTCACTGATTCTTGAAATCGTAAAAAGAAAGAGCAGTGAATATGGGATATACCATTTCTCATCTGATGGGAAAACAAACTGGTATGAATTTGCATCTTTCATAAAAACCAGGTCAGAAGAAATGAAACTTCTCCAAAAAGAAGTTGCGGTAAATCCAATATCAACTTCCGGGTTTCCCACTAAGGCCAAGAGACCGGTAAACTCGTACATGTCCAAGGATAAGGTACGGAAAACCTTCGGTTTTATAATACCAGACTGGAAAGACTCCGTGGACAGGTATTTACATGATATTAATAAATCATAAGGAATAATGGAAGAGGAATGAGATTAATGAGAAAGCTGAACAACATTATGATAACCGGTGGGTGTGGGTTTATCGGTTCAAACTTTATCAGGTATTTATTTGAAAAAACAGATTTCAAAGGAAAAATTATAAATGTTGATAAACTGACTTACGCGGGAAATCCTGATAACCTTACTGATATCAATGATACATATGGTGGCGAAAGATACTTCTTTGAGCATGTGGATATCTGTGATTATGAAGCAGTTAATAAAATTGTTTCAAGTCATAATATTGATACCATCATCCACTATGCGGCAGAATCACATGTTGACAGGTCAATCCATGGACCCAAAGAATTTATTGAAACAAACATTCTGGGTACATTCAACCTTCTTGAAGTGGCAAGAGAATTCTGGGGCGAGAGGGAAGATGTGCTTTTCCATCATGTAAGTACCGACGAGGTTTACGGTTCTCTTGGTGATACCGGGTATTTTTTTGAAGAGACTCCTTATGATCCCCGGAGCCCTTATTCGGCATCCAAGGCATCATCGGACCACCTTGTCCGGGCATACCTCCACACCTACAATATGCAGGTGACACTCTCAAATTGCACAAACAATTACGGACCGTACCAGTTCCCGGAAAAACTGATACCTGTTATGATCATGAATATCAGAGACGAGAAGGACCTCCCCGTTTATGGGGATGGGAAAAATATCCGTGACTGGCTTTTTGTTGATGACCACAGCAGCGCCATTTGGGCCATTATGAATAGAGGAAAAACAGGAGAAACATACAATATTGGCGGAGAGAATGAATGGGAGAACATTAAGCTTGTAAATGTACTCTGTGAAAAAATGGCCGGTGTCATGGATAAGGAGAATGAGTACTATAAAAAACTGATAACCTTTGTGGGGGACAGACCCGGTCACGATAGGAGATATGCCATAAACTGTGATAAAATCAAGAAGGAGCTGGACTGGAAACAGAGTCTCAAATTTGATGAAGGCCTTGAACGTACCATAAAATGGTACCTGGATAATCCCGAATGGATTGAGAATATTAAGAGCGGCGAATATCTTAAATGGATGGAGAAGAACTACCTCAACCGTTAAGAATTAATAATTCTGACCAGTTCATTTGCCAATTTTTTTATATCGTGGTTTTCTTCCGCGTATTTAAATGAATTCTGTGACATGAGAGAATATTTTTTGTTATCATTGATTAGTTGCATCATGTATTTTGACATAAGCGAGTCATCATCACCGCAGCAATATCCGCAATGATATTTTTCCAGTATATGATCAGGATCAACATTTAGTGATAGTACCGGTGTACTGTTTTTGAATGCCTGTACAAACGTGTTTGGAAAGCCTTCAGCTTCCGAAGTATTTACGAATAATTTTGCTTCCCTGTAATAGCTGTCAATCTCCTGGAAATGGACAAAGGATATGACCTCAATGGATTTACTGCCTGCCGCCATTTTATATATTTTGTCAGCATAGTTTTCATAGCCCTTTATCTTTGGGGCGATCATAATAAATATTTCATCAGGAAAATGTTCAGCTAACCGGATAAATTTCTCAGGTCGTTTCCATGGCTCAAGTCTTCCAACCCAGAGTATTGTTTTTTTTTCATGAGAATTTACTTTGTTTATTTCATAGCCGCTTCTCACAATCATGCACTGGCGATTATATTTCTCATCCAGATAGCCCTTCTGGAAATTGCTCTGTACAACCAGAATAGATGTATAGTTCAGGAGCAGTTTAAACAACAAACATCTTTTATTGTTTTTCTGGTATCGGCCCCTTATTTCTCTGTCGTGTGCAAACATGAAGATAAACTTTATCCTGAAAAGTTTACAATAGATTGCCAGAAGACAGGAAAAAACGGTAAGGCCTCGTTGTATGACCACATCAGGTCTCATTTCCCGAATTTTTTTGTGATATGTGATGATTTTTTTTAGGGGGCTATCACTGTTTTTAAATGTCCTGATAAATGTAAATTTGTCACTATCAGGGAAGTAAATTTCCGGGTAGTCGGATATCAGTGAATAAACAATGAGTTCTTCATAGTTGTGAAGTTCCCTGGCAATATTGTAGAGTTGTGCGGTGGCCCCTCCAAATGATTCAATGGAGTTTATATTGAATATTGCTTCAGAATCTTTTGGAAAAATGACAATGACTCTTTTCATATTCTTTGAAGATCAGTTTTTCCCTTCCAGGAGCAGTTTGCAGAACCTGTTCAGCATTTTATCCTGTTGTACTGAGATATCCCTGTATCTTTTAAGCGATCTTTTTGAATAATCATCGTAGATGTTTTTTTCATAAAGGAGCATCAGCATCCGGTTTTTAATTTCATCTGTTCTAAACGGGTTAAAATAAATTGCGGCATCTTTACATATTTCAGATACGGATGCAATTGCTGAGCAGGCTACAGGGATACCATATTTCATGGCCTCAAGAGGAGGGTATCCAAAGCCTTCATTGAGGGTGGGATAAAGAAATGAGTGAGAATACTTATACAGGATTTCGAGCTCATAATCTTCAATGTAGTCGGTAAATATAAAATTTCTGTCATTTTTTAACTTCAGAAAGATCGATTTGAGGTTTTTCCCTCCAATAACAACAACCCTGTAATCAAGTTTTTCATGCTCTGTGAAAATTTCATCAAGGGCTTTTATGCCCCGGTAGGCATTTTTTATCCACCTGTTTCCACCTATGAGGAGTATGAATTTATTTTTCTGAAGACGAAATTTTTCAAGGGTTTCGCTTTCTTTCTTATTAACAGATTTTATATGTTTAATGGGAGGATATATCACAATAATATCTTTTGGTTCAAGTAGAGGAAAGAAGCTGATGAGACTGAACTTTGTATGCTCGGAATCTACAATAAGTTGTTTACTTTTATTGTTTTTCCTGATAAGTTTTTTAAACCGGGATATTATTAAATTTCTGTAAAACCCCGGTAGCAGTGTTTTTACAAGCCATCTTATGAGTGTCCCGAGATCTCTGCTGTATATAAACTCGTACCTGTCCGCGGGCATTTCAAGATCACGGAGGCCGTGAAGTGTATAGATAAAATCTGTGGAGGAAAAATCAGTATTATAGTATTTGTATGTAAGAGCCGTGTAAAATTTATCGAATTTTTCAGCTTTCAGGAGTTTTTCAATATCACTGTTTTCCTTTACCGGGTAGAGTTTGATCTCATTTTTTTTTATGAGGTCTTTAATATCCGGATCAAACCATTCGCCGGGATTGTAAATTCCGCATATTATACTCTTCTTTATTGTCAACAGGTGAATAAAAACGGCTTTGGCATATTCGCCTGCTCCGTGGAATTTACCCTGGCTCGGTTGTGTTGCTGTTAGATCAAACAATAATCTCATAAAGAATCCTGTTTCTTCAGATCCTGCGGGCACTATTTCATTAAATATCTTCTTTATCCGGTTTATTAATATCTATAGCCTGTTCCGAATTTCTTGTTTTCACGAGTATCATGAAAAAGAAAAATACCGGAACATTCAGATTGTCAATCATGATCTGGGAATCAAAGAGAGAGGAAATGATAAATGAAATAATTGCAAATGAAAAATAGTAATTTCCGGAAACCAGTGATTGCACAGTTCTTCTGTAAAATATATATGTGATAATGGCTAAATTGATTACTCCATATCTGCCAAGTACACTAAGAAATATGTTGTGCATAGAATATTTAGGATAGTGATTATTTATAGTTGCGGAAAAACCTTTCCCGAATAAAAAAGTTACAATATCAAAATTTTTGTATAAATCAATGAAATAATCAATCCAGAAATGAAGTCTTAAACGAGCAGAAATACCTTTGTAAAATTTAAGCAGTGAAAACAAGTATATTTTTGTTATAAATAAGGTTGTAGTTATGATAAAAATAAAAAGAACAATCATTAAGATATATTTCATCTTAAATTGTCTTTTTTTTATTGAATAGATAATGACAAAAATTGTGAAAATCAACAGTGCCAGTATGGCCCCTCTTGAACCTGAAAGAAAGGTTGCTAAAACGTTAAAGGAAAAAATTATTAAATAGATTATTGAACCGGTTCGCTGTGAATTTTTTTCCTGAAAGATTGATGTAATGAGTGCTGATACTGCACCTGTAAATGACAGTAAACCAAAAAAGTTTGGGTTCCATGTTAGTCCCAGGAATGGTGTATTGAAAAGAACCTTACTTTTTATTATTAATAATCCCCCCATGAAGTGTATCAATGGAATAAAGCTAAACACTTTAAATACCTGAGTAATTTCTTTATTATCAGAATCATCTCTTATAATAAAAAAAGAAGATAAGCCAAGATAAAGAAGGATTACTTCAATGGGATTACCGATACTGTGCGGATTGTATTGTCGGTTGATTATAAAGTTTGAAATAACAGCTATAATAAAATATACGAGAATTAATTTTTCATCAATATAAAATTTCAGGTTTTTTAAGATAAATAATCTCAGTGTTATTATGAATATAAATCCTGAAAGAATGACAATTTTAATGAATCTGTATAAAAAAACCTTGTCCTGTATTAATACAGTTTTTAATGGCAAGAGAAGAACAATAAAAAACATCAGAATAGGGAAAAGATAATAACCTGATGATGTTATTTGATACTTTAATTTATAGTCTTGGTTCATATTATGTATACAGAAAAATGAGCACTGTGTTCCTATAAGTTATACTGTTTATTAACTTTTATTTCAATCACCATTCCTTTCCCAAACATTGTTTTCCACAATTTATTTAAAACCGGGATCCCCTGGTATATATGAATATCACTTCTTTCGCTGTAACCGAGTTCTTTAAGCCACCATTTTATGTCTTTATATGTCCAAAACCTGAGATGTTCGCCGGGATGGACGACCCATTGCATAACCGAACGTCCAAACAACATTCTTAACCTGTGAGTAAAATACCCGGTATTGGGAATACTGATAAAAACAGATCTTGTCGCCTTTTCTGTCATTAGTTTCACTGTTTCTTCTGGATTAACAAGATGTTCAATTATTTCAAAAAGTATTATGTAATCGGAAACAGGCAGTTTTTTTACCTGATTAATATCATTCAGATCACATTTAAAGGCATTTATATTTTTCTTTTTAAGAAATTCTATAACACTGTCTGAGATTTCAGTAGCAACGGGATTTATTTTTTTATGCTCCATAAGGTAGAGAAGAATACCTCCCATACCGCAGCTGATGTCCATAACACTTGAGTTTTCAATTATCCGCGGGATGATCCAGTCTGTCCGTTCTTTCTGAAATGCATTAATCATACCCTGTTGAGTAGAACTCCCATCCTTTACTCTCTTTTCCCAGTATTCATCATAATCGGTATTTTCAAGAATCATATGCGGATACTTGAAAATACCAGTATAAATTCTCCTCAATGTATTGTAAATTTTTTTCATCAATTGATTTTCAAAAAATTATTAATACAAAATGATTTTTTACCGGTATTTGTCAAATTAAATTCTTATACCGGTATTTTCAGTTATAATATTATTACTATATTTTTGGATTAAGGTACATTTAAAGAACAATGAGCAGCGATAATATCGATAATTTTCACATATTCAATTATTAATTTAAACTTGTTATGACTTTAGCTTCATATAATAATTGACATGTTAATGAATAAAACATTACTGATATATTCACATTGTTGACGGTGGTGTAGTGATATTAGTAAATACACAGTTGAGTAGTTACTCAGATTTATAATTGTGAAAAGCGATAAAAGAAGGATATTTATTAACTCCATTATTGTTACATCTGCAAATATTATTGATAAGTTCTTATTTATTGTTATTAATATAGTAATAGCTCGCTACCTGAGTAAAGCAGATTTTGGAGAATATACAACCGCACTTGGCTTTGCATCCTTTTTTGCAATATTTGCAAATGTCGGTATTAACGAGGCCCTTGTGAGGGCTGTAAATCTTGAATATGATCTTGAAAGCGAGCATTTTGGAAACACTCTCTTTACGAAAACGGTTTTAGCGATTTTTGTATATGCCTGTATGGTTCTTTCTCTGTTTTTTACACCATATAACCGGAACACTATTCTCTTAACTCTGCTCCTGGGTATTGTGAGAATAGGCAGTGAATATCTTTCTGCATTTTATGCTCTCTATAATGCGAAGGAACAATTCAGGATTTCATCGATTTTTATAATATCCTTTGCTCTTTCATTATTATCCGGGACTGTTCTTGTTGTTCTTCAGAAGGGTAATTATTTTCACCTTGTGAACGTGAGGTTGTTTCTTGTGGTGATTTTTATAATATTGATACTGGTCTTAACATTAAAAAATTTCAGAATCAGGTTTGATAAAAAGACAGTAAAGGGATTTATACTGAATGCGATCCCTTTTGGACTCTTTATCATCTACTTTAACTTTATACAGAGATCAAATATCATCATACTCTCCTTGATGCATGGAACAGTCCACTCGGGTATTTTTAATAATGGATTTCTTTTCTTTATCAGCCTTGCTTTTATTCAAACAAGTTTTCACCGGGTTATTCTTCCTTTTCTTTATAAAGTCCCCTTTAATGAAAACAGAAATAAATATCAGTTTACCTATGACATCTTTACAAAGTTTTTTTGTTTTATGTCTTTTTATCTTATCCTTGTTTTCTTCCTTTATTCTGATAAGATAATTATTGGGATATTTGGTGAAAAATACAGGGAATCAATTGAAGTATTAAAAATTGTTTCTCTGGGGCTTCCCTTTTTATTCAATGTGGCTCCTATCATTCTCATCGCGCTGGAGAGGCAGAAAAAGAATACTCAGTTAGTTGGGTTTGCGGCTTTAATCAGTATTTTTACAAATATTTTTTTTATATATTTTTTAAAATCAAATGGAGCAGCAATATCCGCAGTCATTACATTTTTTTCACTTTTTCTTTTTACACATTCTTACCTGAAAAAAAATGCTTATATATTCGTAAGAAATGTCATCTATTACTATCTAACTTTTATAATCATTACGGTTACCTGCATCGTTGTTAATTACTATTTTGTCCGGGACTGGTACTGGATCTCCGGTTTTATTTTCTCATCTGTATTATTTCTCTTGTTAACAGTTGTCATTCATATAAGAAGTGATGACAGAAGGATAATAAAAGAGATACTCGGTTTCAACAAATGAAAAAAAATTATGCAATCATCCTTGCCGGCGGGAAAGGGGTCCGTTTAGGAGGTCAGATCCCCAAACAGTTTCTTCCCCTTGGTGACAGGCCGGTGATATTGAGGACAATTGATCTCTTTGACAGTCTGGAACAAATTGATGGAATTATTGCAGTTCTTCCTTCGGATTATATCAGGAGCTTTTATAGTGAGTCGGAGAAATATAATTACCGGAAAATCATTAAAGTTGTTGAAGGAGGGGAAACCCGCCAGAATTCGGCATATAATGCCCTGAAGTCATATGAATTTGATGATGAGGATATCCTGATATTTCATGATGCGGCACGACCCTTTATCAGCAAAGAGATCATTATCAGCCTGATTAATGCAGTGGAAGAAACCGGGGCTGCAGGAACATATGTAAAAGCAATTGATACAATAACCGAAATCAGGGATGAGATGGTTAATAACATTCCAGACAGGAACTCACTCTATTCAACCCAGACGCCGCAGGGTTTCAGGTACCGGATTATAAAGAGAGCACATGATGATGCGCGCAAATCGGGGATTATTGATGCTACTGATGATGTTTCTCTTGTATTGAGAATAGGCGGTAATATAAAAGCAGTTTCCGGAGATTATCGTAATTTTAAAATAACTACGGAAAACGACTACAGGTATGCCCTTCAGTTAGTTGAATAAGGGGGCCAGCACTATTTATATCAGTATTTTTTCATTGAAAAAAAGACAATATAATTGTACTCTATTCAAGGTTTTGTTAGATGAAGAGCGGGAAAAATATGAGATGAAAGATAGAATCTTAATTGTGGAAGATGACAGGGTAACTTCCCTGATCATTCAGAAATACATTGAAGAACTTGGCTATGAAACAGCAGGTGCTGTCTCTTCAGGTGAAGAAGCAATTATTTATTCAAAAAACGTGAGTCCCGATCTTATATTAATGGATATTACCCTTGAAGGAGAAATGGATGGGATCGATTCTGCAAACCATATCTATAGTGAATTCAATATCCCCATCGTTTATATAACAACCTCATCTGACGATTCAACAATGAAGAGGGCGAAAGAAGCAAATCCATTCGGGTTCATAATCAAGCCTATAGATAAAAAGGAGCTCCGGGCATCTCTTGAGCTTGCTCTTCTCCGCTACAGGATGGATGAGAAACTTATTGAGAATGAGGAAAAGTATTTTAACATTCTTGCAAGCATCGGTGATGCTGTTATTGTAACGGATTATGACGGAAATATCACTTACATTAATCCCGTTGCGGAAAAAATGACCGGTTATAAACTCAGCGAAGTAGCTGGACTGTATGCTCAACACCTTATTAATGTTGAAAACGTTGAAGTAAAACAACCTGCAATTACCAACAACGATGATTCAGATATAAGGAACAGGAGCTATCTCATATCAAAAGATAATTCAAAGACACCCGTTGACTACAGGTCCTCTCCTCAAAAGGACCGCAATGGAGATTATATCGGAACGGTTGTGGTTTTGAGGGATATAACGGAGAGTGTTAAATCAGAAGACAAGCTTCATGAGAGTTTCAAGATGCTTCGAAAAGCCATGGGGGGAGCAATTCAGGCCATGGCCCAGACGGTTGAGTCCAGGGACCCCTATACCGCAGGCCACCAGAAAAGAGTATCAAATATTGCGAGGATGATTGCCGATGAACTCTCACTGAAAAGGGATCAAATAGAAGGGATCAGACTGGCAGGTGTAATACATGATCTGGGGAAGATATCCATTCCGGCAGAAATCCTGAGTAAACCGGGACGTATAACAGAAGTTGAATTTAATTTAATAAAGAACCATCCCCAGACAGGATATGATATTCTTAAAACCATAGATTTTCCCTGGCCCATAGCGGAGATCGTTTACCAGCATCATGAGCGAATTGATGGTTCCGGATATCCCAGGGGGCTTACCGGTGATGAAATAATGATAGAAGCGAAGATCCTTGCTGTGGCCGACGTTGTAGAGGCAATGGCTTCACACAGGCCCTACAGGCCGTCACTGGGAATTGATGTTGCCCTGGAGGAAATAGAGAAGAACAGAGGCAAACTCTATGATGAGGAGATTGCGGACGTCTGCATCGACATCTTCAGAAAAAAGAAGATCGATATTGAGGCAATCAGGTAGTCATACCAGGTTGTAGATATATATACCTGTTGGATTTCCGTCATTATCTTTCCCGTTCTCTAAAAATTGCCAGCCGCGCTTCACATAGTAGCTGTCAAGATCAATCCCCTCCTCCTCTCCGGTAAAGAGATAGAGGTTTTGAAACGACATTTGTTTAGCATTTTCTCTGGCGCTCTTTACCAGCATTTCTCCGATACCCCTGTTTCTGTATTCCGGAAAAACGAAGAGTGAAGCCAGCCAGGGATTGAGGTCTTTTCGTTTCCAGAGATCGTTTTTTTTGAGAGAGACCATCCCCACGGGAAATGAACCTGAAAGTGCAACAAATGAGAGAGGCAGGTCATTTGATTCTGTTCTCTGCGTATATGATTTAAGAATCAGGCTGAATTCGATATCTCTCTTCATATACCACTGTGTGTATGACCAGTATGCAAGGACCGGCGCGTAATCCGGTACTGAGCTCAGAGGGAGTATCTCTATTGATTGTTTTTTCATATTTCTCCAGTGGATGTATGATTTATTTGTTTATTGCGGGACATATAAATATTCTAATATTATGTTATAAATTAGCAATAATAATTTTGGTCCTGCTTTGAATCATAAAACAGTTGACTCTTACAAGTTTATGAAAAAGCTAATATCATGAAAACCAAAACAATTCTCTCTGCCATAATACTCCTCATCTTCTGCAGGGTCTCTGCGTTCAGTACCAGTACCGATGTTTTCAGATATGAGGATGATATTATAAAATATTTTTATAATGGAGACTTCCTCAGGCTTTACATCGGCATTGAGGAGATGCTCACCCGGTATCCCACACACCCCCTTTCTGTTCTTCACTACCGGGACCTGTTTAGACTGAGCGATACATGCGGTACCTCCAGGGTTGAGAATACGCTGAAAAAACTTATCGGGAAGATGGGCAGGGGGAGAGTTGATAATCTCTGTGTACTTCAATTGAAGCTTGAACTTGAAAAGCTCCTCTATCTCTCTAAACAGAAAAGCGCGGAACAAATAACCCGAATGATCAGACCTGTCAGGGTATGGAGACTCTCAGGTCCCTTTAACAGGTATGGGAAAGGAGACCTTGACTATCCGTTTAGCCCGGAGATCATCATAAATGCTCATGAATTGGAAGAGACTGCAAAGGATATCTATATAAAGAACCCGTCAGGATATGTTACTCCATCACAATATCTCTATCCCTATTACGGGATTGTTTATGCATCAACTTCATTCAATGTCTCAAAACCTGTAATAGTGAGAATAGACTCAGAGGAAAAGTACTCGGTTTTTGTAAACGGGAAAAGAGTCATATCAAACAGGGGAAGCAGTTACCGGAATGTCCAGTTGCTGAAATTGAGCGGAACAGAGGAATACACGGTGATGCTGAAACTTGAGAGCAGCAGTAACAGCCGGTTCAGGGTGATCATTACAGATGAGAATAATATCCCTCTGAAGCTCGCTTATAAAAGCGATGTTCAGCACATGAAAAAATTTATCTATTTACCGGTGAATGACTATCCCTATGATGAGATAATGAATGAAATAAAAAAGAGGGAAAAAAAACGTAACGGGGAAGAGGGAAAATATCTCTCCCGGTATTACAGGTCCCTTGGGGATTTTTTCAGTGAGTATGATAGCGGCAGGGGGGAATATTTTTACAGAGAGTCCCTCAGGCTGAACAATGACCCGGTTACCGCTTATTTCCTTGCGTCTTCAATGATAGAAAACAGGGAAGGGGACAGGAGCAGTTCCCGGTATCTTGAAGGCTGGAGGCTTATTGACAAAATGAACAGCCGGTACGAAAACTTTGCCCCTCTGCTTCACAGAAGTTTTACCCGGTTATTTGACAGTTCAAATTACATTAAGGCTTACCATATGGGTACCGGTTTGCTGAAAAGGTTTGAAAATTATCCTGATATCTACATCAACTATCTTGATCTTCTCAATCATCTCGGTTATGAGAAGGAATACCTTGAGGTACTGGACAGGTTTAAAAATAAATTCACCCAATCGGTTTACCCCCTTGAGGCAGAAGCGGAATACTGGGAAAAGAGGGACAGGAAGAGATACAGGGACATTCTCAAAAGAATCATAAAAATAAAAAACAGCAAAAGAAATTTAAAAATGCTGATTGAAGCCTCTCTTTCAGACGGGGAATACAGGGAGGCCCTTAATATGATTAAAAGATATGATTATGAAGGAAATTTTTCTCTGAAAGAAGCGGATATCCTGATTGAGATGGCTGAATACAAGAGATCAAAAAGTCTTCTCTTTGAGGATATTGTAAAAAACAGCAGGCCTTCTCTCTATCACCGGCTTGGGGGAATAGAATATCTGGAGAAGAGAGATCCCCTGATGTTCTGGGAAAAGATGATAACAATTAATCCCTCTCTTTTCCATTACAGCGACTATAACCGGTTTCTTAAAAATGGATATTATTCAAAACCTTTCAGTAATTATTATCCTGAGATTGATAACAGTTCATTGAGTATGCAGGATATTTTAAAATATGTTAAGCCGGTGATGAGTAAACTGAAAAAATATCCTTCTACTGTTTTGAAAAGAGAAAGGGTCTTTTTTCTGAATGATGACAAAAGCAGCAGGGTTTTCTGCAGAGATATGATCTATCTTAACAATCAAAAGGGAATTGAAAAGTGGGGTGAGTACAGGGTCCCCTACAAAGGGAAGATAGAGCCTGTAAGGATAAGGGTTTACCACCCGGATGGCAGCTTTGCGGATTCATACCGGATTCATGATGTAAATGATCGGCGATTTGTTACTCTCAGCAGTCTGAAAAGGGGCTCAGTGGTTTTGATTTCGTATGTTGTAGAAAACCCTGTGAGGTCTCCTTCCGGATCATACCTGTTTGCCCTGCCTCTCGAGTTTCTCCAGGATTATGAAGAACCTGTAATAAATGCGGTTCTGAAAGTTATTGCCCCGGAGGATTTGCATATTAACTTTCTTCTCAGTGATAAATGGCATGTAAACAGGAAGACTGTTTCCGGTAAAAGAGTTTACTCTGTTAATATCAACAATCTGGGTGCCGTATACAGGGAGAGTTATTCCGGGAGTCATCAGAACCTCCTGAAGTATTATTCATTTTCATCACTGAAGAACAGGGAAGACTTTTTTAACTGGTACAGGGGTCTTCTTGGGAAAAAAGACAGGTTGAATGGTGCGGATGAATTAAAATCGCTAAAAGGAAAAAGTCTCAGAGAAACAGTATATAATGTCTATAATTATGTTTCCCGGGAAATAACACTGAAACCGGGTTCGATCTTTTATCCTGAAAAATCCGATGATATTCTCTACCGGAGATCGGGTACGGTTGAGGATAAGGTTATCCTTGCCAAAGCAATTCTGGAAAAACTCGGTATCCAATCATATATTGCCTTCGCCGGCAGAAGGTATCTTCCCGGTTACGGGGATTTTGTAAATCCGAATATGTTTACCGATATTTTGATCTTTGTTCCCATAAAAGTCGAAAGTAGTTTATGGCTTGATTTCTCGAATATGTATTACAGTGCAGGCACCGTAAACTATAACGTTTCAGGAACAGAATCTCTTGTTCTGCTTGATAACAGTTTCCTGTCAAAAAAAGTTGAAAGCAAAAATCACGGTGAATTTATAAGCAACTATACGATCATGCTCGATGAGAGTGGAAACGGGAAATTCAGGCTAACCAGTGGGTTCTCCGGACTTTACGGTTCGGTAAGAAAGTACTTTACTAACAAAATGTATAATGAGGATGTCATGAATAACTATCTCAGCAGTTTGATGTCTCATGTTACCCTGAACAGGTTCGAGATTTCCGGTATTAAGGATTCCAGAAAGCCATTTGAAATTAAAGCAGAGGGAGAGGGACTGGGTCTTGCCATTACCGGTGCCGGCAGGCTTTACCTTCATCCTGTTCTCAATAAGTCTGAAATATACAAGTATATATTAAAAAGGAAAAGGGAGCACCCGCTTTTTATATTGGGCAATATTAATGAGAATGAGACCTATACCTACAGATTGCCCGGTTCATATTCCAGGAGCAATGTGAGTCATTCATTTGCTGTGAGGAACAGCTTTGGTTTTGCCGAGCTGAGTATGGTTAAAGAGAGTAATTCGAATATACTGAGGGTAAAAAAACGGATACAAATCAACAGGTACAGAGTCAACCCCGATGAATATGAAAGTTTTCTGAAATTTTGTCTTGAACTCAAAAACGCAGAATTTCAAACTTTAATTATTAAAAAGAACAGGAAGTAATACTGTTAACCTGGAATCCAAATGTTTACGCGGAAACTTTTTTCCCTTTTAATTCTTTAATCTCCTTCTTCTTTCTCTTTAATCTCCTCTTAGCCCTCATTTTCTTAAGCTTTGGTCTGTGTTGTTTTCCCAAGGTTTAACCTCCTTTCTCTGATAACGTTACTGTCAGATAAATTTAACTGTCATCTTTGTCAATATAAATATGGACCCCATAAATCGTCCAGAGGACTTAAAATCTTTTGATGCAGAATGAAATTTTTCAGTATAATAAACCCCTGGGTGTATCTTGCAATAGAATTGCAGAAATGAAAAGATACTTTAACCGGAAGGTAAAGTTATCTCTCATTTTCTGAGAACTTATGCCGATTAAGTATGTTAAAACATGAAATTATTACACTATAACAGGGAACTGAGAGTATTTAATAATAAAAAAGGCAAATGCTCAGCTATAAGTTTAAACAATGTCCCTGATGCAGGCAGGTGCATGGACACAGCAGTTATGTTTTTTTGACAAATCTGATTATTTGTAAATAGAGCTGTGTAGTTATAAGAAAAGCTTAAATTGACTATAGTAAATGAATTTATTGGATTGACAGGGAGCCGGAAATTTATTTTATTATTAAAGGGTTGTAAATCCGGAAATGAAACAATTAATAATTATTATAATTTTTATTGCATCTGCAATTTCAGCTTATTCAGAAACGAGGTTTGACGAACTTGATAAACCTCCCGAAGGCGCTCATAAGGGGCAGATGTTCCTGGGGGGTATTGTTTCAATAGGACTTCCTTATGGTGATCTTATTGATGCAGAGGATGATTTTATTAAGAACAATACATATACCTTCTCCGATGCCGATACCACAAAAAAGATGATGGTCACTCACCTCTCCTTCAGCTATGGAATCTCATTTGAATATATGCCTTTTGACCGTATCGGGATAAAAAGCAAGCTGAAAAGATCCATGATAATACAGCGATCAATATTTGGTTCCGATTTCGAAAATAAAAGCGGGTATCTCTACAGTGACTATTCTCTTACTCTTGGCCCTGCTGTACATCTCAATGTCAGGAAGAGATGGGACCTTATCCTGACGCCTGTGGTCGGATATACCTATGCAAAATATGAGGCCACGCCTGTTGCGGCACAGCTCATAGATGAGACGACGTATAACAGTGCCGAGAGAAAACAGAGTATCAACGGTCTCGTTTACGGAACAGAACTCAGCCTGGGATTTTATTTCAGCGGAGGTCTGTATCTCAATCTGGGATTTGACCTGACGATAAACAGCATAAAGTTTGGGAAAGAGTATGATATTTCCCAGTCAAATGGATCAATTTACGGCGGGACATCATCAAGCATTTATAATTACAGTATTATCCTGTCGGTCGGGTATGCCTTTTCCAACTAGTGCTGAGCCCGTGTGATTTTGTATGAATAAGATTTTCTTTATAGTCAGATATTCCGGCAGTAATAAAATCATGATTTGTTAAAAATCAAGCAGTCGAAGTACTAGTCCTCTGCATATTTCAGCATCCTCAGAACATTCAGTGTAACCCATGGATTTTTCTCTCCTGTCGGCGCTTTCCCGTTGCCGAAAAGCATACCTGTCTGAGCATTCTCAAGGTTCCATGTTCCGTCCGAATTCTGTTTTGACATAAGAAGGTTAAATGCCTTTCCTGATCTCGGATCACCCATCATGCCGGCCCGTGCTGTAATAAGGAGCCCGTAGAGGACGTCATATTGTGCCATGACCGGATACCCGAGAAGTCGAAAGTCCCTGTTCCAGTACTTCCTTGTTTTCACAGGCCTGTTGTTCCTGTCCAGGTAGATTTTCTGTCTTAAAAAAAATTCTGTGCCATTAATAATATTTTCCGAATAGTCCTTTTTCTCCCTGCCGTATTCCAGAAGAGCGCTTAAACAGGATGCTGTTGCGTAAAAACAGCTTTTCACGTTTCGGTTGTTTTCCCTCTCAAGACCTTTACCGGGCTTTTTGAAAAGCATGAGTTTAAAACTGTCGGTAAAACCGGAGATTGGACAGTGGAGCCATCCGCCGTCATGTCTCTGGTTTCTGATAATCCAACTGATTCCCTTGTCAACTGTTTCACCCCGGTATCCGGCTTTAATAAGGTATCTTACCATATCGCCGGTTCTGCATGCCAGTTCGGTCTGCGGGTTCCAGTTGAGGGTAAATCCACCCGAGGGCAATTGTGATTTTTCAATAATATAATCGGCGGTTTTTTTTACTATTCCGGTTCGTATATCAAGACCTCTCTCAACAGCTTCGGCAAAACACCACATGGTACCGTGATAAAAAATATCAAACTTTTCTCTGTCTCCCAGGATGCCGTCAACAGATGAATCGAGCAGGGCCTTTATTTCAGCTGATGAAAAAATTCTTCGGTATTCATCATCAAGTTTTTTTTCTTCCAGAATCTCCTTCAGAACGGCATACCTGATAGAGGGGTTATCCTGGTTCAGCATCCAGTCCAAAGGATCTTTTGTAAGATACTTGCTTTTCATTAATAATTTCCTGAAAAAAAGATTTTGTATTGATTTACTTTTTCAAAATGGGTAAAATTATTAGAAAATCCATGAAACATCATATATATTTTATGTGTTATTGTCAGGGAGGTTAAATATAAGCAATTAAAGGATATAAGTGTCAAACTGTTTTCAGGAAATATCCATATCTTTTTTTGATCTCCCGAACTTTCATCGAAGAGGAGGCATCTGTTATAGTCTAACTTTAAATATTTATATGAAATTTTTGATTTGAGAAAAGCGATTTATTGTTAATCTTATATGAAAAAAATACCGTAAATATACAATAAGGATAGAAAAAATATGCTTTTTGTGAATTAACAGGTGTTGTTATGAATGAATATATTCCTGAAAATAATCTTGTTGTTCTCTTATTTTTAATCCTGCTTACCGGAGGTCTCTACTATTTCTGGTGGCTGGCAAGGGTGAGCAGGGTTTTCGGAGATGATCCCGTAATAAATGTTCTCCTGACTGTTTTTACTGTGGGGATATGGATGCTTTATCTTAATTTTAAATATCTCCAGAAATCTGAACTGATAAACGGCAGAGATTCAAAGTGGTTCATGGTCATATTCCTGCCTGTTTCACCGGTTATTTTACCAATTATCATTCAACATAATATAAATGAAAAATATTTTTCAGGTTGATAAATTCTTCAGGAGATTACGATGATCGTCAGGTGCTCTAAATGCAGCTCAGCTTTTGCTGTTGATGATACGAAGGTTGAAAATAAAAAATTTGCCTTTTCATGCCCCAGGTGTGCGCATGAAAACATAATAGATAATACTGCTGCAAAAATGTCCGTTACCGCGGAAACCGGCAAGAGGGCATTCATCGAAGGGGATATAGAGAGAGGGACTGATACGGGACCCGGTACTGTTCCGGATTATGATTCAGGAGCCGGGATAAGGGAAGAAGAAACCGGTTTTGAGGAAAAGGGAGTTCCTGAAGATGAGGATTTTAATATCGAGATCTCTGACGATTTTGATTTTTCTGATACGGAAGAGAGTATTGGCGGTGATTTAATTATTGATACTCCTGTTGAAGATTCATCAGGTATTCCGGAAAGCGGGGAGAGGGCCCATGAGGCCCTGGAAGATCTTAATAGTGATCTCCCTGATATAGATCTTGAATCGATGATAGAGGAAGAACCGGCATTTGAAACACCAGGTATACTTCCCGAAGAAGCCGTAGATGAAGATGTTCTCGATATCTCACTTGATTATCTCGAAGAAAGTGAAAAAGCAGAAACAGTTCGCCCTCCCGATGATATCGGTGAAACTCCCGATGATTTCCTGCCAATTGAAGAAGAACCCGCTCTTGACCTTGATAGAGGTGCTGAACCAGAGGGCATTGAGATTGAGGATGAGGACAGCATTACCGTAGATATTGACTCCCTGGAGATAGAGATGGATGAGGACAGGGAGGAAGAAGGCGGAATTGATTTCGGCGATATCTCAGAATTTGACAGCGATTCCGGTGTCCCGGGAGTTGCCGATGAGGATGAGAGCATCACGCTGGATATAGATTCACTTGATATTGATCTTCAGGTAAGTGATGAGATCGTTGCCGGGGATATGACCGAACACGATATGAGTATTCCCGACCTTGTGACAGGTGATGAGGAGGTCCCCGGTCTTTCAATGGAAGAGCACCCGGAAGAGGATGAGAGTATTACACTTGATCTTGAAGAACTTGATCTTGATCTTGTTGAGGAAGAAGGAATAACCGAAGGTGAAACACCCGATGACACTATGATGGAACTTCCCGATTCATTGTCTCTTCAAAATGTTGAGGAGGAAGATATTACCCTTCCCGAAACAGAGGAACTCTCTGTTATGGACATTGATATGCCGGTAGACGAAGATCTCAGTGAGATACAGGCGGATGAAATTATTCTTGATGAAGAAGAGGATGAGAGCATAACACTTGATCTTGAAGCCCTTGATCTCGACCTTGTGGAAGAAGAGGCAGTAAAAGAGGGTGAAATACCCGATGAACTCAATATCGGAGTATCTGAGGCAGCAACTGAAACGGGCAGGTTTGTTATGGAAGAACCTGAAGAGGATGAGAGTATTACAATTGACCTTAATACTCTTGATATCCCCCTGGCCGAAGATGAGGAAGTCATGGAGGGTGAAGTCGCAGATGAGGACGAAAGCCTTACACTTGAAGATGCAGGATTGACATTTGACGAACTTACAACTGAAGAGATGGCAAGTGCTGCGGGAGAAACCGTTGATGAAATTGAAGAGGCCATAGATGAAGATGAGGACATTAGGATAACAATCGATGAAATAGATCCTGACCTTGATATTGAATCACTGGAGAGTGATATTGAAGGAGAAGCTGTAGCCGGTGTTGAGAAAGATATTACAGGTCTGGGCCCGGAAGAAGGAAGGGGTAATGATCATTATCCGGAAGTTGACTTTGGTCTCGATGAAGATGAGATTTCCGGAATTGACAGTGAGATTGATGAGATAAAAAAGTCCCTTGATGAGAGTGATGTTGATGTTGAGTATCCTGAAGTCAGAGAGTCCAGCGGTGAAGTCGATTATGATTTCTTTTCAGATGAAGATCTTCCGGATATCGACTTTGAAGATACCGGTAGCGAAGTCCCTGCAGCAGCCGGTATTGCTGCAGGAATATCAAAGGTTTCTGATGATATAATTGACCTGGAAGATGATCGCGAATACGATAGTGAAGTCTCGGGCAGAAAGAACCTGTTCCCCGTGAGCAGGGGAAATGTAAATTTTTCCATCGATTATTCCCTTGCGTATTCGAGGTTCGGGGCATTTTTAAGGCTTACGGGAATTTTCCTTATCGGGCTTATTCCGCACTTTATCGTTTTTCTTATCTACATGACGCTTTCGCTGATCCTCGGTCTTTTGAACCACATAATTGTTATAACAACAAGCAGACCTGTTGAGGATTTTCAGGGGATACTTGAGAAGACCCTCAGGTATTACCTTGCAATTAACGCTTCACTCCTCGGAATTGTTGAAGAGATGCCGGTCTTTACCGGGAATGATGATATCGATTATCCTCTTCAGCTCAATATTACCTATTCACTGAGAAGTTCCAGCTTAATGGCAATTTTGAGATTATCAATTGTCGGGATAGTTTTAATCTCTCTTCCGCATATTATTATTCTCAGCTTGTTGACAATAGCGCTTCCTTTTATTTTTCTTGCAGGAACAGTCTCTGTTCTGATAACCAGAAGATGGCCGCATTTTCTTTATGAATTCATGCTGATATATTATAATTCAGTTGCCAGGGTGCTGGCTTTCATGATGGGACTTGTTGATAAGTATCCGCCGTTCAAGTTTGGCTAAGAAGCAAAAGAATATCGTATTTCTCCGGCTATAACCTTGGGTCAATATTCCCCGGACCGCCGCACTCCGGTGTGTAGCAGGTCACATTTTTAAAGACACATTTATTATGACATGACGGGCATATTTCAGGCGGCTTTTCAGCAGTGAGGAGATATCCGCATTCGTCACACCTCCAGTAGGCTTTGCTGCATTGGGGGCATATATCGTTCTTAAAATCGCCTTCCCGAGAGCTGTACCCGCAATGGGCACAGGTTTTCTTTTCTTCAGACATGGTTTCCTCCACCTTTACTTATAGCTTTTCCGGAGAATGAATTCAGCTGATATTATTGTTCTTTTTGTCCGGGTGCTTGCTGTGATACCATGCTATTCCGATACAGCAGGCCAGGCCTCCGTAGAGGAGAAGAAATCCAATTAAACCCATGACAATTGATTTTGCTTCCATTTATCATTCTCCCTGTTCATTTAAATTCCTGATTAAAGCTTCCCGCTTCTCTTCATTTTCCGTTTTGACCATTGAGAGGACAAATGCTGATATAATAAGAAGCAGAACAGTACCCACCCCAAGTACAAGTATTGCCGAAAGGGGATAGCCTTCGTAGGGTTTTTGAATTTCCTTTACAAAAGAAATGATTGTTGTTATGGTCAGTACCAGTGGTGTTAAAAACTTCACCATGAAGGAGAAAATGGGACCAATTCTTATTTCTGCGTTTCTGTTCACTTCCTGTGTGAATTTTTTTGTTCCCATGATCCATCCAACTGCGATACATTCGAGAATGGCGGTTATTGTGATAAGATAGTTCATGATAAAGTGATCTATAATATCAAGCCAGTAGAGGCCGGCGCTTGTTGCCAGAGGTATTCCCAGGAGGAAGCTTATAACCGTAACAATGGTTGTGGATTTTGTTCGTGAAAAATCAAATTTATCGCTGAGCGCGGTGCTTACGGTTTCGAGCAGGCTGAATGCCGAGTCTATTCCCAGAAGGAGCAGGGCGAAAAAAAAGGTGATTGCGAAAAACTTTATCCAGATAGGAAGTTTGGCAAGGGCCGCGGGGTATACCACAAAGGCAAGTCCCGGTCCCCCTTTGGCTACCTGCTCCATGGGGGTATTTGTTGCCACGGCAAAATAACCGAGAACGCTGAAAACGGCAAAGCCTGCAAGAAAGCTGAAAGAGCAGTTTGAGAATGAGGTTATTGCCGCTGAATTGGGGAGTTCCGTATCACGGGGCATAAATGATGAATACGCTATCATGGTCCCGAATCCCACGGAGAGAGAAAAAAATATCTGGCCGTATGCCGCGAGCCAGACCTGGGGGTCCATAAGTTTTCCCCAGTCCGGCGCAAGGTAGTAGTTAAGCCCGGTTGTGGATCCTTCCAGGGTCACACCCCTTACCAGGAGGATAAAGACCAGTATAACCGGAACAGGGACGG
The DNA here is from genome assembly GCA_050298055.1 of Spirochaetota bacterium. Classification (GTDB taxonomy): domain Bacteria; phylum Spirochaetota; class UBA4802; order UBA4802; family UBA5550; genus JBNKTL01. Next base: position 21,485 of record JBNKTL010000039.1, read on the forward strand.
TAAAGAGAAGAACCTTCCCGATTTTTCCCAGGCCCCCTTTTACGATGTACCAGATTGTAACCCATGTAACCAGTAAACCGAGAAAGAGATGAGGATGAATTTTTTGCAGGTCCCAAGGTCCTGAAGATCTGCTCAGGAGATCTTTTGCGAAATTATCACCGGATGTGCTGATGCTGGCGGCCCATGTTGAGAACTTCTGCAGGTTGAGTATGTCTTCGAATGTGAGGTTGAAGAGGTAGTTCCAGGTCCATCCCATGACGATGCAGTAGTAAATATTAATGCCCAGTGCTCCCATAATCGCAAGCCACCCGGCAAAACGGAACGGTCTTTTAATTGCTCCCAGGGCGATATTTGCAGATGATTGAGATCTGAGTCCCAAGCCGTATTCTATGATCATGATGGGTATTCCCGCCGTAAGAAGCGCTACAAAATAGGGAATGAGAAAAGCTCCGCCGCCGTTCTGCGCGGCAATGTAGGGAAACCTCCACATGTTTCCCAGGCCAATTGCAGACCCGATTGCCGCCATGATAAATATTGATCTGTTTTTCCAGTGTTCTCTTTCAGTCATAGACCGTTCCTGTTAATTCTTGATGTTTTGTACTACTCAGTTAAGTATAAGAATAATCATATTCATTAAAAAATAACTGGTTTATTCCCACCTCCTTCGGCGGGGTTATCTTGTTGATGTTTTTGTAAATAAGTTAATTAAGTCGTTACGATGTTTTTTATAGTCTTTGCACACTCTCTCTTAATTTCCAGAGGGATTCTAATGGCCATTATTATAAAGTCAAGAATAAACTATTAAAATTTTAATTGATTTTTATCATTAATAATTAATAACTACCCTCAGTGATTCCCGAGTGCAGAAGAGAACCGCAAGTTAAATATTAAAATGAAAGATTGTACCGTTATATCCTACCCCTCTTCAAAGAACAATACGCTGCTTTCCCTCGCGGAATCCAGCTCACGGTATATGATCCCTTTCGGGGGACGTTTCAGGATAGTTGATTTTGTTATCCGTAATTCGGCCCTTGCAGACGCGGAACAGACGATCATTTACAGTGATGTGGAAGATAATCTTGAAGAATATGTAAACCACTACGGTCCCTTTGACGAAGACCATCCCGCCATAAAAGTGGTCAACAGGGAATTTGCCGATATTAAATTCTGTAAGCATCTCATTGACGAATCAAAATCCAGGATCTTTATTATCTATAACGGGGACAATCCCTCTCTCATAGATTTAAGAGAAGTGATAGGGAAGTATAAAAAGAGAAAGGCAGACTCTCTTCTCTTCAAGGTCATGATAAACGGAAAGCCCTCAATGGCCTATAAGCTGCTTGTGACCAGCAGAAAGAGTATCCTGAAAAACGTCAACAGGATCATAAAAGAGAAGAGAGAGTCTCCCAATATATGGGAGATGATCATAAACACCATGATCCACAAAGGGATAGGAAAGAGCTCTTTCCATGCCCACTACTGGCCCATAAACAGCGTTGTTGACTTTTTCAATGTGAACAGGGAGCTCATTTTTAAAAGGGAGCTCCTGGACCTCATATATACGGACAATATCATTAAAAGCCAGATACGCGCCCAGGGACATGCTCTTATCGGAGAACAGGGAAAGATCACAAATTCCTTCATGTCTGACTATTGTGAGATAAACGGGTATGTTGAAAATTCAATTGTCTATCCCGGTGTGATTATCGGGGAGGGGAGTGTGGTGAGGGACTCGATTATCCTTCCCTTTGTAAAAATTGGAAAAGGCTCGCGGATAACCCGGGCCATTATTGATGAATCGTCTGCCCGGGACGACCGGGACCGTCTCAATATCATGGACTCATGCAGGATCGGTTCAGAGGAAGAGAATATCAGGAACAACGACTTCCCCAAATGGCTCAACTCAAGCATAACTCTCATCGGAAAGGATGCCACGATTCCCGACGGTTCCAATATCGGCGGAAGCTGCTTTATTGCCTCGGGCCTGGGTGAAGAGTACTTCAGTAAAAAGAAATACCTCTATGACGGTGATTCCATTTTAAAGTAAAATATTCGGGTAATGTCATTCCCGAGTGAAAAAAGGGAGCAAAAAGCTGGTTGTGTGGTTTATTGTCCGCAGGATTTATTTTCGCTTATATATTTTCATCTCGTTTATAGTGGTTTTGAGTTCATAATTTTTTAACACATACTTGTATATCATCCTGGAACTTTTAAGGGGGATATCAAAAACAGCCGGTCTTATCAGCTTTATATCAGTAACCTTCTGCCCCTCATTACGGGAAGTGTCAATAAACAGTACCGGCCTTTTCTTTTCGAAAAAATAGATCAGTTTGCTTTCATGTTTTCTGGCCTCTTTAATTGAATCGCTGTTTCCTTTCTTATAAAGCAGCGATATTTCATAAAGAACATTCTTTGGCCACATGGTAAATCCGCCCATTCCCCTGCGGGAATAATAATACAATTCGGGTCCGTTCCCCCATACAAATATCCTGTCATCTTTATCGGAGTTTTTCTTTATATATTCAATGACTTCTCTCTGTTCGGGTGAGGGAAGAAGGTATGAATTATACCTTCCGGTGAGGACCGCCCTGGTCCAGAACAGGAAAGGGCCTTCATTGTAAAAAGCACCCGGGAAAAAATTCTTTATAAGCGCATCTTTTACATTCCATGTGAAAAAGAATATAACAGGTACCAGGAAAAGTGTTAACAGCCTTTTCCTGATAAATTCCGGCATAAAATCATCAATATTGAGAATAACAGTGGAAGAGATAATGCAGAGTATTGTATACGACGGCATGAAATAGTGATAATAAAACCGTGCAAGTCCTCCATAAACCATGAGGTAGAGAACAATAAAGCACACAGCCAATACGGATTCCTCAATTTTTTCCCACTTAAAACCGTTTTTCATAAATTTAAAAATGTAAACTGCTGCGGGTATCCAGAGAATCATGTGCCACAGGAAGAACAGGCCGTGCCTGTATATCAACCTGCCAATAAAATGAAGCAGGGTAAACTTCCTTTCGGATGCAATGGCATAGGCCAACCTGTTCATAACAGAATTAAATAGTGAAAGCGCGGTTGGTGAACCGGACATATATGAAATTGTGAGAATGACAGTGATAGCAAGAAATAAGATTGCATAAGCGTAAATAACACGTTTCCCGTACCTGTAGTAAGGCAGGTAGAGCATGTAGATGGTAATAAAAGTTACAATCAGCATTATCCCGTGAAACTTTACCTGAAAGGCCGCATATGCCATCAAAATGATGACTGCGGAATAGAGAAGTTTCTTCAAGATGGGAGCTGAGAGGGAAATAATGAGAAAATAGAACCCGGCTGAGAAAAACAGGTTATATATGACTTCCGCGTTTGTTGCCATAAAATCCTTGTTGAAACAGGAGATAAAAACCGAGTAAAAAACGGCAGAGAGTGCTCCTGTTTTAAAACCCCGGAGAAAATTTCCCGTAAGATAAATAAAAAATGAGGTCATAAAAACAAACAGGATGGTAATGAAATGAACAATGACCCATCCGTATTCCCTGTTCAATTCATATGAAAACTTGAATATTCGGTGGTACAGTGGCTTTTTACTCTCGTTAAAATCCACCTCCGGTATGGCGCCGGTAAAGTATTCCCTGGTCTGGACTATTGCCGCCAGTTCATCAACGTCATAGTAATCTACCAGCAGGGCGGGGAACCTGAAAAAAAGGGTAATGATAAACAGAAGCAGCAGGAAGTAGGCCCTGTTCTTTTCTGCTTTTTCGACTATTCCGGTAAACATGCAGTTAGATCTAATCTGGATATACGGTTGTAGATATTCATTTTTTACGGACTGTCACTTTAGTGGCTGATAAAGACAAGTCAATAATAATATTTTTGTTATATCCTTAAATCACCCTGATCCCCGGCGCTTCAGAATTGGTCACCTCACCGATAATGGCGGAATCCCTTAAACCCTTCTCAATAAGCTTTCGGAGAATTTCATCCCCCAGGCTTTTCTCAACCGAAAAGAGAAGACCTCCCGATGTCTGGGGATCGAACACCATGTCGGAAATGTACTGCTCCACGTTCTTTTCAATAACACAGAGTTTTCCCGCATAGTCACGGTTCCGGTAGAGACCGGCGGGAATTATCCCTGTCTCGGCCAGGTCCTGCGCTCCCGCGAGTATCTTCAGGTTTTGAGAGTTTATGGTCACTTCAAAACTGTCTTTTCCGATCATCTCCCTGAGGTGGCCCGCAAGGCCGAAGCCTGTGATGTCCGTACACGCGTGAACGGGGTAGTCTCCGATCACCTCAGCCGCGCTTTTATTGAGAGTGGTCATGGACTTTGTGAAACCTGAAATAACATCATCCCCCGCAAGACCCGCCTTCACTGCCGTTCCGATTATCCCCGTACCCAGGCCCTTGGTGAGAATGAGGCAGTCCCCGGATTTTACCCCGTGGTTCCTGATGATCCTGTCCGGGTGGATTTTCCCCGTTACGGAGAGGCCGTACTTGAATTCCTCATCCTCCACGCTGTGCCCACCCAGGAGCTGTACCCCGGCCTCTTCCATGATCTTCAGGCCCCCCCTGAGGACCTCTGTGAGAACATCCAGTGAGAAAGATTTTATGGGGAACGCCACAATGTTCATGGCCGTGAGGGGTGTTCCCCCCATGGCATAGACATCGGAGAGGGAATTAGCCGCAGCGATCCTTCCGAAATCAAAGGGATCGTCCACAATGGGCGTAAAGAAATCCACCGTCTGCACAAGCGCCGTGTCAGGGGAAATTTTATAGACCCCGGCATCCTCTCCCCCGTGGAACCCCGCAAGGACTTCTTCGGTATAGGAGACAGGGAGTTTTTTCATCACACGGTCAAGGTCCTCCGGACCTATCTTGGAAGCTCATCCCGACCCGGAAACCGATTCTGTCAGCCGCATTGTATTGAGTTTTTTCAGTTCACATGAATCGCTCATGGGGTAATAGTTATTAAGCATTATAAAAATATCAATAAGAATATCCTGTAAAAGAGGGATCATAACTGCTCAGATATACTTATACCAGATGTTTTCCGCAGGAGATGCATCTTTGTAAAAGGGCATAACTGAAAATCCGGGAACATGGCCCGGTGCTGTAGTGAGGGTATTTTTTGTGATTTGAGACTATGTTAAGAGTTTTTATATGTTTTTTAGCTTCGGATATCCCAGCATTGAAATAAATACCTGAACACCACCCAGCATTCGGGCAATATAGACCGAATTTCGATCATAGTTATCCATGATTTTTTCAGGATTTTTTGGATTACTCATCTCATTAACCAATTCATTAAGGTAATTAATAATACCAAAAGCAATAAACCAAGAAACAGAAAATTTAAAATTCCTTCTCAAATCCAATGCCTTCTCATAAAACACATCCTCCAGATCAATATGCTCAATCTTCCTTTTGATGCCCAGGCCCTTCATCTGGTACCTGACCGGCTTAAAAGACTCAGCTTCAAAACTGCTTTTCCTGATAATCCGAGTTAGCAAGAGAGATATCATTTCTTTCTTTGAAACATCAATTTTTGTCATGGCCGCTTTTAAATCATCAAGCTGATCAATATTAATATAAATAGTTGTCCTCATAATATTCAACCTCCGGTATTCTAAAGTAGAAAAACTTTCCACTCTCATCATTAATACGACTCATGACCTGGTTTGATTAAAACTTTTTTCAAAACAAAACTTACATTGTAAAAATTTCAAAAAAATCCGCATTTATGCTTGACAATATTAGAAGTGTTCTTATATGGAGAAACACGTTCTTATGTATAGAAACACTTGTTTCGTAAAGCAAGTCTTTGCGGATTTACCATAAACTAATGGAGAAGAAAAAATGATCTATCCGGGAATTGACAGGTTTAAGGAACTGGCGGGAACACACAACAGGGTGGTGCTTTACCGGGAGATAGCGGGGGACCTGATCACCCCTATCAGCCTCCTGAAAAATTTTTCAGACAGGAAATATCTCTTCCTCCTGGAGAGCGCCAACCTGGACAAGAGCTTTTCACGGTATACATTCTTCGGCTTTAATCCCTCGGAGGTGATAAAGTTCAGGGACTCCGCCCTTACGGTTGAAGTCCCGGGGATGGGAGAGGAGAAGATCGACTCCAACCCCATTGACTTTCTCACGGAGAGGCTGGAGGGGATAAACTCGTCCAAAGAGCCCGATCATGGTAACTTCAGCGGCGGATACGTGGGCTTTATGGGATACGAAATGGCCAATTATATGGGCATCCTCAGGGAGAAGCTGAAAGAGGAGAGTGAGAACCTCAACATGTGCTTTTTTAAGACCGAGGAGTTCTATGTGTTCGACAATGTCATGGGTAAACTCTACGCGGCGGTTTCCGTTGAGACAGGGGGGAACCCGGAGGAGGTCTATGAAAATGCCACGGAGAGGACATTTGAGATGGCCATGGAGATCGCGGGGACCAACCGGGACCTTCTCCTCTCCGATGATGACTTCGAGCAGGAGGATGACTTTGACAAGGAGAGTTTCATGGAGATGGTGGAGAAGCTCCGCACCGATATTATTGACGGGGAGTGTATTCAGGCTGTCCTTTCCAACCGGTTTCAGCTTAAGGGGAGGATCAATCCCATTAACCTCTACCGGCTTATGAGGAACATCAACCCTTCACCCTACATGTTCTATATCAAGATAGATGACGAGGTCCTCTGCGGGACCTCTCCCGAGATACACCTGAAGATAACCGGCAGAACAGCTGTCCTCAAGCCCATAGCCGGGACCTACAGGATAGGGCACAGGGACATCGAGGAGATTAAACGTGACCTCCTCAGTGACGAAAAGGAGGTTGCCGAGCATTTGATGCTTCTTGACCTGGCACGGAACGATCTCTATACCGGCTGCAGGACAGATTCCCTCAAGGTGGTAAAGTCCTTTTTCCCGGAAGTCTACTCCCATGTGGTCCATATTGTCTCGGAGGTGGAGGGAGAGCTCAGAGACGATATGTCCCCCCTGAGGCTCTTCTGCAATACCTTTCCGGCGGGGACCCTTTCCGGGGCGCCAAAGGTGAGGGCCATGGAGCTTATTAACGAGTATGAGAAATCCGCCAGGGGGTTCTACGGCGGCTGCGCAGGATATTTTTCATTCAGCGGTGATGTTGATACCTGCATCGTTATCCGGAGCGCCTTCGCCAAAAAAGACGCGGTGATACTCCGGGCCGGGGCGGGGATCGTCTATGACAGCAAGCCGGAAAGCGAATACAACGAGGTGGGGCTGAAACTCGGTGCCCTCTTCGACGCGCTGAAACAGATACCATTACTGGAGAAGAGAAATGTTTTTAATGATAGATAACTACGATTCCTTTACCTACAACCTCTATGCCCTCTTCAGGGAGTGCAATGCCGACGTGGAGATAATCAGGAATGATAAGTACGTTCCCGCGGACAACTATGACGGTATCATCATTTCACCGGGTCCGTCAAATCCCGAGAATTCGGGGACGTCACTTAAATACCTGGAGAACTACATGGGGAAGAAACCCATATTTGGTGTCTGCCTGGGAATGCAGTGTATTGCCCATGCTTTGGGGTACAAAGTCGGGCATGCCAAAACAGTAAAGCATGGAAAGATTGACACAATATCCGTAAAAGGTAATTCTGTACTTTTTAAAAATCTTCCCGAAAGCTTTGATGTTGTGAGGTACCACTCCCTTGCGGCTGATATTGATAATGAGCTCGTTACTTCCCGGTCCGGTGATGATGATGTGGTCATGTCTCTGGAAGACAGGGAGAAGCAGCTTTTCGGGCTCCAGTTTCATCCCGAGTCAATACTCAGCGAATACGGGAGGGAGATAGTAAATAACTTTCTCGATTTTATCGGATACAGGGGGAAAAAGATGAAAAACATAGTCAGCAGTATAAACGGGGGCAAGAGCCTCAACTACAATGAAGCGGTAGATTTCTTCCAGATGATGGTTGACGGGTCTCTCACCGAAGCGCAGATGGGGTCGACCCTTATTTCCATGAACAAAAGGGGAGAAACAGTTGATGAACTGGCAGGACTTATATCTGTCCTCAATACCCATAAGAAGAAGTTTACCCGGGACGAGGAGAGGTGTGTAGATACCTGCGGTACCGGCGGCGACGGAAAATCCACTGTGAATGTTTCAACGGCGGTGAGCATTATCCTGGCGTCCCTGGGCTACAGGATCGTCAAGCATGGAAATACCGCCCAGAGCGGTAAGGTGGGTTCGGCGGATATACTCCGGAGCATGGGGCTTGACCTCAACTACGAGGGAACCTCCCCCGAGGAATTCTTCAACAAAAACAACTTTGTCTTCCTCTTCGCGCAGCACTATCATCCCGCGCTGAAAGGGATCGGGAAGGTGCGGCGTGAGATCATGTCCCCCACTATCTTCAACTTTGTGGGTCCCCTGGTGAATCCCGCTGATCCGGAAAACCAGATCATCGGTATCAGTAAAAGGGAAAAACTCGACTTTATTTCCGATGCCGTGATGAAGCTGGGCAGGGACAATATTACCGTCTACGCCTCTCATGACGGGTACGACGAGGTGTCCTCCAATGACAAAACCGACTGTATCGAGATCAAAAACGGATCAATGAACAGGTTCACCATTGACCCGTCCGATTATTTTACCCCCTTTCCCATGCCGGAGGTCAAAAATGCCGATGATGCCCTGAAGATGTTCAATGACGGAATGTCCGGAAAGGAGGAGAAGATCGCCAATATCTTTGCACTGAATACGGCCCTGGCCCTGAACAATATTGAGGAGATGGATATCGAGGAAGGGTTTAAAAAAGTAAAGGAACATATCATGAGCGGCAGCGCCGGGAAGAAGATGAAAGAGATGTTCGGCGGGGAGGCGAACTAGCTTGGGTACGTACCTTGATAAAATCATCCATGCCAAAAGAAAGGAAGTGGAAAATCTCTCTCTCCTTGAAAGGGAGAGGAAGAGAAAGCTGTTTGATCCCGTAAAGTCTCTGGGGGAAAAACCCTTCATAACCGAGATCAAGAAGGCGTCGCCGTCAATGGGTGACATTAAAACAGACGTAGATATTGTCCTCCAGGCCGTGAGCTACCGGGACAGCGGTGCCGGGGCCATAAGTGTACTTACCGATACCGGGTTCTTCAAAGGAAGTATAGAAGACATTGCTTCCGTTGCCCGGGAAGTTGCTCTCCCCCTCCTCTGCAAGGATTTTATTATCAGCGAGGTCCAGGTGGAAAACGCGTACAGGGCGGGGGCGGATTTTATCCTGCTCATAGCTGCGGTGCTGGATGAAAATGAACTGAAAGGCCTTACGGCCGCGGCACAATCATACGGACTAAAAGTCCTCTATGAGATACATGGGAGTGAAGAATTCAAAAAATTCGAGAAACTCTCTCCCGAACTTGTGGGGGTTAATTCACGGGACCTGAAAACCTTCAGTATCGAAAAGGGAAAGGCTGCCGAAGTTATCGGCGGACTGAAGAAACAGGGGGGCTTCCTGGTTGTGGCGGAGAGCGGGATTGAAAACTCCGGTGACGTGAAAATGTTCAGGGACGCGGGAGCGGACGCCTTTCTTGTGGGAACCGTCCTGATGAAGTCAGCTGACCCTTCAGAGAAACTGAGAGAACTCTATTCGGGGTTATAAAAATGTTCGTAAAGGTATGCGGATTAATGAGTTTTGAAGAAATTGACCGGGCGGTGGATCTGGGATATTCCGCAGTGGGTATCGTCCTTCACCCGGAGAGTAAAAGGTTTGTGGAGAAAACCCATGCGGTAAAACTTGCCGGCCACGCGGGGGAAAGGATCAGTAAAGTCGCGGTGGCAAAGAAGTTCGCGGACCTCGCGGATGTGGCGCCCTGCTTCGACTATATCCAGGTCTATGAGGAGATTGAGGCTGACAACCTTATCTACGCGGGGGGGAGGCTGCCGGATAAAATTGAGTTCAGGTACTTCCTCTATGATATAAGCGTGGGGAGCGGTGAGTTTGAGGAATTTCCCTCATGGCTGAAAGATACCAGGGAGAGACTTATCCTGGCCGGAGGCCTTGGCACGGGCAACGTGAGAAGGGTCATTGAGACCTTCAAGCCTTTCGGAGTGGATGTTTCCAGCGGTGTTGAAGAGGATGGGAAAAAGAGCTTTGTTTTAATGAAAGAATTTATAGATGAGGTAAATAATGCGACCAGATAACGGTTTTTTCGGAGAGTTCGGGGGGCAGTTTGTCCCGGAGACGCTCATTCCCGCCATTGATGAACTTGAAGCCGCTTTTCAGAGGTTCAGGAATGATGAAAATTCCCTGGGGGAGCTTAAAAAATACCGGGAGGAATATACCGGAAGGCCCACGCCGGTCTATTTCGCGGAGAACCTCTCAAGGAAGTATGGGGTCAACATATACCTGAAGAGGGAGGACCTTCTCCATACAGGCGCCCATAAGATCAACAATGCCATCGGGCAGGGTATGCTTGCCAGGCATATGGGCAAGACACGGGTCATTGCCGAAACGGGGGCGGGGCAGCATGGAGTGGCCACGGCAACAGCCGCGGCCATGTTCGGGCTTGACTGCACTGTTTACATGGGAAGGGTGGACGCCCGGAGGCAGAAACCCAATGTCCAGAAGATGAAGCTCCTGGGCGCGGAGGTGGTCCTTGTTACCGACGGGCAGGAGACACTGAAGGACGCGGTGAGCGCGGCCCTTCGGGACTGGGTGTCAAATGTTCAGAACACACACTATATCATCGGTTCCGTGGTGGGGCCGCATCCTTTTCCGGAGATCGTTGCCTTTTTCCACGCGGTCATCGGGGAGGAGTCCGCGGAGTATTTCAGAAAAAAGGATTTTTTGCCCGATTTTGTTCTTGCCTGTGTTGGCGGCGGGAGCAACGCAATAGGGATTTTCCAGGGTTTTCTTGATACCGATGTCAGGCTCATAGGAGTTGAAGCGGGAGGACGGTCCCTGGACCCGGGAGAGAACTCTGCCACATTAACAAAAGGGAAAAAGGGAATTTTCCAGGGGACACTCTCCTATCTTTTACAGAACGAGAAGATGCAGATGCAGGATGTTCACTCTGTCTCTGCGGGGCTCGATTACCCCGGTGTGGGGCCCCAGCATTCATTTCTCCATGATACCGGGAGGGTGGAATATGTCCACATCTTTGATGATTCCGCCCTGAATGCGTTCAAAGAACTTACACGGCTCGAAGGGATCATTCCCGCCCTGGAATCGTCTCATGCGCTCGCCTATGTCCTGGACAGCAGTGACAGGTTTAAAGGAAAAAATGTCCTGGTAAATCTTTCGGGCAGGGGAGACAAGGATTTTCCCATCATTGAAAAGTATCTGGCGGAGGAGTTATGAAAGGAATCTATCTATTAGGCGATTATCCTGACAGGGAGAAGTTTGCGGAGTCATTCAGGGCGGTGGCTGACGCGGGATATGACTTCATCGAGGTGGGAATCCCCTTTAACGATCCCGTTGCGGACGGGCCTGTTATTGCCGCGGCGGTAAATGAATCGGTAAAAAGGGGTGTTTCTGCTGACGATATTATCGATATCCTGCACGATCTCAAAAACGTTAAGATTAAAAAATATATCATGACATATGCCAATATCATCTACTCCTACGGAATAAAGGAATTTTCTCACCGGGTAAAGGATATCCTGGATGGTATCATTATCGCGGACCTGCCAAACAGGATGAGGCATCATTTCACTGACAGGGGATTTGAGGTCCCCATAATACCCTTTGCCACACTTGAGACCAGGGATTCGGACATTGAGATCCTGAAAGACTCAGCAGGGGATTTTGTCTACTTCGTGGGGATCAGGGGAGTCACCGGGTCCAGCGCTGATCTCAAATCCGAAGAAATTATATCAAAGATAGAAACTCTGAAAAAAATTACGGACAAGAAAGTCATCATCGGTTTCGGAATAAAAACCCCCGCGGACGCCCGGGACGCCGCTGACCTTGCGGACGGTTTCGTAGTGGGAACGGAGGCCGTGAAGAGACAGGGAAACCCCGGTGAACTGAAAGATTACCTCAGGGAGCTTATTGGCTGAATAAAATTATGGAGAGTGAAAAAAGCGACGATACTTATCGTCGCTTTTTTGTTCTTTGATCATGAGACTCTTTTTATCCCGGTGACGGGGCCGGGAGCATTGTTTTTCAAAGAATTTTCTTCTTCCAGGGGGACCGCGTTTTTCAGCACGCTCCTGAAAGGCTGCAGCATCTGTGTTGTCATCTCTTTCTGGATCTTTTTCTTTAAAAAGGGTATTTTGCTCAGTAGGACCAGAAAGGTAATCAGCAGGTTTTGTAATCGTTTCTTATGAGGAAAATCATAGATCCCCGTTTTTTTATAATACCTGTGATCAGCCTGGAAGACAAACCTGAGTCCCCCGTAGATATCGTCCCTGAATATCTTCATTCCTCCTTTCCCCAGGAAGGTAACGGGCCGGGTGATACTCTCTTTTGAAAGAGTAACGGCATCAAAGGCTGTGGAATCTATGATCCTGTCAATTGTGTCCGAATTTCCGCACTCATCTGTTACAATATTCACAAGGTTTCCCTTCATGACCTCTGTGTACATCTGCAGTATTTCCCGGATATTGGAGTCCTGTGAGACCGGACCGCTTATGAGAAAGAGAACCTGCTTTCCCTCAAGGACCGGCCGGTGGTTATTAAAAAAGCTTCTCTCCAGGTAGCGCTGCCAGTATGATGAGAGGTACCTGTCGTGTATCCTTCCGGCAAAGACCAGTATATGGGCATCCAGAACATTCTTTCTGTAGAACTCAATGTATTCATCATTTGTCTCTTCGTAAACGCACCTGTTCTCAAATCCGCAGCGCAGGCAGCCGGTACAGTTATTCATCTTTAATGTTCTCAAATTGACAAGTTCCGTTTCCGGAAAGTTCATCCTGAAACGTTTTACCATAGCAGCGGTGTTTGAATCCTCACTTTCAATATCGGCAATCACCGTGATCTTTCCCGGCGCGTTGGTGAAGTTACCGGTTTCCGAAGGAGTGTATTTGAAATCACTCAAGCGTAAGGGAGCGGATATTTTCTGCACGGGTAATATTTTCTCCCGGTAAGAGTGGACCCTTTTAAAGAAAGCCTCCAGGGACTTCCGCATTTTTGGATTTCTGAGGTCATTCATCTCCGCGGGAAAGAAGTCCACATAATTCATCCCCAGGTCCCCGGATACGGACCTGAGATAATTGTTTGATGTGTGGTCCGCAAAGTGGATTGAAGTTGTGAGAGCGCCTCCGTATTTATCCTTGAAGACCTCTTCCTTATTCCGTTTGAAGATAAGCTCAATAAACTGTTTTAATCTTGAAGGGATCAGCAGGAAATAGACGGGGGTTCCCCAGAAAACAATATCTGCCGACCTGATGATCTCAAGGGCTTCATGGAATTTCTTTTCATCCTTTTCAAAGAGCCTGTATTTTTGTGCCGCGTTGATATTTTCAAGATACTTGAAATACTGCATGGTCACGCTCTTCATGCCTTTGGGGCTTCCGTTAAGAATTGTGATCTTCATTGTCTGTCTCCTTTATAATGCTATAATAGTCGATATTATTCAGTTTCAATATTTCATGGGCGATCAGGCGTCCTCCCATTGAGAAAAGCATCTCGTGGCATATCTTTTCGTTCCACGCATCAGGATCCATAAGAATCTGTGAAGCAATGCCGTGTGTGTAGATCCACATGTCCCGGAAAAGATTCTCTAATGTTTCGTCAGTAAGACTGTTTAATTTGCTGTCTTTTCTCATCTTTTCCAGAATACCCAGGAAAGGTTCTTTTTTGTAATCAAGAATAAAATGACGGCCTCCTTCTATGAAGGCGTACTTAAAAAGCTCCGGCTCTTCCCTGCAGAATCTCAGGTATCCCATTCCAATTGAAAGAAAATGACTCTGTTCATCTTTGCTGGAAAGCATCATTTCACCTGTCATTTTTCTTATTGCTTCCAGGAGCTTTTTTTCAAGTTCTTCAATGGTGCCGAAGACCCGGTAAATGGGCTGTGTTGATCCGCCCATGGCTTTGGCGATATTCCGGGAAGTGAGTCCCGGGCTTCCCGCGGTCCTGATCACATCCATTGATGCTCTGATGATTTCTTCATCTGTAAAATTTACTCTTGGCGGCATTATTCATCCTTTTGTAATTACTCACCTATTATGGCAAAAATAGATTTATTAAAATATTAACAATATGTCCCCGCCGCCCTGGGCGGCGGGGACATCCCGGTTATTGTTTTTTTATTAATAATGATTTTATTAAATAACATATGTTATTTAAAGTAACAAATGTTATTTAAAAGTCAAGAACAAAATAATATTTTCTGCAAATCCTGTCTAAAAATCTTTTCCCAGGTTTCCGGAAAGAGTTCTGTTTTTGTATTGATAAAATGTTAAGACAATGAAGAATAAACATACTATGGAAAGAAAAATCGTAGAAAAGCTGATAGATGAACTCGCATCAGTCATTAACAGTAATTCCATTGAAACCGATCCGGATATACTGGATAAATATTCCCGGGACGAAACGGCGGACGCGGTTTTTATGCCGGATCTATTGGTGAGAGCGGAAAACAGTGAAGATGTGAGCCATGTTCTCAGGGTCTGCAATAAGATGAAAGTCCCTGTTGTTCCCCGGGGCGCGGGCAGCGGGGTAACAGGGGGGGCGCTCCCGGTCCATGGGGGACTGGTCCTCTCACTTGAGAGGATGAACCGAATACTGGAGATAGACACGGAGAACATGGTTGCCGTTGTTGAGCCGGGTGTCATTACCGGCGAACTGCAAAAAGCGGTCCTCGGGGAAGGTCTTCTCTATCCACCCGATCCCGCGAGCCTTGATATCTGCTCAATCGGGGGCAATGTGGCGGAAAATGCGGGGGGGCCCAGGGCGGTGAAGTATGGAACCACAAAGGAATATATTCTCGGCCTGGAGTTTGTGACTCCCGACGGAACAATCATGTCCACGGGGGGCAAGATCGTGAAGGACGTTACCGGGTATAACCTGGCGGGAATTATCATCGGGTCCGAAGGGACACTTGCGGTGGTTACTAAAATATACCTGAAACTTATCCCCGCGCCTTCTGTAACCAAGGACCTTCTTATTCCCTTTGAGAGTATTGATGACGCGGTTGACGCGGTCTACAACATCCTCACCGCAAGGATCGTACCTGCGACGCTGGAGTTTATGGAGGAGGACGCCATAAAACTTGTGGCAAAGTATCACGGGGGGAAGATCCCCTTCCCTGAAGCCGGGGCGCACCTTCTTATCCAGGTAAACGGCGAATCGGAGGAGAGCGTTAATGACAGCCTTGAGAGGATAGGGGAAGTAGTTGATGCGGACCCTGAAAAGATCTTCGCTGCCGAATCGGATATGCAGAGGGAGAGGCTCTGGAAAGCAAGAAGGGCCATCCGGGAAGCAATTCATGATGAGGACCCCTGTTTTCTCGCGGAGGACTGTGTGGTCCCCCGGTCGCGTATCCCTGAATTTATCAAAGACCTGAAGCGGTACTTAACTTCGATGGATCTTCGATCTGTCATGTTCGGACATGCCGGTGACGGGAATGTGCACATAGACATTCTTAAGGGAGACAGGGAGTATGATCAGTGGAAGGCAATGCAGCCCGGTATAAAAAAAGAGGTTTATTCACGGGCTATTAAGTATGGAGGGACCATAACAGGGGAACATGGTGTGGGGATGCTCCGAAAAAACTATCTCACTATAAAGCTTTCACGGGAAGAGATCGAACTCATGAAGAGGATCAAGGATGCTTTTGATCCCAACGGGATACTCAACCCGGGAAAGATCTTTTCGGATGAGTAAAAAAGATGACACGAAAGGTTGTTGTGTGCATAAAAGTGCCATTTATCCAAAATATTTTTGACATTCAGGGGTAATAGTTGGTATTAATACCATAGCGTAAAAAAATATAAATCAGTAAAAACAAACATATTGAAATGAAAACAAAAATAATACCGATTACCTTTATACTCTTTTTTTATCTGGTTATCTTTGAAGGATATACAGATGCAAATACTCTCTTTCTGGGAAATATCGAGAGTGTCTATCCGGATGGAGCCATAAATGCCCTGAAAAATCCCGCGCTTGTTTCTGCCCAGAAGGAGAAGAGCAGCCTTGGTCTGCTCCTTAACTACCGGGTGTATGATCAGGTTAACTCAGATTTAAATCTTGGTATTCTCACCGACGAAAAAACGGAGACTGAAATTGAGAAAGATATAACCGGGGGGACTTCAATTGTGTTCACAAAGAAATTTAATAAACAGGGATTTGGAATAGGTCTTTCCAATTCTGACAGTTATATCTATTCATATAAGGAAGAAAAGACGAGATTCTCCGGTACAACAGCGGCATCACAGGTTTACTCTGTTAATACAGAAGAAAAAGTGAAGAACATCAATCCCAAGATAAGCTTCAACTACGGACTGCAGCTCGGTGAAAACAGCTTTTTCGGTTTGAAACTCACTGGTATCTATTCAAGAACTGATACCGAGTCCGAAACAACAGAGATTGTAAAAGCCGGAACTGTGACTGTTTCTACGGTAAATAAAAATCATGATGAGATCAAAAGTATTATATCAGGAGAATTAAGTTTTGGCTTTTACTTTAATGAAAAAGGGAGCCAGCTTGGTTTTATGGCAAAATCCGGAAAATTGAGCTTTGTTAAGTCTGATATTGATTATTATAATGATGAACTGACAGAACCAGAAGGCGAAAACAGTTATTCATATTATAAACAGTATAACGAAGGGGTTTCCTTACTGGCAGGAGGATATACAAGGCTTCTGCCGTTTTTAGGAATTGCCCTTGAAGGAGGATTTCAGCTGCCCGCCTACTATAACGAGAAAAGTTTTGATGATAAAACATTTGAATCCAAGGAGACATCTGTTGCCAATAAATCCGTAATTTTGATTAAAGGCGGATTGGATTTCATTCTGTCTCCCCGGTTAAGGGTTGACATTGGGGGAAATCTTTTCTTTGCAACAATTAGTGCGGATGGGGAAAACACCAGCTACGGGAATAGTGATTACAGGGGATTCAACTGTATGGCCGGTTTGGATTATTATTCACAGGGAGGTATTCGTTTTATGGCCGGTACAGTAGTGAGCAGATTTGCCGGGACCGGGAAAAGCCAGATTGATGACGGAGCGGGTTCAGTTATAATGATGGATATGAAAAATATATTGCTGAGTATAAATGCTTACTTTGGAATAATGTATCTCTTTTAATTGTGTTCTTTTAAAATGGCCATAATATGTTCATCGGAATCGATATAGGAAACACAAGGTCCCTTGTGGGCCTTTACAATGACAATTCACCTGTCCCCTTTGAGTATATTTCTGTTTATACCAACAGGAATGTCTTCAGGACTGAAATTGAACTGATTTTAAAACAGAAGATCTCAGACTTTTCCGGGACTTCAGGTGAAATATCCGGTGCCGCCTTCTCAAGTGTGGTCCCTGAACTCCATGAAGATTTGAGAACACTTTTCAGAAAAAGCCTCAAAACCGATATCCTTGAAATTAACCGGGGCTGCAAGCTGAAGATCATTCTTGACTATGACGACCCGGCCCAGCTTGGTGTGGACAGGATCGTCAATGCAGAGGCGGCTTATACCGTTTACGGGGGAGATACGGTTATTGTTGACCTGGGAACAGCCGTAACATTCTGTTTGATCAGGGGGAACAGGTTTGAAGGAGGATTGATCGCCCCGGGGATCGGGATATCCGGAAAAGCCCTCCACGGGAAAACCTCCCGGCTTCCCCATGTTGATTTCAGAAAACCGGAAAGACTTGTTTCTAAAAATACCAAGGATGCCATACGGTCAGGTCTCTATTACGGCTGGACCTCCATGATAGAGGGTGTTTTTTCAAGAATTGAAGAGGATTATGGTGAAAAATTTCAGCTGGTCATAACCGGGGGAAATGCCAGGGTCCTGTCGGAATGCCTGAAGGGGGAATTCGTTCTGGATGAAGACCTGACAATGAAAGGAATTAAGTATATTTATGAACAAAATATTAGATAGTGATTAGATTAATCATTGATAATAATTGTTTTATATTAAAAATAATCTGTTTATCCACAAAGTTATCAACATTATCCACAGAATTGTTCATATGTTAAGTTTTTTACGGTTTTTATAAAATTTTCGTAAATACTCGTCTATGTATAAAAATGGACACTTTATTGATATAGAAGATATCTGATCCCCGCCGCCGACCGCGGCGGGGACGGGTCGTTACATATTTTCTTTATATAAAAAATATTTTTTTTGTTGATTTAATGAACAAGTGACATAATCATATCATTAACAAATAGAGTGGAGCGGCTAATGAAACTATCCATAGGGTCCGATCATGCGGGTATCAGGCTGAAAAAGATCATTATTGAGCATTTTACGGATATTGAATTTCAGGATGAAGGGGCATATTCCGAAGAGTCCACGGATTATCCCGACTGGATATCAAAAGTGGGATACAGTGTCCGGAATGGTGATGTTGAGAGGGGAATTGTCATTTGCGGGACAGGGATCGGAGCATCAATTGTGGCAAATAAAATAAGGGGGGTCAGAGCGGCCCTCTGCAGTAACTCTCTCATGGCCGAAATGTCAAGAAGACACAATAACGCGAATATACTGGCACTGGGGGCCAGGATCCTGGGTGATGACCTTGCCATAAATATCGTGAAAACCTGGCTCCATACGCCCTTCGAAGGAGGCAGGCACCAGAGAAGGATTGATAAAATCACCGGAATTGAAGAAAGCCGGGATAGCGGATAGCATCAATAACCAATGAAAAAACTCATCTGTACATCCCTGGTTTTCCTTTCCCTGCTGCTTCTCTCTTCAATGAAGGACTTTACCAGCAGGATACTCTTTAAGCCCTTTACGGGGAAGGGCCTTAAAGATGTTGAACTGGTCACGGGTAAAAATCAAAGGCTCATGTACCGGCTGGTTGATAACACCTATATTGGCAAAAGCAGTCCCCTGATCTCTGACCTACTGCTCTCATTTAACAAACCGTCAGATGAAATAAAAAATGATGATACCGGGAAATACAGGATCAGTTATTCCCGGTATAAATTTTCACAATCCGAAAAGTTTCTTGGACAGGGGGCCGCTCTGTTCATGAACAGTGAGCACAGTGTTGAGATAAGTCCTGCCGGCGATCTCTGGCTTGGAAGGTGCGGGGACCTGGGATCATTTTCTATTGAGTTCCGGTTTAAACCGCTTTCTCTTAAAAACGGATCTGTTCTCTTTGCACGGACCGGTTACTTTTCCGGGAAGAAGAGGGGGATCCGGATCGTTATCAGAAATTCCCGGGTTGTTGCCCTGCTGGATGATCTGTTCAGGATGAACAACGGCCTGCGCAGGAATATGGCGTTAAGCCATGGAACCGGGATTGAAAAAGGCAGATGGTATCACTATGTCCTGAGTTATGACCGCCTTTCAGGTAAACTTTCAAGCCATATTAATGGCGAGGAGGATGAAGTATTCTATATTACAGATGACGGAACCCCTTATAACAATGTCGATATACCGTCATTCGGTCAAATAAATGATGATGAGACATTCAGGTGTACAGATTCTGTTCATGCGGTTATCGGAAAAAATTATACCGGTTACATAGACGAGTTCAGAATTTTATATGCAGAGATAAACCGGCTCCGTGAAAAAACTGAAATCTATCACAGAAAATACAGGAAATCGGGAATGATCAAAAGAGTCCCTGTAAGCTATGAGGGAACTGTGACCAGTCCTGTTTATTCTTTTCCCTCTACGGGCACGAAGATCACTCTTTTTGGCTGGAAGGATATCCTTGAAAAAAATACCTTTATCTGGTTTGAGATCAGGATCTATGACAGGCTCTTTGATCAAAACGATACGGAGCTCAGGTGGTATTCAGTTGATAACGGCCAGCGGGGAATATACCTTGCGAAAAACAGCAGCGGTAACTACATGAGGGGAAAGTACTATCAGTGGAGGGCCCACCTTATCGCGTCACCTGACGGCAGGAAGTCTCCCTATCTCTATGATGTGGGATTGAACTATATTCCTGACGCACCGCCGGTTGTTCCGAGAAACCTGGAAGTTGTTGAGGAGGGGGACAGCTATATTATCCTGAGGTGGAATAAGAACAGCGATCTTGATCTTCTCGGATACAGAATATATTATGGGACCCGGCCGGGAAGGTATGACGGGATATTATCTTATTTGAAAGATAAAAGAATTACAAATAAAAGAAACGGGAGCAATTTCGTTAAAATTACAGTGGACAGCAGGTTGATTGAAGAGAACAGGAAGAGAGACAAACGGAACCTGCTGGCATACCCCAAACTGGTCAACAATGTACTCTATTTCTTCTCCGTTAGCGCCTACGATAGTTACAGGCCGGACACACCCTTTAATCATGAATCCGGTTTATCAAAACAGGTTTCGGGAAGACCATACCACGGATCAGAAATTAAGTAGTAACCTTATTCTTCATATGAGGAGTCGTTAAAATTTAATTTTTTCATTGTAAAAATATGATAAATTTAATTTTTTGATGTACTCATAAGGCATGAGCAGAATTTCAATCCATTATTGAAACATTACAGGCTGTTCAGGCAACCACGGAAAAGAATGCCCGGAGAGAATAGATATTTCCATGAACATTGAGAATATAGAGAAAGCTATCCCTGAGAGGGAATTACAACTCCTGAGAAAAATTGTTTCGAAATTTGAGGGCGGGGGATTTAGGTGTTACCTTGTTGGCGGGTCTGTGAGGGACCTTCTCCTTGGCAATTTAACCGGTGATTTCGATTTAGCAACGGATGCCAGGCCCGATGATGTGATTAAACTTTTTAAAAAAGTCATACCCACAGGGATAAAACATGGAACGGTAACTCTGCTCGTGAATGATCTCTCAGTTGAAGTAACCACCTTCAGGTCAGACGGGAAATACATTGACGGGAGAAGGCCGGAGGAAGTCTACTTTTCGGATTCCATCGAAGTGGATGTAAAAAGGAGAGACTTTACAATAAACGGGCTTGCATATGATTTTGGCTCCAAGAAGGTGCTGGATTATGTGGGCGGCCTTGATGATATTCAGCTCGGGACAATAAGGACTATCGGGGAACCCCATGAAAGATTCGGTGAAGACGGTCTCAGGCCATACCGTGCGTGCAGGCTTGCCTCAAAGCTTGGTTTTCAGATCGCCGGGGAGACTTTTTCCGCCATATCGGATACCCTGGATGTTGCCGCGGCCGTCTCCCCTGAAAGGGTAAGGGATGAATTTTTAAAAATACTGGGATCGGAAATTCCCTCCGTGGGCATAGAATACCTTCGGAAATCGGGACTTCTGAAGCTGATGCTCCCCGAACTGGACAGTTGTTACGGAGTGAGCCAGAACAGGTTCCATGTCTATGACATATACCACCACAGTGTCTATTCGGCCGATTCGGCTCCCCGGGAAAGACCTCTTCTTCGCCTGGCGGCGCTCTTCCATGACATCGGCAAGCTCCCTACCCGAAGAATGAGTGATGAGGGAGATTACACTTTCTATAACCATGAGGTTGTGGGGGCAAAGATTACCCGGAAACTGATGAAGAGGCTCAAATTCTCAAATGATGACATCTCATACGTTAATAACCTTATCCTGAACCACATGTTTCACTTCACTGATGAATGGACTGACGGCGCCGTGAGGAGATTTATGAGAAAAGTCGGTGTTGAGTATATTGATGATGTCTTTCTCCTCAGGCTCGCTGACAGGAAGGGGACCGGGTCACGGGGAGGAATGCCTGCTCCCATAAAAAAGCTCATTAAAAGAATTGACCGTATCATAGAAGATGAAAATGCCATCACGGTGAAAGACCTGGAGATAAACGGTACTGTTCTCATGAAAGAGTTAGGCCTGAAACAGGGTCCTCTCATTGGGAAAATCCTCAATGAACTTCTAGAAGTTATTCTCGATGATCCTGATAAAAACAGGCAGGAGATCCTTATCGGGCTGGCAAAAGAGATACTATCTGAAATGAATGACTCAGAATAGTTTTACCGGAATCATTTTACCTGAACATGTCCTCAACCCAGTTTATTCTTCCGTTTTCCAGGGCTATCATATCATACCTGTAGACAATATCCCTTTGACCGGACAATCCTCTTGTATGGATAAAATGCCGGGCCACAGCCCTGAACCTCTTTCTCCTCACCGGGGAGAGGGAGTAGAGGGCCCCGCCATAGACTTTTGACCGCCTGGTTTTCACTTCGAAGAAAACGATAAGGTTCTCCTTCCGGGCAATAATATCGATTTCCCCGAACCTGCTGTTATGGTAATTTCTCTCAAGAATAACAAACCCGGAATTCTTAATGAGTTCACACGCGGTATCTTCTCCCTGCGATCCGAATTCTTTTTTATACATGGTGTCCATGTTATTAATACTGTTGGGAATGGATTTTCATTAACAAATTTTTTCCCCCTAACCCCCAAAGGGGGCATAAGAGGGTTTTAATATAAAATCTTACGCCCCCTTTGGGGGATGGGGGGAATTAAAGAAGATGTGGGGCTAAAAAGAGTAAAAAATATTTTACAACTTTGTATTCTGGTAGTTAATAAACGAGTTCACTAAAGAAGTTCTACAGCACATCAAAGATGTTGATCCCTATCTCCGCTTCATCCAGGGCTTTGACAATATAGTAGGATGTCTCCTGCAGCAGGTTAAGGATAATCGTATCTTCAAGCTTGTTTTTTTCTTTATCGAAGATCAGCTTGATTAAGGGTCTCAGCGGTTTTTCCGGAATGGATCCAATGACTATGCCGATACTTGAATCGTTAATTTCAACAATAGAGCCTATGGGATAGACGGACATCTTGGAAAGAAAAATCCTCAGAATATCGGGATCGTATTTGTTCACTCCGCTGGAGAGGAGGTTTCTCATGGCATTATAGAAGTCAACCTTGGACCTGTAGCTCCTGTTGGATATCTGTGACTCATATCCGTCTGCTATGGAAGCGATTCGCGCGTACTCCTCAATTGATTTTCCGGAAAGTCCCCTGGGATATCCTTTCCCGTCAAACTGTTCATGGTGTTGAAGTGACACGTTGGCCACATTATCGTCAAGTTTTGCCAGCTCTTTGAGGGCCTTGTAACCATGAAGGGGATGGGTCTTTATCTGGTTGAATTCCTGCTCGGTGAGGTTGGATTGCTTCCGAGTTATATAGATGGGAACTTTTATCATTCCCGCGTTTATGAGGAGGGTCCCGAGCCCCAGTTCTCTCAATGAAGTCATGGAGTACTGCAGGGCGATACCGATACTTATGGCATAGAATGTGACATTAATCGCGTGTGTAACGAGGTAATCTTTCCCTTCGTCCAGTCCATAGAGGAAAAGAAAGATGTTGCTGTTTTCATTGGTTATCTGAATTATCGCATCGATGCATTTTCTGAGATCATCCACATCGAATTGATCATCATTTCTGATATGACCGTAAACCCTGTCAACGGCAGTCCTGGTTTCCTGGTAAGTCTCAATAAGTTTTTTTCTCTTTTTGAGAAGTTCATTATAGTTCTCGACGATCTTCTGGGCCTGTCTTTCAGATGAATTATTGCTTCCCGTTATAAGTTTGCCGGCAGTTTCAACCTCGGATACGCCCCAGGTCATCAGTTTTTTAATATCTTCTTCCTTGACCTGAACATTTGCCGGGACAAGCATGTTGTTCCTGTCAACATAAATTGCCTTATCATAAATCATGCCGGGTTTAAGGTCTTCTACCAGTATTTTCTTCATCTTTTCCATCTCAGACTATTTTTCAGAGAGCACCTTCTCCCTGAATGTGCCGTTTATTCTGTAGCAATGCGCCATAATTTCAGAAACTGCTTTAAAGAGCTCTTCCGGTATCTCCGACCCGGCATCGAACAGAGAGAGCACCTCTGCCAGGTCCGGATCTTTATGTATTGTAATACCGTTTTCTCTGGCAATTTCAAGCAATTTTTCTCTTAATAGGCCCCGTGCTTTCGCGACAATTACCGGAGCAGATTTTCTATACTCAAGTGCGATAGCTTTTTTCTGGTCAGACATTTCACACCTTAACATCAATGCTGTTCTCAGAAGAGTATTTTCCTGTAAGTCCCTTAAGTTTGTCTACAATATTTCCCCTGTTCCGGTATTTAATTGATGCTTTTATTCCCTCTGCTTTAAAAGCATTTTTCAGCCTGTTATGTGAGTTTTTCAGCATGTCAACAATTCTCTCACTCTCTGCAAAAAGTGTTATCTCAAAGGTATTGCCGGTTACCCCCGCAAATATATCGATTATACCAATATTAGAGAGATTTAATGAAAAAAGCCATGATTTTTTAAAAGTAATATAATTAATTTTCTCTTCGGCATCTTTATCAAAAAAAGTGATCTCGCCTGCTGTTAATTCTTCTGTCATAATGTTTTTTACCGCAATGAGATCTATGAGCTTTGTTAAAATTTTACCTTTCTCTCTTTTATCAACTGAGTTATCAATCATCTCAAGTATATCGGATAAAAGACGACTGCTGTTAATTTCCTTTTCATTGAAATATTTCCTGGAGATACCTTCAAAAAATCCCGCAAGTGAGAGGAGAAAGAACAACAGTTGAATACCCTCCCTGCTGTTTGCAGAAAGAAGAGAGAGCATGTTGAGAAGAGTGACGTCAAGCCCGGAACTTTTCAGGTATCTGAGAAGAGAAAGAGTTTCCTGAGAATTTTTCATGAGATCGTTCTTTCCCATGAGTACCAGGTTCAGAGTGATCAGGTCTTTGACATCCCGGTCTAAAAACTTTTTCAGGACCGGGAGATTCAGGGAATGAAGTTCATCCGGACCCAGAAGGGAGATATTTTCAAGAACAGTGATAATTTCAGATTTTACAACCGGATCAACAAGTTTAAAGAGATAGGTATTCCTGCCCCTGTTGACCAGTTTGAGGATAACCTCGCTTTTTTCAGGGATTTTATCAGTAAACTCTGTCTTTATCCTTTTTCCCTTTATCTCCAGTATTGCTTCCCGGGGGCTGTATCTCTTTATAATTTTTGCATTTATCTCGCTTTCATTTTTTATTTCAGCCAGGAGCCTGCTAATGCTTGCCCGGTTCTCAATTTTCAGAATGTCACCCAGGTTAGACTTCACCGAACAGTGACCTCTCCCTTTTAATCATATGCTTAACCGGGGCATAAGACTTTCTGTGGATAGATCTGTATCCATGCTCCCGGATTGCCTCTCTGTGGCTGCTGGTCCCGTACCCTTTGTTTTCATTAAAGCTGAATTCGGGATATTCATCATGCAGGCGGTTCATATACGCATCCCGTGTAACCTTGGCAAGTATTGATGCCGCGGCAATGGATATGGATTTTTCATCTCCTCCTTTCACAGGAACAAGGGGAATATCCCACGTGAATTTGAAATTTCCGTCCAGGATGACAATATCGGGCTTTACTTCGGCTTTTTCAAGAAGTGCTCTGACCCCATATTCTGTTGCCCCGTTGATATTCAGTTCATCAATTTTCTCAACAGGTATAAGACATGAATCTGAATAAATTGAATGGGAGATGACTATCTCTGAAAGGGATTCTCTTTTCAGGGGAGTGAGTTTTTTTGAATCATTGATTCTGCCCTCTATCTCCGCAGGGGGGTTGAGAATGGACTCGCTGCTGAATATCACTATCCCCAGTGAAAGAGGTCCGGCCAGGGCACCCCTTCCTGCTTCGTCAATACCAGCAACTAAGCTGTAGCCGTCGGAGAGGAGTTCCCGTTCAATCCGGAAGTCGGGTAAAAGTGAAAAAGCAGACTTTTTATGGCCTGCTTTTTTATTATGAAAAAAAAGATGTGAATGTTCGTCACGAGAATGACTGTTTTTATTCTTCCGGGGCATTTTCCACAGTGTCTGCGCTGCTCTCTACAACTTCTGCAGCTTGAGTAACAGGCTTTTCTTCGGCGACGGCTTCATCAAGTCCTTTCTCTTTTAACTTGGCCCTTTTCTCCTTGAGCTTCGCGGATTTACCGGTTCTTTCCCTGAGAAAATAAAGTTTGGCCCTTCTTGTTTTGCCTTTCCTGATAACATCGATTGCCGCGATTTTTGGTGAAAAGAGAGGGAATATCCTCTCCACGCCTACATCAAATGAAATTTTTCTCACTGTAAAAGTTTTGCTGATACCCTTGTTGTCTATGGCAATAACAATTCCTTCGAATATTTGAATTCTTTCCCTGGTACCCTCAATTATCTTGTAGTGTACTTTTACAGTATCACCAATCTCAAAGGTAATTTTCCTGTCTACCGGCATTATCTCTTTTTCAATTCCCTGTATTATATCCATTTCTCTGCTCCTTTTATTGTAACTATTCAGCTATATTGCTATAATCAACGTATTTAATAAAAATATCAACAATATGTCCCCGCCGCCGAAGGCGGCGGGGAC